>JBAXQK010000006.1:0-54785 GCA_037131775.1 Candidatus Uhrbacteria bacterium
CCGCCGAACCTTGCCTTCGCCTCCGAGGCCGTCAGTCCCGCCGTCGCGACCTCGGTGTGGACGAACGCGACGCGGACCAAGGACGGATCAGCGGGCTTGCCCGTGCGTCCCGCCGCCAGCACGACCGCCTCGAGCGCGTGCGTCTCGATCGTGGCGCCGGACCGTACCCTCAGCCCGTATACCGCCCCTGTGGCGTTGATTGCCTCGAGAATTTCCGCGGACGTCGCGACCTCGATCCCCAGACGGGAAAGCCGAGCGCCCGCGACAGCGGAAATCTCCCGGTCGACGCGCGGCAGTACGTTCGCCTCCCGCTCCACGAGCAGGACGCGCGTCCCGAGCGACGCGAAGAGCGCCGCGATCTCGCATCCCGTCGACCCCGCGCCGATGACCGCCATCGTCTTCGGCAGCCGCTTGAGCGACAGCGCGTCCCTCGCGCGCAACAAGTGAATCGTCTCGATGCCGGGAATGCCCGGCACGATCTCCTCGCGTCCGGCCGCGACCGCGCGCTCCGCCTTCGCGCGAAGGATTCTCGCGAGCGGCACGTCCAAAAAATCCATGGTGGGTTGCGACATACTAGCGCGATGAGAATATCCGCCTCGCCTCGTTCCACAGTCCCGGATCCCCGTGCTTCTTCAGCCAGAACCACCACTCCGCGCCCCAGAGGTTCGTCTCGGAAATGCCCGTGCGCGCGGCGAAGGCGACGTTCTCGGCGAGGTCGCGCGGGGTAAAGTAGGTCGCCCACTCGGCCGGGGCATTGTTCGCGATCGGCTCGCCGAACCAGGGTTCGGCCTGCAGCTCGGAAATGCCCACCTCTCCCACGAACGGACGGACGGCAAGGGCGCGAACGCGATAGACCCAGGCGGGAATCGGGTAGTGAAAATAGCCGAACGTGGGGCTCCACGTCGTGCGGTAGAGCGATATCCCGAGATCGTCGACGGGACCCGCGACGGGAAGCCATGCCTCCAGTTCCCCGCTGACCGTCGCAGCGATCGGGTGTTTGCCATCGGCTTGGCGAACGAGATCAATCTCGCGCCGCCACTCGGTCGCGTCGGGCTTCGGACACACGCCGAAGTCGAACAACGGCTCGTTCTCCACCTGCCAGCGAGAGAGCGCGGGACTGTTCTGATAGCGTGCGACGACGCCCCCAAGAAATGTCTCCAACGCCTCGTACCGCTTCGGGGCGTCTCCAGCCTCAGCCCAGTCCGGAACGAAGCACTCCGGCCACCGCGGGACCTTCATCCCAATCGCCAATGTCACCGAAGCTCCGCGTTTCTCCGCCTCGCCCATCATCCAGTCCACGTCGTCCCAATGAAACTCGCCTTGGCGGGGCTCCACGTCCGACCAGTACACCGGAATCCGAAACCGTCGCACGCCGACGTCGTCCAGCAGCGCCATAAACGTCTCCCGCGGATCCAGCCCAAGCTCCCGCGCGTGAATCGTAGAAAACGTCACGCCCAACTTCTGTCGCGCCGGCACCTCCGCCCAAACCGCCAACCCAAACGCCACCGCGACGATCAGTAAGGCGACGACGATGCGTTTCTTTTCGTATTTCGTGACTTTCGTAATATTTTTCGTCACTTCGTAACCACATGGCTAAATTTCCTCCTTCTTTTCCCGCAGAAACGCCAGCCACCCCTCCACCATGCTGATCGCCGCCTTGAACGGCGCCTCCACGATGAAGTCGAAGAAGAAGATGAACACGTTCACCCGCGGGGCCCGGAGAGCAACCCAGCGGCCGGCGCGGATCATCGGGAGGAACAGAATGTCCGCGATCGTTCCGACGATGCCGACGCGCGTCTCCACCACCATCAGCTCGCGGCGCGTGTTGCGGATCTTCAGGCCGAAGAAGGTGACGAGCGAGAGGAAGAAGACGAAGAAGAAGATCGAGAGTCCGTTGAAGTCGAACGAGTGGAGGATCGTCGCGATCACCGTGATCGTGAACAGGAACATCACGGCGTAAATCGCGTTGAACACGATGCCGAGCGTTCCGCGCGACCAGGGCCGGCGCATCTTGTACGTGAACCCGACGTTGTCGCCGATTCCGAGGAACGCGTGGGCCTCGTGGATGATCGCCTCCGTGTTCGCCGCCTCCGGGATGCGCGCGGTCAGTCCGATGATGCCGAGCATCGTCGGGTGGAAGATGATGTTCACGAGCAGCGGCGTAATGTTCGTGGTCTTCAGCACGAGCCGCTCGTATGGAAACTCGATAATGAGCGCGAGCGCCATCTTGGTAATGAACAGGAACAGCACGGCGCGTACGACCGAGTTGCGCAGGCGCGCCTTGAACTTGTCGTAGCGCTGCGACGCGAACAGCGAGACCCGGGAATCGATCTCGCCCACGTTGTGCGCCGTCACGTACTCGGCGAATTTCTTCGGATTTTCCTCGGCCGCGTCGCGGATCACGTGGAACACGATGGCGTGCCGGCGCACGATCATGTACAGCGCGTCCTGGCCCGGATGCTGGATGGATCGCTCCACCTGGTCGATCATGCGCGTAAGCTCCTCGGCCGTCACGGCTTTCACGACATGCTCGCCCGACTTGGTCCAGTCGGGGTGGAACAGGGCGAACACGCGGAATCGCAGCGTCGCGAGGTTCGACTTGAGAACCGCGCGGTGAACGGCAACGTACAGCTGAAGGTCTCGATCCTGCTCGCCGATCACGTCGCTGTTCCACGACAGACGCTGCTTCAGCTCCGCGTACGCGAAGCTGGCCACGGCCTCGTCCACGATCGGCGGGGACATCACGTACTCGACCTCGGTGGAGACGACGTCAAGCAGCCAGTCGTGCGAGCGCTGGCCTTCCTTCGTCGTGTGCGTCGCGGCGGCGAACAGCGGCTGGTACTTGTCGAGGACCGCGGCGAGCGTGCCGACCTTGGACTCGGGGACCGCCTTGTTCGGAAGGTACCGCGCCCAGATCAGCTCGCGCAGCAGGTCGGCCGCAAGCGCCGCGCTCTCCACCTCCCCGAGCTTGCGCTTCAGGATCCGGCGGATCGCGTTCCGACGAAGCAAATGCTCCTCGTCGTATTCCAACGAGTTTCGGATCGTCTCGTATACCGACGCGGCTGCCGAGACCGTCTCGGAAACGGTCAGAAGCTCGCCCTCGGGCTTCGTCTCGGCGAGCTCGTGAGCCTTTTCGATTGCCCCGAGAAGAAATTCAAGTGGTTTGTCCATAAACGGTGGTTACACGATCAGCGGCAACGGCTGGATCTCGCTGATTCTTCCGAGCACGATGTCCTCGATGCGGTACGTTCCGTGCGTCGGCGCCTCCACGTAGCCGCTCCAGGCCATGCGCGCCATTCCGCCGGAGCGAACCCAGTCGAACAGCCACTCGCTCGCGTAGCGCGGATCGTTCTGCGACACGCCTCCGCCCATGTACTGCAGCCAGATGCGGTTGAACTCCTCCTGGCTCCCGATCGGCGGGGCCATGACGACCGCGATGCCAAGGCCGGTATAGAACGACAGCTCGGACGGCTTCGTCCAGAGAATGTCGGTCGTCGCGAGAATCCGGTTGAACTGCTCGAAGTATTCCTCGCGCGTATCGAACGTCGGAATGTTCAGCCAGGTGCCAAGCTCTTTCTTCAGCCCGAGGCCGATCGCCGCTTCCGTGTAAAACTTCGCGACGTCCCTGCGAGTTCCCGCGACCAGGTTGAACCGGACCTCGTGCGTCGCGATCTTTCGCTTCAGGCTCTCGAGGACCTGTACCCCGAGCTGTCTCTGAGCCCCGGCGCCTCCGACGGAATACGTGACGGTCAGCGGATGTGCCGCCTCGGAAATCTTGCATCGCATCGGCCCGAGCTCCGCCTTGAGCGTTCGCTGGTACCGCTCGTGAAAGATTCCTTCCGGGTCGAGATTGCACAGGCGCGCCGCGATCAGATCCTTGAGGATTTTCGAATCCGCTCCGCCGGTCAGTTCCTTGGGCATCGGAAAGCCCGTGAGGAAGATATTCTCGGCCGGAACTCCGTACAGCTTGAGACGTTCGACGACGCGCCCGTTCGACGCGAAGTATTTGATCCGGCTCTTCTTCGGGTCGAGCGCGCACCAGGCCCGGCTGATATCCGCGTCCGTGGTCACGCAGTAGATCTCACCCGGATAGTCGAACGCATCCGCGAAGAACGCCGTCGCGAAAAAAGTCGTGACAAGCGGAACGGGATCCTTGGCCAGGGTATCGATCAGGTGCTTTCCCCAACCCTTCGCAATCAGGCGGTACAGCGACTTAACCTGCATGTTCGGATCGGAAAGGTCGCGCCTGGGATAGAACGACGGGATCTCCTGCCAGCGGTCGAGCGCCTCAAACAGGAACGGACCGATGACCGGCACCGGCTTCATGCGCGAGATCGCTTCGTACAGCTTGCGACTTTCCTTCCAAATCTTCTTATCGTGAGCCGGAATGCCCTTGTACTCGTTCGCCGAGATCACCTCGCCTCCGGCAAGGTCGCGCAGCGCGAAAGCCGCCCGGCTGTGGCCGTATCCCATGTTAACGTCCACCACCCACGCCTTCCGTCGCGTGTCGCCCTTGCCGTCGTGCGAATGTGTCATATCAAAAGAAGGTTCGTTCCGACGACGTCTCGACGATCTTGAACGCGGCCTCCGCGCTGTCGACGATCACGTACAGCTTCGTGTCCTCCACGGTCGCCACGTTGAACTTCTTCACGATGATCTCGTCGATGAACTTCATCAGCGGTTCCCAAAATTCCTTCCCGACGCACACCATCGGTACGCGCTGGGCCTTCTTCGTCTGAATGAGGACGAGCATCTCGAAGAACTCGTCCATGGTCCCGAATCCGCCCGGAAAAAAGACGTACGCCTGGGCCGAGGCGGCCAGCATCACTTTGCGCGAAAAGAAATAGTGGAAACCCTTGCCATGCGTGATGTATGGGTTCGCGCGCTGTTCCATCGGCAGCTGAATGTTCAGGCCGACGGATACGCCGCCCTCTTCCATCGCGCCGCGATTGGCAGCTTCCATGATCCCCGGACCTCCGCCGGTGACGACCGTGAACCCGCAGTCCGCGAGCATTTTTCCAAATTTCCGAGCCTCCTTGTACCACATGTCCGTCTCTGGCAGCCGCGCCGATCCGAAGATCGTCACCTCGCGGTGAAACTCGGACAGAAACTGAAACCCCTCGACGAACTCCGCCATGATACGGAAAATGCGCCAGGTAATCTCATTGAGCGACTCGGCCGGTGACTTCCGGTCCTTTTCCTCCGAAGGAGTCAGCGGCATGCGACAGGTCCGCGGCGTTGGCGCGACGGGCTTCTTTGATTTCTTGAGGAATGGCATAGTACGCACAGTATATCACTTTCCAACGGTCCGTAACCATTTGTCCAGGCACGCCGTCGCCAGCACGTCGTCCTCGTTATAATCGATCACATCCTGCAGGATCCGCCGATCCTTCGTCTCCAGCCATTCCTCGTACCAGAAGATGCTCTGCGCGCCACCCGCCTTCTTGCTGCGCCATTTAAAGTTCAGGAACTTGGACTTGGCGATGTCCTTGATCGAGTAGAAATAGAGCGGGAAGATTACGCTTTCGCGGACAATCGCGAGAAGGTCGACGTACTGCGAGGCGAAGTATTCGAACGCGGGCGACGATCCGTGTTCCTTTGCGAGTCGCAGGGTCTGGGCGCGCTCGTAGTCGGCGTAGTGATAGACCTTGAACGTCCCGGGCTTCAGCGTCGCGGTCCAGTCGACGAACTCACGCCACATGCGAGCCTCGTGCTCGGGCTTTTCGGCGAGAAAATACTCGTATCTCGGTTTTCCATCTCCCTCGATCCAGAATCCAAACAGATACTGGACGTCGAGCAACGGATCGCCCTCGATGTCGAAGTAGATCCGAATCGGGGCGTCCGGGATCGACGGCTTCTTGAGCCAGTGCAGGTTGTTCGTGGCAAGCGACTGCGCCTGGAGCTTGATTCGGTCGAGCTCGGCGGGCGAGCAGTGAGGGATCTTCGGCAGACGCGCGACGACCATCTTGGCCGCGTCCGCGACGGTCTCGATCCCGGCCTTCCGGAGCGCCGGATGCGCGCGGGCATCGAGGTCGTAGATGAGCGCGATGTCGTTCGCCTCCTCCGCGGACCGGATGCATTCCTTGAACCACGGCGAGTGCTTGCACTTGCTTGCAAGTCGCAGCGGAGGCTTCTTGCCGTTCAGGACTTCGACGATTTCCTTGGTGATTTTCTTCGCCTTGACAAGGTGTTCCGACCCGGGTGCGAACGCGATTCGCTCATGGTCGACGTTGATGATCGCCGTCTCCCTCGGACGAACTCCCTGGATTTCCTCTAGGATTTTCGCGTAAAAGGTCAGCTGGAGCTGCTGCTCCTTGTGGATGGAATGCGACGATTTGATATCCACAGGGACGTAGAAGTGCAGGCCAAGTTTGGACTTCCCTTTCCGTTTCTCTAGCAAATCCGGCCGTCCGCGCCAAAACACCCCGTCAACCGTCGCCTCGATCGATCCCTGGTAGATCGTGGCGACGCCCTGGCGCATCAACTCGACGGTCTTCGCGAACGCCTTTGCCTGGTCTTTTGTGGAAACCTCGATGAACCCGTCCCCGATGAGACCCTTCACGTACTCCTCCTCGTGCATCACCCCCTGCTCCAACAACTTCTCCGCAAGCGCCGCCGGTTTCTCCTTGCGCGACTGGTCGCCAAAATGGTCATACCAGATCCAGTGCGGACAGGTTGCATACTGATAAAACAGCGATGGAGTGACAATCTGGAGGGACATGTGCTGGTAGTTTGTAGTTTGGCGAGACGACTAAGGCTGAACCGCCCCCGTCTCGGGCTCCGCGCCAACTCGAGCCGCAAAGCTCATAAGCGTGACGTTGCCGTCCGCGTCGGCGAGCTCGGCGCCGTCCTTCGACAAAAGAATCGCATAGTAGATCTCCCCGCCACGTAGCGGCGTACTCGTCACAACCGTCAGGTGCTCGCCTCCGCCGGCCGAAATCAAGGCCGATCGTCCAATTTCCTTCCCAGGATGTCCTCCTTCGCTGTCGTAGACCGCGACGAAGCCCGCATCCTTCATGACGGCGAACCCAATCGCGACTTCGGACGATCCGTCGGCCTGATCCTCGACGTAGACCGCGCTCGTTCCCGCCGCAAGCATTCCTTGGAACGTCTGCTGTCGCGGCGTCGACTGGGCACCGAGAGACTGCGTGAGCGCCTGGTTCGTCCCGTCAACCCACTCATGCCGCGTCGACCACAAGATCGTCGCCGCGACCGCGATGGCAGCGACGACGATCAGGCCCGGGATGATCCAGACACGCTTCATAGGCGATTATTCGTCCTTCTTCGCGCCGCCGTCGTCCTTCTTGAACGCGACCTTGATCAGCGGGAGGTAGGTGTTCTCGTACTTGTCCTTCAGCTCGACGGACTTGTTGCTCATGATGAGGCTGAGCGCCATGTCGCTCATCAGCTCCTCGCTCGCCTTGATTTCCTCGTCGAGGTCGTCGATGCGCTGCGCGTCCTTCGGCGCGGCCTCCCTCACATTGCCCTCGATCTGCGACTTCTCGGTCTTCAGGACCAGAATCTCCTCGATGAGCTCCGCATGCCTGGGCTGATGCGTCAGTTCGTCCTTGAGCACCTGCTTGAGCTTTTTGCGCTCTTCCTTCATTTCGCGGAGTTCGTTGTGGAGTTCCTGAAGACGGGCCAAGGACATAGTGGAAATAGATCAAAAGTAACTCCGAGATTTTACCATTTTCCACACCCCTTGCCAACGATCCGCTACCTGTGTATAATCCTCCCGAACTCAAAAATATGGCTCAAACTTGCATTGTAACCGGAAAAAAGACGACCACGGGCAACAACGTGTCTCACTCCAATGTGAAGACGAAGCGCCGCCTGTATCCGAACCTGTCGAAGCGCCGCATTCTCAACCCGGCAACGGGAACGATGATGACGGTGTCCATCACGGCGCGCGGCATGCGCACCCTGAAGAAGTGGCAGAGCGAGGGGAAGATGTACGATCTCACCAAGCTGAACGCCTAAGCAAAAACGCCCTTCGGGGCGTTTTTTCGTATCGTCGAGACGATTAGGGGAACAGGGCCTTCTCGACGCGGGCGGTCAGATCATCGATCCCCGCCCCGGTGGCGGCTGAGACGGACAGTTTCGTCGCGGCCAAACGACGCTTCAGGCGGTCGGCCTTGTTCCAGACGACGATCCGCGGGATCTTGTCCGCCCCAATCTTGCCCAGGACATCCTCGACGACGGACATGTGCTTCACCGCGTTCTTGTCGGACGCGTCGACCACGTGAAGCAGCAAATCCGCATGGACGGCCTCGGAGAGCGTCGACGCGAACGCCTGGATGAGCTCGGGCGGAAGGTCGCGGATGAACCCGATGGTGTCCGAGATCAGCACGGTTTTCATGAGTCCCGGAAGGTACAGCGACCCGACGCGCGTGTCGAGCGTGGCGAACAGCTCGTTGGCCGCGTACTCTTTTCGACCGGTAAGCGCGTTTAAAAGGGTCGTCTTCCCCGCGTTCGTGTATCCGACGATCGCGACGGTCTTCAGCCCCTTGCGCGACCGGTTCGCGCGCTGCAGGTCGCGACTCGTCTGGTATGTCTTCAGCTTGTCCTTCACCGTCCGCTCGCGTTCCTTCAAGTGGCGCTTCATGATCTCTGTGTTCGTCTCGCCCTGTCCGAGAGTCCCGATACCGCCGCCCTGGCGAGACAACTCCATGCCCATCCCGTAGATACGCGGACCCATGTGGCTGATCGACGCAAGCTCGATCTCAAGCTTCGCCTCGGCATTGTTCGCGTGCTTGCCGAAGATCTTCAGGATCAGGTCCATCCGGTCCCACACGTGCATCCCGGCTTTCCCAATACGCTCGGAAAGCTCGTACATCTGTCGCGGTTTCAGCCGGTCGTTGATAATCAAAAGCTTGGCCCCTACCGCCGGACCCTCGACCGCCAGCTCCTCGACCTTCCCCGGCCCGATGTACATCTTCGGGTGCGGGTGCAGGCGACGCTGGTATTTCTTCACCACGACGATCCCGCCGTATGTATTCGTCAGCTCCTCCAGCTCCGTAAGCCGCTCCAAGCTCTGCTTGGGCGTCATCCTCTGCGGGATCACGTCGATGAGGATCGTCTTTGTTTTCTGATGGTCGGGTTGGGTGGACATAGTGTTCGCAGTATATCCGAACGCCAGCCAAAACAAAACCGGTCCGACAAACGTCGGACCGGCTTGCAATCTCTCTTTAAAGCAACGCGTCCTTGCACTGCTTGGCGACGCGGAACTTGACGACGGTCTTGGCCGGGATCTGGATGGTCTCGCCTGTGGCCGGGTTGCGACCCTGGCGCGCGGCGCGGGCGACCTTCACCAGCTTGCCGAAGCCCGGGAGAACGAACTCTCCGGCGGTCTTGGTCTGCTTATAGGCGAGCTCGGTGAGCTTGTCCATGAACATGCCAACGTCCTTCTTGGCCATTCCAGTTGCATCCGCAAGGGCTGCCAGCGTCTGGCTCTTTGTCATCTTTGCCATAGTGTGTGATCCCGGCGGAAGTCCGCCTGTGGAAAACTTAGAGATTTACAGGGGTATCTTAGCACGGGTTCAAATATATGGCTATATCATTGGTCAAGAACCACTGTGGGCAAACCAGGCGCGCGCCGTTTCCAGATCTTTCGAAATCAGCGCGGTCATTTGCTCCGCACTCTCCCACGGAATGAGGTCACGCATCTTGCTTATCAGGCGCACCGACAGGAGCTTTCCGCTTAAGTCCCTGCAAATATCGATCAAATGCACCTCCAGCTTCAAATTATTGCCTGTACGCCCGTCGTTGACGCACACGAGAGACGGAAAGGTTGCCCCCTCCAGAATCGTCTCGGCCACGTACACGCCGAGGGCTGGAATGATCACCCCCTGTTCAACCGCGAGATTGGCGGTTGGGCAGCCGAGTCCCGTGGCAATGCCTTCGCCGCGTTCGACGCGTCCGGTAAGGAGAAGAGGTGACATATGGGTCAAGGATACTCAATGCCGGGAATTTGGCAAGACATATTCGAGGGCTCGCTTCAGTATCGGAATCATGTCCGCGTAGCTCGACTCGGCAAGGAGATTGCCCGGAAGGACCCACTTCGCCTCGTAGGCGTGCTCCGCCGGATCGGGATGGAGCTCGGCATCGGGAGTGGTCTCGAACAGGAAATAATGGATGTCCTTGTGGATCAGCGCGTCTTTTTTTTCAAACCGGTCGCGAAACCAGATGTCGATCTTGCCGAGCGGCTCAAGCAGCCGGATCTCGGAAAGACCGAGCTCCTCGAGCGTCTCGCGCGCCGCGGCCTCCTCCATGGATTCGCCATGTTCGACGTGCCCCTTTGGGAATGCCCACTTGCCGTAGGAATCCATCATCATGGCAAACTCAAGCTTGCCGCCGGTTCGGCGAAAGATGATCCCTCCGGCCGAAACCTCACGCTCAATGCGCCGCTGCTTTGGGCGTGCGGAGGATTTCAAGGGCCTTTTCTTTTTGCGGATCGCGTTTGGCATGTGCGTCTTCCTTGGTGTATTCCACCACGACGTCGGGAGTAAGACCCGTTTCGTTAATCGTGCGTCCCTTGGGCGTGTACCATGCGGCGATGGTGATCTTTACGGACGAGCCGTCGGGCAGATCTCGGAAATCCTGCACGGACCCCTTTCCAAACGTCTGCGTTCCCACCATCGTGGCGAGGCCGTAGTCCTGGAGGGCTCCGGCGACGATTTCCGAGGCCGAGGCGCTCCCGCCGTCCACGAGGACGACGGTCGGGATTCCCTCAAGCCGCGGTGCGGAGACGCCCGGAAAAGACTGGGCGTCATCCTGCTGCTTCTCAATGACGACCGTCTGGTACCCTGTCCATGCCGACGCGACGTCAATCGCCGCGGTTAGGAGCCCGCCCGGGTCCGAGCGAAGGTCAAAGACGATTCCCTTCACGTTCTTCGCAAGGACGTCGTTCACGGCCTGGTTGAACAAGCCAGTGGTATCTCCGTTGAACTCCGCGATCGAGATCGTCGCGAACCCTTCCTTGTCGATACTCCATTTCACGGAGTCGATCTTGATGACCTGACGGGTAATCGTAAGGTCCTCGGCATGGTCGGCCCCCACGTGAACGACCGAGAGCTTGACGTCGGTTCCTTCCACCCCGCGAATGAGCGCCACAGCCTGGTCGACGGCCAGTTTTGTCGTGTCCTTCCCGTCGATCGACAGGATGATGTCGCCTTCCGCGAGACCCGCCTTTTCCGCGGGAGAATCCTTCAGCGGAGCGACGACCACGATCAACCCGTCCTTTGATCCGATCTCGGCGCCAATTCCGCTGAACGTTCCGGAAAGCATCCCCTTGAAATCCTTGGACGCCTCCGGGTCGAAATACATCGTATACGGGTCGCCCGCGGCCGCGACCATCCCCTTCATGGCGCCGTAGTACAGCGATTTGTCGGAGACCGGCTGCTTGTAGTAGTTGTCTTTCACCATGTTCCAGACATTCCAGAACTCGTTGAAATTTACGTCATCGGAAACGGAGGAAGGGACCGTTCCTTTGTCGAGCAGATGCCCCTCGCCCTCCGGAACAGCCGCGCGCGCGCCCCGTTGCTCGCCAAAGAACCAGCCCGACGAGAAGGAGGTCCCAACGAGGACGGAGACAATGAGAAAGGCGACGACCGGCGGCTTGCGCCGGGAACACATGAGGGTCGATTGCATAATGGGCCTAGGATACCCTATTTTGTGATAGAATGCCAACTGTATGAAAAAGCGAACCCGACGCATTCTTTTCACTGTATTTTTAGGCGCTTTTTTGATTACCGCGCCGCTTGTCGTGCTCTATACCGCCGGATATCGGTACAACTTCGGGACCGGCCGCGTGGTCCAAACCGGCGTGCTTTCCGTCAGTTCCATTCCAAAGGGGGCCGATATCCTGCTCGACGGGACGGACTACCGGGCAACGACCCCGTCACTGCTGAAAAATATCTTTCCCGGCGATCACGAGATCATCGCGGAAAAAGCCGGCTACTCAACCTGGAGGAAGACCCTGGCCGTCGAAAGCAAGAAGACGACCTTCGCGGACGACATCGTGCTTTTCATGGATGGGAACCAGACGCTTATCCGCGAAACGGACCTCCGTGCCGTCAGCATGAGCCCGCAGGGCACGAAAGCCGCGTATGCGATGACGAAGGGCCAGTGGACGGAGATATGGATTGCGACCCTCTCGGCCGACGCCGACATTCTCGTCAGCCGACTTCCCGTTGGCATAGACGCACAGATCCGTTTCGCCTGGCTCGAGGACGGCTCGATTCTCTCGACGACCGCCGTCGACCGCGGAATGACGACGGTCACCTTTGTACATACCGATTCGGGCTTCGCCGTTGCATCGGTACCCGCGTCGGATATTATGCTATCCCCGTCCGCCGACCACGTGGCCGTCTCACGCGCCCAGGGCGACTCGAACGAAATCCTTGCCTACGTCCCGTTCGGATCCTACGCGGTCGGATCCGCGCCAAACGGCATGATCCAGCTCGAGGACGTCGAGCGACATCGCCTCATCCTCATCCAGTCGACCGGCGGCGACCAGCCCATCCTGCTCAACGCGAGCGCGACGTTCTGGCAGTGGGAACCGACCGGCAACCGACTTCTCTACACGGACGGGTTCGACTTGCACGTGTACGACGCGTCCTCCCACTCCGACGAGACCATTACCCGCCTCTCCTCGCCCGTCACGTGGGTCGCATGGTATCCGGGACACTCGTACGTGCTTTATGCCCAGGACAATGCCATCTATGCCGCCGAACTCGATCGCCGCGGTGAGCGAAACGTCACGAAGCTCGTGAGCGGATCCGATCTCCGCGCATTCGAGCCCTCGTCGGACGGGCGGATGCTTTGGTTCTTCGGGACAAAAGACGGGAAGAGCGGGTTATTCTCGCGAAGACTGGAACGGTAGCGTATGGCCGAACCGCTGAGAAAAGAGGAAACGCTTGAACAAGCGCGCGTTCGCGTCGCGTCCGTCCGCGAGACAATCGCGGAGGAGATCCGATCGGTCGGCACGGCGATCGACGGTCAGTATCGCGGCGGAGAGGACCTGAACGTCCGTACCAAGCTCCTGCGCCATTTTTCGGAGCGCCTCGACCAGCTCCACCACCTGTTCTCAAGCCCGTTCTTCGTCCGGTGCGACGTTCGATCTGCGGACGGCGACGCGAAGACCGTCTACTTTGCAAAGTTCCCAAAGACGGACGAGTCCATCTTCTCCTGGATGGCCCCGGCGTCCCGTCTCCGATTTTCTGACATCGGTCCCGCGTCCTATGCCCTTCCGGACGGCACGGCCTGGCAGGGCGATCTCCTGCGAAAGGACCAGTTCATGATCGTCGGCGGCAAGATCGTCTTCCTTTCGAGCGAGGCGACGACGTACGGCAGGACGCTCGTCTACCAGGAACAGCTCTCCAAGCGGAAGGCCGGCTTCATGCTCCCCGAGATCGTCGAGAGGATGGAGCGAGCCCAGGACGACGTGATCCGGGCGCCGGAACACGGTTCCTTTCTCATCGCGGGCCCGGCAGGATCGGGAAAGACCACGCTCGCCTTCCACCGCATCGCCTACCTCCTCCAGTCGCCGGACACCGCGTCGCGCTTCCAATCGCACGACGTGATCGTGCTCGTGCAGGACGAGGGGACGCGCGACTACTTCTGCCGACTGCTTCCCGACCTTGGGATCCACGACGTGACGGTCACGACGTTCGGACAGTGGGCGCTTGAGCGGCTCGGGCTTGGAGAGGATTATCGGTTCGTCCGTCGTCCGAACGGCGTGGATGAGGCGGTCGACGCGTATGAGGGCCGCAAGTGCGAGGCGATGCGGACGGTCACGACGGAAGCGTCGAAGCGTGGCGACGCGTTCGCACGGCTGAAGGAGATATACGCGCCGTCGTTCTCGAAGGAGGACGAGAAGCGATTCGCGCAACAGAAAAAGGACGGTCTTCTCGATCGCTTCGATTTGTCCGTCTTGTTGCGGATCGAGCGTCAGCGCGCCGGAGCCTTTACGCGCGAGGAGGAGTACTTCGTCCAAAAGAAAAACTTCGAGGTGACGCGCAAGCGCCGCACGGTTCCGCTTACCTACTCGCTCATCGTCGTCGACGAGGCCCAGAACTATCTCCCAGAGCAAATTGTCGCCCTCCGATCCTGCGCGTCGCCGAGCACGAACGCGATTCTCTACGTGGGCGACCTCGGCCAGCAGGTGCTCGTTGGAACGCTCCGCGACTGGGGCGACGCGGGAGAGACGTTCGCGGCCGGACAGAAGGTCCAGCTTGAAAAGGTGTATCGCAACACGCGGGCGATTTTGCGGTACGTCGGCGAACTCGGGTTCGGCGTCTCGGTCCCGGACGAGCTGCGGGAAGGCGCCGAGGTCGTCGACGGGCCGTGCGCGACGGTCGAGGAGATGATCGAGCGCGTTCGCGCAGTCGTCACGAAGACGAACGGCGAAGCGCAGGTTGGCGTGCTCGGACTGACGGACGCAGGGCTGGAACCGTTCGCCACGGCGTTCGCGGGCCAGGCGAACGTCCACGTCCTGACGGTCCACGAGGCCCAGGGCGTCGAGTTTGAGATCGTCTGCGTCGTCGGGATCCCGGAGGATTTCCTCGACGGGACGAGCGAGGAGCGCGGAAGGATCAAGCGGGACTTGGTGTACGTGGCGCTGACCCGCGCGATGGACGAGCTGCACGTGTTTGGAGCGACGACGCTCGCGGCGGTCTTTGGCGGATAGTCCGTACAAACGAAAACACGCGAGAAATTCTCGCGTGCTTTTTATTGTCTTGAGACGACCTGTCTACAACTCCACGAAACTATTGTCCCCAACGATCAGCCGGTGCGCCGACTTCGGATGCGTCCTGCGCGCGTCAACCAGCGTCGCGTTCAACCCGATCAAACTCGTCGCGATGCGCTCCGTCGTATCGATCGTGGCTCCGCCGAAAATGACCGAGTGCTCGACCTCCGTATCGCGGATGGTCACGCCGTCGCCAATGGAGGTGTACGGGCCGACGTAGGCTCCCGATAGGACGCAGTTCGCGCCGATGGTCACCGGGCCGCGGATGAGACAGTCCGCACTCACCTTCGTTCCCGGGCCGATCGAGACCAGGCCGTGGATCTGCGCGCCCTCTTCGACGTCGCCTTCCACCTTGAACGAGTCGCGGTCGAGCGAGTCCATGATGAGCGCGTTGCCCTCGATGAGCGCGTCGGGCGTGCCGGTGTCCTTCCACCAGCCGGTGATTTCCTCGTAACCGACCTTCTTGCCCTGCTCGATGTACCAAGTGTTGATGTCCGAGATCTCATACTCCCCGCGGGTCGACGGCTTGATCGCGTCGAACGCCTGGAAGTAATCCTCGTTGTACAGGTAGATCCCCGTGACCGCGAAGTCGCTCGGCGGATCGCACGGCTTCTCGAGGATGCGTCGCAGCGATCCGTCCGCGTTGAACTCCGGCACGCCGAAGCGCTGCGGATCCTTCACGCGCGAGAATGCGAGCATGCAGTCGAGCGACTCGTTCTCGAACCGCTCGACGAACTTGTTGATGCTTCCGAGAATGATGTTGTCGCCGAGGAAGAAGAGGAACCGATGGCCCTCGAGATGCTCCTTCGCGTTCGCCACCACGTGCGCGACGCCCCGCGCCCCGCCCTGCTGCTCGAGGTACGAGATCTTCACGTCGCCCCAGTTCGACCCGTCGCCGAACGCCTTGCTCATGGAGTCGACCTCGCCCGGGTTCACGTTGATAATGACGTCCTTGATCCCCGCCGCGACGATCTTGTCGATGACATGCCAAAGCATCGGCTTGTTTGCAAGCGGAATGAGATGCTTGTTGGTTGTCCACGTGATCGGACGCAATCGCGTCGCGTGTCCTCCGGCGGCAATGAGTGCTTTCATATCGCATTTACCCTACCTTTTATTGGGGTTCACGTCAATATAAAAAGAGACGCCGAGTTGGCGTCAGATCATGAGATACTTGGGATTGATGAGCCCGTGGGCCAGGGCCTTGGTAAACGCGCCGGTCGCCCACCCGCATGGAATTCCGCCGTCACGGACCATGTCGAGAAAGCGAGGGATCGGGATGACGACCGGTCCCATCAGCGACTCGGAAACGTCGGGGTCGACGCGTTCCGGATCGGCGACGACGTTCGTGATCGCGATGATGCGGACCTCCTGGCGCAAGAGGCCCGTGTCCGGATCGTGGATCCCGAGGTCGACCGTGCGGCTCGTGGCCGTACGCTCGACGCCCGCCTCTTCCCTTGCTTCGCGCACCGCGCAGTCGACGGCATTCTCGCCGGGCTTGCGAATGCCACGCGGAAGCTCGAGCGTCCAGCGCCGAACCGCGTGCCGGAACGAACGCGTCAGGACGATCTCCCCGTCCACGGTAAGCGGCAGCGCGCCGGCACCCGCGTCGACGCCGGACACCCAGACGATGTTCCGGTACGTCCCGCGATTCGGGGACGCCTGCCCCTTCCGCGGCGGAAAGAGCACCTCGTACTCGGCCTCCACGTAGAAGCGGTTCGCGACGATCCCGATCAGCCGGACGATCTCGATCTCTCCCTTGCGCCAGTCGCCGACGTTCAGCGATCCGTCCGCGATCTCCGTCTCGAGCCGCGTGAGCGTCTCGTTCATCGACTTGACGGAGAACTTGGATCGAACTCCGGCGAGCGATCCGGCGGCAAGCCCGCCCATGTCTCGGATCGTGACGGACTCGGTAAGGACGGACCCCGGTCGATCGGGATGGGGTTCGCGATGGGTGACTTCGTACATGCGTCCTCCTGGAATCCGTCGAGCGACGGATTGCCACGACTGCGTTGTCTCGGCTGGCCGACATGGCTTCACGCGAAACGAAAACGATAGCAAAAAAAGACGCGGGGGTCAAGCCCCGCGCGTCTTTGCCTCGGCGTACTTCTCCATCGTGTCGCGCAGCCCCTCCGCCGTCGGGCGCATCGTGATCCCGAACTCGGCGAGTCGCGTCGAGGCGAGGATGTTGTTCGACCGGCCCTTCGTCGCGAGGCCGAGCTTCACGAGCTCGTCGTTCTCGATCCACTCGTTCGTGTGCGCCGGGTCGACGAGTTCCTCGTAGAGTTTCAGCATGTCGCGGTGGCGCATGCTTCCCGGATTCGTCACGTGGAAGATCCCCGGAGCCTTTTTTTCCATCAGCTTGTAGAACACCTCGATCATGTCGTCCACGATGGTCACGCTGTTCTCCACGTCGATGACCTTCTTATATCCCGCCACCTTGTTGATAAGGTTGCGCGGTCCCGGAATGCGGTCGATCGGCATGCGGATGCGGGCGATCCCCACGTTCGGCAGCGTCGACAGCGCGAGGTCGGCAGCCCACTTCGATCGCGAGTACGCCGGCAGCGGATTGCCGAAATCGTCCTCGCGCCACTGCTTGTCGGCGTGCGGCGAGTCGCCGTAGAAGATGCAGCCCGAGCCCATGTGAAGGAGATACACGTTCGCCTCCTGGCACGCCGCCGCGAGAGCGATCGGCATCAGCGTGTTGCCCATGATCGTCTCCAGCTGATGCGAGTCGCACCAGTCCACGTTCGGCGTCCCGGTCACTCCCGCGCAGTTCAGCACCACGTCCGGCTTGTTCGCGACGATCTCGGCAAGCGCGTCGTCCTTCGACGACACGTGAACCTTCGACAGGACCGCCTCGTCTCCCCACGCGTCCTTGCAGCGATTTCCGACGTAGCCGGCTCCGAAGATGAGAATTTTCATATTATTTTCCGTATTGCTTTTCGTAATATTCGAGATACTCCCCGCTCTTAATCGGCTTCCACCAATCCTCATGCGTCTTGAACCATTCGACCGTCGCCGCCAATCCCTCGTCGAACCCGATCGTCGGTTCCCATCCAAGCTCGCGGCGGATCTTCTGGCTGTTGAGCGCGTAGCGTCGATCGTGGCCGGGACGGTCCTTCACGTGTTCGATCGAGCTATCGTCCTTGCCGAGCAGTGCGAGAAGTTTCTTCGTAATCTCGATGTTCGGCAAACGGTCGCCGGTCCCGATGTTGTAACTCTCTCCGAGAACGCCGCGTCGCAACACCGCGTCGATCGCTCGCGCGTGGTCTTCCGCGTGAAGCCACTCGCGAATCTGCATGCCGTCGCCGTACACCGGGACCTTCTTTCCTTCGATCAGGTTGGTGATGAACAGCGGGAACAGCTTTTCCGGATAGTGGTACGGGCCGTACATGTTGGCCGCGTGCGTGATGACCACCGGGGTCTGGTACGTCGACCAGTAGGACGCGACGAGATGGTCCGCCGCCGCCTTGGCCGCGGAGTACGGGCTGCGCGGCTCGAACGGGGCCGACTCAACGGTCTCGCCCTCCATGATCGCGCCGTACACCTCGTCGGTCGAGATCTGGACGAACCTCGGGATCGAAAACTTTCGCGTCGCCTCGAGCAGGGTGTACGTCCCAAACACCGCGGTCGTCAGAAACGCCTTCGGGTCGAGAATCGAGCGGTCGACGTGCGACTCCGCGGCGTAGTTGATGATCGCGTCAAACCCGCCCTCGGACAGAATCGACTCGACGATCGCCTGGTCCGCGATGTCGCCTTTCACGAATCGATAGCGCGAGTCATTCTCGACGTCGGCAAGATTGGCCGGGTTTCCGGCATACGTCAGCTTGTCGAGGTTCACGATGGAAACGTCGGGATACGTCGAAAGCATGTGTCGGATGAAGTTCGATCCAACGAATCCGGAGCCGCCTGTGACGAGGAGTTTCATAGTGCGGGCACTTTATCGAATTACAGGCCCAAGTGCAACCGGACCATGTACCAGGCCGCGATGGCGTGACTGTCCCAGATCCGGCCGTCGCGGATGGCCTCGTCGATCTCGGATTCGGACATCGAGACGACAGCCGACACTTCCCCGTCGTGCTCGCCGACCTTCTTTAGGTCCGTCGCGAAAAAGATATGCAGGGTCTCGTCGACGATCGCGGGGGCCGATCCGCACGTGCCGACCTTCACGATCGTTCCGGCCTCGTACCCGGTCTCCTCAGCCAGCTCGCGCGCCGCAGATTCCTCCGGCGTCTCGCCAGGCTCGATCCCACCCGCGGCGACGGACATGGACATCCGGTCGTTCACGTAGCGGTACTCGTTGATCATCACGAATCGTCCGTCCTCGTCGCGCGCGACAATCAGCACGGCGCCGTCATTGCGGACGAGATGGTATTCGCCCTCGGACCCTTCGGGGGTTTTAAATCGTCGCAGGATGTGCGACCACCATGGGTTGGAGTCGAGGGTTTCCTCGGAGAGGGTTTGCCAGGATTCGAGCATATGTAAGGCTCATTTAATTACGGCGTGGCGACCACCCCTGACCCCTCCTCCCTATGAGGAGGGGAAACGAGTAAAGATTAGGACGAACGGACGGATGCGAGGACGACCGCCGGCGTCACGAGCGAGGCAAGGACGGCGAGGAGGCGGTACGACTCGAACCCGGCGCCGAGGGTCCAGACGATCGTCGCGAGGACGATGCCGAAGATGGCCGCGACGCCGTACTGCGCAAACGGCCAGTCGCGGTATTCGCGGACCGTCATCGTCCACCAGGCGCCGAAGACGATCGCGGCGAGGAGGAACAGGTGGACCGAGAGATAGCGCGCGACGAATCCCGGGCGCAGCGCGTCGACGATCCAAAAGGAAACGTACGAGATCGCGCTCGTGAAGAACCCTGTCTTAGCGATGCGTTCCTGCCACGTACCCATAGAGGTCGGTGAGTGAGAAAGGCTGGCGATGCATGGTCAGGTTGATCGACTTCACCGAGACCGTCCCCCCGGCGGCGCGGATACCAGGGACGGAGAAGACGAACTTCCACGCACCCTTGTCGAGGACGATCTTCGTCGCGTCGAACGTCGCGTTCGCCACGTACCAGTCGCCGATCTTTTTCGGCGAGACGTACGTCGCGTACACGTAGTCGACGCCGAGCGCGTCGAGGTTCGTCTGGTCGGTGAGGCGGACCGGGTCTGGGTTGAAGTACATCTTCCAATCGAACGCGACGTGCCCGTCGGCCGTTACCTCGAGGTCGCCGCGCTCGGTCGAGATCGGGACAACCCCGAACTGGTTGACGTCGAGCTCGAACCGCTTGTACGGCGCGTCGATCGCGAGCGGCCCCCCGGACGACAGGCCGACCGTCACGTTCTGCAGCCCCTCGACGTGACGCGTCGCGAACGACAGGTGCTTCGCCTCGGTCCACATGGTAATCGGGGCCGTCTTGTCCTTGTACCCGACCTCGTCGCCGAGGAACAGCGTGTTCAGGAATACCATCTTCTGCTGCGTCGTCGAGATCGTCCGCCAGAACACGTCGCGGTCCGCCTGCATCTGCACCTTGTAAACGCCCTCGGGAAGACCCGGGATCCGAAGCGCGACATGCCTCATCGCCGACCCCCGCGACGACGCCGAGACGTCCCCGTCATCCGACGCGCGCGCGTCCCCGACCGCGATTCCGTCCGCGCTCGTCACCACGAGCGTCACGGGATCCGCGCCCTCGTCGCGATTCATGTCCGTGTACCAGAAGTCATACGAAAGCGTCTCATCCTTCACGTACGTCTTGAGCTCGTGCGATCCGCGGAGGCTGACGGCGACGGCCTGCGTGTCCGTCGTCGGAACGTACCCGTCGATCGCAAATGCCTTTCCGATGTCCGCGTGATACGTCGCCACCTTCGAGACCGGCGGAGGGTTCGCGAGAAAATCATCTATGGACCTGTATGTCAGCGAACGCTGCAGCAGCACCTTCCCGTCCTTCTCAAGCCGAATCCAGCCGAGATTGTCGATCATCGTGTTTTGAAGCGGATGCAAATCGTACGCCTGCGCCTCGACGTTCCCGAGCGCGCCGAGCTCGACGATGGGCGCCTTGTCGTTCTTGAACCAGATTTCCGCGTCGACGGAATCAAAAGCGCGATGGGGATGGACGAAGAAGAACGCGGGGTCGTCCGTGACGGTTCCGCCGGCGGTCGCGCGGCTGTCGGGCAGCAGGCGATCGACGAACGGCGACGCGTCGGCGACCTCGTGGCGAACCGAAAACGTTCCGGTGGGCACGAGCTCCTGGTTCAGCAACCAGGCGAACAGCGCGATCGGGACGGAGACGATAAGCAGTTGGATGAGTCGGACAAGCATAGTTAGGCTGCCAGTTGTACCGCGTCTCCCTGCCGCTCGGACGCGTTCGCATTTTCCCGCGTGCGCGCATCGCATCGAGCCACGAACTCCGACCATTGCTCGCGGATCGACTCCTGGAGCGCCACGTTCGGCGCGTAATTCTCAAGCGAGACGCGATACGGAACCGTGTCGCCGGGAACGCGTACGAGATCGCGGTCGGCACGCACCTGGTTCTGGCGACGGTAGGCGCGCTCGGCCAGATTCTTCAGCTTGTTCGACAGCCACTTGGTCACGCCGGCATCGTCGAGCGGTCCGTCGGAAACGCGAAAGAACGGCGATTCCGCATGAACGCGGTCAAGCGTTTCCATCGGCGTCTCTCCCTCGCGCACCTGTCCGATCTGCGCCCCGAGCGCGTGGAGCCGTTCCAACAGTTCCGGCCCGTTGCGCTTTGCCATGAACTTGCGCGCCAGCACCAGCCAGTAGACGCCGAGGGGAAGCTGCCTGTTGAGCGGGAGAAACTCGAACGATCCGGCCTTCCCTTCCGCCGCGAACTTAAGCAGCCGGGAAAACGCGCGGCTATTGATCAAGCGAACGCCGTCGACGTGCAGATATTCGATTCCGTACAGACCGCGATCGCCCGCGAGCGCGGAGATGGTTCCGGTGCGTGCCGCTTGCGCCGCTCGCTCGGAGTACACGAGGCCATCTTTCGTCAGGAAGCATTGGTTCAGATCGATGTCCCTTCCCGCGGCCAGATGCGCGACGTCCGAAACGTCGTCTACCCACTCCAAGCCCGTCGCGTCCGCCCCAAGCTCCAGAGCCTCCGCCTTGATCGCGTCCTGCTCACCGGCCGGCGCCGTGGCGATGATGTCGACGTCGTTCACGGGAAACTCCGCGGCCAAGAACGCGTGCGGCGCGCCAACCAGGTTCTTCAGCATGATGCGCGGAAGCCCGCCCTTCATGATGACCCGGTCGGTCCTTGGCATCGGAAACTCGGCCCAATCCGCTTCGCCGTCCGGCCGCACGAACACGACGGCCTGCGAACCGCGTCGCTCCATGCGAACGTCCGGAGAAGCGGCCGTGAGCGTCTCCCAGGAAACGGCATGCATCGGCGACGCTTCCCGTACTTCCGGCGCGGTGTGCAATGCGTGCGCCATGTCGTGAATGGCATTCTGCGCCGCGGTCTGATAATCGGACGTGCGGCCCGTCGGACCGGCGCTTGCCTGGGCCCGCAGCACGACGAGCGCCTCGTCCAGCTGTCGGACGACCGACTCGGAATATTCCTTGGGAAGCGTCGCGATCGTGGCGCGCTGCGTCGCGAAATACTTGTACAGGCGGTGCCACCAGCGCGCCGGGTTCCCCTCGCGGAGAATCCGTTCCGCCCCGGAGAGCACTTCCACGTATCGCTCGTACGCCTCGCGTCCCGCCTCGGCGCGTTCGACGTCCGTGCGGGATTCCTGCGTCGGCTGGGCATTCCATTCGTTCATATGCCTACGGGGTTTGTGAAATACGATACAGCGTCTCGATTCGGAACGTGTGGACGATGTCGATCTTCAGGCCGAGCTTCGCAAGCTTGTCGCCATTGAGATAGTCGACGTCCGTCTGTGGAAGCGTGATCCCGTAGTAGTAGAGCGGAACGCGGAGCGCGATGCGGGGCATCAGCGCGTACGTCGCCTCGTCGCGCAGCGGATAGAGCACGCGGCGGAACGGGAAGAACAGCTTGTCCGCGCGGTCGACGATGATGATCGCGTCCTTTTCCGTGCTCGCAAGGACGGCCGCGCGCGTCTCCCGCGATTCCGCGAGCCCGTTCGCGGCGGCGACGATGCCGTCCTGCGACGAGAGAAACGCGACGCGAACCGACAGCCCGAGGCAGAGCACGACCAGGATGACGACCGCCATCCGCTGCGCGAGGTCGGTGATCGCGCGGCGGGAGATCCAGCGGATCCCGAGCGCGCAGAACGGCGTCGCGAGCGCGAACGCCGGGAGCCAGTAACGCACGTGGCTGTTGCCGATGGTGACCTGCGTCGGATCGGGATTGTCGAAGAAGGTCCAGCTGCCGTACATCAGTGCCAGATACGCGGACGCGACGATCGCGAAGGCGAGATAGGATTTTCGCGCGGCATTGTGCTCCTTGGCAAGCGACTTCCTCGGAAACGCGAGCGGGAATCCGATCAGCGCGAGAATCGTCAGCCACCAGAACAGCTCGAACCCGTAGGAAAGAAGGTTGGCCTTGACATTATGCCGCGAGAGGCCGAAGGGGAAAAATGGCGATGGAGCGACGGAGTCGTGTCGTGGCGGAGTGACGGCGGGCGCGGTCGCGACGGTCCCGCCCGCCTCGGCGTTCGCGACGACGGTGTAGCCGGTCGTGAGCGGGCTGCCGTAGGTGGCGGCGTTGAAGGCGAAGAGCGGGACGATGGCGACGGCAAAACCGACGAGGAACGCGGCGATCGATTTGCGCGACGACCACCCCTGCCCCCTCCTCCCCATGAGGAGGGGAAACGTGGCCGCGACGGTCGCAAGGGCGAGCCAGATGGCTTCGGAGGGACGGATAAAGAGGGCAAGGCCCGCGAGGGCGCCGGCGAGGGTTGGGTCGACGATGGCGAAGCGCCGGGTGCGCGAGGGGCGAACGACGAGGACGTAGGCCGCGAGGATCAGAAGCGCGACGAACGGGACGTTCGGCATGAACGAGCGGGCGGAGTAGTACCACCAGGCCGGATGGATCGCGAGAAGGACGGCGGACAGGAGCGCGGTCTCCCGGTCGAAAATCTTTTTGACCGTGCCGTACCAGGCAAGAACCGCGAGCGCGGCGAGCAAGGGCGTCAGGAGCGGGAGGGACCAGTATCCGGCCAGCGCGGCAATCGCCCCGAAGATCACGGGCAGGCCGATGAAGCTTCCGGGGACGAGGCGGCCGCCGACGGACACGATGCTGCGCGGATGAAGCGCATCCCCGAGAACCGCGTTCATCGGCTCGTAGACGGACAGCGACCCGTCGCGCACGAAGGTCTTCGCGAAGAAGGCGTTCGCCGTCTCGTCGGGCGACACGTAGATTCCGCCGACGCGCAGGAGCACGAGGCACCCCAGGAACGCGAGCGCCACGAACGCGCCGATGATCCACTTGTCGAGGCGGGGATGGACGTTCTTCATAGGCCGTAGGTGAACAGGCTCGCGACGGCAAGAACGATGGCAAGCGAGAGAATGGCGATGGAAAGCGGGATCAGGGCAGGAATTCCCGTCCAGACGGCGACCAGCAGCAGGGTGATTCCCACGATCTGCGTGACCATCTTCGCCTTTCCGATCACGTTGGCCATCACGCGGAACCCCATGCGCCTCCGCACCACGCCGCCGATCACAAGCGCCAGCTCGAGTCCCACGATCAAAAACCCGATCGTCGGGCTCAGGTATCGGATAACCACGAGGAGAATCACGGAGCTGATCAGGAGCTTGTCCGCGATCGGGTCATAAAGCGAGCCCCACTCCGTAATTTGCTTTCGCACCCGGGCCAGGGACCCGTCGAGCGCGTCCGTGAACGCGAGAAGGACGAAAAGCGGAACCCCGGTGGCAAAGTCGCCCCGATAGAGCAGCCAAAGGACAAGCGGGGTCAGCACGAACCGAAACCAGGTCACCGCGTTCGGGGTGACAAACTCCGGAACGAGACGGATCACCGTTGCCGCGAGCAGGCGGTCGTGTGGGAACAGCTTGTTTGGATCGCGTTCGAACGCCATAAATGGTAGGATATCCGCACTATGCCTGGGATTCTTTCTCGCATCCACTCTATCAGTTTTACCGTCATTTTCCTAGCGCTTCTGCTTGCGAACGCCGCGCTATGGCAAAGCCCGGTCCTTGGCGCCGCGCTGCTGGCGGCGTTTCTCGTCACGTTCGGAAGCTGGATCGGACGCTTCGTGGCGCCGACCGAGCACGGGCCGACGCAGACGTGGGTTGGCGGGTGGATGCTGCTGTCGGCGGTCATGGTCGCGGGAGCCGGCGTCTACTATGTCTGGCAACTGACGACCGACGTGTCGCTCGTCATTGCGATGACGGCGGGACCGATCGCCTGGACGCTCTCGACGAAATCCAAGCTCGGTTGGTTTCAGCGTCCGCACGATGGCGTTTCCGAACCGCGCCACCGCGTCCCCGCCGCGTTCTGGATCGCGGCCTCGCTCGTCGTCGCCGGACTTGCCTCGACCGCGTGGCTCCTCATCGACGCGGCGACGACCGACGCGGTGCGAACCATCTGGGAACGCGTTCCTCCCGCCGCGCTCGTCTCGTTCGGACTCTCCGCGCTCGTCCTCGCGGGACTCCTCTTCCACGGAAAGGAGCGCGCCGTCACGATCAGCCTCACGACCGCGACGCTCGGCGTCTTTCTCCTCGCCGCCTACCTCGTCTTTCCGCTCGGCTTCGGCTTCGACCCGTTCATCCACCTGGCCACCGAGGAGCACATCGCGCGGTTCGGCACCATCACGCCGAAGCCGCTCTACTACGTCGGCCAGTACGCCCTCATCCTCTTCGCCCACCAGGCGTTCTCGATTCCGATCGCGACGCTGAACGCGCTGCTGGTCCCGCTGCTTGCCGCGCTGCTTCTCCCGCTCGCCTGGTTCAGCGCCGCGACGCATCTGCTCAAGGACAAGAACGCCGGCGCCGCCACGCTCGCCGCGATCTTCCTCGTCCCGCTCGCGAGCTTCATCCTCACCACCCCGCAGGGACTCGCGAACCTCTGGGTCCTCCTCCTCGTGCTCGCCGCGATCCCGACCCTCGTCCGCGACGAGTCCCCGCGCGTCTGGCCTCTCGCCCTCCCCGCCCTCGCCGCGCTCGTCACGCACCCGATCGCGGGCATCCCCGCGATGCTGTTCGTGATCCTGCTCGCGTCCGATCCGCGACGCAACGGCGGCCGCGTCCTCTCGCACCTCGTCTTCTGGACGACCGTCGTCGCCGGCAGCGTCGCGATTCCCCTCTCCTTCGTCGCCAACGCGCTTCGGTCGACGGGAACGCCCGGCATCGACCCGTCGAACCTCTCAAACCTGTTCACCCTGTCCAACCTCTCGGTCTTTTTTTCCAACCGCTTCAATCCCCTCCTCGACTTCGTCTATCTCTACGGCCTGAACGCGACCGTCCTGTTCCTCGCTCTCGCCGCCGTCGGATACTGGATCTCGCGCCGCCAGATGCGCGGGGCTCTCCGCATCCTCGTCCTCATGGCCGCGATGCTCGCCGTGAACTGGGCGATCCTCTCGACCGCGGTCGACTTCTCGTTCCTCATCGACTACGAGCGCCAGAACTTCGCCGCGCGGCTCGTCCCGATGATCCTGTTCTTCCTCGCGCCGCTTGTCATCCTCGCGGTCGGCACGTGGATCAACCGCGTGCGCCCCGGCCCGGTCTCGCTTCGCGTCGCCACCGTCGTCCTGCTCGCCGCGCTGTCGACCGCCTCGTTCTATCTCGCCTATCCGCGCAACGACGCCTACGAGGCCGGGCACGGGTTCAACGTGAGCCAGGCGGACGTCGACGCCGTCCACGCGATCGAGAAGGACGCGGCGGGCACCCCGTACGTCGTCCTCGCGAACCAGACCGTCTCGGCCGCGGCCGTCCGGGAGCTCGGGTTCGTGCGCTACTACGGCGACCTGTTCTTCTATCCGATCCCGACCGGCGGCGACCTCTACTCGTCGTTCCTCGCGATGAACGAGAAGCCAAGCGTCGAGACCGCGAAGGCCGCGCTCGACCTCATGAACGCACGCTGCTCGGCAAGCCCGGAGTGCACGCAGCCGCTCGCGAAGACCGTCTATTTCGTCGTGAACCAGTACTGGTGGGAAGCGCCAAGAATCGTCGAGACGGCCAAGCAGAATGCCGCTTCGTGGTGGGCGCTCGACAACGCGGCGGTGCACGTGTTTAAATACCAGCCATATGATTGAAACATTCTTCGCGGTACTGTTCGGCCTCGTTACCACGTTCGGATTTCCGCTCGCCATCCTGCTCGTCGCGTCCATCAAGCAGGTCAACCAGTATGAGCGCGGCGTGAAGTTCACCATGGGAAAGTTTTCCAGCATGGTGGATCCGGGATGGCGCATCGTCTGGCCGGTGTTCCAGAGCATGCGCAAGGTCGACCTCCGTCTGAAGGCCGTGGACGTCCCGGCGCAGGACGCGATCACGAAGGACAACGTGTCCGCGAAGATCAACGCGGTGATCTACTACAAGGTGGTCGACTCGTCGAAGGCCGTGCTCGAGGTTGAGAACTTCGGCTACGCGGTGCTGCAGCTCGCGCAGACCACGATGCGAAACATCGTCGGCGAGGTGACGCTCGACGAGCTGCTCTCGCAGCGCATGGTCATCTCCGACAAGATCGAGAAGATCGTCGACGAGGCGACGCTCGGCTGGGGCGTGGAAGTGACCGCGGTCGAGCTGAAGGACATCAACCTTCCGCCCGACATGGTGCGCACGATTGGAAAGCAGGCCGAGGCCGAGCGCGAGCGCCGCGCCGTCATCATCAGCTCCGAGGGCGAAGTCGCCGCCGCCGAGAACCTCTCGAAGGCCGCCGCCGTCCTCTCGCAGTCGCCGGGCGCCCTCCATCTCCGCACGCTGAATACGATCAACGATATCTCCTCGGACCAGTCGAACACGGTCGTGTTCACAGTCCCGCTCGAGATCTTGAAGGCGTTCGTCGGGAACAAGCAGATGTAAAATTTAAAAACCGCCGGTGCCATACGGTACCGGCGGTTTTGATTATGGCT
Source organism: Candidatus Uhrbacteria bacterium (assembly GCA_037131775.1). Classification (GTDB taxonomy): domain Bacteria; phylum Patescibacteriota; class Patescibacteriia; order UBA9934; family GWF2-40-263; genus YC12-FULL-57-11. The sequence goes on from JBAXQK010000006.1 coordinate 27,751, forward strand.
TCATCAGCCCCTCCAGCCGCGCCACGTACGCCGGCAGCGAGAACCCGTCGACGGTCTTCCGAATCTCCTCCTGCCGTTCCCAAAACTTCCCCTCCCCCGTCGCGAGCTTTCGCAGCGCCGCGCGCAAACCGTCCGCGTCGCCCGGACGGAACAGGTACCCATTCTCGCCGTCGCGAACCAGCTCGCCGACGCCGCCAATGTTCGCCGCGACGACCGGGACGCCGGTCTTGAACGCCTCGTAGATGACCGTGGGCGAGTTCTCATAGCAGAGCGACGGGACCACGACCGCGTCGGAAATGAGGAAAAGCTTCACGAGGTTGTCGAGCGAGCAGAAGCCGTGGTAGACGACGCGCGAGTCGCGGTTCGCCCAGCCGTTCACGAACGACGTGAGCGTTCCTTCCCCGGCCACATGGAGCTCGAACGGGACGTCGAGATTGTTCAGCGCGCGCAGGAGAAACTGGATTCCCTTGTGCGTCTCAAGCTGTCCCGCGAACAGCAGCCGGAGCGGTCCCGGCTTTCGCTCGGTGCGCGGCGGGGGCTGGATGGCGGGAGCCGGGTTCGGAAGAATCTCGACGCGGCTGTCCGGGAAGAATCCGCGCGACGTATAAAAGTCGGAGAGAAACTTCGACGGGGACACGATCACGGTCGGCGATCCGACGACGCGCTGCGTCTGTCGCGCGTACCATCGCTGCGGCGGAGAGTCGTTCATCCAGCTCTTCTCCTGGCCGTAGATCATCAGCCCGCTCGGAATCGCGAGCTGGACGTCGTGGAGCGTGTGGACATGCCGGATCCCGCGCGACCGAATCGCCTCGACGCCCCGCATGCCGAACCCCTTCAGGTTGTGCGTGAGGACGACGTCGGGTTTCTCCTTGTCGAGGACGTCGCCGAGCGCGCGCATCGGGTGGGTCGCGAACAGGTCGACCAGATGCCAGGCGAGACGGACCGGAAACGCGTGCCGGTGGTCGTCGAGCGAGTGGTACAGGTTCATCGGACGGTAGCGGTACACGCGCTCGATGTTGGACTCGGTCATGCGCGGCGCGAACGATCCGTCCCTCTGCGTCGAGACGACAAACACGTCATGCCCCTTCGCATGCAGCTCAAGCGCGATTCGCTTGGCGATCTGCTCGGCCCCTCCGCGGACGACCGGAGGGTAGAGATTTGAGACGATTCCGATCTTCACAGGCTTCGGTAGATATTTTCTAATTTGACCATCAGCGGATCCCATGCGAACTCCGCTTCGGCACGGTGCCGCGCGGAGGCTCCAAGGCGGTTCCGCAGGTCGACCTGCTCGAGCAGGACGAGCATCGCCTTGCGCAGTTCCTCGACGTTCCTCGGCGGAACGAGCAAGCCCGTCTCGCCGTTCAGCACCACGCCGCGGACACCTGGCAGATCGGACGCGACGCATGGAATTCCGCTCGCGGCCGCCTCGAGCGCCACGATGCCGAACGCCTCTGCGCGCTCCGTCGACGGGAAGCAGTGGATGTCGGCGGAGCGATAAAATCCCGGAAGCTCCTCGGCGGAGACGTTCCCGGCGAACCGGATTCGATCGCCGAGCCCGGCCGCCACAACTGCTGCCTCGTAACTAGGGCGCAGACCGCCGTCGCCGACGACGACGCAGCTCCACGCGTAGTCGCGCAATCCGCCGAGCGCGTCGATGAGGACGGGCAGCCCCTTGAAGTGGTGCGCCGCGTCGAGCCCGCCGACAAAGAGAAGGACGGGAACCTTGTTCGCCTTCTCGGAGTCGGGATGGAATCGCTCGAGATCGATTCCGAACGGCAGGACTTCGACGCGATCAAGCGCGCCGTGAACGTCCTTGAGATCCGACGACTCGGCATACTCGCGCGACGAGACGAGAATCTTGTCCGCGCGGTTCACGAGCCAGGGAAAAATGAGCTTCCGGTGCGCCTCGTAGACCATCGCGCGGATTCCGGTCACGACCGGGTCGTGGTGATACGTCATCACGAGCTTCTGGTCGGGCCGCAGCGCCTTGCCGACGATGGCCGGCTCCGCTCCGCCGAAGAAGGGATAGTGCAGATGGACGATGTCGAATCCGGACAGGCGCTTAAACAACGACGGGACGACTCCGGCGTTGCCGACGTGAAGAGGCGATGGAACCCGATGGACATACTCGGGGTCGCCGTCGACGGGCTCGTACAGCGGGGTGAACACATGCACGTTGTACCCGCGCGCCCGAAGACGCTCCGTGTACTCGTGAGCCACGTGGCCGATCCCTCCGCGGTACGGGGGATAGGTGCAGACGACCTGGGCGATTTTCATACAAGTCGCTTAAGGACGAACCAGACAGCGGACAGAATCGGATTCGCAAAATTGTCGACAACCGGGTTGCTCGTCTCTTGATGTTCGATCTTGCCCGTCCAGAGGCGAACGATTTCCTTGTCGGAAACTTTGCGGATAAGGTTCGAGAACTTTCGCTTCTCGACGATGTGCTTCCAGGTCGTCGGTCGCAGCAGGTCGAGATAGACGCACAGCTTGTCCCTGAGCCAGCCTCCCTTCGCGGCGAAGGCGAGGAGGGCGAGTTCGAGGACGACGAGCAGCGGCGACAGGACGACGAGCGTCGCGGGCCTGAGATGCGAGAAGAAGACGAGGAGGCGGGCGCGTTCCATCCAGTAGAGCTTCTTGATGGACCGGCGGAACTCGTAGTGGTGGTAGGCGACCGAGCGCGTCGCGAGCACGTTGCGATAGCCCGCGAGACGAATGCGCCAGCCGAGCTCGAGGTCGTCGTGATACATGAAATAGAAGTCCTCGAGCAGACCGACCTCGCGAAGGACCGACGAGCGGTACAGGACCGCGGCACCGGACGCATACGCGACGTCCGTCCCGTCGAGCGACGCGACGTCCTCGGCGGACGCGCGGCGGCCGTTGTCGCGCGCGAATCCGAATCCGAGAAAGTGGACGCTTCCGCCCGTCGCGTTCAGCACGCCCTCGTCCTGCCAGAGGCGGACGAGCGACTGGACCGCGCCGATCGTCCTGTCCGTCTCGGCCGTCGCGACGGCCTCGGTGATCGCGGCCGGGTCGAGCTTCGCGTCGCCGTTCAGCAGGTAGACGTAGTCGGTGCCCTCGAGCAGCGCGCGGTCGATGCCGAGGTTGTTCCCTCCCGCGAACCCCGTGTTCGTCGCGGACGGAAAGAACGTGACGCGCGGCAGTTCCTTCTCGGACTTCGGGACGACGTTCTCGCGAATCCAATCCGCGGATCCGTCGCTCGACGCGTTGTCGACGACGATCAGATGGAGGGACTCCTTCGGATAGTCGAGCTGTTCGACCGACAAAAAAACGCGCTCCAAATACGCGCTTGTGTTGTACGCGAGGTAGATGATCGCGACGGTCGGCTTCATATTATTTGGATTCCTCGACGTCCCGGAGCGCGATCTTGCGGACGAGCTTCGTGATGTCGCGCTGGGTCTCCTCCTGGCGCACGAACAGCCGAAACACGGCGTACGCGAGAACGACGACGGAAACGTACAGCGCAAGGTCGGCGCCGCGGCCGATGCCGACGAGATGCGCGACAACGTCCGCGCTCGTCGGCCACAGGGTCACGCCGATGACGACCGCCCACAGGCCGTTCCAAACCAACAGCCAGTGCAGGCTTACCTTCTGCGCGCGAAATTGCTTCACCGTGCGCGTCGCCGCGAACAGCGCGAACGTTACGAGGACGATTTGAAAAATCATACGCGAGTGATCAGCTTATCCTTGAGAATGTCCTTCACGATCGCGAACGCGCGCATCGACGACGGACTCTTCGCGAGCGTCTCGGCGGAATAGACGATCGTCACCGGGCGCTCGACATACCGGAGCCTCTTCACGACGATCAGGTCCTGAATCTGCGACGCGTGCGCCATGCCGTCGAGCGTAATCGTGATCTCCTGCGCGGCCTTGCGCGACAGGGCGCGGAACCCGCAGTGCGTGTCGGTCAGTCGAATCCCCGAGATGGCGACGGTAAACCATTGGGCGAGACGATTGACGACGCGGCGCGCCACCGGCATGTTCGACTTCTTTCCGAGGAAACGCGAACCGAGAACCACCTCCGCGGCGCCGGTCTGGATCGGCTCGACCATCGCCGGGATGTCGCATCCCTGCATCTGCCCGTCCGCGTCGAAGTGAACGACGATCTCCGCGCCCAGCCGGTTCAGCGCGTACTCCGTCGCCGTCTGCAACGCCGCTCCCTGCCCACGGTTGATCACGTGACGAAGGACGGTCGCCCCGGCGGATCGGGCCGCGTTCGCGGTATTGTCGCGCGAACAGTCGTCTACCACCACGACGCCGCTTACAAACGAAGAAGCATCGCGCACGACGGCGGCGATGCGCGATTCCTCGTTAAACGCTGGGATGATGGCGATAGTTCGCATAGGAGTGATGAAGTCGTGGAGTGATGAAGTCGTGAGGTTTAAAGCACTCCATGACTCCATCACTCAATCACTCCACGACTATAACGTGGTCAACAGTATCTTGTTTGCCTTCACATAGTCAATCGTATGGCGCAGGCCGTCCTCAAGGCGGACGAGCGGGAGCCAGCCGAGCTCCTTTGCTCGCGCGCAACGCGGCAACGCAAGCTCGGAGAGGAACATGAGCGGCGCGGCGTGGCGGACGCCGACCTTCGTGCCGACGATCTTCAGGATGATCTCCGCGACGTCCGCGATGTCGTGGTCCACGTCGCTGCCAAGGTTCACGAGCCACTGGTCGGTCGGCGCCTTCATCAGGCGAACGAGGCCGTCCACGCAGTCGGTGACGTACAGGAGCGACGTATGGAACGGCTTGCCGCCGTACACGACGATGTCCTGCCCGTCGATGGCTGAAAGCACGAAGTCGGGAATCAGCTGGCCGTCTCCGAGCGGCATGCGCGGGCCGTACGTCCGGAAGATGCGCGCGATCTTCACCTCGAGCGCGTGCACCTGGCGGTACGTGGAAAACATCGTCTCCGAGAACCGCTTTCCCTCGTCGTAGCACCCGCGCGGCGACAGGTGGTCGTTGCCCGCGCCGACGTATTCCTCCGCCACGAACGGGTTCGCCTTGTCGCGCGTTCCGTAAACGACCGCGCTCGACGCGAACAGGATCCGCGCGCGATACTTTCGCGCCAGTTCAAGCACGCGATAGTTGCCCGTCGAGTTGGCAAGCAGCGTCTGGATCTTGTACTGGTCGAAGTCCTTCACCGAGGTCGGACAGGCAAGGTGATAGATCTCCTGGATCCCCTGGAATGGCAGCTTGAACACCGCGAGCTCCGCGTAGTTCTCCAAGTCGATCGGATCGTTGATATCGAGGCGTAGGAACTGAAAGTTGGAGTTCGGCAACAGCGAGTCGATGTTGTGCACGTTCCCCGTCGACAGGTTGTCGACGCAGATCACGCGATTCCCTTCGCGAATGAGCCGCTCGCACAAATGCGACCCAATGAACCCGGCCCCGCCGGTAACGAGAATGTTTTTCTTTTCGAATGTGATGTCAGCCATACGGAAGGATTATACACGAAAACCGCGCGAAACCCCACGGGACTAAAGTCCCTGGGAAATCGAGTTCCCAGGGACTTTAGTCCCGTTCGTTTCGTTATAGCGACCATCCAGCAACGCTCAGCCCGCGACGATCCGCCTGGTCTCCCGCGAAGAACCCGCCGAGGACCTTGCCCGTCAGGTCGAACGCGCGAATCTGCGGGCCGCCTCCCGGACCAGGGGCCGTGACGATCTGCGCGACGCCTCCATCAAGGTTTGCAACGCTGACGCGAACGCCGCCGCGGAACAGGGAGTCGTAGGCGAAGAATGATCCCACGACCCTGCCCGTCTCCGTAAAGACGCGAACCTGGGGGCCGCCTCCCGCGTCGGTTCCCGTGACGATCTCGTCGATGCCGTCGCCATTGAGGTCGCCAGCCGAGACGTAGACGCCGCTGACGTACGTCGGCGCGTACGCGTCGAACTTCGCAAGGACGGTGCCGATCGTCGCCCCGGTCGCGGACAACACGCGGACCTCGGGACCGAATCCCGCGCCGCGCGACGCGATGATCTCGTTGTTGCCATCGCCGTCCACGTCGCCGGTCGCGACGCGGATCGAGGGAACCAGACCCGGACCACCCCCAACCCCTCCTTGACGAAGGAGGGGAGACGAAATGAGAAACGGATTCATCTCGGAAACCTGCGCTCCATCCATCATGAACGTGCGAATCCTGCCCTGGCCCTTCGCGTCCTCGCTCACGACGATTTCCTCCGTGCCGTCGCCGTTCACGTCGCCGGTCGCGACGTTCAATCCGGTGCGACTCGCCGTCTCAAACGCAAAGAACTGCGACTTGAATTTCCCGTCCATCCCGAACACGCGAACCTGCGGCCCGCCGCCGGGAGCAGGGACGGTCACGATGTCGTCCTTCCCGTCGCCGTCGACGTCCCCCACCGCCACGCGGACGCCGCCGAGAAAGGTCGGGGCGTACGCGTCGAATTGGGTGACGAGCGCCCCGTCACGCGTGAAGACGCGGACAGTCGGCGGGAGACCGGGGGTCGCGGTAGCTGTGACAATGTCGTGGCTTGGAGTCGCTGTTGGTCGCGACGTTTTTCCACTCGTCCCCCCTCCTTCGTCAAGGAGGGGTTGGGGGTGGTCCGAGGCCGCCGCCGCGAACGACGGGGCGATTTGCATGGCGCGGCCGATATTCAACCGGCCCGGACCGAGCTTGCCGACCGCGTCGGTCCCCTTCTCCCTCAGCGGATCGACGGAGAGCTGGAGAATGGTTCGGATAAGCGACGGAGTGAGCGACGGGTACGCGGACTTCAAAAGCGCGACGGCTCCCGCGACGATTGGCGACGCGACCGACGTTCCGTCCCATCCGCCCTCGTAGTATGATGGAAAATCGATCCACGCGTCGTTCTGGTACATCGTCCCAAACACGTCCACGCCCGGTGCGGAAATGTCCGTGCAGTTTGATCCGTAGTTTGAAAAATCCGCCTTCGTATCCTCCTCCGTCGTCGCCGCGACCCCAATGACCCAGTCGTCGCCCCCCTCGCCAAAGCACACCGGGTATACCGGCGTATCATCGAGGTTCAGTCCCCCGTGGTTGTCGTTCCCCACTGCCGCGACCACGGAGACGCCCGCGTCAAACGCGTTATGGATATCGCTCTGAAGCGCCTTGTCCGCATCGAACCCGGTAAACGACAGGTTGATCACGTTCGCGCCATTTTTGACGGCGTACGCGATCGCCTCGCGTGCCTTCCCCGAGTCGCCCGAACCATAGTCGTCCAGAATCCGAAGCGGCATAATCCGCGTCTGCCAAGAGACGCCCGCGACCCCTTCGCCGTTGTTCCCCACCGCGCCGATGACTCCCGCCACGATCGTCCCATGCGCCACGCCGTCCACGGTGGACGCGTCGCTCACGTCCGGCTCCGGCGTATCGTCACCGTCCACGAAATCCCAGCCGTGCACGTCGTCGACGTACCCGTTCCCGTCGTCGTCGATCCCGTTTCCCGCGATCTCCCCGGGGTTCGTCCAGATGTTTCCCGTGAGATCGGGATGATCCGGGTCCACGCCCGAATCAAGCACGGCCACGACGGTCTGCTGCGTCCCGATCCCAATGTCCCACGCCGCCGGCGCGCCGATCTTGTCGAGATACCACTGCTTGCTATAAAGCGGATCGTTCGGCACGCGCGCAAAGACGGGAGCGCAAACGAAAAGACCGAGCAGAACGGTCGCAACGATTCTACGCGGTCTTTGGTTTGTCATAACGTGCCATTTTGCAGAACACACCCCGTCATTGCGAGCTCCTCAGGCGGAACTATTTTCCCTTCCCCTTTCCGCTCGCCAGTTCCGCCTTCAGCTTCGCGAGCGTCTCCGTGATTGACGTGTCCTTCGGAGAAAGCGTATGCGCCACCTCGTAGTGCGAGATTGCCTCGTCGAGCTGATCGTGACTCGCATACCAGTCGCCAAGCGCGGTCAGAAGACCGGGAGTCTGGCCGAGGTTCGCGATGGCTGCCTCGAGAATCGTTTGGATCTTCGCGTCATCCTCCGGAAAGTGCGCAAGGATGAGATCGACGAGCTTCAGGTACGTCGGCTCGTACGCCTCCAGATCAGAAACCCTTATCAGCGACGCCTTCGCGCCGACGAAATCACCCATCTCAATCTGCGCCTGAGCCAGGTTCTCGAGCGCCGGAGGATCGGTCGGGTTGGTGCGAAGGATGTCCCTGTACGTATCCGAAGCCTTCTGCAGGTCGCCCGTCTCGTAGTACAGGTTCGCCAGCTGGAGGACCAGGCTGATGTCCCGCTTCCCGTTCGCCTCGTTATCCGCGATCCGCGCCTCCAGCGGCCCGATCTTGTCCGTGAACGTCTTCATCTGCTCCGCGGACATCCCGCGATCGACGGTCGTGGTAATCGATTGCGCGGCCGTCCCGGATTCGTTCCCAGGGACGTTGGTCCCGTTCGTCACGGCGCGATAGATCCAAACGCCGCCAAGAATGACGATGATGAGAATCGCGGCGATGATCTTGATCCACTTCGGGTTGAATTCTTTCATATCGGCTGGAAAGGTGTTTCAGAATATTCAAGGATGAGCGTATTTTAGGGGAAAAGTGGAAAAAAGACAAGCTTGGAATGATTGTTTCCGCAGGCGCTTCGCCCTGCACCCGACCTACTTTCTCTGTAGGGCGGACAGAGAAAGTAGGCAAAGAGAACCTTCCGCCCGGCCATCCGCTCCTACGCTAGGACGCAAAAAGCTGGCTCGCTGTGGAACTCGCTAGCGCCGCCGAACGTTTACCCCCGACGCGTCGCTTCGCTCAGACAATCCTCGCCCGGCTGATGCCGCCGCCAGCTTTTCACGCCCTGGCTGGGTCGCTCCGGCAGGGCGGCGACCGGATGGAAGCCTTTTCTTTTTTTTACACGTTCCCCCTCCTGAAAGGCAGGAGGGGTCAGGGGTGGTCGTCACGCGTAATACCCTTCCCCCAAACCAAAACCACTGCCAAGTGGCAGTGGTTTGGATCCTCGGCATCCGGAACTCCGGCGCGGGCGGGGGCGGTCGATTGCTCGACCGTCCCTCGGTCCCGCATTGGAGAAAAGGGATGGGCGAAGAAGGGTGATCAAGTACGATTAGTACTGGATCGTTCCGCCCGTGACCGGGAGGTTCTTGACCAGGTCTCCGTAGAAAGACGTGGTGTCGGTGTCATCTTCCCAGTCGAGGGAGTTGAGACCGGCGGCAGCAGCCTCGTCCTGGTCCGGAATCTCGATGCGGATCGCATCGTCATCCGAGGCCGAGGCGCCGAGGGTGTCGACCTTCAACACGTAGGTCTTGGTTTCGCCAGCTCCGATCTCTTCGGCGCCAGCGGCGGCCGTAAGGTCGAGGTCGGCATACGCGAGCGTACCTGCGCCACACGCGTCACCATTGGACTCATAGAAGGACCATCCGCCCACGTCAAGTTTCGTGGAAGAATCGTCAGCATCGTAGAGGGTGAACTTGCTGTCCTCGTCGAGGCTGCCACAGGCATTGAAGGCGCTTCCAGACTCGGAAGTGACCACCTTGAAGAGAATGTCGTTGAGCGTGACATAGCCACGCGAGTCGGCCGCGACGTTGAAGCGGAACACTTCAGAGTCGCCCGCGACACCGGAGCCCGACGGGCTGCCAGAGGCGAGGGAAAGGGTCGGCTTCGTCTTGTGGAGCGTCATCTCGTTGGCGGCAATCACGTTGTCGCCCGTGTAGTCCGTGACCGTTTCGCCAGAGGCGGAACCGATGGCCTCGAAGTTGTCATCGGTCATGTCGAGCTCGATGGTGTCGCCAGCGGACGCGCCGGTCGAGGACACGGAAGCCGTGTCGATCGTGACGGTCATCGTGCGGGTCGACTCGGTCGGGACGTAGAGGTCCAGGCCGTCGAACGACACGACGCCGGCCGACAGGTATCCGGACTTCGTTTCCGTGGCGCCGGCGCTGTTCGTGTAGGAGATCTTCACGACGGAAGCGGCGTCATCGGCAGAGCCCGAGTTGTCGAGCTCAATGTGGTTCACGACGAACGGCTCGTCGGAAGCAGTGAACTTGAACTTGGACATGGCCACACCCGTGGAAGCTCCAAGGATGATGGTCGAGTTGGCCGTGGAACCGTCAAGGGAAACCGCGAGGCTGCCCATGTCGGAGAGGGTGATGGTCGTCACCGCGCCGTCGGTGTTGTCCGTTCCAACGTTGGCGTTGACATCCTGGCCATCGCCGTCTTCCGCCACAACATCCTCGTCGTTCGCGATGCCGAACGCGAAGGCGTCGTCATCACCGCCCGTGAGGTCCGTGTTGGAGAAGTTGCACTTGAGAACGAGCTTGGACGTTTCGCCAGCGGCGACGGTCCAGCTGAAGCTCTGGAACTCAAGGTTGGCATCGCCGGAGTTGTCCGTCGGCGATTCCGGGCCGTCCACGAGGGAGCCGGATTCGCTGTCGTACAGCGAGCAGGAGGAAACGTAGTCGCCCACGTCAACGTCCGCCTCGCCGATGGAACCGTCGTCGGCACCGGTCACCGCGTAGGTGATGTCGGTCACCGTGACGTCGGACGCGTTGCCAGCCTCAAAGTTGAAGCCGGAAACGGACACGCCCGTGGAACCCTTAACGAAGAGACCGTCGGACGGCGGGGTGGACGCGTTCACGTCGAGGGAAGCATCCACCGTCGTGAAGTTGTGGCCCGTGATGTCCGAGGACGGGGTGATGTCGGTGACGTCGTCGCCGTTCGCATCCTCGGCGGTGACGGAGCCCATGTCGATGGCGACATAGTACACGTTGCCGGCCGGGGTGTTCACGTCGACGTCGGCCGTGATCATAAGATCGACGGACTCGCCGGCCTGCATCGTCTGGTCGTCCGTGAAGGTCACGGTGTCATCGGCATCCTCATCGCCGGAAAGATCTTCCGGTCCCATCCAGACGGAACCATCGCTCTCGCGGATGGCGATGTTCTGGAGGTTGAGGTCGCCGTCGGCCTGCACGAGACCGTCGTTGCCGCCAAGACCATCGTCGGTGGAAGAGCTGACGATCACGTCCAACTCCTTCAGCGTCGTGTAGTTCTCGGCCGTAACGGTGAAGTCCATCAGGTCCTGCTCGTTCGCGTCGACCTGGATGTCGTCAGCTGCCGGGCCGTTGAAGGCGAAGGTCAGCTGGCCGCCCTGGATCGTGGAGAACGAACAGTCGTCGCCGGAGCCGCACTGCGAGCCCGTGGCGTCGTAGCTGGTGATGTCAACGCCGAGGTTGAAGCCGTAGTCGCTGCCCACCGCAACGACGTCCGTGGCCGCCTCGATGCCGACGCCGATGTCGTCGCCGGACTGTCCGCCGATGTCAGCGGAAACGGTCAAGTTGGCGTTATCGCCGTCCTTGATGAAGAGGGAGCTCGTAAGCACGAAGGTCACGAGGTCGCCGCTCACCGTACCGGTGGCAAGCAGGGTGCTGGCCTTCTTGAGCTTGTAGTTGGTGTGGTCGGAGGCCTGATCAACGTTGATCGTGACCTGCGAAAGCGTGGCGTCCTCGCCGTCCGGGGTCACCTTGAACTTCGCAATGTCCGCGCCCGTCTCGCCGATCGTCGGATCGGTGATGGAGCCCGTCTTTTCGACCAGGACCGTTCCGGCGTCCGTCGTGGAGAAGGTCATGGTGTTGCCCGAGATCGGGAACGAGCCGGAGACCGTCGCCGTCGACGTGACGGAGGAGGCGCTCGAGAGCGCGAAGCTCGCCGTGTCGCCGCCGACCGCGTCGGTGGAAACGTCCGAGCGCACCGTCACGTAGGTGGAGGCGCCGGAGGCGAGGGAGATTCCAAGGCCCGAGAAGGTCACGTTGCGCGTGGACGAGTTGATGGACCGGGCGTCCGTCAAGCGCATGGAGCCTTCGTACAGGTAGGAGTTGTCGAGGTCAGAGATCGAGCCGATGCCGCCGAGGTGGAAAACCATCTGGGAGACGCTGGCCGATCCGGAGGAGGCCATCAGCTTCACCTTCGTGAAGGAGACGGAAGCCGCTCCGCCCGGGACAGTCGCGGAAGCCGGGGTGTCGGAGGCGAGGGAGACCGAGAGGCCGCCCGTGACCGCCGTGCCAAGCTGGGCCGCGTCCGTGAGGGACGACTCGGCGGACGAGAGCTCCGTTCCAGCCGAGAGGCCGGAGAGGGTGGCGCTGGAGCCGTCGAGCACGTTGCGGGACTGGAGGCGGTTGGCAGTCATGCCAGCCGACGAAACCAGGCGCTTCGAGCTGCCGCTGACGAGGTAGGTGGATCCGCTCATGGAGACCATGGCGCCGTTGAAGGCGTTCGTGGCCGACGTGAGGGAGGTACCGACGGTGTAGTCGACGAAAAAGGTGTCGGCCACGTCATCGATCATGGTGTTCCAGTCGCTGCCGGCAAGACCGGAAGCAACGCTCTCGGACTCGATCCAGCGGATCTGGCCCTCCGGCGTGACGACGTAGGTCTTCGGGTCGCTCTGGATCTTGATCCAGCGGGAGCCCGGGCGGTACACGACGTTCCCGGCGAGCGGGATGGCCGCGAGCGCGCTGTCCGAGATGGTCTCAACGGACGAGAAGTCCGAGTACCAGGAGAAATACGTCTTCTCGTTCGGGAAGGCGTAGCGGGAGCCGTCAGAGCCGTAGTAGTACAGAGTGGAAAGGGTGGTGCCTTTGATGAGGCTGCCGGCAGAAGCGGCGTGGGCCGTCATCGGGGCGACGAAGGAAGAGATGCCAACGGACCACAGGATGGTCGCAGCTGCGACGGCGGTGGTGAAGGCCTTCTTTCCCATGTTGAGGGAGTCGGTCATAATTATAGTAAGTATGTAGCGTTTATTCACATGCTCACAAGCGGCTTGGCAGCCTCGACTTTTCAGCTTGTTCGCGTCCTTAGCAAAGTAAGGCGGGGTGAAAGCCCTGGCTTGACGTCCGACGTTCGGGCGCCAGGCCAGAGCTTACGCTCCGGTGGTGATATCAATTTCAAGCTCGGTGATAATGTCCTCGGAATGCGTGACATCCGTGTCGATTTGCGCGAGCAGATCGAACGACTTGCGGAACCCTCCGCTCGCGAACGCTTCCATGGCCTTTTGGATCTCATCCTCATGCGCGCTCGCGTCGAGCTTCGCGTCCTTGATCCTGTCGGCGAACGTGGGATTGACCGACGTTCGTTTCGCGAGCACCCCTTCGATGACCGCGAGGCGTCCAATGGAGAGAGCGATGCGCGTGTTCAGATCCTTCAGCTTTGCCTGGAAACTTTTTTGAAGCGACTCGGTGGTGACCGGCTGCTCATTCGCCTCGTTGCTCGCGACGATCGTGTTGAGCGCCTGGGCGCCGCTGCCCTGCGCCGCGGCGACCGCCCCGGCGACATCGCCCTTGTTCGCGTCGGATACCTGGGGCTCGGACTGCGCGATGGTCGCCTGGTACTCGTCGGTCTTCTGCCCGACCACGATGGCGAGCGCGGCCGCCTGGCCCGGGTCAGAGATCTGGACATTCATCAGCTCGTCGTTGACCGAGGCGATCTCGAGCTTGAACCCGTCCACCGCCGCCTTGACCTTCTCGTCCTTTCCTTCCGCGTTCGAGCTCGTGATCGCGTTCATCTCGTCGAGTCGTCGCCCGGCGAATTCCGCGTGGAGCTTTGCGCGCTGCTCGCCCGAGGTGGAGAGCGTGATCTGCGCGTGCTCGGTGGCGAGCTTCACCGGATAGAGGACGTCGCCCGGCACGGAGTCGAACGAGGCGTTCACCGTGGCGACCCAGCTTCCGAAGATGAGCATCACCGCGGAGAAGCCGACCGACATCGGCTTGAGGAGGACATGGGAGAACTGATAGTTGAGATATTGGAGGTAGTCGACCATCGAGTACGCCGTGCGCTCGAGCTTGGCGTCCGATCCGATCTCCCGAGACAATCGAGCCCACGCTGCCGCGTCGTGCGAAACGGAAGCGGCGCCTCCCAGCTCGGGGGCGTCCTTGTGCTTCTGCAGCATCGCGATGAGTTGGTTATTCGTCATAGGTGTGTTCGGAGTTCCTTGAGCGCCCGGTGAAGGGTCACTCGCACGGCGCCGGCGGTCTTTTCCATTCGCTTGGCGATCTCGTTGAAGTCGAGCTGTTCGAAGACGCGGAGCGCGATCACTTCCTGAAAGTCTTCCGGCAGCTTGTGAAGCGCGTCCTTGATCATGCGGAGCTCCGCGTTCGCCTCGATGGCGCCGGACGACCGCTGCGTGTCCTCGAAGTCGTGTCCGGATTCCTGCATCTCGGAGAGCGACGCGTCGTTCTTTTTTCCCTTCCAGTAGTCCTTGATCGCATAGCGGGCGATGTGGAAGACCAGGCCGGAGAAGTGATCCTTGTCGGTCGAGTGCGAGGTGAGGATGAAGTTCCATGCCCGCAGGAAAACCGTGTTCAGCATGTCGTCGGCATCCTCGGTCGAGGAGAGCCGGCTGCACAGGAACGTGTACAGGGATTTCTTATACTCCAGGAACAGTTCGGCAAATGCCCGCTGGTCCTGGTGCGTCCGAATCCGGAAGAGAAGGAATTTTTCGCGTTCGCTATGCACAGGAATAGATGGGGTTGGAAATTTGTTACAAAAGGAGGTCAGTATAGCTTACTTTAGCCAAAAAATCAAGGGTTTGGGGTGTTTGGTGAGGTTTTAGTGGACTTTTAGGGTTGTTTTGGCTACACTGGTGTGGACAAATTTGACGATTAGGCATAAGGCTGAAAGGCTTTAGGCTTAAGGGTCTACGGAAAATTCCTTTAGCCTTATGCCTTTCAGCCTTTAGCCTAAACCTCGCCTATGCCCATCACTTCCATCATTCGTCTCTCCGTATCCGAGGCCGCCCGAATGTTTGGCGTGTCCCAGCGAACGATCCGCCGCGCGGTGGCCGATGGACAAATTACCTATGTCGTGGTCCAAGGAAGGTATAAGCTGAACTTTGAGAGCCTGCTCAAGTGGTCACAGGATACCACGACCGTCCGCAACAAGCGCGACAAAACGGGGATCGGCCAGTACGTGAACCAGTGGCGCATAAAGAACAAGCTGTTCTCCCCGAATCCGAAGTCAATTGAGGAAGCTGATAAGATCACATGAAAGAGGCAAGATTCAAGAAACAAGAACCAATGAAATTTCAAACTTCAATCTTGAAAGTTTCAGGTTTTGGATTTTCAGTTTTCTTTGTTTCTTGTCTCTTGTTTCTTGCATCTTTCCCCACTGCCCTTGCGGCGAACGGCGACTTTGTGCGGACGTCGAACTATTACCTGATGTCCGGATCCGCGCTGGAGAGCCAGGCGACCATCGCGACGCTATCTTCCTTCGACCTGATCGTCATCCCATCCGAGGCCCAAGTATACAACAAGCCGTTTTTTTCCGCCGTGCGAAAACTGAACCCCGACATCATCATCCTCGCGTACGTCCCGACCGTCTCGTGGAACAACGCCTTCTGGTCCGATCCGCTCCACGCGCAGATGAAGCGCGGGATCCGTCCCGACTGGTGGCTGAAGGACGCGAACGGCGGGCGCGTTTCCATCTGGCCGAACACGACCGCGCTCGACCTGAACTCGGGATGGACGGACTATCTTGCCGGGTTCGTGAAGTCGAGCGTGATGGACACGGGACTCTGGGATGGAATCTTTTACGACGAGGTGCAGGACCGCGACGACTGGAAGAGCGGATACGCGCATCTCCTGGCCGTGACGCGATCGAAGCTTGGCAGCTCCGCGGTGATCGTCACGAACGGATCGTCCTCGGCGTCGTTCACGCCGTACGTCAACGGCCGCATGTTCGAGACCTTCCCTTCCGCCGGCGATCCGACCTCCTCATGGACGTCGCAGGCAAAGGACTACCTTTCCCTCTCGTCGAAGGTCGGCCACGACGCGGTCATCGCCGTGAACGTGAACACGGACAATACGGGCGCGCAGACCAACTACCAGAAGATGCGCTTCGGGCTCGCCACGACGCTGCTTGGAGACGGGTACTTCGGCTACGACTTCGGCACGCAGAACCACGCGCAGCTCTGGACGTACGACGAGTACTCCGCGTCGCTCGGCGCGCCGAAGGGATCCGCGGAACAGACGTCGAACGTCTGGAAGCGCGAATACGAGCAGGGCGAGACCGTCGTCAACCCGACGAACGTCCCCCAGACCGTGAGGCTCGACGGCGAATACGAGAAGCTTCGCGGAACCCAGGATCCCGCGACAAACAACGGATCGATCGTCTCCAAGCTCACGCTCGCGCCGCAGGACGGAATCCTTCTCCTCCGGCCGCTCGAGACGATCGTCGACGCGACTTATCTCAACGGTTCATTCGCCCACGTCTTCTCCGCGACCGGCGCGACGAAGCGCAACGGGTTCTTCGCCTACGAGCGCAAAGCGAAGGGCGGGACGCAGGTGAATTCCTACGACCTCGACGGCGACGGGAGGAACGAGACCGTCGTGGCGGACAGCACGTACGTCACGATCTATAACGCCGACGGCACGGTCCATGCCAAGTTCGCGCCGTACACGGAATCGTTCAAGCTCGGCATCAACCTCGCGATCGGCGACCTCGAGCACGACGGGTCCGTCGAGATCGTGACGGGGACGGAGAATGGCGGCGGCCCCCAGATTCGGATCTTCAACAAAAACGGAAATCTGATCAACCCGGGGTTCTTCGCCTACGACACGGCGTTCCGCGGCGGCGTAAACGTGGCCATCGGCGATTTGAACGGCGACCGCGTGGACGAGATCATCGCCGGCGCCGGAGTTGGAGGAGGGCCGCAGGTGCGCGTGTTCAACAAGGCGGGCAGGCTCATCAACCCCGGATTCTTCGCCTACGATCCCGCCTTCCGGGGCGGCGTGAACGTGGCGGTCGGCGACGTGGACGGAGACGGAATCGGCGATATCATCGCGGGGGCTGGAAAGGGGGGAAGCCCGGAAATTCGCACGTTCGACCGCGATGGGAAGAAGAAGGCGGACTTCTTCGCCGCGGACGCAAGCGAGCGCAACGGCGTCGAAGTCACCGCCGCGGACATCGACAAGGACGGCAGGGCGGAAATCATCGGGCTGTCGAGCGACGTGTTTACGATGTCATTCAACTGATATGCAAATCAGACGATCAGCCCTCTCCCTCGCCTCCCACCCGGGAAAGATTCTCCTGTGGCCGCTCGTTCGGTGGTATCAGAATCGGTACGAGGGAAGGTACCGGTTCGCGCGCCTCGCGTTCTCGTTCGACCTCGTGCTCATCGGACTCGCCGCGGCCCTTGGGATCGTGGCGCTCGTCCTGTTTCTGTACAAGCCGGTCCCGTTCGCGGACAAGATCGTCTTCGCCGCCGAGGTCGCCCCGCGCGAGATCGTCTCGGGGACATCGTCGACGCTCGTGATCCGATATGAGAACGGGACGGGCGAGGAGCTGCGCGACGCGAACCTGGTCTTTGAGTTCCCCGCGCACTTCCTTCTTCAGTCCGTCGACGACAAGTCGCTGGCGGACGACGCCGGCGTCGGGAGCAAGGTCGTCGTCGGGACGATCCCGGTCGGCGGGACCGGGTCGGTGAAGATCCGCGGGGTCATGTTCGGGCCGATTGGCGGAGAACAGACGTTTCGAAGCGTCATGACGTTCGTCCACGGCGCGAAGAGCGTCGCGGGACAGAAGGCCGACGCGCAGACGTTCTCGCCGTCGAAATCGACGCTCCAGCTGACGCTTTCCCTCCCGGAAAAAATCCTCGCGTTCCAGCCGATGAACGGAATGCTCACGTACAAAAACACGGGAGCGATCGACTATCCGGAGGTTACCGTCGCGCCGGAGTGGCCGGCGGGATTCACGTTCGTCTCCGCCGACGAGCCGATGCGCGACGGGCTGTTCGTCATCCCCGCGCTCACGGCCGGGGCGGAGGGGACGACGCGCTTCGTCGGCAACGTCGGGAACGCAACCGAGCCGCTCGCCTTCCAATTTCGCCCGTCGTTCGCCTTCGGGACCGATTCCTACGAGCTGGAGACGCTGACGCAGGCTGCCGAGGTCGTGCCACTGCCGATTCGAATTACCCACAGCGTCGAAAACGACACGGTGCGTCCCGGAGGTTCCGCGAACGTCACGGTGACGTACGAGAATATCGGCGACGTCGCCGTGCAGGACCTGCGCATTTTCGTCTCGAGTAACAGCCCGTTCGCGACAATGAAGACCGTCGAGGCCAACTTCAAGCAATCGCACCCCGAGCTCGCGAAGGTCGAGCCGGGACAGACCGGGACGATCACGCTTTCGATTCCGCTGAAAACGTCCGTCGAGCAGAGCGCGACGAGGGTCTATGAGAACCTCCCGTTCGCGACGACCGCCTCGGCGACGTTCGACATGGCCGAACTCAGCCAGGCGACGGTCGCGGACAGCCCGATCACAACCGTGATGACCTCCCCGCTCGTGCTCAGCTCGTTCGGCCGCTACGCGACGCCGAGCGGCGACCAGATCGGACGCGGCCCGCTGCCGCCGACCGTCGACGAGGAGACGAGCTATTGGATCTTCTGGAACATTAGAGGAACCACGAATGCGCTCCGGAACGTCCGCATCGAGGGCCAGCTCGGGGAAAACGTCGCGTTCACGGGACGCCAGACGGACTCGGTAAATGGCGGGGTCCTGGAAACGGGAAGCCAGATCGTCTGGACCGCCGATTCCCTGTCCCCGACCCTCTCCCCCGACAGCAAGATCGTCGGCGTCGCGTTCGAGGTGTCGCTCATGCCGACCGCCGACCAGATCGGGACCGCGCCGACGCTGCTGAGGAATATCCGCGTCACCGCGACCGACGCGGTGACGGGCGCGGTCGTCTCGGCGGCCGGGACCGCGATAACGACATCCCTGCCGGACGACGCGATGGCCGGAGGAATGGCAATCGTCGAATAGACAAAAGTCCCCGCCACGAAGTGGCGGGGACTTTGACTTATCGGTTTCGAAACCCCGCCAAAAAATTTTCCATGACCGACGGAGGCTCTCGGTCCCGCTTTGGGCGGGATTCCTTCGACGGCTTTTCCTTGTTCTCATCTTTCTTGTCCGGACCTTCCTTTGGACGATCCGTTGGTTCGTCGAGTTCCATACGCATCCATCCTAGACGGACGCCAAGCGCATGGCAAGCGCGTCCTCGTACGCCTTCAGGACCCGCGCGTGATGGTTCTTGACATGAAACGTCGTTTCGGCCGCCAATCGGGCATTTCTCGCCAGTCCGAGGCGAAAATCCTCGTCGAAGGCCAGCCGCATGACCGCCTCGACCCAGCCGTGCAGGTCGTTCGGGGCCACGAGGAGGCCCGTGACGCGATCCTCCACGACCTCTGGCATTCCGCCAACGCTGCTGCCGATGACCGGCTTGCCGTGGACCATCGCCTCGAGCGTGATGAGCGGGAAGATCTCGTGGACGCGGCTCGGCGCGAGGACGGCCATGGCGCCGGCGTACAGCTCGGCAAGCAGCTCGCCCGAGCGGAACCCGACGAACTCGATGTTCGGCGACCCGTGCGCGAGCGCGTGAAGTCGGTCTTCCTCGGGCCCGGTGCCGACGATCTTGAACGGGACGTCGGGCAGCTGGCGCGCAATTTGGATGACCGTCTCGACCCCCTTCTCCTCCGAGAGGCGGCCGACGTACAGCATGTAGCCCTTGTGTCCGTAGGACGGCGCCACGGACGACGGGTCCGCCCCATAGTGGTTCGTCCGGAGCTTCGCCTCGGGAAACCCGGCGGCAATCATTTTTCGGCGGATATAGTCGGACGGGCACAGGAAGATGTCGACGGCATTGCGATAGGATCCGCGGTTGTAGTGGAACTTGAAGGCGGCGACCTGCGCGAACGATGCGGCGTAGGAATTCTTGTGGAAGCGGGAGAGCGTACCCGCGATGATTCCCGTCGACATGCCAACGCTCGGAACGGACGCGACGGGACCGCAGCCGGCGGCCCAGACGTTGTACTGCGGGGAGATCAGGTGGTGATCGTGCACGGTCATCACGACGGGGACGCGGCGGGACTTGAGCGCGCCGAGGATCGACGGGGACAGCTGGGTGTAGATGTTGTGGACGTGCGCGATATCGGGGCGCTTGGCGTCGACGAGCTGAGACATCTTTTGCCTCGCCTCCGACGAGAAGAACATTCGGAGAAACGTCTTCGCGCCCGCGAGGTTCAAGCGGACGTTTTCCGTCGCGACGAACGAGGGAAAGAACTGCGAGGTCGTCGCAGGGAGATTTTGCGGGTGCTGCATCGCGAAGGGAAGAATCTCGTGGCCTTGCGATTCAAGCCAAGCGGAAAGATCGAGCATATACCGCTCGGCCCCGCCCTTCAGGAAGTAAAATTTATTGGCTTGGATGATTCGCATAGGGGCTTAAGGCTGAAAGGCGTAAGGCTTAAGGGATTACGATTTTACGGGTTCCGTCTCGAGTCGATTAGAGATCAGGGTAAATAATAATCGTAGGGCTTCGTCCAGCAACTGCTCGCAAAGCAAAAAGTCCAGATGCCTGGTCGGTCGGATTTTCTTTGCGATAAATATTTGCGTCTGCAATTCGGCGGCTGACGCAAGTGCGATGTCCAGGAATCGCCGAAATTCGCGTTCTGATCCGCGCATCTTTCCTTCCGCAATGTTTGAAGGGATGGAAACGGCGGAACGTCTCATTTGAGAGACGAGACCGTATTTTTCATTATCTGGAAAACTGGCGGTAACTTCATAAATAGCAACAACCAAGTCCATCCCACGCTGCCACGCGATCAAATCCTGAAAACTTCTTGCCATACGCTTATCCTTAAGCCTTACGCCTTTCAGCCTTAAGCCCATCTTCTCCAAGAACCACCACGAACCCCGCGTACATCCAGACGTAGAACGCCAGCGTTCGGATCTCGAAGACCGTCGAGAGGAACGCGTTCATCGCGACTCCGAGCATTGCCGCCGCGACGCCGATCGAAAGCGCCCGCGTGAACGGATCACTGCTTCGACGATAGACGCGGACGCAGTGTACGATCAGGCCGAGGTACATCCATAGGAAGAAGAAGATCCCGAGACAGCCCGTCTCGCCCCAGAGCGAGAACCAGTTGTTGTCGATGATCCCGTCGGTACCGAAGACGCCGAACGGAAGGCCGAGCTGCTCGTACACCTTCGTATTGCCGAGCGCTACCACTGCTCCCCCGCCAAACTGGCCCGGGCCGAAGCCGAACAGCGGCGACGCGGCCACGACGGTGAGCGGGGTCTGGACCATCCAGTAGACGCGGCCCAGGCCGTAGTATTCCCCGCGCCAGCGGGCATAGCTGAACGTCTCGTAGAATCGCTCCACGAGCGTCTGTCCCGGAGCCTCGGTGATATAGCGGACGTTCAAGCCGGTGATGCCGACGTAGGCGACGACCGCGACGACGACGGTTATCGCGGCGAGCATGACGCGGCGGTCGCGCTTGATCCAGACGGCGACGAAGAGAAACGCGAGAAGGAACGCGAACCAGGAGGCGCGGGAGTAAGTAAGGACGAGTGTCGGGATGGCAACGGCGAAGAGCGCGATGATCTCCGCGCGCCAGGAAGATCCTCTCTCCAAGATTGGCGCGGACCCTCGACGCTTGAAGAAGAACTCATACGCGAACCCGACCGCAAGAGCGAGGAAAAAATAGAGAAAATTCCCCAGCCGGTCATACCTTCCAAGCGTCGCGAACACGCGCGATCCCGGCTCCCAGAACTCGTCGACCCCGCCGGTAAGCGTCACCTCGCCGAGCGAATGCGCGTCGGACGGGAGAAGCGTCGCGTCGAGCGACCCGCCGGAAAGCGACTGGACGATGCCGAGGACGGACTCGAGCCCGACGACCGCTAACAACGCGAGGGTGAGGTTTCGCACGTAGTCGCGGCTTGGCTTCAGCTGGACGGCGACGAAGAACACGAGGATGAACCGGATGATCTGCCGCGTTCCGAGAATCGCAACGGTCGGCGAGACGGCGTTGATGGCGACCGAGGCCAGGAGGATGACGAGAAAGAGGATGAACGGAAGGTCGGCCCGCGTCGACTGGAGGCGGATCGCCCCGGTGAGCGCGCGCCAGATGACGACCGCGGCGAGGACATAGATGAGGCCCTCGGAAAAAAACCGCGCGTAGACGTACATCTCGTCGGGCGCGAGCTTGAGGAAAACGGACTCGAACGGGAGGTAGAGGGCGAGGATCGCGAGGGTGGTCAGCGGACGGAAACAGGTAAGGATAAGAAATCCGAGGGCCGCAATGAGAAATAGCACGAACATACGGAAACAGTATAACAAAAAACCGGCCGATGCGCTGGTGGGCGCAGGGCCGGAGGAGTCCCGAGGGACTAGGGGTTCGTCACGACGAGGACGCAGTGTCCGTCGGCGTCGTCGGCCGAGTAGGCGACGTTCAGGGGCAAGCCGTCCTGCCAGCCGCGGAGGCTGCCGGACGGGGTGCCGACGCTGTCGCAGCCCCAGGTGCCGTCGGAGAACGCGGCGTCGACGCGGATGTCGTCGCCGGAGCCGAGGCAGTCGGAGAGCATGACGTCGTAGTACCAGTCATCGCCGCCGAGCGAGGTGCTCGAGACGCTGACCCCGTCGACCATCATCGGCTGCCAGTTGCCGTCGAGGGCCGCGTTGTCGCTTACCGCGCCGTCGATGGTCGCGGTGCCCGCGTCGCCGGTGAACAGCTCGATCTCGATGCTGCAGACCGCGCCGTCGTCGACGAGCGTGTTGCAGTTGTCATCGATGCCGTTCATGAGCTCGACCGCGCCGGGGTAGGTGGTGGCCGCGTTGTCGTCGCAGTCGCCGGACGTGTCGATGTAGCTGAGCGGCGCGTTGCAGCTCGTGGCGCTGAAGGACGCGTCGCCGTAGAGGTCGCCGTCGTGGTCGCGGTACCAGGTGGTCTGGTCCGTGGAGTCCGCGCCGTCGAAAGCACCGTCGCAGTTGTTGTCGATCCCGTCGCACAGCTCGGCCGCGCCCGGGTTGATGGCCCAGTCGGCGTCGTCGCAGTCGGTCGAGTCGTCGATGGTACCCACGGGCTGCGCGCAGGCCGTCGTCGGCATGGTCGCGTCGCCGTAGCCGTCGACGTCGACGTCCGCGTACCAGGTGCCCATGAGGGACGCCTCGTCGATCGGGGTCGCCGGGTCGCAGTCGTTGTCGAGGCCGTCGCAGGACTCGGGCGCCATGGGGTAGGTGTTGGCGTCCGCGTCGTCGCAGTCGGTGGCGTCGAGCACCCAGCCGGGGCCGGGCTCGCAGGCGTCCTGGGTCATGGTCGCGTCGCCGAATCCGTCGCCGTCGATGTCCGCGTAGTACGTGGACATGTCGGCGCCGTCGTCGATCGAGCCGTCGCAGTCGTCGTCGATCCCGTTGCAGACCTCGGCGGCCAGCGGGTTGACGGTGGCATCCGCGTCGTTGCAGTCGGCGTCGGGGAGCACGTAGCCCGAGAACGCGTCGCCGCTGTAGACGATCGGGTCGAAGTTGGCCACGTCGCCGGAACCGCCGGTCATCGCGGAGATCTTCGCCGCGTTCTCGTCCGTGTCGTCGCACATCTTGACCACGTCCACGGCGCCGTCGACGTCGAAGTCGTCGAAGTAGCCGTCGCGGTCGTCGTCGAGACCGTAGTCGGTCATCGGCACCTCGCTGTCGTCGCAGTCGATGTCGCCGTCGCAGTCGTCGTCGATCCCGTTGCCGACCGTCTCACGCTCGCCGGGGTTGACGTTGACGTCGGTGTCGTCGCAGTCGACGACCGATCCGTAGCCATCGCCGTCGTTGTCGGGCCCCATGTCGCCGGAGACGAGCACGAGGTTGTCGTCGCTGGAGGCGGGGGCGACCGAGGCGTTGCAGCCGGTGAGCGCGAGCACGATGGTCAGCGGGAGGAAGAGCGTCTTGAGCATTTGTCTTTGCCTTTTGTCTGGTGGTCTCCGACGCGCAAAAGCCGGCTTATCCGGGCAGTCACGTGAAGGAGTCGGAATGATGCCACAGGATCGAATCCGTGTCAAGTGATCGGTCGGGCGAAAGAAAAACCGACCGGCAGGGTGCCGATCGGAGTGAGTGACCGCCTAGGTCGCGCTGCCGTCGCAGTCGTTGTCGACGCCGTCGCCGTAGACCTCCGCGCGGGAGGGGTTCGTGGTGGCGTTGGTGTCGTCGCAGTCGCTGTCCCTGGGGACGTAGCCCGCGGTGCCGCACACGCCGGTGGGCTCGTAGATCCCGCCGGTCGGGGCGCCGTACGTGTCGTTGTCGGCGTCCGGGAAGCAGGTGAGCCCGCTGTCGTCGACGATCCCGTTGCAGTCGTCGTCCACCAGGTTGGCGTAGATCTCGGTCGCGTCCGGGCTGACCGCCGCGTCCGAGTCGTCGCAGTCCGAGAAGTCGGCCACGTAGCCGTCGGGCTGGTCGCACGAGGCAAGCCAGCTGGCATAGGTGTCGTCACCGTAGCCGTCGCCGTCGAGGTCCGTGGACCATACCGTGGCATCCTCGGCGGCAACGTCGACGTCGCCGTCGCAGTCGTCGTCGATTCCGTTGCAGATCTCGTGCTCGCCCGGGTTGACCGAGGCTTCCGAGTCGTCACAGTCCGTCGCGTCGGCCACGTAGCCGATCGGCGCGTCGCACGAGACGAAGCCCGTGCTTGCGTCGCCGTACCCGTCGCCGTCGACGTCGACGTACCAGGTGGTCACGTCGCTGGCGTCGCTCTCGTCAACCGCGCCGTCGCAGTCGTTGTCGGCGCCGTCGCAGCTCTCGGGAGCGCCCGGGTAGGAGCTCGCGGACGCGTCGTCGCAGTCCAGGCCGGCACAGACGTTGAAGCCGTCGCCGTCGAGGTCAGACTCGTCGCTCGGCACCGCGCCGTCGCAGTCGTTGTCGGCGCCGTCGCAGATCTCGGTCGCGCCCGGGTTGGTCGCGCTCGACGCGTCATCGCAGTCCGTGTCGACGCTCGACGCGTTCGCCGGGCGCGTGTAGGCGCCGTCGCAGGCCTCGGCCACCATGGCCCCGGCCCCGTAGCCGTCGCCGTCGACGTCCGCGTACCAGGTCGTCTCGCCGAACGCGCCGGACTCGTCGATCGAGCCGTCGCAGTCGTTGTCGGCCTCGTCGCACACCTCTTCGGCGAGCGGGTTGACCGTGGCGTTGCTGTCGTCGCAGTCGAAGTCGGCCGTGCCGTCGCCGTCGCTGTCGCGCGCGGCCACGAGGTCGCCGGTCGTTCCGTCGCAGGTCACGTCGACGTTCGTGGACTCGTCGCCGAACCCGTCGTTGTCCGAGTCGGAGTACCAGGACTCCGAGAGGTTCTCGTCGGCCAGGCCGTCGCAGTTGTTGTCCTGCAGGTCGCACCGCTCGGCTGCGCCGGGATAGGTGTCGGCGCTGGCGTCGTCGCAGTCCGTGCCGTCGGCCACGTAGCCGTCGGGTTGGTCGCAGGCCTCCGCGCTGGTCGCGGGGTCGCCGTAGCCGTCGCCGTCCGAGTCCGGATGCCAGGTCGACGTCTCGCACGGAACGCCCGTGTCCGTGTCGCCGGTCTCGCCAGTGTCGCCGGTCTCGACGTTGATGTCGGTATCGGTATCCGCGTCGGAATCGGCATCCGCGTCCGCGTCGGTGTCCGTGTCGGCGTCGGTGTCGACCTTGTCGCACGCCACGTCCGAGTTCGGATCGCAGTCGGCCAGCCCGCTGAGGGTGTCCCCGTCGGGATTTCCGATGAAGTAGCAGCCCTGAAGGGCGAGGAGCGCGAAGAGCGCAAGTGGCATGAAAGGCGCAAGCGCCTTGAGAAGCAAAGCGATGATCCGCATTGGATCCTCCTAGTGTCGGTTGTTGACTACGGTCAGGCCCGCAGCCGATTGAAAGCCAATTGGTCGTGGCCTGATTTCCTTCCCTATCAGGCAGCGATCGCTCGGTTTTCAAACGTTTTGACATGGTTTCCCAGCCAAAACGAGTGGTATTAATATCATGATCCTGGAACTTTGTCAATAGAAACGCCAGGAAAAAGAAAGACGCTCCCGACAGGACGGGAGCGCAGCGAGCGGCTCTTCCCTGTCGGGAGCGCAGAGTGGTTGTCCTCTCCTTAGCCTGCCTTCGCTGCGTCCCGTCATGCGGACGCCTTTCGTGCGGGCTAGAACCGCAGGCCCGTCGAGCTCCGGTAGTCGATCTCGATCAGGTAGTCGTACGTGCCCGTGGCCACGCAGATTCCCTGGGAGTCGCTACCGTCGGTGCAGAACGTGTAGTTCTGCCACCAGTAGGTCGAGGACCCGCTGGTGCTCACGACCGACACCTGGGAGGTGCAGCTCGAGAGCCCGTCGAACGAGACGACGTAGTAGCCGGCGGCATTGCTGCCGACGCTGTCGCCGCTGAGCCCGCACCCGGTACCCGACCCGTTCTCGTAGACTTCGGCGGTCGCCGGCATCCCGTAGATCTGGGCCTCGTCCATCAGCAGGGTCTCGTACGACCCGTCCCCATCGACGTCCCGGAAGCAGGCTTCCTGGCCGGACGAGCAGACCGCCACGTCCTGCAGCTCGGCCATGGTGGCGTCGCTGCCGTCGCAGTCCTGGTCGATCCCGTCGTCCGGGATCTCGGCCGCGCCCGGGTGGACATCGATCTCGGAGTCATCGCAATCGGAGCTGTCCGCGACGTAGCCGCTCGCCGCCGAACAGGCCCCGGTCACGAACGTGTCCGCGTCTCCGAACGCGTCGCCGTCGGTGTCCGCATACCAGGTGCCGGTGAGGCCCTCATCGATGCTCGCGTCGCAGTCGTCGTCGATCCCGTTGCAGGTCTCGACGGCGCCCGGATTGACCGAGGGGTTCGTGTCGTCGCAGTCCTCGGACACGCCGTACCCGTCGCCATCGACGTCGGCCTCGGACGTGACCTGGTCGACGCCGTCGCAGTCCTGGTCGGTGCCGTCGTCGGCGATCTCTGGGGCGCCGGGGTAGACCGTGGCGTCCGCGTCGTCGCAGTCGCCTTCCTCGACGGTGACGCCGTCGAGGTCCGCGTCGGTCTCGACGTAGACGCACTCGGCAGTGCCCGAGGCGTCGCTGCACTCGTAGCTGCCGGCGTCCGCGCAGTCGTACGTGAGGACCGTGGATCCCTCGCACCAGCTCACGACGGTCCCGTCGCAGCTCGAGACGTACGTCCCGCAGTCCACGCCGGTGTCGACCGTGCCGGTGTCGGACCCGCTGTCCGTTCCGCCGCTGTCCGTGTCCGCCGTGCCGGTGTCCGTGTCGGCGACGCCGGTGTCCGTGTCGGCGACGCCGGTG
>JBAXQK010000007.1:0-35135 GCA_037131775.1 Candidatus Uhrbacteria bacterium
GCATCGGCACGAGCGCCGGCGCGGACCTGATCGGAATCGGGGCGACGACGGGGACGATGGCAATCAGGGGAGGAAGTTCGTCGCTCTTAAGCTTCGGCGGTACGGGACTCGACACCAATTCCTTGGACTTCGTAGGCGGCGGGGACCTGACGACGGGAGCCGGAACCATTTTGACCCTGAACGCAAGCTTTGCCGCTGCCGGAACGATCCAAGGAGGCGTCGGAGACCACCTGACTCTTCGCGCGGCTGATATCTCCGCCGACGGAATGACGAATTCCTCTCCGCTCCTTACCATTCGAGGCACCTACGATTCGAATCCTGGAAACGCGATTGGGCAGCCGGATAACCAGAATTACCCGACGACCCTGCAGACGATTCCGGGCTTCGGAGGCCTTGGCGAGTTCGATGTCAACGTAAACGGCGGTGCCGCGGAACTGACACTCGACCAGTCCGGGACGTTGACCGCCATCGGCGGCGTCGCGTTCGGCGACGGCACGGACGTGGACAAATTCTCATTCAACACGGCGGCGACCGTTGACAACGCGATGACGCTTACCGCGAATTCCGTTACAACCGCGAGCGCGCTCGTCGTGAACGCGAACGGGATTACCACGGGAAACGGAATGGAGATATTGCAAAACGGAAACGCCACCCAGACGGCCGGCTCCGCGCTCCTCATCCAGCGCTCGCACAGCGGAGCGACGAACTTCACGAGTTCGGCGGGGCTTCTCAACGTCAGCCAGCTGGACACCGACTCTGCCTCCACGGGACCGGTCGCGAAGTTTATCAACGCGGGATCGGGATCGAGTCTTTTCATCGACGCGAACGGGGACACGGGCGGAACGGTCAGCGACGCGGTCGGCGGCGCGCTGCACATCACGAACACGGGAAACACGGGATATGGCCTTTCCGTCTACTCGAATCAGAGCGGATCGTCCTCGCAAGGCGCCCTTTCGAAGTTTTACGCGGCAAATACCAGCTGGGACGGGTACGTGATGGAAATTGAGTCCGGCGCGACGAGCGCGGATTCCAACAACGGTTCCGCGCTTCACATCGTGCAGAACGACCTCGACGCCACCGTCGGCGACCTGCTCGGGACCCAGGCCCTCGCGATCGACACGAACAAGAACTGCGGCGCGGCGGACGGCACGCAGAACGACGGCGCGATAATCAAGATCCGCGAGGATGCCGCCGGAACGCCGGACACGATCTTCCGATTCGAGTGCGACGGCGACCTGTTCCTCGACGGGACGGTCGGGGTCGCGGACGCCGTGGACGTCGCGGAAAACTTCCCGTCGACGGACACGCTCACTCCGGGCGAGCTGGTTTCGGTCGACCCATCCTCGGTTGGCGTCCTCCGGACCTCATCGGCGTACGATTCGCACGCGATCGGCGTCGTATCCACGCTTCCGGGACTCCTTCTTGGATCAGAACTTCCCGGGTACAAGATCGCGCTCGCCGGGCGCGTGCCAATGAACGTCTCGGACGAGGGCGGGGCGATCGCCGCGGGCGACCCGATCACGACGAGCTCGACCCCGGGGGTCGGAATGAAGTCGACGCAGGCGGGAACCATCGTCGGGTTCGCGCTCGAGGCGTATTCCGGCACGGGCGTCGGATCGATCACGGCGTTCGTCAGCCCGCAGTTTTACGTCGGCTCCGTCCTTGCGACCGACGGGTCCGCGACGACGGTCTCCGGCGACCTGGCCCTGGCGCCGACGGGCACCGCGACCGCGACGACGACCGGATTCGACTCGGGTTCCTTCGAGCTTCGCGGTTCCGGATGGGACGGGACAGCCGGGCAGAGCGTCCAGATGTCCATGGCGACGGACGTGACGAGCGCGTCGGATTACCGCCTTTCCATCAAGAATACGGCCGGGTCCGAGGTCGCGTACGTCTCGCAGGCCGGGGACATGGCCATTTCCGGCCGGCTTTACCCGTCGGATCGCGGAACCTTGCAGACCTCCAAGTATATCTATTACGACGGTTCCTCCGGCAGCGGCGGCGACTTTATGCGCACGAACGCGTCGGGCTGGGCGACCGGCTCCTATGACTTCGCGGAAATGTTCCCGTCCGTCGACGCGCTCGAGGCCGGCGACGTGGTCATGTTCGGAACGTCGAACGAGAGCGTCCTGAAATCGACGGGGTCGTCCGCGAGCCTCGCGGGTATCGTGTCGACGCGCCCGGGATTCCTCGCCGGCGAGAATCGGACCGGGGACTACCCGATCGCGCTCGCTGGACGCGTGCCGACAAAGGTCTCGCTCGAGAACGGCCCGATCGCGATCGGCGATCCGCTGACGGCATCCGCCACCAAGGGATACGCGATGAAGGCGGTGGCGTCCGGACCGATCGTCGGGTATGCGCTCGAGGCGTATTCCGGCTCGGCGGGAACGGACGACCGGATCGTCGCATTCGTGAACGCGGGATATTGGAGCGGCGGACCGGTGAGCCCGACGCCCGGCACGAGCAACGCGGCCTCCACCATTATCGTCCATCAGAACGCGAACAACCTGACGGCCCTGAACATGGAAGGAAACGTCTATCTTGCGGGCAACGACATTCTCGGCGTCCGGCGCATCGCCGGCCTTTCGGACCGATGGTCGCTCGATGAGGACGGGACCGTGCGGACGCAGTCAACGTTCAAGAGCGTCATCGAGTCGTACCAGGGAGAGAAGATCGAGACGACCGCGGTCACCTCGCCGGACGTGCAGATCACGCTCGTGGGGACCGCGACGCTCGAAAACGGCGAGGCCGTGATCCGGTTTGAGGACCTCAGCCCGACGTTCAACGACGTGACGTCCACTTCCGCGCCGATCCGCGTGGTCGTGACGCCGAACGGACCGGTGTCGCTCTACGTCTATGAGAAGAACAACGACGGCTTCGGCGTCCGCCAGATGAACGGGTCCGATTCCGGCGTGACCTTCGACTGGATGGTCAGCGCGTTCCGCAAGGATTTCGAGCCTGCCCCCGCGGTCGCGCCGACGGAACCGGTCCCGGCTCCGGTCGCGGAGATACCCGCCGCCACGACGGGGGAAACGGCGCCGGCCGCCGATATCCAGACTGCCGAAGATCCGATCCCGGATGCCGTCGTCTCGCCTACGGGCGACGCGGTCCCGGCCGACACGTCGGTGAGTTCCGACACGACCTCCGCCCCGGAGGCCGCTTCCCAAACCGATTCCACGGAGTCGAATTCCGACGTCGCGCCGGCGACCCCCTAGGGGTGCCGTTGCCGTCAGAACCGTTCTTTTCCCCGCGGAAAGCCGCAGGTGCCCCACGCCTGCGGCTTTTGCTTTGGGCAGTGGCACTGGACAAACTTGCGTTTTTGTGGCCAAATGTCGCAGGAGGATACACATGGCAGCTCTTTTTTTCCTCATGCTCAGCCTGTTCGGCTGTATCGGCTTCATCACGAAGGAGGAGGTTTCGCTCGCGACCGA
The DNA here is from genome assembly GCA_037131775.1 of Candidatus Uhrbacteria bacterium. GTDB lineage: Bacteria > Patescibacteriota > Patescibacteriia > UBA9934 > GWF2-40-263 > YC12-FULL-57-11. The sequence continues at coordinate 3,432 of JBAXQK010000007.1, forward strand.
CCGTGACCAGGACGGGGTGGACTATCTCACCGACTGCAACGACGCCGACGCGTCCGTCGGCGCGAACACCAGGTGGTACCCCGACGCCGACGGCGACGGGGAAGGCGCGTCCGGAGCGTCCGGGACCGTCTCGTGCGACGACCTGTCCGCGAACGGCTTCGTCACGAACGACGGCGACTGCAACGACGCCGACGCGTCCATCTCGCCGAACGCCGCCGAGGCGTGCAACGACATCGACGACAACTGCAACGGCGCGGTCGACGAGTCCGAGGCATGCCTCGACCACAACACCGACGCCGACGGCGACGGGTTCACGGCCGACGTGGACTGCGACGACGCGAACCCGGACGCGTATCCGAACGCGCCGGAGGTCTGGTACGACGGCGTCGACGAGGACTGCGGGGGCGACGACGACTTCGACCAGGACGGCGACGGGTTCGAGTCGGCCGACTACGGCGGGGAAGACTGCGACGACACGGTCGCGGCAACCCATCCGGACGCGGAAGAGGTCTGCGACGACGGCGTCGATAACGACTGCAGCGGTCTCGAGAACGACGCCCCAGACGCGGACGGCGACCTGTACACCGCCTGCACGGGCGACTGCGACGACGCCGACCCGGCGATCAGCCCGAGCGCGTACGACGGGTGCGACGCGGTCGACAACAACTGCGACGGCCGGATCGACGAGAACGACGACCTGGACGGCGACGGGTGGAGCACCTGCGCGGGCGACTGCATCGACCAGGACGCGCGCATGTTCCCGGGCAACCCGGAGGTGTGCGACAACCTCGACAACGACTGCGACGGGGAGGCGGACGAGGACTTCGACCTCGACGGCGACTACTGGACGTCGTGCGACGGCGACTGCGACGACACGGATCCGAACATCAACCCGGACCAGGTCGAGATCACGGGCGACGCGGTCGACCAGAACTGCAACGGCAGCACCGACACCTAGCCCGCCCACCCACACTACCGGAGAATTCCTCATGCTGACGCTCCTTCTTCTCGTATCCGCGTCCTTTGCCGCCTGTGACAAGCCCGCGGACGTTTCCGCCATCTCGGCCGACGTGTCCACGGCGCAGCTCGCCATGGCGTCGCTCGACACGGACACCTTCGCGTCGGCCGTGGCCGACGCGCGCGCGGCAATCCAGTGCCTCGCGTCTCCGCTGAACCCGCTCGACGCGTCGTCCTTCCACTCGCTCATGGCGCTCGACGCGTTCATGAATGGCAAGCCCGACGAGGCGGCGCGGTCGTTCCAGACCGCGCTGGCGATCACGCCAGACTTCCGGCTCCCGGCGATCATCGCCCCGGCCGGCGGGCCGCTCGCCTCCATCCTCGAGAAGGCGCGCGCCATGCCCGCGTCGGAATCGGAGGCCCTTCCGCCATTCGACGGCATCGTCAAGGTGGACGGGGTCACCTCGCTCACCCGGCCGAAGGACCGTCCGTGCGTCCTCCAGCTCGTTTCTGGGAAGGGGATCGTGTCGAGGACCTACTACCTCGCCCCGGCCGACGGGCTCCCGCATTGGGAACCGCCCCCCACCGCGTTCCAGCGCGTCCTTCCCAGGCTTCGCGAGAAGCCCAGCCTCCCGATCGGAATCGCCGCGGGCACGGCCGCCGTCGGGACCGGGACGCTTCTCGCGCTCAGCGGAACCTGGCATGCGCAGTATGACGACCCGTCCACGCCGTACGACCGGCTCGACGGCCTCCGCTCCCGTTCCGACGGCGCCCTTGCCGCCAGCATCGGCCTCGGGATCGCGACGGTCGCCCTCACGACGTTCACCGTCGCGCACTGGTGAACCTCCGGCCTCTCATGAGGCCGGTCTTTTTTTTTGCAAAAAAAGACCCGGCACTCGGTGCTGGGTCAGGCCTGGTCGGAGAGCCTGCGCTCGATCGCCTCCTCGTAGTCGTCCGGGATGTCCCGCTGGAACATCGTCTTCCGGCTGATGGGCGGGAGGTTGTCGAAGATGCGCTGGTGGGGGTCGCCGTGACGGTAGACGGTCTGGCGCGGGTCGTCGAGCGGGACGCGCAGCATGCGGAGCGTGGGCGCCACGTCTGGAGCCTGCGACCACTTGTCCCAGACCTTGCCCAGGATCTTCGCTCCGTGGTCGCGGATGGACTGGGTGACCAGCGCCTCGGCGGCCTTGTCTTCCAGCCAGGGGTCGGGAATCTGCGGGATGCGGCCGAGCATTCGGCGGAAGATCACGGCTGGGTTCCATGATTTTCGGAGCTCCGCCTCCCGCTCGCGCCGGACCGCGCTCGCGCCGTCGAAGTGACTCTCAAAGAAATTGTTCCCCCCGTACATCGGGACGGAGAAGTACGCGGTATACCAGGATCCGCGCAGGACGCCGATCCGGGCGAGGTCCTTGTGCAGGTCCTCGACGAGGTCCTGCATGTCCTGTCGCGACAGGCGCTCGTGCGCGAGCGGGTGGTTGGGAAAGCAGGACAGGTTCCACTGGGTGACCCGCATGTCGCCGACGTACCGCGCCTCCGTCACACGGCCGGTGATTCCGATGATGGCCGGGTATTCGACGTTGTTCCTGTCCTTGAGCCAAGCGACGTTCGCGGGGATCTGGTCCCTTCGCGGAACGCGCACTTCCCGTCGCGATTGCTCTCCCACGAGCAGCGAGCTCATCGACGTGATCGCCGTGACGGCCTTGGGCCGTCCGTTGTAATCGGGTTCGTTCATGATGCCTCCGGGGGCAATTCACCAGAAATTTTCGGTTCCGTCAAGGGAATCTTTACAAAGTCGCCTGTTTCGCGTATGATCGCCCCCTGCTCTTTTCACCCTGTTTCCGGAGGAACGCACATTGGAAGAACTCAAGACGCTCGCGAAGGGCCGGTACAAGATCGTCCAGCGCCTCGGCGAGGGCGGCATGGCCACGGTGGATCTCGCCATCGACGCGCGGCGGAACATTCCCGTCGCCATCAAGCGCCCGCACGAAAGCCAGCTTCGCTTCGAAAAGGTCGTCGAGCGGTTCGCGCAGGAGGTGCGGACGCACGGGCGTGTCGTTCACCCGAACGTCGTCGTCATGCTCGACGTCGGGATCGACCGCCTGGCCGACGGGACGCGGACGCCGTACATGGCGATCGAGTACGTCGGCGGGATGACCGTGGAGGCGTGCATGTGGCCGACTTCGCGGGGAGGGTTCGGGCCGCTGTCCCCCGGGATCGCCGGTCGCATCCTTCTCCCGCTGCTTGGCGCGCTCCGCGTCATGCACGAGGGCGGGGTGCTTCACCGCGACATCAAGCCGGCCAACGTGATGGTCGGCTGGGACGCGGTCGGCCACCGGTCGACCGTCTGGGACCCGAACGCCGTGAAGCTGATGGACTTCGGGATCGCGCGCGACACGGACGTGGGCCCGCGGCAGACCGGCACCAAGGTGGTGATGGGCACGGACGGCTACCTCGCCCCCGAGCAGCTTCGCAGCACGAAGGAGGTTGACCATCGAGCCGATCTCTACTCGGTCGGTGCGATGCTGTGGGCGATGCTCGCGGGACGCGACCCGAACGAGGACCTGCACAATCTCACGATCGAGGACGCGGACTTCGCGTCGATCCCGGACCCGTGGCGGACCATCGCGTTCGGAGCGACCCGCTATAAGCGCGAGGAGCGCGCGTACCAGACCGCGGAGGAGCTCGGCACGGCGATCGAGGCCGCCTTGCGCGGATGCGCGGACCGACTCGGCCCGTTCGAGCACTGGCTCGCGCAGAAGAAGATCGCCTCGCCCGTCGAGGCCGCGCTGCGAAGGGCGAGCGGGAAGGGAATGACGATGGTCGCCGAGGCGGAGGAGCCGGGCGTCCCGTCCGGATCGGGCCACACCAGGTGGTTCGACGAGGGGGACATGGCGCCGAACGCGCCGGCGGACGCGCTTCCGGACATCGCGCCTCCCCCGAAGAGCCGCGTCAGAACGCTTGGCGTGGCCGCGCTGGTCGCGGCAGCGTCGGCGCTCGTCCTGTTCGGAATCGTGCGCGCCAGCGTCGAGCCGCACCCGGTCGCCGAAACGTCCGGCCCCGAGGTTGCGCTCACGACCCCGTCGCTTCCAACTCCAAGCGTTGGGAGCGACGTTCCCGCGGATCCCGCTCCACCGCAGGGACGGAACGCGGTTCCAGAACCGCAAACGCCGAGCGTTGGGAGTCAGGTATCGCCGATCGCAAAGCCGAGGCGTCCGGTCGACGTTCCCGTCGCCCCCGCGACGACGGCCGTCGACGTTCCCGTCGCCCCCGTGCCCGTTCCCGTCGCCCCGTTGCCCGTCCCGGAGACCGGCTCCGTCCACCTCGTAAAGGGCGCGATTTCCATCGCGCTGGTGGGATCCGACGGCGTGTCCCGTTCCGCGGGTGCCCTCGCCCCGGGCGCGTACCAGATTCGCGCCACGTTCAGCGCGTCGGCGGACCCCGTCAACGCGGGATCCGTTACCGTCCTGGCCGGCCAGGACCTGTCCGTCTCATGCAATGAGACGATGTCGCTGTGCAAGGCCCGTTAGAAGGCTCTCTCCACCCGTCGCCCTGAGCGATCGGGTGGTTTTTTGTTATACTGAGGAGGTAAAGGGTAAAGGGGGGCGGATTCTTCTATGGGAAAAATACTGTCGGGCGGATTGGAATCGATCGCGCGGTGGCTCGCGTACGCGCTGATTTTTCTGCTTCCGCTCGCCATGGTTCCGAACGCGCTCGACCCGCTTGAGATTCACAAGCAGACGGTCCTCGTCGTCCTGACGCTCTCGGCGTTCCTCGCCTGGTCGTGCGCGATGGTGGCGCGTCGCGCGTTCGCGGTCCGGACCGGGTGGATCCACGCGGTCCCCCTTCTCGTGCTCGGGTCGACGGTCGCGTCGGCCGCCGCGTCGCCGGCGCCGTATCTCTCGTGGGTCGGCGGATCGGGACAAGAGTACATGAGCGCGCTGACGGTCTTCGCGCTGACGGTCCTCTACTACGTCGTCGTCAACGTGCTCGGCACCGACCGGGAACACCGGGTCGTCCACGGGCTGCTCGTGCTGTCCGCGTCCGTCGCCGGCGCATTCGGCCTTTGGTCGGCGGTCCACGGGGGCACGGCCAACACGGTCGGCACGCTGAACGCGCTCGGCGCGTATCTCGTGGCGATGACCGCGTTCGGCTGCGGGCTCCTCGTGGCGAACCGTCCCGACCACGCCGTCCTGCACGGCGGATGGGCCGGGCGCTCCGAGCAGGCCGTCATCGCCGTCCTCTCCGTCGAGACGCTCGTTCTCCTCGCAATCCTGAATTACCGGATGCTCTGGATCCTCCTCGTCGCGGGACTGCTGACTCTGCTCGTGGTCGCCTTCGCGCGCGCGAAGGAGCTGCATGACCTGCGGCGCCTGATCCCTCCGATGCTGTTCCTCGTCCTCTCCGTCCTCGTGCTCCTCGGTCTTCCGCTCTCCCTTCCGTTCCGCGTCCCCGTCGAGGTGGCTCCGAGCCATTCCGCCGGTGTGACGATCGCGTCGAACGTTCTTCGCGGCCCGTCGGCCATCCTGGGATCCGGGCCGGGAACATACGCGTTCGACTACGCGCTTCTGCATGACGTCGCCGCCAACGCCACGCCGTTGTGGGCGCAGCGATTTGATCGCGCCTCTTCGTTCGCGCTTACCGTCGCGACGTCGCTCGGAGTTCTCGGCCTCTGCGCGTGGGGGACGTTTCTTCTCTCGTTCTTCGTCCGGTCGGCCGTTCGCGTGATCGGTACCGGGCCCTACAGGGGGTGGGCGACCGTCCTCGTCGACGTCTCCGCGTGGACGACCTTCGCCGTCGCCGCGTTCCTGTATCCGGGAAACGTGACCATCGTGTTTTTCCTGTTCGTCTTCGCCGCGCTGATGGCGGGCCAGACGGAAAGGGCCGCGAAGGAAATTCCGTTTGCCTCGTATCCGCGCGCCGGGACCCTGCTCGGCACTTCCATTGCCCTCGCGTCCGTCGGCATCCTGGCGATCGTCTTCGTCAGCGTGGGCCGCTATGTCTCGGAAGTGTCGCTCGCGAACGCGGTCCGCATTTCCGGGGAGAGCGGCGACGCGAAGGAGCTCGTGGCCGCGCTCGACCGCGCCGTCGCGTCCAACCGCCTGAACGACGTCGCCGAGCGCGACCTGGCGCAGGCGCTGGTGATGCGCGTCGGCGCGGAGCTCGACGGGGTCGCGGACGTCACGGCGATTTCACAGGCGAGGCTGGCGTACGTCCAGGCGCTCGCCGCGGCCGCCGTCGACGCGTCGATCCGCGCGACGGAGCTCTCTCCGCGGGAGGCACTGAACTGGCTGTCGCAGGCGGTCGTGTACCGCGCCCTCGTCCCGGTGATTCCCGACGCGGGCGACTTCGCCGTCGCGGCGGGCCGCCGCGCCATCGCGCTCGAGCCGAGCAACCCGAGCGACCAGATCGAGCTCGGCAAGACCTTCCTCGCCCTCGGCGAATCGCTCCGGGAGGCGACCGTCTCGACGGATCCGGCCGTGGCGGCCGACGCGAAGCAGAAGCTTTCCTCGTACCTCTCGTCCGCCGAAACCGCATTCAACGCCGCCATCGCGCTCAAGCCCGACGACTCCTCGGCCCACTACCAGCTGTCGCTGACGTACGACCGAGAGGGAAGGCTCGGCGACGCGATCACGAAGATGGAGAGCGTCCGGAAGTACAATCCGACCGACGTGGGCGTCGCCTTCCAGCTCGGACTGTTGTATTTGCGCCGCGGCGCGAATACAGACCTCGCTCTCGCGCAAAACGAATTCGAGCGCGCCGTAAATCTCACCCCAAGCTACTCGAACGCCCGCTGGTTCCTCGCGACGATCTATGAGAAGCAGGGAAACGTCGCCGGCGCGATCGAGCAGGTGACGAAGGTCCTCGAGTATAATCCGGGGAATGAGATCGTGAGTCAGAGGCTGGAACGTCTGCGGAGCGGAGAAGGAGCTGGCGACGTGCCTGAAACGATCGACGAGGCGGTTCCAACCCAGTAACTAAAATGCTCTCCCGATCGGGAGAGCATTTTTCTATTCGTCTTCGTCCGCGTCGTCCATCTCCTTTTCCAAGTCTTCCGGCACCATGGAAACGTACCGGTCGAGTTCTCGCTCGGCCGCGGCGCAGGTCGCTACCGCGCGATTCCACTCTTCGGTGAGGATCGGTTCCGTCCGTGCCAATTTTTCATAGGCGCGCCGATAGGCATCTTTGCGATTGGCGATGTCCCTTGCGCGATCCCCGGTCGTCATGACGTAGCCGTACCATCCCTCAAAATTCTCTGCCCGCTCGCGATCCTCCGCACTGTCCTCCATGTCCACGATTCCCTCGGCAATGCCCTTCGCCCGTTCGTTCCTGTGGTTCGCAGGCTTCCTTCCGACCGCCGACTTGTCGTAGACGGCAATCGGCCGTTCCGTAACGCGCGGTTTGACGATCTTCGGGTTCATGATTTCCTCGTATGATCCGATCGCCGCCTTCTCTTTGTCGCCCAGCTCAACGGCGCCCTTGGGAGTCCGCGGCCAAAGCGACCGCTCCAATTTGTTCAGGGCAAGCACCTCGTCCGCCAGCTGCCTCGTCCATTTGCGGTCGAGCTGCGCCTCCGCCTCCGTGCGCCTTGTCTGTGCCGCGAACAGTCGCGCGCTTCGCAGCTCCTCTTCCGGAGACTCCCACCAGTTCTTCGCCTCGACGGGCTTCGGTTCGGCCAGCCCCTTCGCGACCTTCACGGCGTGTCGGCGCTCCTCGGCCGGCCCTTTCAGTCCCTGGTTGTCTCCGCCGCCGCGCGGATCCTCATCAGGAAACTCCTTCGTGGGCTTCACCCGCTTCGGAACGTGCGCCTCCTTTGGCTTCCAGCCCCAACCTCCAAGTAATCCGCCGCGCTCGTTTGCACCCATAGAGTATCATGCCCGCTGCCGAACAGTGTTAATGATGGGGATAGTATACCATGGCGCATTTTTTACCCTGACACGCTTGACCCGCGCGTCATTTTCTGGTATCCTCGCACCCTGCTCTTTTCGATAACCGTCATCAACAGGAGGTCCCATGTCGGACCAGCACTCGACCGGACCGTACGTCGATCGCAACTGGAACATGCTGAAGATCCATACGATGCTCGCGTTCGTGAGCGCGCTGTCGTTTCTTCCGCTCGTGTTTCTCGACCATTGGAAGTTCGCCTTGATCGTTCCCGTCGCGATCCTCGGCGCGTTCGAGGTCTACTGCCGCGCGCAGAGGACGCATGCCATCTACCGCCTGTACGGGCAGGCGGCGACCACGAGGGAGCTGTCGGAATGGTCTTCGGAAAAGTTCCGCGACTACTTCGCGGATCCGGAGAGCCGCCGGCCGACCAGCCGGTACGCGCAGTGGTGGATCCAGAACATCACCCACGGCAAGAAGGCCATGGGCGGGCACGGGAGCCGGGCCGACCGGGACAAGGCCGGGTCGGTGCTCGTGCGCACGAAGAACCTGCGGACGAATTCGGAGCCGGCGATCCTCGCGTCGATGCGGAACGTTCGCATCGGATCGCAGGGCGACCAGCCGTTCCTCGTGACCGGCGCGTTCCGGCAGTCGGGGATGGCAACGCCGTCCATCACGCGCGAGGCCACCGAGGCCATGGCGCGCGGGACGGCCGGGCTGTGCCTGATGGGAACCGGCGAGGGCGGGCTTTGGCCGCAGCACCTCGTCGGCGGACCGGACGCGCAGATCGAGTTCCAGGTCGGCACCGGATACTTCGGCTGCCGGGACAGGGACGGCGGATTCGACATGGCGACGCTCTGCAACGTCATCCTGAGCAACCCGTCGGTCGTGGCCGTTCAGGTCAAGCTGTCGCAGGGCGCGAAGCAGGACGGCGGAAAGGCGCCGGGGTGGAAGATCGACGCGGACGTCGCGGAACGCCGCGGCATCGAGCCGTGGAAGGACTGCTTCTCGCCGCCGACGCACTCGGCGTTCGCGGGAGTGACCGGACTCGTCGGATTCATCAGTCGGATTCGTCAGAAGACGTCGCGCGTCGTGGGAGTCAAGCTTGCGGTCGGCTCGTTCCTGGAGTTCGACGAGATGTGCCGGACGTGGGCCACCTACCCCCATGGAATTCCCGATTACCTGCAGATCGACGGCGGGGAGGGCGGCACGGGCGCGGCGTACGAGGAGATGATGAAGTGCGGGGGGATGCCCGCGTCGGTTGCCATCCAGGTGGCCGACCTGCTCCTTCGGAAGCACGGGCTTCGCGAGCGCGTCGTGCTCGTCGGGTCGGCCGGCGGCTATACGCCCGAGGATCTCGTCCGCATGTACGCCCTTGGCGCGGACATCGTGGCGACGGGCCGCGCGTTCAAGTACGCCACCGGCTGCATCGCCGCGGGCAAATGCCACATCGCCGGCGAGTGCCCCACGGGCATCGCGTCGAACGGCGACGTCATCGACCCGGTGGAGCGAGGCAAGTGGATCCGCGCGTACGTCGAGGCGATGTATGATCGCACCGCCCACCTCCTCTCCCTCACCGGCATCTCCGACTACCGCGAGATCGTCGGCACGCGCCGCAAGCACGTGGAAATCGTCGGCGTCCCCATCTGGACGATCGACCAGGTAGAAGCCATCATCGCGCTCGAGCGCGCGTAACGCGACGGTCCGTTCTGGGCCGTCTTTTTCTTTGCGCGACGATTCACCAAAAGAAAAACACATCCTTGCGGATGCGTCTTTCTGGTGGACCGTAACGGGATCGAACCGTTGACCTCTTCCATGCCATGGAAGCGCTCTACCAGCTGAGCTAACGGCCCTTGTCTTTTGTGACGATAGGATATCGCACTGGCCAAATTGGGTCAAGGCGCATTGACGCGCGGCCCGATTTTCGGTAGCGTTGCGGCATCCTTCGCTTTGTTGAGCGTTGGTTGAAACCCAGACCAGGAGGCGTTCGAATGGACAATGAATCGCCGGAAACGGCAAAGCTGACGGTGCGCGTGTTCGTGCGGAACGTGCGGGAGGAACGGTGGCCGAACGTGAGCGTGACGACCGTTCCCGATTCCGTCGGGTCGTCGGTCGCGCGGGGAATTCGGGCCGCAATCTCGGACCATGTGGTCCGCATGCTGCCCGCCGGGCAGTTCCAATTCGACAAGTCGGCCGCGTCGAAGTACACGGATGCGCGGCTTCCGGCGGGATGGACGACGCAGAACCTTCGGAATCTCACGTGCCAGATCCAGTCGCCCGTGGACGCGGCGTTCCTGCGGCTTCGCGAGGCGCTGTCGGCCGTGCCGGACGAGGAAACGGCGGCGCGTATCGTGCGCGACCTCTACGCGTCCATCTTTCACCGCATGGTCGTGGACGGGACGGCGACGGACGCGCGTCCCGGGTTCGGAAAGGTGATTGCCTGCCGGCAGCCCGCCGAGCTCGACTCCATTGAGCGCCATGCGCGCGATCGTGACGCGACGGTCTGGCGCGAGGAGCTTTCGGCGACGCGGTACCGCGCGGTTTTCGTCCATGAAAACCGCGGGGTCGTGGCGTACGTCGGCGTGGCGCCGGGCGAATGGCCGTTCGGCAGCCTTGTCACGGAGCGGTACGACCGCGTCATCGCGCGCGTGCACGACCGGGCGGCCGCGGAGACGGCCCACGAGACGTTCCAGGCGCTTGCCCGGACCGCGCGGCAGACCCAGTTCTTTTCCGACGCCATCGGCCGCGCGTACCGGTTCGCCGGCAAGCCCGTCTTCGACGACGGCCACCCCGTTCCTCTCATGGGCGGAGGGACCGGTGAGGCCTGACATCCGAATTGAGATCGACGTCGATCGCTTCGGCTCCGTGACGGTAACGGCGCGGCGCGAAGACGTTCCCAACCAAGGTCTTCTCGGGCCCCTCGTCCTCGTCGCCTGTTCCGCCAGCCTGACGGAAGGACGCTACGCCATCACCGCCGGGCCGATCGGCGACCCGCGCGTCGAGATCATCAAAGGCAGCCCGTTCCTCGTCGAGGCGACGCGAGCCAGGCTCGTCCCAATCGCCCACGAACTGAAATCCCTCGCCCTCCGCCCGTCCCTCGCGTGACGGGCTTTTTTGTCGGGCTACGGCCCTCCGTTGCGAATGACGAATTCGTTAATTGTTGCACGTATGTAACGCATTGCAACGAATTCGACGGGCTGATCAAGCTCGTGTACTATCACGCCGGAGGTTCTCACATGTCAGATACGGAACTGAGCGAGCCGCTTCGCGCGCTCGCCAAGAAGATCTCGAATCGGATTGTAGGCGCGCCTGGCCAGCTCGACTCCGCGACGCTTCGGCCTGATTCGCTCCTTTCCGAATACGGCTTGGAGGATCGGGATCTCATTGCGTCGCTCGACGACTACACCCGCGCGATGCTCGGACGGCTCGCCGCCGAGAAGGCGATTCGCTCCTTCACGTTTTCGTCCGCGCCGCGCCGCCGGGTGATCGCCGACCTTGTCGAGTTCTGGCACGTCTCGCCGTACACGGCTGAAAGGTCCTCGTTCGTGGACCGCCTGCTGGCCGCGGGAGTCATCGCGTTCGGCGACGACCCGCCATGTTGCATCGACGTACGTTCCGCGGGTCCGGGCCCGGTTACGCGCGACCTTCTCGAAGAGATCGTCGGCGCGCTCGTCGCCAGCGTGGACCGCTGTAAGCTGGAGTACGACAGTGTCCTCCCGGTCGGCCCGGACGCGGATGCCTTTGTCTACGCGGACAACGCCGGTAAGCAATCCCTCGACCTTGCTGACCCGGCGAATCCCTCTGACCAGGTCTGTCGTCGCGTCCTGCTCATCGCCGGCATCCAGCCGCCCGACGACACGGTCAAGGCCGCGATGGACGCGGTGGCCTCGACGGGATCCGTCGTCGTCGGCCTGGCATCGGTCGTCGACCCGGTTCTCTCCCATGGCGGGCATCCCTACGCGCGCTTCAACATTCCGTTCTGCGGCGCGTTCGCGTTTTGTCAGCTCATGGAACACTTCCTCGCCACCGGCGTTCTGACGCGCGATCGATACGAGGCGTGCCTGACCTACCACAAATCCGCCCTCCGCCCGTCCATCAAGTGACGGGCGTTTTTCTTTGACGGATGTCGCGCGGATCGTGTACGCTCCCGCCCGGAGGTATCCCATGTCACAATCCCAGCTTCTTTCCGAGCCGTTCGCCGGCATCGCAAACGATTTGCTTGCCGCCGGCGCGATCCAGTTCGGAGATCACCGGCTCAAGATTCATCGCACACGCCCCGACCTTCCGCTGTCCCCGCACTACTTCAACTGCCGGAGCGTCGCGCATCCAGGCGGCGAAGGGAAGGTCACGCCGGAACTCGTCGAGCGCATCGCCACGCTGATGGTGCGGAGCACGATCGACGCCGAGGCCTTCGACTGCCTCTTCGCGGTCCCGGACGGAGCCACTCCGTACGCGGAGGATCTCGGGCGCATCCTCGGTATCCCGGTCATCCGCCTCACCAAGCGGAAGAACGACGACGGCACCACGTGCGTCGACGGGATCGAGGGCGACGTCTCCGCCTTCCGCGGCATGCGCGGGCTCGGCATCGAGGACGTGGTCACCTCGGCCGCGTCCAGCATGGAGGCCGTCACGGTCATGACGCGCCACGCCATGCGGGTCTCCGACATCGTCTGTGTCGTCGACCGCCAGCAGGGAGGATATCAGCGCCTGTTCGAGCAGAACATCCGGCTTCGATCGCTCTTCACCTTCCGCGCCCTGCTCGACCACTTCCACGCCGGCAAGCAGATCGACCGCATGAAGTACGAGGCCTGCCTCGCATACCACGCGGCTTCCGCGAATCTCTGACGTCCTACGGGGCGTCTTTTTTGATCGTGGAAGCGGGATTTGCGAATAACGAATTTGTTACTAAATTGCGTATGATGCTAATTGTTGCGAACGTAACGAATGATGGTGACTCGACAGGTTTGGGATTCGTGGGTATACTCCGCCCAGTTTCTGAGGAACGATCCCGCCCGTCCCGCACGAATTCGCAACGTTCGTTGCCATTCGTGTCATATGCAATTTAGTAACAAATTCGTTATTCGCAAATCCCGCGTATGCTCCAAGTCGGTATCGTCGGCCTCCCCAACGTGGGCAAGTCCACACTGTTCAAAACGCTCACCAAGAAGCAGGTTGACTGCGCTAATTTTCCGTTTTGCACGATCGAGCCGAACGTTGGGGTCGTTGAAGTGCCGGACACCCGGCTGGCACAGCTGTCCGCGGCTTCCGGCTCCGAGAAGGTTATCCCGACGGCGATCGAGTTCGTGGACATCGCCGGGATCGTCGAGGGCGCGCACAAGGGCGAGGGGCTTGGGAACAAGTTCCTGGCGAACATCCGGGAGACGGACATGATCCTGCATGTCGTTCGCGGGTTCAAGGATCCGAACGTGATCCATGTGTCGAACTCCGTCGACGCGGCGCGCGACGTGGAGATCATCGAGATGGAACTGGCATTCGCGGATATGGAGACGGTGCAGAAGCGTCTCGACGCGGCGCGCGGAAAGATGAAGGCCGGGACGAGCAAGGATCTCGAGGCCGAGCAGTCGGCGCTCGCCAAGTTCATGGTCGCGCTCGAGGCCGGGAAGCTGACGAACGCGATCGAGCTCGACGAGGACGAGGAGAACGCGATCAAGTCGCTGACGCTCCTCACGCGCAAGCCGATGCTATACGTGGTGAACGTGGACGAGGACGGCGCGGCCGACCCGAACTGGGTGTCGCCGCTCGGCCTGGACCGCCTTGCCGTGCCGATCTCCGTGAAGATCGAGTCCGAGATCATGGAGATGCCGAAGGAAGACCAGGCCACGTTCCTCGAGGAGCTCGGCCTGAAGGAATCCGGCCTCGACCGCGTCATCCGCAAGTGCTACGAGGCGCTCAACCTGATCACGTACTTCACCTCGGGAGAAAAAGAGACGCGCGCCTGGACGATCAAGAAGGGAACCAAGGCCCCGCAGGCAGCCGGCGTCATCCACACCGACTTCGAGAAAAACTTCATCCGCGCCGAGGTCATCAACTGGAAGGACTTCGTGGAACTGGGAGAGTCCGGAGCCAAGACGCAGGGAAAGCTACGCGTCGAAGGCAAGGAATACGTGATGCAGGACGGAGACACGTGCCACTTTCGGGTGAACGCATAATCATAAAAAGCGCTCGATTGGTTGACAATCGGGCGTTTTTTTGATACTCTTCCGCAACAACAATTGCGCCGGAATGATTCCGGCGAGGGAGATCTCATGGAATGGATCGTGTTTATCTGGGCCATCGGCGCCCTCCTGTCCCTCGGACTGATGGGCGGAACGGACGGGAACGAGGACTGCTGATGGCAATGCTCTTTCTCGTTCAGGAGGCATTCGCGGCCGGCGGCGCCTCGGTGTGGCCGGATGAGCGACTCGGAATCGCTCTCGTCGCGGCGTTCGTCACCGCGGGATTCGCCGTCATGTACCTGACGCGACCCAAGAACTGAAAAGCCCGGGCGATCTCTCGCCCGGGCATCTTTTTTGTAGTTTCGTAGCCAGTTCGTAGGTTCGTATCCCCGAGTCTTTTACCGCTTCAGCACCATGATGTCGCGCGCCACGTGCTGCCCGACGCGCTCGTACCGAATCTTGTTCGCGACGTGGAACCCGATCTGCTCGATCACCGTCCGTCCCATCGCCTCCTGCTCGCCGACCTGCGTCTGGAACACAGGGAAGGCGACGACCGCCGTGCCTCCCGGTTTCAGAAGGTCGAACAGCGTTCCGAAGCAGTCGCGGTACAGCTCGCCGAGCATCTTGAGGTTCTTCTTGATGAAGTCCGGATGCTCGCCTCCATGCAACCCCGGGCCGAGGTACGTCTCCGTCACGATCGCGTCTACCGGTTCCTTCACGAGCTGGTCGAGCGTCTGCGCCGGCGACACGTGCAGCGTCACGGGCGCTACAAGCTGGTCCTGCTTCATGAGCCATTCGTGATTCTTCTGGCTGTCCTCGATCGCCTTCGTGGAAATGTCGCTTCCGATGATGCGCGTGAACCCCATGAGCGCCGCTTCCATGAGGACGGTTCCCGATCCGCAGAACGGATCGAGGATCGTCGCCGTGTGCGGATCCGCTCCCGTCAGGTTGATCATCATGCGCGCCAGCTTTGGCGGCAGCATTCCCGATTTCGAGTCGCGCGCCGGACGTCCGAAGTCGCGCTTCGACCAGGCTTCGAAGTCCTGCACCGCCTCGGTCTGCCCGACGAGGATCGAGTCCTTCGTCACGATGAGGACGAACTCGCCCCCGCGCTCGAGCAACTTGTTCGTCGTGATCACGACGGCCGAGAGCGTCTTCTCGTTCGACGTGACGAGGCGTACCGGATGTCCCGATTCCTTCAGTCGCTTCTTGATCGAGAGTCCCAGCTTCTGCGACTCCCCGCGCAGCTCCTTCGTCCGCTTCCCGTCGCCCGCGTCATACACGCTGATGCCGAACTCGACGCGGTTCGTGACTTCTCCGATCATTGCGACGATCAGATCCGCGCACGCCTCCTTGTCCCACTCGCCCAGCTCGCCAATGACCGAGCCGACCTTGATCGACCCGGCAAGCTTGTCCTGCAGCGTCGCGGACGACATGTCGGTGTCGAGCAGCAAAAGGTCGCCCGACACGGACTTAAAGTCGGAAACGCCCGTAACGGCCACGATTTCCGCGATGGACAGCTCCCGATGGTTCCCAAGGACAAAGAATTTCATAGTGCGCCCACTCTACACGGGATTGACGGTTATGTCACCCGCCTGGCGTTTCCCTCGCGTTTTCCCGGTGGTATACTTTCGGCACTATGGAATCAGAATTTCGACGACCAAGGAGGGCGATGCCTGAGCAGTATTCCCGCGCGATGCTGCTTGCCGGGTTCACGCGCGAGTTTGAAACGATCCGAACGGCCGCGGATCCTGCCTCTGAGCGCGCGGCGTTCATGAAGCGAACTCGGGCGACGGCGGCGCGGTTCTTCGATGGTAGGGAAGCGACCGTCGCGTCGATTCTAGACGAGATGGACGCGATGCTGGCAGTGGGAGACGAGCGGTTCCCGGAGACGATCGCGGAAAAGCTGGGGCGCGTGTTCGAGGAGATCTACCGCGATCCGGAGACGGCGGAGAAGTTTCACGCGCACATGCGCGATGTCGAACGGGGTGAGCGCGATCGAATCGTCGCAGCCGCGGAGGGAACGTCGCTTAGTCCGCTGGGAATGCTTTATGGAAAGCCTGATCAGGATAGCGACACGTTCCGATTGCACATTGCTCTGGCGAAGACGCTTGAGCCGACGGAGATGCTTCGGGATTTCCAGAACGGAATGAAGGAGCTGGCGCGGCTGCTCGAGGACGATCCCGAGTTGTCCCGTGTAAAGGAGGTCGTCGGAACGTCCTGGATCGTCGGTGAGAAATCAAAGCTTGCGAAGCTGATAGGTTTCCACGTCGCGGACGAGCCGCTTTCCCCTGAAGAAGCGCGTCATTTCGGCGGAGAGACGCGCAGGGTGCAGAAGGCATGGCTGACGCGCGACGAGGTGATCGCCAAGTTCGGAGAAACAAAGTCGCCTTGACCGGGCGGCTTTTTTCTTCTATCCTGTCATCCCATGCGTTCCTTCCCGGTCCGTACCGCCAGTTTCCTCGTCATCGCCCTCCTCTTTACCGCCTGGTATCTCCGTCCGGAGAAATCAGGCGCCCCCAACGACGTCCCGCTCCCCGCGGTTCGTCGCAAGGCCGACCGCCCGCCGGTCGCCTCTCGCCAAACGCTCCTTTCGCCGCCCCCGACTTTGGGATCGGTCCCATCACCCGAAGACGCGACGACCGCACTGCTCCGGTCCCGCATCGCCGACGTCGACCGCGAGACGAGCGGGTTCTTCCTGGAAGAGATCGAACGCGTTCTCTCGGATCAGACCCAAAGCGTCGCTGTCGAGGACTATCGTCTCCCCATGCGCGACGGCACCACCGCCATGCTCGCCGCGTTTCCCACGGAGACGGCCACGGACACCGAGGAACAGCACCGCCTCGCCCTCGTCTATGTCGCGTCCGCCCTCCACGGCTGTGCCACCCCCTCCGATTGCCAGCACCGCATCGACGAACTGACCGCCCGGTGCCCCTGGGTCGTCGCCTACGCCTCGCAGCAGTGAAAACTGCTGCTTTTTCTTGACCAAATTCCCCCTTTCGGCTACTATCCAGCCACTAATTCATCTGTCCATAGCCCTACAGGGCTGGTCCGGCCACTGGTCGGACCCAGAAGATCCTCACTATGCAGAACTACGAACTGCTTTACATCCTGCCGGCCAAGTACGCGGACACCGAAATCGACGGTCTGCGCGCCAAGGTTGCCGGGATGATCGAAGCCGCGGGCGCCAAGGTGACCCGCAACGAGTCGCTTGGCAAGATCAAGCTTGCCTACATCATCAAGAAGCAGCAGCACGGAACGTACGTGCTCGTGCACTTCTCGGCCGAGACCCCCGTCATCGCGGTACTCGACCGTCAGTTCCGCCTCTCGGACGAGATCCTGCGCCACATGATCGTGGACCTGGTCCCGAGCCAGGAGAAGGCCGTCGTGCAGATCCAGTCGTACGTGGCCCCTCTCTCCGAGGAAGCCCGCGACCTGCCGCGCCGCCCGACTGGTACCGCCACGGCCTCGGCCGCCCCGCGCGCCGCAGCCCCGGCTGCCGCCTCCGACGTCGCCCCGTCCATGTCTATGGCCGAGCTCGACAAGAAGCTGGACGAGATCCTCGAAGTGGAAGCCTAATTAAAAAGTGATGAAGTGATGGAGTGGTGAAGTGGTGGAGTGTAAATGCTCCATCACTCAATCACTTCATCACTCAACCACTCCTCACCCTATGTTCTCCCTCAATCGCGCGACCGTCCTTGGCAACTGCACCCGCGACCCGGAAATGCGGCAGACCGCCACCGGGCAGAACGTCTGCTCGTTCGGTATCGCCACCAACCGCACCTGGACCGACGCCGCCGGCGCCAAGCAGGAGGCGGCCGAGTTCCACAACGTGGTCGCCTGGGGCAAGCTGGCCGAGATCTGCTCGCAGTATCTCGCCAAGGGCCGCAAGGCGTACGTGGAAGGCAGGCTCCAGACGCGGCAGTGGGACGCGCAGGACGGAACCAAGAAGAGCACGACCGAGATCGTCGCCGACAACGTGATCATCCTCGATCGCGCCGGCAACCCGACCGGCCCGTCCGCTTCTTCCGCCCCGACGTCCGCCACCCCGTTCAAGCCCGCCCCGCCGAAGGCCGCGGACCCGGCTCCGAACCCGGACGACGAGATCAGGATCGAGGACATCCCGTTTTAAACCCCTATGCAAAACAATCGCACCGAGCAGCAGAATGCCATGCGCAAGATTCGCCAGTGTTTCTTCTGCATGAACAACATCCCGACGGTCGACTACAAGGACACCAACCTGATCAAGCGCTTCATGTCTTCCTTCGCGAAGATCGTCCCGCGCAAGCGCAGCAAAGTGTGCGCCCTCCACCAGCGCCGTCTCGAGAACGCCATCAAGCGTAGCCGCATCATGGCTCTCGTCCCGTTCATCCAGCGCTAGAATATGACCCGTGATCTGATGAAGATCGCAAAGGAACGCGAGATCGTGAACAACACGATCCGTTCTTTTTTTTGCGGTCGTGGTTACACGGAGGTTGAGACTCCCATCGTCGTCCGCTCGCCAGGGATGGAACCGAACCTCGTTCCGTTCGAGACGACGGTCGTCGAACCGGACGGAACGAAGCACTCCGCGGGTCTCATCACGAGCCCGGAGTATTCCATGAAGAAGCTCATGGGCGCGGGAATGGAAAAGATCTTCACGCTGACGAAGGTCTTCCGCAACGTCGAGGAACTCGGAGGAACGCACAACCCGGAGTTCACGATGCTCGAGTGGTATCAGCAGGGAGCCGATTACGTCGAATGCATGAACGAGACCGAGGCGTTGGTAAAGGCGGTCGTCGCGTCCCTCTCCCCCCGACAAGTTCCCCCTCCTGATAGGCAGGAGGGGACAGGGGTGGTCGTCTCGCAGAGCTTCCGCCGCATCCGCGTCCGCGATCTCTTCCTCCGGCACGTCGGGCTCGATCTCGACGACGCTACGACCGACGACCTCAAGGCATCTTGCGCCCACCACAAAATCCACACCGACCCGTCCGACACCGAGTCCGACCTCTATTACCGCCTCTTCCTCGCGCTCGTCGAGCCGCACATCCAGACCGTCGACGGGACGAATCTCCCTCCGCTGTTTCTCTACGACTACCCGAAGCACCAGGCCGCGCTCTCTCGACTGACCGCCGACGGCAAGTACGGCGAGCGCTTCGAGCTGTACATAGACGGCATCGAGCTATGCAACGCGTTCACCGAGCTGACGGACGCGGAGGAACAGCGCCGGAGGTTCGTTGAAGAGGGCGAGGAGCGACGCGGACTTGGGAAGACCGTGTTTCCGCTCGACGAGGAATTGCTGCGATTGCTCCCGAATCTCAAGAACCCGTCGTACGGCAACGCGCTCGGAGTCGACCGGTTGCACATGATCGCGACCGGCGCGAAGTCGATCGAGGAGGTCATGCTGTTCCCGGCGAGAGGATTGTTCAAAGTCCTCGGAAATTAGCTCATTCATTGCCAATAATCCCACCAACTGCTACCATCCAGCCAACTTCGAAACGTGAACCTCCGCTATGCCATCACCAAACGAGATGAAGAAAGGGACGGTTATCCGATATGACGGCAACCTTTGGGCCGTGGTCGACTTTCAGCGCGTGTCGCCGGGGAAGGGATCCTCGTTCGTTCGCACCCGCATCAAGAACATGACCACGGGGAAGATCGTGGAGAACAACTTCAAGTCTTCCGAGACGCTTGAGTTCGAGGACGTGCAGTACAAGAAGATGCAGTACCTGTTCAACGACGGGCAGCTGTACACCTTCATGGACAACCAGAGCTACGAGCAGATCACCATGGGCAAGGAGGATATCGGCGAGGACGTGCGGTTCATGAAGGAAGGGCTCGAGGTGACCATCGTCATGCACGACGACAAGGCGCTCACGATCCAGCTCCCGATCAAGATCCAGTACAAGATCGCCCAGACCGAGCCGGCCGTGAAGGGCGACTCGGCAAGCGGCAACGTGTCCAAGGACGCGACCACCGACAACGGCCTCGCCATCCGCGTCCCGATCTTCATCGCCGAGGGCGACGAGGTTATGGTGAACACGGAGGAGGGGACGTACGTGGAGCGGGTGAGCAAGTAAGACGAGAATAAAAAGAGCCGGCCCAGCGTGGGTCGGCTTTGTGCTTACCGTCGAAACGGCATGCGTCGGGGGTGGCTGACCTGGGACGTGGCGAAGGCCGGGGTCGGGTGCGGGTGGAATCCGCGGAAGCCGTCGCGGATGATGCCGACCAGGTGGAAGAGCGTCGGGTGGCCCGTGACGGCTCGGCTGGCGCGGCGCTCGAGAGCGAGCTTCTTTTTTGCTGCGGCTTCTGCCTTGCGGAGCGTTTCTTCCGCGACCTTCTTCGCTACTTCGATGGCGACGAGCAGTCCGTTGAGCCACGTGCGGGCCTTCGTTCCGATGGCCGCGAAGAGCGACATCGGCTCGGGGTCTTGCGCGCGGCGCTTGGCGAAGTGTGCGACGAGGCCGATCACGTTGCCCGGCTCGCGGGCGAACGAACGGATGTCGCGGACGATGGATCGGACGAGGCGGACGACCTGGTCGGCCAGCTCGTTCGTTCGGACCCATTCTCCCACACGGAGCTCGAGGTAGACGCGCGGGACGGACTGGTCGGCGCGCTGGATGGCGGCGCGCAGGAAGTCGGTGATCTTTCCGCGCACGTTGTCGCGGAGCGTGTACTGGAACGCGACGATCGGGACGTCGGGATACCCGGTCTCGACGACGAGCTCGATGCGCTCGCTTCGCGCGAACGGATGGCCGTTCTCGAAGACCTGGTGGTCGACGCCGAGGCTGGTGAGCTTTCGGTCGACCGCATCCTGCAGCTGGACTCCGAACCGCGGTCCGTCCGATCCCCTTCGGTCGGACTGCTCGTCGTTCGGCTTGAACCGCTTGTGAAACTTGGGACCGGATCCTCGCCGGGAAACGGGAAAGCCTTTGTCATGTCGTTCTGCTGGCAATGTGCCTCCTGGGGTTGGCGTGCTTGGTGCGCAAAAAGAGTAGCACGGGGCGGTTGGATTGACAATTTTGAAAAAATCGGGCATACTCGGTCTCCACTAACGGAGTGGAACATGCAAACCTCAACCCTTCTGGCGATTGCCGCCGCGGTAACGCTCGGCCTCGTCGGAACGATCGTCATCAGCGAGAAAGACCCGCGTCCCGCGGAGAACGTCGAGATCGCCTCGACGGAACCCGCGCCCGCCGCGTACGTCCCCGCGCCGCTCGAGACCTGCCCCGCGCAGCTCCCGGCCAAGTATGCCGACCACGCGCGCGCCGCCGGCCCGCTCGTGGTCGTCTACAAGAGCCTGTACCTCGTGGGCGTCTACGATGCCGGAACGCTGTCGGCCGACAATGGCGCGCCGCTGTGCTTTCCCGTCGCGATGGGAATGAAGCCGTGGGGCGCGAAGACCTCGGAAGACAACCAGTCCACGCCCGAGGGCTGGTACAGGACCGCCTCGAAGCAGGACGTTGGGCAAACCTCGTTCTATCGCGGGTTTCTCCTGAACTATCCGAACGCGGACGACGTCGCGCGGGCATTCGATCGCGGAATCGTCGACGCGCCGACGGAACGCCGGCTCCTCGCCGACATTGCGGCGGGACGCACGCCGTCGCAGTCCACCAAGATGGGCGGCGACGTGATGATCCATGGCGAAGGCGCCGCGGTTCCAGATTGGACGGCCGGATGCGTCGCGATGAAGAACGACCACATGGACGTTTTTTTCCGTCACGTCCGCAAGGGCGAGGAGGTGCTCGTCACCCCGTGGACGGAGCGTTACGCCACGGCCGAGGACGGATCGCTTCTCGTCACGAGCGTCGAGCCGCCGGCCGGGCGCGCCGCGTCCATTGTCGTCCCGTACGACTCCACCCGGTTCGACTGGGAACCCGGCGTCCGCTTCGCCCGCCTGGAATGGACGGGCCGCGGGTCCGTAAAGATCCAGCCCATCCTCGCGTCACCCTAGCGGACGCGGTTTTTTTTTGCCCGGATTCGTGCTAATCTGTTGCCGTATGAACATGGATGGATCCCGTAACGAGGAATCGGACTGGTTTAAAAATGAGGTTGCCGAGGCGTCGAAGGACGCGGCCAACTTTTCGCCGGATTCCGCAATCAACGTCGAGTCAAAAACGTTGCTCGAGCGCCTGCGCAGCTGGTCGGGATACCGGTATGTCGCCGCGTTCATGCTTATGGCGCGGATGTCGTCCGCCTCGCACGAGGAAAGTCACGCGACGATCGTCGATACGGGCGAGAAGATTTCCGAGTCCGTCCAGAAGGAGACGTCGCAGGTTCTCTCGGGTTCCGAGCGAGAAATGATCCGGGAGGCGGCGGCGGACTCGACCAAGTTTCTAGAACGCGCGAAGGCAACGGAAGGATTTCGCATTTCCGACCGCGCGCTCACGGCGATGGCGGAGTCCAATCCGACCGTCTTTCTTCTTAGCTTTAATGAAATTTCTGAATTTTCCGATCCGTCAATGATGCGCGAAGCCGCCGAGCTGGCCATGTTGTCAGAACCGGGGAAGGCGCTGGAGGCCGATCTCCTCGCAACGGTGCGAGCAGCGGAATCCGGAAAGCACCCTGAGCTCGCGGCCGTGTACGCGATCGCCGATTCTCCCCATTCTGATGCAGAAAAGCAGTTGATGATGGCGTTGGTCGATGACGTGCATAACGGCACGATGACGGTTGAGCAGGCCGCCGCGGTCTCGAAGGACAAGCGGGCATTCGTGGACGCGCTCATTCGCATAAATGCCCGCGACGGACATCTCGGAAAATTGCAGGTCGACTGGGCTCTTGCGTACTATGGGATTAAGACGCTAGGGCCCGTGAATGAGCTGCACGAGGAAAAAAATGCAGATGTGCGATTCAAGTCGATCGAGGGACTGAGCGCGGGCGAGCTGTACACGGCAATCACGCATTTCGACAAGGCCTATCCGTCCACGTACAACGGAACGTTCACCCGGATGCTTCAGGAAATGGGCCGCGCCGGAATGACGGGAGACCAGCTTCTCAAGGAGGTCGGGTCCGCGCAGGTTCGCGGCTTCCTTCGGGACGCGATCGAACACCACCGAATCGACGATTTTTTGGCAACGATGGGCGCGGCCGAACAACAAACGGCGATGCGCTCCTTCGTGGAAGGGTTGGACGGACAGCATGACATGATCGGCGAGGCGGCGATGGTGGCGGACGCGCTGCGAAACGTCGAGGATCCCGGGCTGCGCGCGGCGATGGCGAAGAGCGTGCAAAGCGAATATCTCCGCGTAAGCGTAGCCGGAAACGCCGAGGCGACGGTTGTCTACGGGGTGCTGTCGGGTATCGTCGATTCTCACGCGTCCTGGGTTCCGGCCGAACGGATGCCGGATTATCGCGTGTCGGTGACCCGTGAAATTTCTCCCGAGGAGCTTCGGAATGCGGAAGGAAACGTGGTCGAGAGATACTTCTTCTACGACGACGAGGACGGCGAATCGTCCTTCGGCCATTTTCTATCGCGGTTCGAGGGCAAGGCCGGGTGGAAGGTCGAGTCGCACAAGGAATATGTCGTCGTCAAATCGAAGGGGAGCGGAAACGGGATCGCCATCTACGCGAACAGGCCCGCGTTCGAGGTGTCCGATGACCCGGGTGCCGTCGACGTCGTAGGCGCGGCGATGGGAGAGGACGGCGTCGAGGCGACGGTTGCCGTGCATCGCGGGCACGTCTACCACCAGGAACAGACGATTGCTAAGCTGACGCCAAAAATCAAGGTGTTCTTCAATGGCGGATGCAGCGGCTTTGACGCGACGGAGTCCGCGCTGAAGATCGCCCCTGACGCGCACATCATTTCGAACCAGGGGACGGGGACGATGCGCGTGAACGACGCCATGCTCGGTGAAGTCGAGCGCAGCCTGCTTGGGGAAGCCCCGATCGTCTGGGACGACATGTTCCAAAAGCTTGGAAAGACCGTGCTCGCGGGAGACAAGGAATTCCCGCTGTACGTTCCACCCTCCAAGAACTTCGCGGCGCAGTTTCTCGTCGCGTACGATCATGCAATAGATGCCTATGGGACCCAACCTGACAGCGGCTTTCTCGCTTCTGCGGAGGAGCGACCTGACGGAGCCTGAGAAAAACGAGCTGCTTGGCTGCTTCGCCTACGTGAGCGACGAGGATCTTGACGTCCTCGTCGGGCTGCTGGCGGGGAAACTGGCTCGTGCGCGGCCGATGCTCGAGAATATCCGGTCCAAGCGGGCGGCATTCGCGTCAAACGACCAGGCGGCTTGGAAGAAGATTCTCGACAAGGAGCTCAAGGATCTCGACGCATACCAGAGCGGTGGATAACTCTTCCCAATAAAAATTCTGTCGGAAAAATCCGACGGATTTTTTGTCGCTGTGATTCGCGGAGATCACGGATATCTTACGGGGATTTGTTATCCAGAACCGACAAAATAGTCGACAACCCAGCCAAATTATGATAGTTTGTCGTTAGGGGCGCGGCATGCTACCCTGTTCTAACTGATCCCGGTGAATAATCAAAAACTGTATGGCCAAGCAAGTATTGGAGGAGGTTTCGGCGACGGACGCGCGCGGAAAGGCGGCGATGGAGGCGATCGCGCAGATCAAGCAGCGGTTCGGCGAGGGGTCGATCATGCGGCTCGGCGACGCGAAGACGATGCAGGTGGAGGCGATCACGACGGGCTGCCTGTCGCTCGACCTCGCGCTTGGCGTGATGGGCGTGCCGCGCGGCCGCATCATCGAAATCTACGGGCCGGAATCCTCGGGTAAGTCCACGCTCGCACAGCATATCGTCTCGGAAATCCAGAAGACGGGCGGCCTGGCGGCATACGTGGACGCCGAGCACGCGCTGGACCCAGAGTATGCCGCCAAGATCGGCGTGAACATCAACGAGCTGTTCATCTCCCAGCCGGACAACGGCGAGCAGGCGCTCGAGATCGTCGAGACCCTCGTCCGCTCGAACGCGGTCGACGTGATCGTGGTCGACTCGGTGGCCGCCCTCACCCCGAAGGCCGAAATCGACGGCGAGATGGGCGAGAGCCACATGGGCCTCCAGGCGCGCCTCATGTCCCAGGCGCTCCGCAAGCTGGCCGGAATCATCAACAAGAGCAAGTGCACGGTCATCTTCATCAACCAGATCCGCATGAAGATCGGCGTGATGTTTGGAAACCCAGAAACGACCACCGGCGGAAACGCGCTTAAGTTTTACGCGTCCGTCCGCATTGAGATCCGCCGTTCCGCGCAGATCAAGCAGGCCGAGAAGATCATCGGCAACCGCACCAAGGTAAAGATCGTGAAGAACAAGGTCGCCCCGCCGTTCCGCACCTGCGAGTTTGACATCATGTACAACGAGGGCATCTCCATTTCCGGCGACCTCCTCGACGTGGGCGTCCCGGCCGGCGTCATCGGCAAGAGCGGCAACTCGTACTCGTTCGGCGAGGAGAAGCTCGGATTGGGCCGCGAGAACGCGAAGACCTACCTCAAGGAACACCCGAAGGCGATGAAGGACATCCGCAAGGCGATCGAGAAAAAAATCGAGAGCGGCGAGGCGATGATCGCCGTCGTCGCGGAGGCCGGGGAGGCGGAGTAAAAACTTACGTTCAATTAATTCACTCATGAATGAGAATCTATGGAAGATCAAATCGAAGACCAGGAAGCCAAGGATATGATGCTCCAGATCATTCGAAAGGTGGAAGAATTGCAACGCGAGGTTGCCGGACAGTCGAAACAGTTGGATGAGATTGAGACGCACGTCTTGCGGGACGGTTCCAAAGCGTCACTCACGAACATGAAGATTCTGTGCATGGAGCATAAGATCAATAAGCTTCACGACGATCGGTTCGGTTCGATGCTCGACAATCAAAAGAAAGAATATCTACAGAGTTTGAAGAATTAATTCATTTGCTGGGGGAATATGAAAAATGAACATGATGACAAGGAATTGGTGAAGGTGTTGGGAGAAATGAATGATACTATCCTACGAATGGATTCGAAAATCGATACGGTATACCGGAAGCTCGATGCCAAGATCGATAAGATCGATGCCAAGATCGATTCGGTTTATATAAAGCTCGATGCAAAGATCACTCAACAGATTGATCTGACCGGGCGTATGGTAAACAAGTTTGCGAACGACATCACAAAGCGCGTCGTGAACCTCGAACTCGCCCGCGCCTAGCCGCGCCAACCTAAAATCCCGGCCCTATGCGGGCCGAGATTTTAGGTTGAGACAAAGTTGTGGAGCTCGCGTGTCTATTCTTGTAGCGTCACCACTCCGTTCTTTTCCGTTCCAACCGCGTACCCCTGATATTTCTCAAGCGCCGGCATTCCTTCGACGGGAAACCGCATCGACGGGGTGAAGAAAATCTTTGTCGCGAAGTCGACCGTGGCAAGCTCGTCGGCGAACGGACAGTCGTCGGCGTCGCCGGAGTAGACGACATGCGGCAGGCGTCGCACGGCGTCGAGCGTCTCGAGGGAGAAGCGCTCGATATTCTTTACGAGGATCACGCGTTCCTGTAAATCGTCCAGCTTGCCAAGGACGGCTACCAACGCTTTCGCGTCTCCTGGGTTCACGAGGACTGCCTGCTTGCCGACGATGGCGTCGCCGGGGCCGACGGATTCGACGCGCTCAAGTTCGTCTGCCGTCAGCATCAGCTTGAAGTCGTCCTTTGCCGCCGCGAACGCGCTGAAGATGACAACCTTGTTGCCTTGTCGAAACAGGTCGACCATGAGACAGAGCGCAAGGTGGGACGCGCCATGCTTTTCGGCGCCTGAGACGAGGGCGGGGAGATCGGAGGTGGTAAACGTTGTTGGTGAGTCGTTGAGTTGGGTGTTCATAGTGGGGACATTGTATCATTACCCCCCCCGTACAAGTCGACAAACATAATGCCCGCGATGACCACCCCCAACCCCTCCTCGAACGGAGGAAGGGAGACGAGTTTAAATAAAAACGCGCCGGCTATTTATTTGTCTCCCCTCCTTCCGCAAGGAGGGGTTGGGGGTGGTCCGGGAATTGGATAACGAAAAACGCGACGGTAATCGTCGCGTTTAAACTTCTACGGAACCCGTTCCAATCCTCCCGGCCCCATGGCCGTGCTCTTGTCGGCCTCGAGCACGACCCTTCGGTACAGCGTCGCCGACTGCGAGTATCTCTTTGCTCCCTCGATCTTGATCACGTTTACCCCGCGCTCGAGGGACACGTCCGTCTCGAAGCTTCCGTTCGAGTTGAGCAGGACCTTCTGCCCGTTTACCTTAAGCGTCGTGCCCGGATCGGTCTCGCCGCGCACGACCACCGTCGCGTTCCGCGTCGCGGCGCCGTCCTCCGGGCCGTAGATGGCGAGCGGGGGAGCGGACGTGATGGCGCGAACCTCCGTGCCGATGTAGCCGGTGACCGCGATGAGGATGGCGGCGACGCCGGCGACCTTTACGAACCGGCTGGCGACGATGAATGCGCCGCGGCGGACGCGCTGTCGCGGCATCACGGACGCGCCCTTGAAGTCGCAGGTGCCACGGGCCTCCTCCCAGCGCTTCATGAAGTAGTCGGGGTCCGATGCGCCGAGCGCGCGGAGGTAGATGCGGAGGTAGTTGCGGGCGTAGAGCGTCTCGGGGAGTGCCGAGAAGTCATTGCGCTCAAACGCGTCGAGGAAGCTCCTGCGGACCTTCGTGCGCTCCTCGAGCTCGGACAGCGTGAAGCCGGTCGCGCGGCGGAGCTCGCGGATCTCCTCTCCCAGGGTGCGAGAGCAATTAAGTTTGCGGATGACGAATGACATGAGTGGGACAGGAGGTTGGTAGGGGGTTGCGAATAACGAATAGCTTACTAATTTTGCGTATGACACGTATTGCTGCGAATATTGCGAATTCGTCAGAACGTGGCGGAGTCCTCATCAGTTTGATCGGTTTCGGGGGTTTCGGCAAATGACGGGTGTTCGGGGAGGCCGGCTTCGGTCATATCGGTGTCGAAGGTGGGGATGGATTCGGCGGCGAGGTCGCCGGCTGGGGGCCAGGAGGTGACGAGGACTTCTCGTGGCTTGGCGCCTTCGCCGGGGCCGATGACGCCGCGTTCCTCGAGGAGGTCCATGATGCGGGCGGCTCGGCCGTAGCCGATCTTGAGGCGGCGCTGCAGGAGGGAGGTCGACGCGCGACCCTGTTGGATGAGGGCCTGGATGGCCTCGTCGAGGAGCGGCTCGTCCTGGTCGCCGTCGTCGAGGACGGTGCCCGTTCGCGCGGTCTCGGTGATGGCGTAGTTGTAATCCGGAATCCCTTCCTTCTTCAGGAACGCCACCACGCGGTCAATCTCGTCGTCCGAGAGGTACGCGCCCTGGAGGCGCTTCGGCTTGCTCAGCTCGGCGGAGGTGTACAGCATGTCGCCGCGGCCGAGCAGCTTCTCGGCGCCGGCGCAGTCGAGGATCGTGCGCGAGTCGGTCTGCGAGGCGACGGCGAAGGCGATGCGCGCCGGGAAGTTGGCCTTGATGACGCCGGTAATGACGTCGACGCTCGGGCGCTGGGTAGCGATGATCAGGTGGATGCCGACGGCGCGGGCCATCTGGGCGACACGCACGATCGTTCCCTCGACCTCGCGGCCGCTCGACGCCATGAGGTCGGCGAGCTCGTCGATGATCACCACGATCTTCGGCATCTTCTCCTCTGCCCGCTCGTTGTAGCTCGTGATGTCGCGGGCGCCGAACTTGGCAAGCACGTCGAGCCGGCGTTCCATCTCGCGCACCGTCCACTTGAGCGCATTGATGGCGTCCTCCGCCTTCGTGATCGGCGGGATGAGGAGGTGCGGGATTCCCTCATACATCTTCATCTCCACGCGCTTCGGGTCCACCATGATGAGCTTGAGCTCGTCGGGGCCGTTTTCGTACAGCAGGGAAACGATGATCGTGTTGAGACAGACGGACTTTCCGGAACCGGTCGAACCGGCGACCAGAAGGTGCGGCATCTTCTCGAGCGATGCGGTCCAGGTGGCGCCCGAGACGTCCTTGCCGAGCGGGATGGCCGTGTTGTTCGATCGGCTCTTGAACGGCTTCGATTCCATCAGGTCGCGCAGCGAGACCGTCGCGATGGTCTGGTTCGGCACCTCGATGCCCACGAGCGACTTGCCCGGGATCGGAGCCTCGATGCGAATCGGGTGGGCGGCGAGCGCGAGGGCGAGGTCGTTCTGCAGACCGATGATGCGCGAGAGCTTGATCCCCTGCGCCGGCCTGAGTGTATATTGCGTAACCGTCGGTCCCGTTGCGGTGTCGCTCATCTCCACCGGGATGCCAAACTGCTCGAAGGTGCGCGAGATGATCTCGATGTTGCGCTCAAGGTCTCCGGAGTTGGCGTTGTTGACGCGGTATTCGAGCAGGTCGAGCGGGATGGCCACCTTGCGGATGCGCTTGATGGTGAGCGCCTTCTCGGGCTTTGCGCGCTCGGCCTCGACGAGCGGCTTCGCGGTGAAGATCGGGGCGGCCTCTGGCTCCTCGTCGATCTCGATCATCGCCTCCTCGTCCTCCTCTTCCTCGATCGGATCGGGCTCCTCGACGAAATTCACTGGTGTCTTGATCTCGATCGTTCTCGGCTCGATGGTCTTTCTCATCTGTCCGCGATGGATCATCTCGCCGAACCGTCCCGTGAGGTGCGTGTGGAACCCGATGAGGTCGCGCAGCGACGTGTTGAACACGAGCATGACCGCCACGAACAGCAGGGCCGAAACGACCACGACCGCTCCCCAGAATCCCATCACGTTCGGAAGGATCGTCCCGAGGAACTGCCCGACCATTCCGCCCGCGACCGAGATGTCCGTCGTAAACGGTTCCGGTCGGTTCACGAGCAGGAGGTTCAGGAGCGCGTTGAACGACAGAAAGAAAAAGAGGATCCCAAGGTGGTTCCACGTAGAGAGGCGGCCGCGGTCGGGGAACATTCCCGTCGCTCCGACGAGAATCAAAAGGACCGGAACGAGGAACTTGTCCCATCCGAACGTAAGCGCGACGTACTTCGCGATGAATTCGCCGAGCGCGCCGGCGATGTGGAAGAACGAGAGAAACAGCAGGGCCGAGACGGCGAAGAGAACGACGGCCGTGATGCCACGGCGGGTCTCCGGGTCGAGCTCGGCGCGGGGCTTGGAATGGGAGGAACCGGACTTGTGGGAGGATTTTGGTTTGCGGCTCATAGAAGGTTCAGAAAACAAGCGTAGAATCGCCCCATTCTACCATTAATTCGAAAAACGGTCGAAATTCGTCGTAGGTTGGCGGAGATTGGGGTGCGTCGGTTGACAAAACCGGTTTTTTGTGATAAATTATGGCCTTTGGTGCCCGTCCGCCGGATGGGATTGCCAAAGCAAATCTCCGACCAAAAGAGGTAAAAATTGGAAACTCCGAGAAAGTTTCGCGTGACGAAGCACGTCACGGTCGTTCGTTCGGTTGTGTCCGCGGTTCCCGTCCGGATCGTGAAGGACGAGTACGGCGAGGATCGGCTCCAGGTCGGCGACGAGATCGTCGGATGGCCGCGGAGCGGGTATGCGTACCCCGAATCCGTGGAGTACGCGTCACTCGAGCTGTCTGACGGACGCTCGTGGAACTTGCCGGCGGAGACGATCCCGTACGACACCTACTCGTTTGTCCCGGTGACCGCGGTGTGTCGCCGGACGCGTCGGATCGACGTTCTCCTAGCGGACGACGGCATCTCGTACGTCTACGTGGGCGACGATCTCGTCGGGGTGGCGGTACCAGGGTTCCTCTACCCGTATCAAGTAACGACCGTACGCATCACGTGCGGCAACAACTCCGTCGAAGTGGCGGACAACGCCATGCAGGTGATCGTGCACGCCTCCATCGCTGCGTTCAGCCGTCGCGCCACGATCACCCACGTGAAGGCCTCGATGTGGTGGCTGCTCGGATCCGGGATCGACTTCGACGCGGCGATCGGCACGGAGGTGGGCGATGAGTTCCCCACGTCGGTCCGCGCGGGCGCGATCAGCCCGAATGGCCCCGGCATGACGTTTGCCTCCGCGAAGGCATGGTCGACCGGCGACACCTTCCTGCTCGAGGAGGAGTTCGCCTTCTGGAAGCAGGAGGACGGGTCGGTCACCAACGGAAAGATCACCTTCCCGAAGGATCGTCCGTTCGACCAGGGGTGGAGGAAACACCGTGACATCGGTTTCTCCGTCGGGGTGACCCTGGGCAACTGGCAGACGATGCTCGACGCGATCGTCGGCTGCTACTTCGACGGCGTGAACACGGACACGCGCATCCGGGCGCGGGTCGAGCGTCAGAAGGTGCTCGACCACAGTCGCGAGCGGATCCGCAAGGCGGTCGCGGGCGCGTGCTTCGACCCGAAGACCTTCGACGAGTCCAAGCACGTCGAGGTCGGGATCGGCGAGCGCCTGTTGTTCATCGGCGTGTGCGGAGGGAAGCGGGTCTACGCGGTGGATTCGCCGAACCACGGCCACGCGCTCTACCTGTTCGGCGCGGGCAGCATCAAGGCCGCGCGCGACTGGGCCAACGGTCGCATCGACTGGCTCGAGGCAAAGCGTCTCGCGACGCGAAGGATCGTCCACGTGGGCGAGTGGAAGAATCGCGCGCTCGCCGCGATCGGCTAGTCCCGCCGACTCCCCGAGTCGTCGGCGAACCGGAGGCAACTGCCGCGCGGGGACATCATCCCTGGCGCGGCCCTCTACCTGACGGTGCCAGAACGGCTGGCGCCATTGGGCGGAGGCATACATGTCCAAGGAAAAAGAAACGTTGGAGACGAAGGTCAA
>JBAXQK010000008.1:0-31678 GCA_037131775.1 Candidatus Uhrbacteria bacterium
CGTAGTTGAACGTAAACTCGATCCCCACGTCGAGCGGCAATCCCGTGACCTTGTCGCCCGGGATCATTCCCGTCACCTGAAAGTCGCCCTTCGCCTGAAACGCCCAGTTATACTCGCGCGTCGCCGTCTGCCCGTCCGGCCAGGTGGTCGTGGTCGGCAGCGCGAACTTCACGATCTCGTCGGACGCGAGCGGCTTGTCGAACGAGACCTTGAGCGTGCGGTCATCGACTTGCGTCACGGACAGCTTCGCATTCTCGTCGGTCTTCGCGACCAACAGCTTCTCGATGTCCGACGCGACGACCGTGTCCCGGCTCGTCAATAAAAACGCCGAATCGGCGGCGACCCCGGCGGAGTCGGACGATTCGGGGACAAGGGCGAACTGATCCATCGCGAACGCTGTTTTCACGCCATAAAATGGCTGGAAAACAAGGACTGCGATGACGATGACGGCAAGAACCGGCGATAGGACGGCGAGGGACTTCAGGGCGAACAGAGCAGAAAAACGCTGGGACATACGGGAGGGCACCGCGATGGCGTCGCGCAGGCGCAAGCGAAGCGCCTCCTTGAACCCCGGCCGCGGCGTAACGTCAATGGATTTAGTATGACGGCCCAAATCAGCCGACAGCTTCTCCAACGGATCGATTTCGTTTTCGTTACTCATATGTCGCGCATCGTTTCAAAGCCCGGTGCAAAATCACCCCCACGTTCCCGGCCGTCACGCTCAACGCCTTCGCGATCTCGCCGTTGTCACACTCGCCGTAAAACTTCATCGTGACAGCGATCCGGTCTCGCTCTGGCAGATGTTCGAGCATCCCTTCCAGTTTCTTCCCAAGGATCTCATTGTCAATCTCGTCCTGCGGCCGCGGCACCGTCGACGCCACGTCGTGCTTCGTCTCGTCGAACTCGTCCGCCTGCTTCTTCGTTCGGTGATGGTCGGTAATCCGGTTCGTCGCGATCCGGTAGATCCACGCGGAGAAGGATGTCTTCCACACGAACGACATCCGATGCGTAAACGCCTTCATGAACACGTCGGAGACAAGGTCCTCCGCCGTCTGCGCGTGTCCGACGCGACGGACGGTAAACGAATAGATCTTCTGAAAGTACCGCTCATACAGCATCTCAAACGCCTTGTCGTCCCCGCCCTGCATGGCCTTCACGAGATCCTCGTCGCCCTTCGTCTCATCGCCTTCGACGGAACGAAACGCGCCGAGCAAATCGGCTGCAAATGCAAAAAGCGAGGACCACGTGTCCTTCAACGACGGAAGAGCAAGGATGTTACCGATCATATTGGCTACAGTATACCACGCAGCGAACGTTTCGACCGCAGCACCCGGTGGTACGACACCGCGAACCGGTGCGCTTCGTCACGCGCCTTTTGAAAGATCTCCTTGCCCCGCGTCGCGAGGCGATGTAGCTCGACGTCGCTTCGATCGTACACCAACCGATCCTGCTTGCGATCGAACCCCTTCGCGATCCCAATCATCGGGACGCGGACGCCGAGCTCGTCCATGACCTTCTGGACGAACGAGATCTGACCCTCTCCCCCGTCGATGACCATCACGACCGGCGCGTCCCAGCCCTTCTGGCCGAGACGCGACAATCGGCGCCGCATCACCTCCTCCATCATCGCGAAGTCATTGGAACCTTTGACCGTCTTGATCTTGAACTTCCGATACAGATCCTTCGCCGGCTTGCCGTCGACGAACACGACCATCGATCCGGTCGCGGACGTTCCCGAGATGTTCGAGATGTCGTACGCCTCGATGCGTCCGTTCAGGTCGTAGTATCCCTGCGGAACAATCGGCGCGAACGGGAGCTCGACGTCCTCGCGAGTGATGAGCGAAACGTCGCGGATGTGCTCGATCGCAAAGAGTTGCCCGCGAATCTTGGTCGCGCGCTCGAAGTCAAGCGTCGCCGCGGCCTTCGCCATGTCGCGCTTCAACTGGCGGATAATCGTCATCTTTTTTCCCTCGAAAAATAGGATAAGATTGCGGATGATCTTTCGATACTCGACCTTCGAGATCGCGCCGACGCAGACGCCGGGACACTTCCCAAGCTGATGGTCGAAACAGGCCCGGTCCTGTCCCGGCAGACAGGAGCTCCACGGAATCGTGCGTCGGATCAGCTCCAGCGCACGCTTCAACGCCAAACCGCTCGTGAACGGGCCGAATACGGCAAGAAACTTCCCGTTCGACGATTTTGCAAACGGATTCACCCCCGTCCGTTCCAAATCCAGCTGGCGCATAATCACCGGCCGTGGAAACTCGTCGTTCGTGATCGCCAAGTATTGAAAACTCTTGTCGTCCTTGGCGAGGACGTTATATGGCGGGAGATGCGCCTTGATCTGGTTGGCTTCGAGCACGAGCGCCTCGATCACCGTCGGCGTTTCGACATAGTCGATTCGCGCGATCTTGGCGACGAGCTCGGCGATGCGCTGACCACGGCCATCTCCCGCCGCACGAAAATACGACGCGACGCGACGTCGAAGCGACGTGGCCTTCCCGACGTACATCAGCGTTCCCGCGGAGTCATAGTAAAAATACACCCCGGGATTGTCGGGAAGCTCGCCGTTCTTAATTTTCACCGTTGGAGGTATCATCCCAATTATGCTATCATGGAATCCATACTCATTAATACCTCCCTATGAAGAAGGCCCTTCTCGTCCTCTCCGCCCTCCTGTTCGTCGGCGCCGGATGCACGTCGACCGCCAGCACGACCGTAACCGCACCAGCCGTGACTCCGACGACCGTAAAGACCACCACCGTCGCGCCGAGCACCGCGAAGACCACCGCGCCGGCCGCCGCGGACGTGACGACGTCCGTCCAGATCGTGCCGTCGAAGACAAAGTAACGAATCGAACAGCCCTCGCGATGCGCGAGGGCTGTTTTTTATCGTAGCACCCGCTTCAGATACTGTCCCGTATAGCTCTTCGCATGCCGCGCGATGTCCTCCGGAGTCCCGGCCATGACGAGGTTTCCTCCCTTGTCCCCTCCCTCGGGGCCGAGGTCGATGAGCCAGTCGGCGGTCTTGATGACGTCGAGGTTGTGCTCGATGACGACGACGGTGTTGCCCTTGTCGACCAGCTTGTGAAGCACCTCGAGGAGCTGCTTCACGTCGGCGAAGTGGAGGCCGGTCGTCGGTTCGTCGAGGAGATAGAGCGTGCGTCCGGTCGACCGCTTCGCAAGCTCGGCGGACAGTTTCACGCGCTGGGCCTCGCCGCCCGACAGGGTCGTCGCGCTCTGGCCGAGCTTGAGATAACCGAGTCCGACTTCCATGAGCGTCTTGAGGCGGTCGTGGACGTGCGGGACGTCCTTGAAGAATTCCTCGCCTTCCTCGACCGTCATCTCCAGTACCTGCCAGACATTCTTTTCCTTAAACTGGATCTCAAGCGTCTCGCGGTCGAACCGCTTGCCCTTGCACACGTCGCAGGTGACGTACACCGTCGGGAGGAAGTGCATTTCGATGGCGACGCGACCATGACCCTCACAGCTCTCGCATCGGCCACCGGGAACGTTGAACGAGAAGCGGCCCACCTTGTACCCGCGGAACCGCGCCTCCTCTGCCGCCGCGAACAGCTCACGGATCGGGCCCCAGCAACCCGTGTAGGTCGCGGGGTTCGATCGCGGGGTTCGGCCGATGGCGCCCTGGTCCATCAGGATGATCTTGTCGATGTACTCGGCGCCGAGAATCGACTTGTGCTTTCCGGGACGATCCTTCGACCCGTTCAGCTTGCGCGCGAGTTCCTTGTACATCGTGTCGTACGCCAACGTCGACTTCCCCGACCCGGAGACGCCGGTGACGCAGACGAAACGACGCAACGGAACGTCCACGTCGATGTTTTTCAGATTGTTCTCCGACGCACCGCGGATCTTGATCGCGTCATGCCCGACCTTTCGGCGTTCCTCCGGGACCGGGACCATCTCGTCGCCGCGAAGATACGCCGCGGTCAGCGAGTTCTTGTCCTTGAACACGGCCGGCGTCTCCCCGATCGCGACGACGTTGCCGCCGTGAATTCCCGCTCCCGGGCCGATCTCGACCATGAAGTCGGACGCGCGGATCGTATCCTCGTCGTGCTCGACCACGATCACGGTGTTGCCGAGGTCGCGCAGCTGGACGAGCGTCTCGATGAGCCGGTCGTTGTCGCGCTGGTGAAGTCCGATCGTCGGCTCGTCGAGAACGTACAGAGCGCCGACGAGACGAGACCCGACCTGCGACGCGAGACGAATGCGCTGCGCCTCGCCGCCAGACAGGGTTCCAGCCATGCGGTTGAGCGTAAGGTAGTGCAGCCCGACGTCGAGCATGAACTGCAGGCGGTTCATGACCTCCTTGAGCACGGGACCGGCGATCTCCTTGTCGCGATCCGAAAACGAGAGCGACAGGAAATAGTCGACCGCGGTCTCGATCGACATGTTGGTAATGTCGACGATCGAGAGTTTTGTCGACGGCATCCAGACGGACAATGCCTCCGGCCGCAGACGACGCCCCTCGCACGCGACGCAAATCTCCTCGCTGAAGATCTCCTTCACGCCAAGCCCGTGGCACAGCTCGCACGCGCCGTACGGCGAGTTGAACGAGAACAGGCGCGGCTCGATTTCCGGGAAGGAGAACCCGTCGTCCGGGCAGGAGAACTTAGACGAGAGCGACTGCTCCGTCCCGTCGGGAAACAGCACGAGCGCGACGTCGTTCCCGCGTTCGACTGCCGTCTGCAGCGCTTCCGCAAGGCGCTGACGCCCTTCCTTCGACGCGAGTTCGGCCGATGGAATCGAGTCGACGACCACCTCGATCGTATGCTGCTGATACTTCTTGAGCTTGATCTGCTCGGACAGGTCGAACATCTTTCCGTCGATGCGAACCTTCGCGAAGCCGGAATTATAAAGGTCGTAGAGCAACTGGTAATACTCGCCTTTTCGACCAAGGACGACCGGGGCGAGGACATGGAAGACGCTCGCCTTCTTCTTGCCGATGATCCCGTCTTCGGCGACCGCCTTCGTCGTTCCGGCGACGCCCTTCACGACCACGTCGACCATCTCCTCGTTCGTCAGCTTCTGAATCTCCTTCCCGCACTTCACGCAGTGAGGCCGCCCAACGCGCGCGAAAAGCACGCGGAGATAATCATAGATCTCCGTAATCGTCGCGACGGTCGAGCGCGGGTTCGCGGAGTGCGCCTTCTGGTCGATCGAGATCGCCGGGGACAGGCCTTCGATCTCATCCACGTCCGGCTTCTCCATCTGCCCCAAGAATTGTCGCGCGTACGCGGACAGCGACTCGACGTACCGGCGCTGCCCTTCCGCGAAGATCGTGTCGAACGCCAACGACGACTTTCCCGATCCCGAGAGCCCCGTGATCGTGATCAGCTTGTTCCGCGGCAGCTCGAGCGAGATGTTCTTCAGGTTGTGCTCGCGCGCGCCCTTGATGATAATTTTGTCGTTCATAGGTTTGTTTCAGTTTTCTTCGTCTCTTTAAGTTCCTTCTCAAGCTCGACGATCTCGTCGCGCAATATCGCGGCGGTCTCGAAGTCGAGCTTGTGCGAGGCGATGCGCATCTCTTCCTTTTTGTCCTTGATCAGATCCTTGATCTCAAGAGGACTCGCCGTGACCTCGATCTTCAGCACATTCTTGATATCCTCCTCCGTCGGCCCAAACATGCCGCGGATGTCGTTGATTTCCTTGATGATCGTCATCGGCGTGATCCCGTGCTCCTTGTTGTACGCCTGCTGGATCGTGCGGCGGCGCTCGGTCTCGTTGATCGCCTTCTCGAGCGAGCCGGTCATGTGATCGGCGTACAGGATCACCTTGCCCTTCACATTGCGCGCCGCGCGGCCGATGGTCTGGATGATCGACGTTTCCGACCGCAGAAACCCTTCCTTGTCCGCGTCGAGAATCGCCACGAGCGTGACTTCCGGAAGGTCGAGACCTTCGCGAAGAAGGTTGACTCCGATGAGCACGTCGTACTTTCCTTTGCGGAAATCCGACAGGATCGTGATGCGATCGAGCGTCTCCACGTCCGAGTGAAGATACTGAACCTTCATCTGCCGCTCCTTGAGAAACTCGGTCAGGTCCTCCGCCATCTTCTTCGTCAGTGTCGTCACAAGCGTCCGCTCATGGTCCGCCGAGCGCATAACGATTTCCTCGACGAGGTCCTCGACCTGGCCCCTCTTTCCTTCGACCCCCGTCACCGGACGCATCTCGATCTCCGGGTCCACGAGGCCCGTCGGGCGAATGATCTGCTCGATAACCTGCTCGGAGTTGGCATACTCGAACTTTCCCGGCGTCGCCGAGACGAACACCGTTTGTCCAAGTCGTTTCTCGAACTCCTCAAACTTAAGCGGGCGGTTGTCGCGTGCGGACGGCAAGCGGAATCCGTGGTCGACAAGCGTATCCTTGCGCGCCCGGTCGCCCGCGTACATTCCGCCGACCTGCGAAACCGTGACGTGCGATTCGTCGATGACGGTCAGGAAATCCTCCGGGAAATAGTCGAGCAGCGTATACGGCGGCTGGCCCTCGGTGCGGCCGTCGAAGTGCATGGAGTAGTTCTCGATCCCGTTGCAGTATCCGATCGTTTCCATCATCTCTAGGTCGTAGCGCGAACGTCGCGACAGTCGATCCGCCTCGAGCAGCTTGCCCTCGCGCTCAAACTTCGCCAGCTGGTCGTTCAGCTCCTGGCGGATGTCCGCGACCGCCTTCTTCTGACGGTCGGAAGAGACGACGTAATGCTTCGCCGGAAAGATCCAGACGTCGTTCGAATGTCCTTTCTCCTTTCGCGTAATCGAATCGAGCAGCACGATATCGGCGATCATGTCGCCGTCGTACCGCAGCCGATAGATGATCTCCTCGTTCATCGGCATGATCTCGATCACTTCCCCGCGAGCCCGAAAATGCCCGCGCGTCAGATCGGCCGTCGTCCGCTCGAACTGCATGTCGATGAGACGATGGAGAAGCTCGGATCGACTCTTCGGTCCTTTCCCGCCGTCCGTCTCGCCGTTCACGCGCAAATGCAACACCGTGTTCTCATATTCCTTCGGACTTCCCAACCCATAAATGCACGACACCGACGCGACGATGATCACGTCCCGGCGCGTCAGAAGCGATTGCGTCGCGGCGTGGCGCAGGCGATCGATCTCCTGGTTGATCATCGCCTCCTTCTCGATGAACGTATCCGACCGCGGCATGTACGCTTCCGGCTGGTAGTAGTCGTAGTAGGAAACGAAATACTCCACGGCGTTCTCCGGAAAGAACTCGCGGAACTCGTTGCACAGCTGCGCCGCGAGCGTCTTGTTGTGAGCGATCACGAGCGTCGGCCGCTGCGTCTTCTGGATCACGTTCGCCATCGTGAACGTCTTTCCGGACCCGGTCACGCCAAGCAGCGTCTGAAACCGCTTTCCCGAAGTCAATCCGTCGACGATCTGCTCGATCGCCTTCGGCTGGTCGCCGGCCGGCTGGTAGTTCGAATGCATCTTGAATTCCATAGGTTGGGCATTACAACAGAAATGCCCCAAGAGACGGGATCTCTAGGGGATACCTCGCCGCTTCTGCGACGAGGGGGATCATGATTGTACGAATAGTATACACAAAGACCGAACGAACGCCAAACAGAACGCTTGACCGAATGTCAATTTTCCGCTATGTTTCGTGTCCGGAGGAAGGAATGACCAGAATATTCAAGAAGATCGACTCGACAATCGACACCCTGATGCGGAACACGGTCCGCT
Source organism: Candidatus Uhrbacteria bacterium (assembly GCA_037131775.1). Taxonomy (GTDB): domain Bacteria; phylum Patescibacteriota; class Patescibacteriia; order UBA9934; family GWF2-40-263; genus YC12-FULL-57-11. The sequence goes on from JBAXQK010000008.1 coordinate 7,709, forward strand.
ACGCGCTCCTCGCCCTGCTGCTGCTCGCGATCGTCGCGTGGCCGGCCCACGTCCGCATGGGCGTGCCGCTGTACGTGATCGGATTCGCCTGCTGTGCTGCGTCGGCCATCTGAGGAAGGCGCGCGCACGTCGCGGTCGTCAAGACGCTGATCCCGACGTTTCTCAAGGAGTTCAAGCCGGTTCCCAGCCACGTCAGAATTCGGCTCCGAATGCTCTTGGACGGAATGGCCATCGCCCACATCGGCATGTACATGCCAAAGAAGGACAAGGGCGAGTTCATGCTGGGAATCTTCGAGGGCGAGGGACGCGGGGACATCCTGATCTCCGAGCGCGTGCTCAAATGCCCCGATGACGTGCTCCGGATGATGCTCGGCCACGAGCTCGGACACCTCGAGGACCCGCCCGAGCGCAGCACCACCCGCAACGACCTGTTTCTTTTCGCCTGGTGCGTATTCCTCGCGTTCCGCGCCCTGTTCCTGCTCACGCCAACCACCCATCCGCCCGTCGCCCAGCGCCGCGAGCTGGTAAAGAAGTTCATGGAACCGATCGTCGACTAGTCCGCCCTCGCGGACTTTTTTTATGAAAAAACCGCCGACGAGTGTCAGCGGTAGCGCGTGGCGATCCAGGCGTCGAGCTCGTCGATTCGGCTTTCGTGGACCACGAGGAGCGGGTGGTCGACCGGTTCGATCGTGCTGACGACGGACGGGTGGAAGGCGAGGAGCCGACAGGTCGCTCCCTCTCGATCCTCGACGATGGAGAAGAACCGGAACCCGAGCTTGCGGCTGATGCCGTACACCGGGGCGAAGTCCCACGGGGTGTTCTTGGTTCCCTTGAGGACTGCGGCGCCGACCTCGCCCTTCCAGAGCTGCGCCATGGAGATGCCGATGGACCCGTTGGCCATCGTGTGGTTCTTGAAGGCACCGCCGCGCGTCGACTTCCGGGACATCGCCATGACCAGCTCGCTGTCGTGATCCTCGGGAGGATCGCGCAGGAGCAGGTACTGGTCGACAAGCGGGCGATCGACGTTGACCGCGAGCCGGTGCGGCTCGTCCGTCGGCATGATGCGATGCGCATTCGTCGACCCGGGCCGGAACCCGTACACCTCGTGCGTGCACAGGTCGCGCACGTAGGCCCCGATCACCTCCCCGTCACACACGAGGGCGATCATGCCTCCGATCCCGTGCGACTGTTCGCGCATGAACGCAAGGGTTCCGTCGATCGGATCGATCGTGAACCACAGGTCGTGTTTTTTGTGTGCGTCCCGATCGCACGCGACGCGGAGGCCGTCCTCCTCGCCAACAAGCCCGAACGTTGGGAAGTTTTCCCGGAGCACGGTCACGATTGCCAGCTGGGCCGCCGTGTCCGCGTCCGTGAAGAAGTCCGTTCCGCCGTCGTCCTTCACGCCCTTCGCGTGCGCCGCGGCTCCAAACCGCTTCGTGACCACGGCCCGGTCGCCGCGTCGAAGCGCCTCGCGCATCACCACTCCGATCGTCCTGCCGCTCAGCGGCCCAAAGTCCATTCCGCTCATGAGATACCTCCTGCGCGAACCCTAGCATAAAAAACGACCGGGGTCAACCCCCGGCCGTCGTATATCTCAGCACGATCTTGTCATGGTCGATCAGAATCAGATTCTCGCCTTCCGTCGAATCCGTCCCGTTCACCGTCATCTTCTCGAGCGTTCCGAGCTCGTCGAATTTCTTGCCCCAGACGAGGAAGAAGTCTCCAAGCGTGAAGTTCGCGGGCTTGGGCGATTCGACGTGGATCTTGCCGGTGGCGTCGTGCGTGTGGATCGGGTGCATGCACTTCCCCTCCTCGATGCCGACGCCGGGGAGGATCGGGACGCGGACGTCGTTGACGAACACCGTTAGGAACGGGTGTATGTGGAACGTAGTGGCCATGTCCGTGGTGCATCCGAGCACGAGGTCCTGGCTTGCGCGATCGAGCTTCGACGTGTCCACCGGCTCGGCCGGGGTCTCGTCGTCCACCGGATCTGGCGACAGCCTGAGCTTTTCTCCCGCCTTTTCGACTGATGGCGTACGCAGGATAAGATACGCGATGAGTCCGACGGCGACCATCACGGGAATGACGTACAGAACGATGGCCTTTACAAATCCCCTCATACGCTAGTCGACGCACCGGTCGCACAGCCCCTCGATGCGCCTGGCCGTATTCCAGACGGCATAGAGCGAAACGGCGATGACGGCCGTGACCACGTACGCGTGGTATTTTCCAAAGAAGATGATGCCGCCGAGACCGAACGCAGACAAGATCGTCGAGTAGCACGATACGCAGCCGAGCGTCGCGATGATCGAGCTGCCGAGGACCGCGAGCCCGCCGATCGCTTCCTTCGTCGCGACCTTCGCCTTCATGCGGCGGAGATGGAGATGCATGGAAATAAGGACGGCGTTCGTCACGGAAAGGACGACCATGGCCGTGATCGTGCCGCGCGTCAGGAGCGATAACTGGAATCGAACGTCGTTTCCCGGCGTGGTCCAGACCGGAACGAGCACGAACAGCGCGAACGCGGAGAACGCGAGAAGGACGCCGGCAAGCTGGTCGCGACGGCGCGAAAACGTCTTCGCAAGACTCGATTTGACGACGGTCAGGTGTTTCTTCATAGCGACTTGAGCCGCGTCGAGGCCTCGATCTCCGACAGGTACGACGCCACCTCGGACGGGACGAGCGCGCGCCAGTCGCCGCCATTCTTCATGCGCTCGCGGATCTCCGTCGCGCTGATGCCCGGAACCTCCTTGATCGCCTTCACCTCGAGCCCCGCGGCGTCGAAGCACTTCTGCGTCTGTTCGTTCCCCGTCCACACCTGGTGGACCTCTTCCGACAGCTCCAGGCACTTCTTCGTCCATTCCGCGTCGTCCGGCATGTCCGGCACGTCCACGATGGTCACGTCGAAGTTCGGGATGATGTCCTCGTCCTGGAGCGCGCGCTGAATCATCTCGCGGCGCTCGGCCGCGGTAAACGGGTTCTCGGCGGTCTTCGGGCCGTCGCTCGAACCGATGGCAATCACGACCTTGCCGGCAACCTTCGTCATTCCCTTCACGACCATAAGATGGCCGCGATGAAACGGCTGGAAGCGACCGACGAACAGGCAGGAAAATGTGGACATATTATTTGGTAAATTGCAGCGCCGCCTCCTCGATGATTTCCTTTGCCGTCTTCCCTCCCGCTCCCCGACGCACCAGGGCCGCGTGCACGTCCGGCAGAACCTTCACGAGCGCGCGAATGATCTCCGGATCCTCGACCGAAACGAGCTGCGACAAGCGCTCCTGCTGCGACCGGTCGGCCGTGTCGAACAGCGACATGAACGAGGTGATCTCGTCGTTGTCATGCCCGTTACGCCGAAGGGTCACGATGATGCGAACGCGCGGGTCGAGGATGTCGAGGGCCATAGGCGGTTATTCGAGTGAGGGAGAAATGGGGCGACCTGTCTTGTCGGACTGATAGTATCCGTCGTAAATGCCATCGTCGAGCTTCAGGGTCATGTACGTCTCCTGCGTCGTCGTAAACACGAACGAAAGATCATTTCCTCCGTCAGTAAAGTATGCGTCGGCGCTCACGAGGCCGGGACCCACGTTCAGCCGACCACGCTCACCATGTCTGTTCGTATAAAAATACAGCGCGTGTTGGCGATCGTCATATCCGATCTTGTGCTTCGCGTAGTAGTCCGCGACCTTCTGGCTTCCGAGTTCCCGCGGCGAAAGGTCAAGCGTCGGATCGGTAATCTTCAGCCCGGTCGTGTCCGCAAATTCCGACCAGTTGCCGCGGCGCGTATTTTCCGCGGCGACGCCCCTGTCCATTCCCTCTTGCAACCGCTCCATGGTCGCCTCGTCACGCGACAGCTCGGCCTTCAGCTTGCCAAGTTGAATCTTGTCGGCAGTCTTCAATCCGGGCTCTCGGTCGTACTGTCCGCGGTCGTCGTCAAGGAGCATCTCAATCGACGCGATTTGGGCCCGAAGATGCGCGCACTCGGCCTCAAGCCTGTCGATGTCATGCTCCCGCTCCGTGACGTTTGTTCCCATGAGCCTGGCCCAGTCGTCTCCGGGCGGAGTGTAGGCATTTGCATTTTTGGCGGGACCGAAAAGCGCAAGTGCGATCACACCCGCCTCGACGAGGCGCTTTCCCTTCGCGCTCAATTCCCGTACCTCCCGTGACATCTCTTTTCCTTTTGCCATATGGGCACAGGATACACGTTCGAAAAGGGCGTGACAAGGCGAACGTTTTCCGCTACAGTCGTTCCGATATGCTTGGAGTATTCGATTCCGGATTCGGCGGCCTCACCGTTCTGCGCGCGATCCACGACCGCCTGCCGGACGTTTCCACCGTCTATCTCGGCGACAACGCAAGGGCCCCGTACGGAACTCGCTCGCACGAGGAGGTGTTCGCGTTCGCGCTCGAGGGGGTTCGCGAGTTGTTCCGCCGCGGCTGCCCGCTCGTCATCTTCGCCTGCAACACGGCGAGCGCGCAGGCGCTGCGACAGATCCAGCGGACGATTCTCCCCGTCGAGTTCCCCGATCGTCGCGTCCTCGGAGTGATACGACCGACCGCGGAGGAGATCGTCTCGATGAGCGCGACGAAACACATCGGCGTGTTCGCGACGCCCGCGACGGTTTTGTCGGGGGCGTATGTCCGGGAGATCTCGTCTCAATTTCTAATTTCCAATTTCCAATTTCCCCGTCCCGTCATCACCCAGGTCGCCTGCCCCGGAAGGCTAACGATCCTTATCGAGGCCGGAGAGGACAAATCGCCTGAGGCGGAATCGATCGTCGCGTCCTGCTGCCAGGAGCTCCTCGCCGCCGACCCGCTCGTCGACACCGTCCTCCTCGGCTGCACGCACTACCCGCTGGTAAAACCCCTTTTCGACAAATACCTAAGGAACAACGACATTCCACTACCAACACTGAGCGTTGGTAGTAAGGTCGACCGTCGCGTCGTCTCCCAGGGCACCATCGTCGCGGACAAGCTCGTCGACTATCTCGCGCGACATTCAGACGTTGACGATCGGATCGACCGGGCCGGATCGCGACAATATCTGACAACGAAAAGCGACGATGGTCTCTCGTCGCTTGCCTCGCGATTTTACGGAAAAACCGTCCATTTTGAGACGGTGACCTTGTAGTCCGCTCAACATACCTTGCAGCTGCAAGGTATGTTGAGCGGACTCGTTTTTTGCTACGAGAGTTTTTTTACAAGATACAGCATCGGCACGTGCAGCAGCGACGTCGCGAGCAGCCCGTACCGCAGCGTCGCCGTCGGCGCGACCGTCACGCAGGCGATGAAGACGATGAGCGCGAAGATGCGACCGAAGTTCAGGAAGGTCTCGCGGTCGAACAGGTACAGGAATCGATTCCCGTCCGTGCGTGCCACTTCCGCATCGATCGTCCGGAACATCACCGACATTGCCACGACCTGACGGAACGAGGCGACGACGCCGAACGCGGCGAAGAAAACAAGCGCGGTCGGCGCGTCGTATCCGAGCGCGAACAGGGCGGAAGTTCCTCCGATGAGAGCGAACGCGATCAGAAAGACGCGGCCGTACAGCCGCTCGGGGATTTTCTTTCCGACGAGGAACATCGCCGCGGCGGCAAGGATCGCGACGCCGCTCTTCACGGATCCGACGGACGCCTCCTGCCCGAGCAACGTCAGAATCACAAGCAACGAAAGGACCGACTCGTACACGGTCTGGATTCCGCCCACGAACTCGAACCAGCGCTGGCGCTTCCATCGCGCGGACGGATCCGGCACCAGAAGCGTTCCTATTCTCTGAAACATCGGGTCCACGTCCGTCGTTGCCACGGCCGCGCCCGCGACGAGCAGCATCAGCAGTCCGGCGGTCATCAGAACGACATAGGCGAGCCCGATGTTCGCGGCGTGCGAGGCAAGGAACAGTCCGATGAGGAACGGCGCGACGATTCCCGCCGCGATATTCTGCGCGGACTCGACGCTGAGGAAGCTCAGCCGGTGCCTTCCCTCCGTGGCGCGCAACGTGATCAGGTTTCGGTTCGCCCAGTAGAGTCCCATCGGAATCCCGAAGAGCGCTCCGAGCAGCGCGACCAGCCCGAACGACGACGGACGAACGATCGTGATCACGAGCGGAATGACGCCCTGGAGGACGCTGCCAAGAAAAAACAGCCGCTTGTACCGCCAGCGACGCAGCATCGTTTCCGCGAGCAGAAAGCCCAACGGGACGCCCGCGTACATGCCGATGTTGTAAACGGCAAGCTGGACGGGGTCGTGCGAGTGACGCCAGAGAAACGTGTTCGTGAAGGTGCTGAAGATCGGTGATGCGAGCACGAACAGGAGGTAGGAGAACAGGAGCCAGCGCTCGTTCTTGGAGAGGGATTGGGGTAGTTCCATAGGTTTTTCGGACCAATCATACAACCCGCGTCACCTTGACGCAACGGCATTTTTATGGTAAACCTCCGTCGCGTCACAACGACGCCATTCCCTGGGAGGAAGCCATGACAAGACGTGAAATCGAAACGGCAAAGGCCCGCGCGGCCGAGAACATTTTGGAAAGCTGCGTCGGACGCCACGGCATGTGGGCCGGCAACGGGCGGTACGCCTGGCAGTGCTGGACGCGAGACTTCGCGTTCGCGACGATGCCGTACCTGCTCGAGGAGGAACGGTACTCCGACGCGCGCAGGCACCTGGAGACGCTGTCGCGCCGACAGAGGCCGAACGGACAGATTCCGATCGTATACCTCGACGGACTGCGCGGACAGATCCGGTTCCTCGCGGACAAGACGAAGAAAAGCGTGCGCGACCGCAAGATGTCGTTCATGCTCCGCCGCTTCCTCGACGGCCAGCTCTGGAACCTGACGCCCGGCACGCGCGACTCGGAGATCCTCTATCTCCTGGCGATGTACGAGTACGGGAAGCGCGAGCCGCGGTTTCTCGAGCGCTTCCAGGAAAATATGGACGACGCGATCGGACACGTGGAAAGCCGCCTCATGGCCGACGGCCTGCACACCGGCGCGGACTGGCGGGACACGATGGAAAAGGAGCTCTCGGATAAGCCGCTGCTCACCAACAACTGCATCCTCTACCGCGTCTACGTCCTGTCGGGACAGAGGCACCGCGCCGCCGAGCTTCGGAAACGCATCATTGCCACGCACTTCCCGACCTGGGACGGAGGCTGTCCGCGCGTGATCGACTATCCGGGAACGCACCGCTGCGACCCGCTTGGCTCCTCGTTCGCCATCCTGTACGACGTGGCGGGGCCGGAACACCATGAGACGGTCCTCAACGGACTCAGAGCCGTCGACGCCCCGACCGGCGTCACGATCCGCTGCAAGCACAACCCGCTCAACGAGAAGGAACGACTCATGATCGAGCGCACCGGCGGCTCGGTCACCTGGCCGTTCGTCGTCGGGTTCACGGTCCTTGCCCTCCTCAAGCTGGACGAGCGCGCGTTCGCCGAGGAGCAGTTCGCCAAGATGGTCGCCCTCGAAGGCTTCCGCGAGTACTACGACCCCACCGACGCCGCCGGCTACGGCGAAGTCGACCAGCTCTGGAGCGCGGTCCTCTACCTCCGCGCCTACCACGCCATCCGCGCCATGCGCGAATCGTCTGCCTCCGAGTGAAATCGGAGGTTTTTTAATGGAAAGACTTCCACCTGGTCACCGCCCTGCCGAAGCGACCCAGCCAGGGGCGGAAAACGATCTTCTCCAACCAAAAGGACGCCCATTCGGGCGTCCTTTGCATTCGATCCTAGAGCCCCGCGACCTTCGCGGCGATTGCCATGCGCGTCTTCATGACGCCCGTGTCGATGACGTCCGTCGCGGCCATGTCGGCGCCGGAGCCGTACCAGTGCATGGTCGTCGCCTCGACGTCCACGACGTAGTCGGCCCAGGCCGAGCCGTACAATGCGATCGCGACCTCTTCGGTCGGGACCCAGCGGAGGTTCGACGATCCGTCCGCCTGTCCCTCGACCGCGTACACCTTCGGGTCAGACGCGACCTTCACGAGCACGACGCCCGCCCTCGGAAGCATCGGCGCGTCGAGGGTCAGCGTGGCGAGCGTGGCGTCCGAGACCCAAACGACGTCGCCCCAGGACCCGGCCCAGGTGAAGAAGCTCTGCGAGTTCCAGAACGGACGGCGCGTCAGGTTCGAGGTCACGTAGTAGACCGAGTCATAGTGCTCCGAGCGAATGAGCTCGCCCGGAAGGACGTTGGAGATAAACTGGGTGGATCCGTCATACGGTGACAATCCCGTCATGCTTGAATCCGGGGCCCAGTCGCGACCCTCGGAGTCTGTGGTGAGCCCGTCGATCGCATCCTCGTCGGAACCGATCAAAAGCGGAAACACCTCGTCCGTGGCGGAAGACCCAGAAGCGGGCGCGTCCGCCGTCGTGGTCGTATCGGTCGTATCCTCCGGAGCGACGTAATATGTCGTGACACCACCGCTGCCACTGCTGCAAGAACGCGTCGTAAACGACCAGGTCATATCCTGGGGTCCCGTCGTCAAAAGCGTCTCTTCGACGGCAGAATTGATCGCCATATTGTCGAGTTCCACGTCATATCCGTCGCGACAGCCAAGGTTCGTCGAATGGCTGAGCGTGATGACCATATCGCCCGCAGAACCCGAGGCGGACCACGACGTCACGTCGGGACTGACGTTAAACTGGGTCCCCTCGTCAAATGTCGTGTCCATTGGCTCGGAGAAGGTCAGAACGAGCCCCGCCGTCCGGGATGCGCTCGTGGCACCATCCGTCGGGCTCACGGAAACGAGCACCGGGTCCGCGCCATCCGTGATGGCCGGGTCGGTTTCCGCGGTGATCGTGAAGGTCGCAAGACGATTGCCGTTCAGGTCGATCACGTTTAGGTTGTCGTCGAACGTAAGGGACAGGTCGCCGACGGCCGTATAGGCCCTGTCGCACGCGAACGTCAGCGTGAGCGCGTCCGTCCCGTCTGGGTCGATGAGTTCCGAGTCGCACGTCCCATGGTCGTCCCCATTCACGACGTCAAAGTTATTGTCAGACTCGGCCCGATTCTGCAGGGCCTGGCTGAACGTCAGGTCCATTGCGTCGACGAATCCGTCGCCGTCCGTATCGAGCATCTCCGCCGAGGCAACCTCCGGACGGACATTGTCCAGGTCGACCGTCATGTCGGATGCGCCGCACGTGTCCAGGTTGCCCGCGTCATCGAAGATCGTCATGCCGGCGGAAGCCAGGTTAGATGCCTCGATTTCACCCGCCGAAATCGTCAGAGAGGTAGACCAGGTACCGTCATCCGCCGTCCGCGTTGTCAGCGACAACTTCCACGCGCACATAGTCGCCGATGTTTGCCAAGCCGTTTTCATCCGAATCCACGATCAGCGACACCTCCGCGGACGAGATCGAAATGCTATCATCAGCGGCGAACGCCTCGGTTGTCCTAAAAAATACCGATCCGCCAACGAGAGCGACGATGGCAATGGCAATGGCGACGAATCCGAACGGGGATCGATCACGGCGGAGCGGGTTGGAAAGACGTGGCGTAGCGTGACATGGGTTACCAGAATAATTTGAACGCATTGTCCCATCAATCCACACAACCAACAAGGACGCGTATCCACACCCCATAAAAAATACCACGGATAGACCCGTGGCATTTTTGTGGTTCGGGGGAATGGGATCGAACCATTATTCACAGCTTCAAAGGCTGCTGTCCTGCCATTAGACGACCCCCGACCGGAGTGAGCGAATAAGAAACGGACGTTTCTCATTCGCGACCGATAGCGGGAGTATAGAGAATCTTGGCGGATCGATCAAGACCGGCGCGACGACGGCATATCGACCACCCCTTGACCCCCCTCCCCATGAGGAGGGGGAACGAAACGGATTATACCTTCAGGTACTTCCGCATCGCCAAGGTCGTTGAAACCATGTTGATCACCGTGAGCGCGGCGAGCTGGATGCCGAAGACGACGTACCAGTTCTTTTGGAAATACGACAGGAGGCCGACCGATTCCCCGCCGAAGAACGTCGTCATGCTCGGGTCGATGACCGCGACCGCCGGGAAGACGATGCCCGCGACGATGGCGACGGCGAACAGGCTGTAGAGAAAGCACTCGATGAGGAACGGGGATCGGATGAACGCGTTCGTGGCCCCCACGAGCTTCATGATGGCGATTTCCTCGCGGTGGACGAACAGGGCGATGCGGACGGTGTTGAACACGATCAGGATCGCGATGAGGAGGAAGACGGCGGCAAGGCCCATGCCGAACAGCTGGACGCGCTCCGTGGTGGCCTTGATGCGGTTCACAATGTCCTCGTAGCTCGAGAAATCCTTTTCGCGGATGTCGTTGCGAAACTGCGGGTTGTCGAGCGCATCGAGGATGAGCGGAAAGTCACTGGCGCTCTTGGCCTTGATGACGAGCGTTGGGCCGAACGGCGAGCCGCCGACCTCGTCGAGCGCGGAGAGGATCGTGGCGTCGGCGGCATGGCGTTCCTTGAAGCGCGAGAGCGCCTCGTCGGCCGTGATGACCTGCACGTCGCGCACCTGCGGCAGGCTGCGAAGGTATCCCGTCGCGTCCTTGATCTTGTCCTCGGTGGCGGCAGGATAAAAGTAGACGGAAACCTCGATGCGCTCCTCGGCAAAACTTACTGCCTTCGAGGCGACGATCTGAAGGACAAGCAGCAGGTTGATCGTCACGAGCGTCAGGACCAGCATGCTGACCGTGATGATCGAAAGCCAGAAGTTTCTGCCGAAGCTCTGGAACGCGAATTTTACGGAGCGAATGGAGGATGTGAGCATATCAGATCTTGTAACGCCCCTCCTCGACGTCGGAGACGATCTCTCCGCCGTCGACGAGGATCACGCGCTTCTTCAGGGCGTTCACCACCTCGCGGTTGTGCGTGACGAGCACGACGGTGGTGCCGAACTCGTTGATCTTCTTCAGAAGGTCGATAATCTCGTGCGTGTGGATCGCGTCCAGGTTTCCCGTGGGCTCGTCGGCGACGAGGATCTTCGGCCGGTGCACGAGCGAGCGGGCCACGACCACGCGCTGCTGTTCCCCGCCGGACAGCTGCTTCGGGTACCGGTCGCCCTTGTCGTGCAGGTTCACGATCTTGAGTACCTGCGGGACGATCTCCTTGATGCGGCGGCTCGGCGTCCCGGCCACCTCGAGCGCGAAGGCGACGTTCTCGAACACGGTCTTGCGCGGGAGCAGCTTGAAGTCCTGGAACACAACGCCGATCTGGCGCCGCAGAAGCGGCACGTCGTGCTGCGAGATGTGCGTGATATCCCAGCCTCCGATCGCGATCTGCCCGCTCGTGGCCGTCTCCTCCGCGAACATTAATTTCGCGAGGGTGCTCTTCCCCGTCCCGCTCTGCCCCACAATCGAAACGAATTCCCCAGGACGAATGTGGAGGTTCACGTTTCGTATCCCGACGATGTTCGGCGGATACGTCTTGATGACATTTTTGAAATGAATCATAGGGAAGGGCGATACCAATCCACGAATCCGCTACCAAACTGCGAATCAACGGATAACCACTGATTTGCTGCGGATAATTACTTTGTAGATATTCCGTAGCTATCTGTGGATCGGCAGTTTGGTAGCGGATTCGTGGATTGGTATCGAAACGCCCTCATTGTAGCAGCGTCACCCGCACGTTAATCACCCCCGCCCCCAGGCTCGCGATCTTCTTGAACGCCACCTTGTCGAGGTCGATCACGCGGTCCGGGAACACCGTTCGGTCCGGGCCGTAGTCGTTCACCTTTACCGTGACCGTCCGCGTCGGGTCGTCGACGCGCGAGACGACCAGGTACGTCCCCTTCGGATAGTCGGGGCTTGCCGCGCAGTCGCACCCCTTGTAGCCGTACCAGCTCGCGGAGCCGACCTCCGGAATCTTGTCGTCGAAGATGGCAAGCCGGGCGTACGGAAGATGGATGAGCGCGCGCACCGAGGCATTCTCGGGACTGTCCTCGCTCGGAAGCTCCTCCCACGCGCCCGTAACGCCGTTCCAGAAGGCGATGCGGCGGCGACCGTGCATGGGCGACGTCTCAACGGGATACTTGATCTCGAGAAAGAAATAATCCTTCCCGTCGTAGCTGGCCTTGTTCAGAATGTCGAAAAGGTAGATGCTGCCAACGAGCGTCTTGTCCGTCGGCAGGGTCGCCGTCATGAGCGACGGGTCGAGCGTCTTCACGTCGACGCGCGTTGCGACGTTGAGCGTGCTCGGGCGGATCCCCAGGCGGAACAGTCCGTCGCCGGACGCGAGCGTGAATCCTTTCACGATCGTGGCCGCGTCGAACTGCGTGGAGGAAACCTGCTCGGTCGCGTCGTCGGCGAGGACCGGAGTCGCGACGAAAGACACGAGCGCGAACAGGATGGCAAAGAAAGTTCTTGTCATAGGCATCGACGTGGTATATGATACCGCGCGGAAGAAACAGAGACAAGCCGCGGGTATAGTTTAGTGGTAAAACGAGTGCTTCCCAAGCATTAGTCGCGGGTCCGATTCCCGCTACCCGCTCCACGAAAAAAGCGATCCGTTCAGGATCGCTTTTTTCGTGGAGCCGATGGTCGGGATTGAACCGACGACCTCTGCTTTACGAAAGCATTGCTCTACCACTGAGCTACATCGGCGCCTGCTGCCACGCGGCAGGAGGAACTGGCGGAATGATATCAGACCTCTGAAAATCGATCAAGTGTTGCCGATGTATCGCCAGTCCCGCACGGACTTCAGGTACTCCTGGGTCGCTTCCTCCAGGGTTTCCTTCGGAACGGCGATGAGGGAAAGCTTCAAGGACTCGTCCGCGTCCTTGCCGGTACGGGCCACGACCTTGAAAACCATGTACAGGGACTTGCCCTCGACGACCTTCGAGTAATCGCCCACCGCGACCGCTGCGATCGCGTCCTTCCATTCGGCCGGGATGTCGGACACCTTCACGTCGCCCACGTCGCCGCCGGCCGTGGCCGACGGGTCCGAGCTGACGTCGGTCGCCACCTTCGCGAAATCCTCTCCCGCCGCGATACGGTCATAGGCGGCCTGGGCCTTCGCCTTGCGATCGGCCTGACGCGTCGCGTCGGCCTGGATCGACTCGTCCACCTGTGACGCAAGCACTACCGCCCGAACCACGCGCGACTTGAACTCGTCCGGAGTCCAGCCGAACATGGTTTTCAGCTGTTCCTCGAACACCGCCGGGTCCGCGCCGCCGGTCGCGTTCGCGTAGAACTCGTCCACCTTCGATTCGTCGAGCGTAATGTTCGCGGCCTTTGCCATGTCCTCGACGGCAATCTTGTGAATCATGGTGTCTACCACGTTCTTCGTGATCGTGGCCTCGTCGGGAGCCGCCGCGCCGGACTGGGCGGCGGATGAGACGAAGTAGGTGTTCAGCGCGTCACGCTCGTCAAGGTATTGCTTCAGGGTGATGACATGATTTCCAATCACGGCGGCCGGATACGGAATGACGCCCACGACCTTGCGGATGGACGAGTCCGTCGGGGCGTGGCGATAAACGAACGACGTCAGGATGGCAAACGTCAGCACGAGCACGCCAAACGCGGTCAGTACATGCACGGCTTTCTTTGGAATCCTGGATTTTTTCGTCGGTTCTGCCGAAACGACGTCAGACGTTGCGATATCCGTGTTTTCGACGGCAGGTTCTGCGACGGCCTCGACGGCAGGAATTTCAGCGATTTCTGGTTCCATAGCAAGATCAGGATTTTGTTAACGCTCTAACGGAGGAAATAATGCCACCATTTGGTCGGATTCGCAACCTCCGGCTCGGAAGTGTCCAGGGCCAGCAGAGTCCTGGGGTCCGCCGCCTTGGCAATGGCCTCGGCATCCGCGTCCGACGCGACGGTCCCTTCCGCGCTTCCGTCCTGGATCACGACCACGTTCTCACCGGGCTTCTTCAGCCCAAGCTTGAGCCGCGCCTCGCGCTCGATGAACGATTCCGTGCGAAACGCGGTGTTCAGGTCGGCAATCTGCAGGTTGCGCGCCTGCAGGGCCGTCGCCTGCTCCTGAAGCCCGGCGATCTCGGTCTGAATCTCGCGATTTCGGATCCATTCCCGGCCGAACGAACAGCCGATGGCAACCAAAATGACCGCGTTCACGACGAACAGCAGGCGGAACTCAATCAGGCGTCTCCAGAGTGGCTTGCGTTTCTCAGGCATGTGAGTCGTCAAAGAATTGCTCGATGGCCTCGTCGCGCTCGGCTTCGCTCACGGCCGTGACGACCTTCTTTGCCGTTCGCGAATGCTCGCGCAGGTCGTTGATCAGGTCGTGGATGCGGCTCGGACGCGCCGCGTTCTTGAACTCGATGTCGGCCGCGGAACCGGACACGTGCAGGCGAATGCTGCCGTATCGGAACAGCGTCGGAAACAGTCCCTTCACCCGATAGCTTACCTCGTCGATGCGCGGATAGGAAATCTCGGAAATCTCGCGGTCGAAAAACGCCTTCCGTTCGACGTCGATGACGCGCCGGTCCGTGACGATCATCACGGTGCACGACCACTTCACATAGGCCCGAAGAAAAAAGTACGTCGCGCTTCCGAACAGCCCGAGAAAGATCAGCACGCCGACCCACCCCTCGCGGAACAGCGGGAACAAAAAGAAGAACGGGATCACGACCCAGAGGAACAGCAAGAAGAATCGCGGCAGGTGCGGCACGATATCCTCGTGCACGACCTCGAGCACGTCTTCCTCCGGCTTCAGTTGGATGCCCTTATCGATGTGTTGCATACCCAAGTTTTGCAAGTGCCTTCCGCGCCGCGTCCCTGTCGTCCCACGGAATCTTTCGTCCTCCCGCGACCGCCATGACAGGCTCGCACCCCTTCCCCGTGAGAAGGACGAGGTCACCCGGCTCGGCCAACTCGACGGCCTTGTCGATCGCCTCCTGGCGATCAAGGATCAAAAACAGGTCTTTGCCTTGCTTTTTAGCCCTTTCAGCCTTCTCAGCCCCTTCAGCCACCTCACGCACAATCCCCATCGGCTCGTCATCGTATGGATCCTCGTTGGTCACAATCACCACGCCGTCGCGTTTCGCGGCCATTTCCCCGAGGATCCGACGACGGGCGACATCGCGCCCGCCTCCCGTCGAGCCGAGCACGTGGATGATTCGCCGGTGCTCGATCAGTTCGAGCGCGTCGTACAGCGCGGCAAGCGCCGCCGGCTCCGGGGCATAGTCGACGATCACGGAGAACGGCTGGCCCGCGACGATCGATTCCAGGCGTCCCGGTACCGGCCGGAGCGACGCGACGCCGGCTTTGATCTTTTCCCAAGACAGCCCGACCGCGCGGCAGGCGGCGATGGCGGCAAGGGCGTTCATGAGGTTGAACCGTCCGATCGGAGAAATTGAGAATGTCTCCCGGTCGACGGAGAACGTCGTCCCCGTCGAGGACAAGGCGACGTCCGTCGCGAAAACGTCCGAGTCCGTTCGTCCGCTCGACAAGCCAAAACCAATCTTCTCGTCCGCGGGAAACGACAAGAAGTAGTCCGCATGCTCGTCATCGACGTTCACGACGGACACCTTCTTCTGCGATCCCTTGCGACGGCCCAACGACAACGCGGCGAACAGCCTCCCCTTCGCATGCCTATAATTGTCGAACCCTCCGTGCGACTCGATATGCTCCGGCGTAAGGTTCGTGAACACGGCCACGTCATAGTTGATGCCGACGTGGCGCGACTGCGCGATTCCCTGCGACGACGTCTCAATAACCGCGTACTCGCACCCGGCCGCCACCATGTCGGCGAGCAGCTTCTGCGTCGCGAACCGTCCGAGCATCGTCATCTTCCGGTCGTTGGTCCACTCGCGGCTCGCGACCTTGAACGACGTCGTGCCCGTCCATCCGACCTTGTGCCCGGCATGCTCGAGGATTCGCCCGACGTATTCCGTCGTCGTCGACTTCCCGTTCGTCCCGGTCACTCCGATGACGACAAGCTTCTCGGACGGATGCCCATACCAAAACGCCGCCGCGTGCGCAAGGACGAGGTGGTAGGCACTCAGCGCCGACGACGGCACTATTTTTTTTATCAACGTCTTCATCGCTCAACGAGTCAATGACTCAATCACTCCTTGACCTTCTTCACCGCCTCCACGAACTGTTCTCCGCGGTCGAACTCGTTTTTAAACATTCCAAAGCTAGCCGCTCCCGGGGAAAGGATGACCGTATCGCCCTCCTCCGCGCCCTTCGCGGCGACCCTGACCGCGTCCTCCATGGAAGTCGCAACGACGGAAGGGACGGATTCGCCGATCGCCTTTTGGATGTCCGGCGTCGCGGTTCCATCAAGATAAACGACGAATTTGCAGTTCTTTGCCACCTTTTTTCCCATTTCCGCGTACGGAAGGCCCTTCGTCGATCCTCCGCAGATCAAGACCGCGCGCCCTCCTTTCCCAAATCGTTCAAGCGCCGCGATCACGCCGTCCGGCGACGTGGCGGTCGTGTCGTTGACATAGGCGACGCCGCGGACCTCCTTTACAATCTCCTGGCGGCCGGGCAACCCCTGGAACGTGTTGAGCGTGGCGGAAATAACGTCGGCCGGGATGCCGGCAAGGTGGGCGGCAAGCGACGCGGCGAGCGCATTCAGCAGGTTGTGCTTCCCCTGGAGCGCCATCGTCGCGGTATCGCCAAGCACGTGCTCGACGCCTTCCACGGCACAGACGATCTGTCCGTCGCGGAGGAACACGCCGTTCTTTGCCTCGTTGGCTTTCTCCGAGAACCAGAACTTGTCGCACGAGATCTTCGCCGAAAGCGCACGGACCATCTCATGGTCGGCGTTCAGAACGGCCTTCTGGCCCGGCTTGCAATGGCGGAACAGCTGAAGCTTCGCATCCGCATACGCCTCGAGCGACGGGTAGCGGTTCAGGTGGTCGGGAAAGATATTCGTCAGAATCCCAATGTCCGGACTGCGATCCACCGATTCGAGGCTTTCGATGAGCCAGGAGGACATCTCGAGAACGACGGGAACGGGTCTATCCTCCGAAGCCGTAACGAAGGAGGACGACTCCTCCAAAAGCGCGTCGAGGTCCTCAAGCGGCGATCGCGTGATGTTTCCCGCGACGACGGACTTCGGGTTCACGGCCTTGAACATCTCGCCGAGAAGCGCCGTGGTGGTCGACTTTCCGCGCGTTCCGGTGATCGCGTAAATCGGGAACGGGCAGTGGCGGAAGAACAGCGACATGTCGCTCTCGACGGGGACGCCATGCTCGCGGGCAAGGAGAATAAACTCAGACTCGCGCGGGACGCCTGGGTTCTGGACCACGAGGTCGACGTCGGTAAAATCCTGGGCGCGGTGCTCGGCCAGCGCGAAAACGGGCTGGTAGATCGTCCGGTCCGGAAACTGCGCGCGATACGTCTCGTACCACTTCGAAATTTCCTCGATGGACTCTCGGAGCTCGTCCTCGGTCTTCAGGTCGGTGATGACCAGCTGGGCGCCATGGCGCATCAGCCACTTGGCCGCGCCGATCCCGCTTCCCTGCGTGTACGCGCCAAGGCCCATGACGGTGACGACGGCGTCCTGAAACGAAGAAATGTCGGATGGATTTACGGGCATAGGGGAGAGAAAGAAACAAGATTCAAGATATCAAGACGCAAGGAAATGACAAGGTTCGTGGATCAAGTTAAAATTTTTATCATTGAATCTTCTTTGTTTCTTGCCCTTCTTGGTTCTTGCCTCTTTCCCCTAGAATCTCTTCAGCATTCTCCCGATCCGCACGGCCAGCATCGATCCGACGATCTCCCCGGCCATCTTGGCATATTGTACCATGCCAAGCTTCCAGCCGACCTTTTCGTACTTGCGGCGGATCGTCAGACCCCGGAGATGAACGGAACCGTAAGGAAGCTTTCGGGACCGGCAATAGAAGTTCAGGGCGGATTCGGCCATAAAGCCCTGCAGGTACTCCGGCGGAACCCCTTCGACGACCTGGCGGAGCATCGCGCGCTCGCCGCCGATAAGCGGAAGGGACGGCGTCAGTCTCGATACGATCGCGCCGCGATCCCGGAGCCCGACGTTCATGACGCGGGATCCGTTGATGACCGGGAGGACAAGGCGGGCGACATGGTCGATCGTGAGGCCGCGCAGGTCGGCGTCGAAGAACGCGATCACCGACGCGTCGGTATGCGCAAGGCCGTGCAACATCGCCGCGCCCTTGCCCTGGTTCTTCGGCAGGTCGTATACCGTCGCCCCGGCCGCGCGCGCGACTTCGGCCGTCCGATCCGTGGACCCGTCGCACACGACGATGACCTCGCGCACGTCGGGCGACGCGCGCAGGGTCGATACGACGTCGCCGATGGTAGGCTCCTCGTTGAACGCCGGAATGATGGCCGCGACGCGTATGCTCATACCTTGAGTTTCTTACGGCGCTCGTCGAGCGCGACGGACAGCCCGTCTGCCTCGTCCATCATCCAGGGCAGGTCGGGATGTGACATTCCCATCGCGCGAAGACTTCCGAGCGACTCGCGCACGCGCGACAGGTACGTCGAGGCAAGCTCGTATTCCATCGACGCGATCGCCGACGAGTGCTCGTCGCCGCGTGCCTCCTCGGTAAGCGCGAACGCGATCTTTACCGGCACGAGGTACGCGTTCACGTTCACGCGGAACATGTCGCGGTTCCGCATTCCCTGCTCCCAATAGCAGTCGCGCGCCCACAAAAACACCCTGGTCGACCATGCATACGCCCGCACGTAGATCGCGTCGCGCCGCTGCCCGAGCAGATCGCGGATCGGGACGCCCTCGGGTATCCCGGTCCCCTGGCAGTTCTCGCACGCGTGCCCGTCCTCGCCCTCGTCGCCGGACGCGAGCGACTCGGGACCGAGCAGATCGGCAAGCCGCTGCTCGTACAGGTCCTCGGTCCGCGTCTGCTCCGCGATGACCCCCTTCTCCAGCGAATGCTGCACCTGGTTGCGCGACTGCTCGTGCAAATCAAACACTTCGTCGAGCTGGTCCTCGAGCGCGTCCAGCTCGTCGCGGCGGAATAGCCAGGGAGATGGCATAGGCGTCTTTCGTTATTTCCGCATCGAGATGTCGTAATTCATCTGCTCCAAACTCCTCAGGTTCCTCTTTGCCTGGTCGAACTTCGTCCGCAGGTATCCCGTCAGGTCCATGTCGAGCAGATACGTAATCACCGCCTCGACCGTCTCGAAGGCGCGCGCGACCTCGGCGTGGTTTCCGAGCGTCACCTGGCGCATCGCGTGGCGGACGATCTCGCCGGTGGCGTCGCAGAGGCCTCCGAGGTAGGACGACGCGTCCATCGCGCGCCTGTCGATCGCGCCGAGCTTCCCATTTTTCAAATATCCCGCGAACAGCTGCGCCTCCGCGAACTCCTCGAGCGCGGCGACGTACGGGCCCTCGGTGCGGAGGTCGGCAAATTTCTTCATCGGCGCGTCGCACGCGGCGAACAGCGCCTTCGTCTCCTTCAGCAGGCGCTCGGCCTCGGCGCGGTCGTCGCGATGCAGGGCGAAGATGGCCTGCTTGGCGCGGCGAATCGCCTGGTCCGAATTGCCCGCGATCTCGCGTCGCGCACGGCCGTGTTCCTCGTATCCGCTTCGAATGGCATTCCAAATGTCGTTCATATCGCAAGTTGTTTGGCGGTTTCGATGACGCCGAGCTTTAGCACGCCTATCATAAGCAAAAGAGCCCAGTCGGACAAGGAGAGCGGCGTGACGCGAAGGACGGCGGCAAGGGGCGGGAACGTGAGGGCGAGAACCATGAGCCCCATGCTGAGGGCGACCGCGCCGAGAAGCCACGGGTTCGAGAACGGATCGATCCGGAGAATCGAGCGATGGAAGCTGCGGATGGAGAAGACGTAGATCACCGACGCGATGCCGACGGCCGCGAACATGAACGACTGGGCGGACGGCACGTCCTTCGTCCCGAGGACCCAGAAATACAGGGCGAGGAGTAAGACGTCCGTAACGACGCCGATGACGAGCAGCAGCGCCGCCATCTTCCGGTTGAACACCGGCTCGCCGCGCGGACGCGGCGGGAGGCGCATGATGTCCGGCTCGCCCTTCTCGAAGGCGAGCGCCGCGTTCGGGAAGGTGTCGGCCACGAGGTTGATCCAGAGTATCTGCGCGGGAAGGAGCGGAAGCGGGAGGTGAAAAAGTATCGCCCCGCCGATCAGGATCATCTCGGTGAACCCGCTCGTGAACAGGTACACGACGCTGCGGCGCATGTTGTCGAACATCACGCGCCCCTCGCGGATGGCGGAGGTGATGGACGCAAGGTTGTTGTCGAGAAGCACGATGTCCGAGGCTTCCTTCGCGACCTCGGTTCCCGAGCCAAGCGCCACGCCGATGTCCGCGGCCCGGAGCGCGGGCGCGTCGTTCACCCCGTCGCCCGTGACCGCGACCACGGCCCCGCGACGCTGCCACGCCTGCACCACGCGAATCTTGTGCCGTGGCTCCACGCGCGCGAAGACCGAGACGGAATGCACGCGCCGGTCGAGCTCGGCGTCGTCCCAGCGGTCGAGGTCCGCGCCGGTGGCGACCGCGTCTTGTTTCGTTGGAATCCCGGCCTGCTCGGCGATGGCGCGCGCCGTGTTCGGATGGTCGCCCGTGACGATCACGGTCCGCACCCCCGCCTCGCGCGCCGCCCGAATCTGCTCCGCCGCCTCCTTGCGCAGCGGGTCGCGCAGCCCCACGAAGCCGAGGAGGGTGAGGCCTTGCAAGTCGCCATCACTGATCGCGAGGGGTTGAGAGGCCGAAGGCACGGAGGCCGTAGGCGGGCGCGTTCCCCTTCGGCCTTCGGCCTCTTTCCCCTTCGACCCTTCCCCAATGGCGATCGCGATCGCGCGCAAACCGCCTTCCGTCAGCGCCGCGGCCTCCTCCAGACGTCCCGCATCCGCAGTCCGGCACATCGCGATCACGCGCTCCGGAGCGCCCTTGACGATCGTCATCGCGCGCCCGTCCATCGCATGGACCGTGGCCATGTACTTGCGGACGGAATCGAACGGTCGCTCGGCGAGGCGCGGAAACCGCTTCGACAGCTCCTCAGGATGCAGCCCCGCCCGCAGCGAGGCGTCAACCAACGCCCGCTCCGTCGGCGTTCCGCGCGCGATGCCATCCTCGACGACCGCGTCATTGCACAGCAGCATCGCCTCGAGCATCTTCTCGCGGTCCCCCGTAATCTCATCGACGCGCATCTCGCCTTCCGTGATCGTGCCCGTCTTGTCCGTGCAGATCACGGAGACGGACCCGAGCGTCTCCGCCGCGATGAGACGACGCGTGAGCGCGTTGTGACGCGACATGCGGCGCATTCCGATCGCGAGCACGATCGTGACGGAAATTCCGAGCCCCTCGGGAATCGCCGCCACCGCGAGCGCCACGGACGTCTGGAACATCTCGAGCGACCCGCGCCCGAACAGGACGCCGACGCCGAACATCAGGATGACGAGCGCGACGACCGCGAGCGACAGCCACTTCGCCAGGCGCTTCAGCTCGATCTGCAGCGGCGTGTCCCGCTCCTCCGTCTCCGCCACGAGCCGCGCGATCCCGCCGAACTCGGTACGCGTTCCCGTCGCGACCACGACGCCGGTCCCGCGGCCCGCCACCACCGACGTTCCCGCGAACAGCATGTTCGTTCGTTCCGCGAGCAGCGCTCCCGGCATGAGCGGCTCCGCGCCCTTCGCGACCGGCGCCGACTCGCCCGTGAGCGGCGCCTCGTTCGCCTCGCACGCGACGCTCTCGATCACGCGCATGTCCGCCGCCACCCGGTCGCCCGCGCTCACGACCACGATGTCGCCCGGCACGAGATCCTCGGCCGGCACGGTCGCCACCTCGCCGTCGCGACGAACGACGACCGTCACGCGCACGAGCGATCGCAGCCGTTCCATCGCCTTGTTCGCATGGTATTCCTGGACGAACCCGAGGATGCCGTTCAGCGCGACCGCGACCGCGATCACGGACGAGTCCACGACGTCGCCAAGCGCGAGGCTCACCCCCGCGGCCCCGAGCAGTACCGCCATCAACGGGCTGCGAAACTGGTCGAGCAGGACGCCCCACCACCGCTTCGCCCGCTCGCGGGCCAGCGCGTTCGGCCCGTGCTTCGTAAGCCGCTTGCTCGCCTTCTCCGCGGACAGCCCGTTCTCGCCCGAATGCAAAATGGAAAGAACCTCGTCGGCGGGAAGCGCGTGCCAGTCGGGAGATTGGGTCATATGCGAACGTGAGGATAGAAGGCAAACGGATGGCAGGCCGCAGGGGGACTTGTTTCCTCCGTGTCCTCCTTCGGCCTTCCCTATCCCCCGCCCCGAATGCTCAGATAGACCGCCTCCGTGTGCACCGCGATAATCTCCCAGTTGAAATGCTTGAGCACCACCTCCTGCGTGCTCTTCGCCGCCTCCGCGACGATCTCCGGATGCGCGATCAGATCGCCAAGCTTCTTTGCGAGATCGTCGACGTTCTTGTTCTCGAATGAGAACCCGGCGTTCTTCATCGCCTCGAGATTCTCGGGAATGTCCGATACGAGCACAGGGCGGCCGTAGCTCATCGCCTCGAGCACGACGACAGGGAGACCTTCCGACTCGGACGGCTGGACGTAGAGATACGCGTGCGCGAACAATTGCCTCAACGACTCGCCCGACTGATATCCTAGCATAAGAATGTCGTCGCGTCCCTCGATCGACGCGCGGAGTTTCTTTTCGTAATCCGACGTGTACGTCGCGGCCCCGACGATAACGAGCTTCCATCCGTCTGCGCCCAATGCGCCCCATGAGCCCCCTGCGCCCTTCGCCATTTTCCACCCTTCAATCAACGTATGAATTCCCTTGTGCGGAACGAGGCGACCGACGTTGAGGACATATTTCCCCGCGACCAGCCCGAACGTTTTAATCTCATCCGTCGCCGTCACGTTCTGCACTTCGGCCCCGTTCGGAATATAGATGATCTCCTTGTGAAACCGATTCCTCGCGTATATCTTGATCACGTGAGAGACCGCGAGCGTCGCGTGCGGAAACTCGCATGCCGCCCACTCCCCGAACTCCAGATACTTCCGCGCGAACAAGCCCCACTTGGCATGGAACTGATCCTGCGAGTGAAACGTGACCACGACCCGCGTCTTCGGTTTCAGCAACCGAGGAATCCATGCCAGCGTCGCCGGCCCGACCCCATGGTAATGGATGATGTCATAGTCCCGCAGCAACGCGTCGACGGTGCACAAAAACGTATGTACGATCGCCTCCAGGTTCTTCCGATAAATCGTCGGCACGAATCGAACGTCCACTCCCGGCCTCTCAGCCCCTTCGGCCTTCTCAGCCCTGTCGTAACGCCTCCGCGCGTACACCGTCACCTCGTGCCCCCTCCTCCCCAAATACAACGACAGTGCCCGGACGTGCTGTTCGATCCCGCCCCCGCGCTGCCCGATCTCGAATCCCTTCTGCCCGATCATCGCGATGCGCATAGATGCCTAGAGTATACCATGAAACCCTTGCCGAATCCCCATTTCCGGCGTATGGTTCCCCGACGGAGGAATCATGAGAGCCTATCGCGTTCGTCAGTGGACGGCGGCATGGAAGCGGTTCGAGCGGTGGGAGCGCTTGAGCGGGCACGTCGACTCGATCGCCTACGAGGTGGTCGCGCGGTCGTTCCCGGCGCAACAGTCGGACCTGTTTCCTGGCACGCGCATTTGGGAGATCCAGCTCGCGGACGCCGAAACCGACGCGTTCGTGCCGCACCTGTGCGTCACGCTCACCACCTACCCCGTCGCGGTTCGCATCGCGCGCCACGACCGGCCGCGCCACGCCCTGCTCGACGCGATCGCCGAATCCAAGCTCGCGGACCTGGTCATCCACCACCGAGACATGCTCGCCGGCGGCTGGACCCACCAGGGCGGCGGCGCCTACGTTCTTCCGGCGGCATCCTCCCGCGACCGAACCTTCGGCCGCGCCCACCCCTCGTAGCCTCTGGCAACGAGGGGATTTTTCAATGGTGACACGTGCGGGAATAAGAAAAACAGCCAGGCGATGCCTGACTGTTTTTCTGGAGCCGTCAATCGGGATTGAACCGATGACCTCATCCTTACCATGAAGTTCC
>JBAXQK010000009.1:0-30469 GCA_037131775.1 Candidatus Uhrbacteria bacterium
GCTGGTCGGCCTTGTCCTCAAACTTGGTGGCAAAACTTAGTACTTACCCAATACAAATCACAAGCACAAACTACTGTTATTCCGTCCCGATCGCCGCCAGGATATCCCCGGGGCGTATCGCCATGGTCTGTTTCCACCAGAGGACGATCCCGTCCGAAGGGGCAACGATCTCGCGGGCGTCGGTGCCGTCGAGCCGGATGCAGACTCCAAGCCGCGCCCCCTTCTCCACCGCCGGGTCCGAAAGGTCTGCCGGGTACCAGATTCCCTCGTACGGGACGTTCACGATCGCCGCGCGGCGCAGCATCCTTGGCTGCGACTGGCGCGGTTTTTCATTCGGCGCGTCCGTCATCCCCATGGCGGCCATCAGCGCGACGGTCCAGCCCACGTGACGCTCAATGTCCTCCTCGGTGCGGCAGCCGCGGTCGCCGGACTCGGCAATGACGTACAGGCAGCCGCGGTCCGCGAGCGCCCCGGCCCGCGAGGACTTTGCGACCTTCTCGAAGATGACGGTCTCGACGTCCGCGGAACGGAAGAACGTCTGCGCGAGCAGGTCGACCGCGGGAACTCCCGACTCATAGAGCCAAAGGAACGGATACAGCCCCTCGGTGATCGCGCCGCCGTGCAGGTCGAGCCAGGCGTCGGCGTGGTTCGCGTATCCCGAGACGAGCCAGTGCATCAGGCGCTCGGTGGGCGTCCCGTCGACCTTTCCGGGAAAAACCATCTTCGGAAAACGCTGGTCGAGGGGGTTCTGGCTGCACTCGTCGAGGAACCCCGGCATGTTCACGACCGGGATCACCACGAGCTTCCCCGCGAAGTCGCCGTTTCCGAACCGCTCGATGAGCGCGTACGCGGCTTCCATCCCCGCGTACTCGTCGCCGTCCGAGCCGCCGGTCACGAGCAGCGTCTTCCCCGGGCGATTCCCGAGAATGACGGCGACCGGAACGCGCGCCGACGTCGGGCCGAGACCGACGGGAACCATCTGGACCGGGGAGCCTTCCTTCGTTCCGAAGAGAAAATCGAGCACACGTTTCAAAATCATGTATAATCCGCCCAGACATCTTACCGGTTAACATCCCTCTATGCACGCCACCCTTGCCGACCTGCGCGAAGACCTGGCCGACCTCCAATCGATCGCGGAATCCAGCGGCGGGCAGGTGTGGCGGCACAAGGCACGGCTGGATCGGACGGCCGAGCATTACCGGCCGGAAACGCACGCGTTTCTCTCAAGACAGGCAAATGACCTTTGGTCGGAATACCAGGAGCTGGCAACGAGAATCCAAACCTCCCTGGGCGAGACCACCGCCTGGACCGACGCCGACGTTCCGCGGCTGACCGACCTCAAGCATGCGGCCGCCGACCTGCTCCGCTCGTTCCAGGCGAACCTCGCCTTTGTGCTTTCGGCGGGAGACTGGCAGAGCCCCACGTTCCTTCACTCGCTGGTCCCGCAGGCCGGGGCGCAGGTCGGACGGATCGTCGGGACGCAGAACGACTACAAGCGCGACGGGCACCTGGACGCCGACGCCTACGAGAAGGCGTTTCGCAAGGAATACATCGACGGGATGACGCTGTTTCCGCCGGAGGTCTGCCTCACGAGCAGCGGGATGGCCGCGTTCGCCACCCTCGTCTCGTTCCTGCAGTCCGAGGGGGTCCGCGGTCCGATCCT
This sequence comes from Candidatus Uhrbacteria bacterium, assembly GCA_037131775.1. Classification (GTDB taxonomy): domain Bacteria; phylum Patescibacteriota; class Patescibacteriia; order UBA9934; family GWF2-40-263; genus YC12-FULL-57-11. The sequence continues at coordinate 1,664 of JBAXQK010000009.1, forward strand.
CGTCGGTTCCGCGTCCTACTTCGAGAACAAGGTCGTGCTGCGCAAGGCCTTCCCCGGTCAGATCGTCTACGTGGACGAGTCCGATGCCGACGCCGTGGTCGCCGCGGCGAAGCGCCTGCAGCCGCAGGCCGTGTTTCTCGACACCATCTGCAACTTTGCGACGCTCGCCCTCCCCGACATGGCGACGCTCGTCCCGCGACTGCTTTCCACGCTCTCGCGAAAGGCCTACCTCGTCATCGACAACGCCGGGATGGCTGCCACCTGCCAGCCCCTCTCCTGGCTCCCCGCCATCGGGATCCATGCCCGCCTGTTCGTGGTCGAGAGCCTGAACAAGTATTACCAGCTCGGCTTCGACCGCGTAACCGCCGGGGTGGTATGGACCACGGGCGGCCTGATGCCGTGCGGAATTCGACAAACGCGAATTAACCTCGGCACCAACATCCCGGACGCGTCGGTCCTGGCGCTGCCGGAACCGAACCGCGGGCTTCTCGAGAGACGACTGGGACGAATGGGAAGAAACGCCCAGCGTCTCGCCGAGACGCTCGAGGCATACCTTGCGGAACACCCAAAGACCGCCGTGAAGAACATTGTCTACCCCGGCCTTCCAAAGCACCCATCGGCCAAATGGTCCAAGTCCCGCCGCTTCAACGGAAGTTTCCTCGCGCTTGCCTTCAAGCCGGGCTGCCAGGACGTTCCAACCTACAAAAAATTCGTCGACCGGGCCATTGAGAAGGCGCGGCGCGACGGGGTCGACCTCGTATCCGGTACGAGCTTCGGGTTCGACGTGACGCGGGTCTATCTCACCACCATCCACTACACCAGCGTTACCAAGCCGTTCGTGCGAATCTCCGTGGGGACGGAGACCGCAGCCGAGCTCGACGCCGTCGCCCGCGTCCTTATTTCCGCCATCGAATCCGTATGAGGAACCCAATTTCATCGCGCCCGCGTCGAACCGAGTTCTGGAGGACGTCCCTTTGGCGCGTTCCGGAAGAGGCGGGCATCAAGCAGGCGCTGGTACTCGGCATCGGCGACGGCGGAAGCATCCGCGAGATCCGAAGGCGTTTCAAGCACGCGCATGTCACGGTCGTCGATCAGGATCCCTCGGCCATAGAATCGGCGAAGTCCCGCCGCGCATTCTCCGCGAAAAACCCGCCCGAGATCGTCGTCGGCGACCCGATCGAGCGCGTGCGAACCCTCGGCCGCTCGTTTGACCTCGTGGTCGTCGACCTGGCCGCGAACGGCGAGCCCGATCCGCGCCTCGCGTCCGAGGAGACGGTCGCCTCCCTCGCCGCCGTCCTGGAATCCGACGGGTACCTCGTCCTCAGCGTGCTCGCGTCCGTCGGAATCATTCCCGCGTTCGAAAAGATCCTGTCGCGCCACGCGTCCTGGCATTTCAAGAGCGACGTCCTCGCCCTCTTCCGCCACAACGGCCAGGGCCGCGTCGGCGAGCCTGTCCCGGAAGGATTCGTCCACCAGATGCAGTCTCCCGATTACCTCCTCGGAGGCTGGCCAGCGGACGCGAAGAACACGGAGCTGGTAGGAAAGCCGGGATGCTGGGGAATGCGCTGGCACTACGGCCCGGCCTGGATCGAGGCGTACACGAGCGACGTCCAGCCGGATATCGACGCCAAGGCGCACAGCCGCATGGTCATCTGGCAGCCGATCACGAAGCTGGGAAAGCCGGCAGGATGGGGACGGTCGTGGATCCAGATGAACCCGCAGCAGCACGGGTTCGCGGACATCAAGGACAAGCCGGAATACTGGAAGGAATGGACCGGCCACGCGCAGCGACACCTAAAGAAGTGGCTCAAGGACGACCGGTACGAAACGGTCGAGGTGTCCTATGAGGACTTTGCTACCGCGTACAACAAGACCGGCAAGCTGCCCTCGATGCGCAAGGATTTCCTCAAGCTGCTCCAGCGCCGCATGGACCGGCACGGGCAGAACGTCCGCCTGTTCGCCTCGCGCGACAAGGCGACGAAGGAGATCCTTTCCGGCCTCGCGGTGTGCGACCTTCCGGACGTGTCCGTATCCATGCACCTCATCGCCTTCATCCAAAAGAAGTACGAGAAAACGTCGGTTGGCACGGGAATCATCGACCACTGGTACCGGAACTGCCAGTCGACCGGAATCCGTTTTCCGCACTTCGGCCTCGTGTGGGCGCCCGGCGATCCGAACAGCTGGAAGGGCTACTCCAAGTTCAAGCGTCAGTTCAATCTCCACCTGCTCCGGTATCCGATGCCGCTGCTCAAGTTCGTCAAGCAAAAGCCGAAGGGTTGATTCCCTCGGCTTTTTTCTATCTTCGCGCTTTCTTGCTATACTGTGCCCATATATGTCTATCAAAAAAGCCATTATTCCCGTTGCCGGCATGGGGACCCGTTTCCTCCCTGCGGCCAAGGCCCAGCCCAAGGAAATGCTTGCCGTCGTGGACAAGCCGGTGATCCAGTACATCGTGGAGGAAGCCGTCGCGGCGGGAATCGAGGAGATCATCTTCGTGACCGCCATCGGCAAGCGCGCGATCGAGGACCACTTCGACCGGAACTTCGAGCTTGAGTACCGCCTCGAGCAGAAGAACAAGATCAAGGAGCTCGAGTCCGTGAAGGCGCTCGGCAAGCTGGCCAAGTTCGCCTTCGTGCGCCAGAGCAAGCCGCTCGGCGACGGGCACGCGGTGCTGTCGGCGCTCCCGTTCGTGAACCGCGACGAGCCGGTGGCCGTGCTGTTCGGGGACGACATCATCGACGGAAAGGTTCCGGCGCTCAGGCAGCTGATGGACGCCTACGAGAAATACCACAACCCTGTGGTTGCGCTCCAGAAGGTGCCGAAGAAGCAGGTGTCGAGCTACGGCGTGATCGGTGGGAAGGCCGTCACGAAGTCGATCTGGGACGTGAAGCGGTTCGTGGAGAAGCCGACGGTCGAGGAAGCGCCGAGCGACCTCATCGTGATCGGCCGATACATCCTCACCCCCGAGGTGATGGCGCTCCTTCCGCTCGTGGAACCCGGAAAGGACGGCGAGATTCGCCTGGCCGACGCGTTCGACGCGTACCTGAAGCAGGGCCAGTCGCTCTACGGCTGCGTGTTCGAGGGAACGCGCTACGACTGCGGCAACCGGCTCGGATTCCTGAAGGCACAGGTCGAGCTCGGCCTGAAGCACCCGGAGATTGGCAAGGAACTGAGGAAATATCTCAAGACCCTATGAGCACCTTCAAACGATCGATCTCGGCGCTCGGGCTCGTGGCGTTGCTCGTCACCTCCGGATGCGGAGGGCCCACGGCCGCGGAGACGGCGGCGAACAAGCCCGTAAAGATCGTGATCTGGCGCGTCTTCGACGACCCGAGCAGCCTCGACGCCATCGAGGCGTCCTACCGCGCGATCCACAAGAATGTCTCGTTCGACTACCGCGCGCTCCGGTACGACGAGTACAAGGACGCGCTTCTCCACGCCTTCGCCGAAGGGACCGGCCCGGACATCTTCTCCATCCCGAATACCTGGATCGGCGAGTACGAGCCGCTCATTTCCCCGCTCCCGGCCACGCTCACCATTCCCTACACCGAGATCCGCGGGACGCTGAAAAAGGAAACGGTCATCACGCTGAAGACGGAACCGACGCTCACCGAACGGGAACTGAAGACGAACTTCCTCGACGTGGTGGACGCGGACGTGGTGCGCAGCTACAAGCCGAATGGGAACAAGGAGGCGGAACGGCGCATCTTCGGCCTTCCGCTCGCCATGGACACCCTCGCGCTCTATTACAACAAGGACCTGTTCAACGCGGCGGGAATCGCCGAGCCCCCGACATCGTGGACGGACTTCCAGAACGACGTCACGAAGCTCACCACGGTCGGCCCGAACGACACCGTCGTCCAGTCGGGCGCGGCCATCGGCGGCTCGCGCAACGTGGAGAGGGCGTTCGACATCCTTTCTGTGCTCATGATGCAGAACGGCACGAAGATGGTCGACGAGGGCGGCGATCCGACGTTCGCCAACAAGCTTGCGGACGACACGCTCCCGGGCGCCGACGCCGTGCGCTTCTACTCCGACTTCGCCAACCCGCTCAAGGCCGTATACGCCTGGAACAAGGACCAGCCGAGCTCGTTCGACGCGTTCTCCACGGGAAAGACCGCGATGTTCCTGGGCTACTCCTATCACGACGCGCTCATCAAGCAGAAGGCGCCAAAGCTGAACTACGGCATCGCGCCCCTCCCGCAGATTTCGTCGGGGCGCGTCGTGAACATGGCCAACTACTGGGTCGAGACCGTGTCCAAGTCTACGAAGAACGCCAACTGGGCCTGGGACTTCGTCCAGTTCGCGGCCAAGGCAGAGAACGCGTCCAAGTACCTGAAGGCCACGGGCAAGCCAACCGCGCTGCGCTCGCTCATCAACGAGGAACTGACGGATGAGACCCTCGCGGTATTCGCGGGCCAGCTTCTTACCGCGAAGAGCTGGTATATTGGAAAGGACGCGGCGGCGGCAGAGACGGCCTTCCTCGACCTCATCGACGGAACGGTGGCCGGAGGCGACGCCAACAAGATCATCCGCGACACCGTGAACAAGGTAAGCCAAACGCTATGAACATACGCATCATCGCAGCGGCGGTCGCCCTGATGGCGCTTGTCGTCCCGACGCGAATGGCGCTCGCGGCATCGAGCATCTGCGCAAACAACCCGTGCGCTTCGTCCGAGGTCGGCCCGTTCATGGTCGGAATCTCCAAGTCGTGCGGCAATGAGGGAACATGCTCGCTCGTCGACATCGAGCACGTCTTCGACAACGTCGCAAGCTACGTTCTCAGCATCGTCGGAGCGCTCGTCTTTCTCATGTACGTGATCGGCGGATTCTACTTCCTGCTCTCGGGAATGCCGGGAATGGAGAAGTACCGCGAAAAGGGAAAATCGGCGCTCAAGACCTCTACGATCGGACTCATTATCATCTTCTCCTCGTATGCGCTCATATACACCCTGTTCGCCGTGCTTTCGGGCAACGATATCAGTCAGGGGGTGAAGAGCTACGTATCTTGCGGGCCGGGAACGGTAAACCAAGGGGCATCCTGCGGACTCAACAGCACGTGTACCGCGGACGGCCTGTGCAAAAGCCTGTGCGAACAGGGCCACCCCACGGTCGTCACGTCGTTCACAACCGACTGGGTCCAGTGTATCGACGTGAACGCCCAGCTGAGCGGCGAACACCTGACGCAAATGGGATGCACGGCCAACCTGTGTCCAGGAGGAACGGATATCCAGTGCTGTGAATTTTTCTACCAGTATGAATAGAATCCCTATGAAACGCCCGTATCTCTTCGCGGTTGCGCTCATCCTCGGAACGCTTCCCGCGGTCTTCCCCGCCCATGCGGCCCTCACCAACCCCCTCGGCTCGAACGACATCCGCGTCGTCATCGGATATCTGGTGCGCGCGATGCTCGGCCTTTCGGGCGCGGTCGCGCTGTTCGTGTTCGTCTGGGCGGGTCTCCAGATGATGCTCGCGGCGGGCGAGGCGAAGAAAATTACCAAGGCGAAGGAGTCGCTCACTTGGGCTACGATCGGACTTGTGGTAATATTCACGGCATACACCCTCGTGTACACGCTGGTTACGGCGTTATCCACAGGGACGGCGGCCTAGCCATAATTAATACGTATAAAATACGCGTATGTCCAAGAAGGCACTCGGTTATTTCCTCGGAGGATTGATGGCTCTCGCTCTCGTTGTCCCGGCCCTGCACGGCCACGCGGTTCACGCGGCGGCCATGACCCAGAACGACTACTTCGGCACGGACTCCTCCGGATCGGCCATCTCCGGCGACACGTTCGCCAGCTCGGCCGGTCTCAGCTCCGGCGACCTGCCGACCACGATCGCCTCGCTTATCCGCGTTGTGCTCGGTATCCTCGGCATCATCGCGGTGGTCATCATCCTCATCGGCGGATTCAAGTGGATGACGTCCGGCGGCAACGACGACAAGGTGAAGAGCGCCCGCAAGGTCATGACGTCCGGAATCATCGGCCTCGTCATCGTCCTTTCCGCCTTCGCCATCGCCCAGTTCGTTCTCTCCTCGGTGATTACGGCCACTTCCGGCTCGGTCTAATCGAATAATCGCGGTCCGATGTCCATCGGACCATGATCCTGCCAGGCAACGCGGTTGCCGAGCGGGATTATGGAGCATCTACTTCTCGCAAGCGCGGCAACGGATTCGGTTTTGAGCGGACTCTCGACCGCCGGCGGGGCGAACGGTGCCGGGTACACGGATAACGTTTCCATCACCACGATCGTTGGAAACACGATCAACGTCATTCTCAGCCTTTCCGGCATCCTGTTCATCTGCCTCCTCGTCTACGCCGGGTTCCTGTACCTGACATCGGCGGGCGAGGACAAAGGGGTCGCGAAGGCCAAGAAGTTGATTTCTTCCTCAATCATTGGCATACTTATTATCGTCATGTCGTACGCCATCACCACGTACGTGTTCGCGGCACTGGCAAAGATCGTCTCCTAAACGAATTAACCCTCGCTTTGCGAGGAATTACTCCCACTATGAAAAACCTCTACGCAAAGCTCGGCGCCGGCCTCTCCATGCTCCCGGTTCTCGCTACTCCGTTCATGGCAAGCGCGGCACTTTCTGGTAATCCTCTCGGAGATGCCGCTAACGACGTGACCACTATCGGATCCACCGCCGGACTGAGCCAGGCGAACAGCCTGCCGACCATGATCGGAAACGTCATCCAGGTCCTGCTCGGAGTTCTCGGCATCGTGTTCGTCGTCCTCGTCGTGTACGCCGGCTTCCTTTACCTCACCTCGGCCGGAGAGGACAAGGGCGTCGGAAAGGCCAAGAAGCTCCTGACGCAGGCGGTCATCGGTCTCATCATCATCGTCTCGGCGTATGCGATTTCCGGATACGTCATCGCCGCGCTCGTAAACATCGCGGCCTAGCCAAAAGACAAAGCGTCCCCGACCATGTCGGGGACGCTTTATTTTATGCAAAGAAAAAGGACCCCTGCTTATCGGCGTTGAAGCCGATTCGCAGGAGTCCGAGGCGAATCACCGCTGCTTGCTGCACTTGGTGATCATCCGAGGCTGGATGGGTTCAGGCCCCGTGTTGTTCGCGACGTACACGTGCTCCACGACGTACGCCTGGCGGTAGACGTCGAAGTTCGCCAGCATCAGCGTCGAGCCGCTCGGCACGTACAGGACGGTGCCGGTGTGGATGCTCGCCGCGGGGCAGGAGAACGCGGGCGTTCCCTTGGTGGACGATTCCGCGAACGGGACCATCGAGCCAAGCGGGACCGGGGCCCCGTCCTTCATGATGCACACCTTCTCGAACTTCCCCGCGATCTCGAAGTTCGTGACCTGCACCCCTTCCCAAGGCGCGCTCGGCCGCGAGTAGCTCGCGACGTACTCCAGGTAGGTCTCCTGGTCGAGCGGGATGGCCTGCGGGTAGTAGACCGCGTGCTGGACGCTGGTCCTCGTGGACGCGTCGGGCATGTCCTCCGCGACCGCGGGTTCCGCCTTGGCCGGAGCCGCCACGGATGCCGTCGTCGCGGGCTGGTGGGCCTTGGCGTAGGCCGTCTGCTTCGCGTCGAGGTCCTTGAGTTCCATGACGCGCGCGAGACAGCCGGGGACTTCCGGCGTGCAGTACGTCATCGCCATTCCGATGGTCGACGCGAACTCGGCCGTGCCGGCCGCCTCCTGGGCCATGTCCGCCGCCCCGTTGAACTCCGCCTGGCCGGCAAGCGCCAGCGAGGCGAGAAGCAGGACGCTCACTTCGACACCGGCATGTGCGCGGCGAGGTTGCCGATGTCCGCGTTCTGGCACGCGTCCACCTGCGCCTGGGTTTTGATCTCCGCCAGGGTCTTCGGGCAGGTCGCCTTCAGGTCAATCGGCGCCTGGCCGGCGGACATGGATCCGCCGTTGCCGTTCGACCCTCCTCCGAGGACCGGGGGCGCCATGCCGTTCAGCGCCTCCCACTGCGGGCGGAACGCCGCGCTGTAGGCGGCCGCCTGGGCGAGGTTCGGGTCGTACGAGACGTAGACCGGGATGGGGGCGACGTCGTATTGCTGCCGAACCGGAACCGTCTCCACGAAGGAGCGGGGCTCGACCTGACCGTACTGGTCGTAGGCCATCCGATGGGACGAGTAGCAGGCAAGAAGACCACTGAGTGAAACGATGAGCAACATGGCTCACCTCCTTTTTTTGGGTTGAGATGCAAGGAGCGCCGCCGCGAGGGATTCGCGACGAAGGCCGGTAGAAAGGCCGGCTCCGGCGTCTGCTGCCAGACGACGGGGCCGGACTTTCTCAAGGGGGCCGGACCCGAGCATTCGCAGGGCGAATGAACTCGGATCCGGCAGAGCGCGGAGGCACGTGCCTCAGGGAGCGGTCGCACACCGCGTGTCACTCGCGCGCAGGAGCGGCGAGAGCGAGTCGCAGTCGAGGGGCACGAAGCCCTTCTGCGACTCGACGGAGGACAGCGTCGAGTAGACGATCGTCTTCTTCCGCTCGGTCGTCGTCGCGGAGGTGGCGGGCGCCGTCGATCCGCCGCCGGTGTTCGCCGTCCCGAAGTTCGGCACGTGCGGCCTCGGCGTCCCGGCGGGCGGGAACTGCGGCATCGACGGGGCGAAGTCCGCAAGGCTCGGGACCGGGGAATGGACGCCCCTGTCGGGAGACCAGACCAGGACTCCGACCACGACCAGGATTCCGGCGACCCAGGCGCCGAGGGCCCAGCCGTTGTGATGGTGGTGATTGAGAACGTGCGCCGCCTCCCTCGCAAGGACGCTCACGCCGCAGATCGTCTGCAGCTTGGCGAAGAAGGAGACCACGGGCCCGACCGGCTCCATGGCAACCATGGACACGAACACCGAACACGCGACCAGCGTCATGACGCCGAACACGAGGAACTGGGTCCATCCGTGCATGTGGGTGTCGTAGAAGATGGCGGCGATCCCGAGCACGCAGCCCGCGAAAAGTACAATGTTGTAGAGCAGGGTAAAGTCGAAGTTTTCCAATGTTGAACTCTCGGATAAAGGGTGAAACCAATGGTTTTCGGAAGAAATCCACTCGTTTCACCCTTCGATCCGAGGGCTAATACTAACACAAAAAGTCACTTTTGTCAACCGTTGGGAGGATTTTCCATGTTCTTCACTGGAACGTAGATCTGTATCCATTCGTCCTCGTAAGCCATCTCATACAGGTCTGACGCGGCGATATTCTTGGCAAAGTCACCCTTTAGCCGCTTGTCGACGAGGATCGCGGACGCGTGGAAAACCGCCCCGACCTTCGAGATATCCGCGTCCATTCCGCTCTGCAGATCGAACCATGCCTGGTACCGCTCCTTGTCCGCGTCGTACATGAACCGCGGGTCGAGGCCGACGAGGAAGTAGCGCTGGTCGTCGAGATAGAAATAGATCAGCGACATGTCCCACGGGGCATTGAAGACGATCGCGCCTTCCGCAAGGTTTTGTTTCAGCCAGGCAGCGCTTCCCTCGTACTGGGATGCGGAAAAGAAGCCCTTTCGACCCTGCGCGTAGGAAACCGATCCCGCGGCAAGACAGCCGACGGACAGGGAGATGACGACGGCAAGGATGACGAACGATTTTTTCCGTCCGTTCGCGACCGCTTGAAACCGAACGATCTCCTGGCGTAGAAACGGCTCCGCGACGGAAAGGATGGCGCCGGTCGTCAGGATCAGAAATGGGATTACGTATTCCAGGTAACGCGCGGATCGAACCGCAAATGCCGCGAAGATTGACGAAAGAAGGAGCGGTACGAAGACGTTTCGCGCCTTGTCCCCGGTAAGCTTGAACGCGCGAGTCGCACCGGAAAGAACCAGGAGAAGAACGGAGAGACCGAACGCGCAGAACGCGAGGATGTCGTTTTGAAACATGACGAACCAGGAAACCGGGGACCACTCGGATCCGACGGGAATGTGTGCGCCGCCCGCGATGGCTATCTTTACGATGTCGAGCGCGATGAACGTCAGACTGTCGGGAAAATATGGGTTGGCGATCGTTCCGGCAAGAAGGCCAAGGAAGAGTGCCGTCGCAAGGGCGTAGACCTCACCCCGTCCCTCTCCTTTTAAAGGAGAGGGTGGCTTGGACGGAACGAGACGACGGGCGACGAGGTCTCCGCAGGCAAAGCAGACGAACGCCGCGACGAGAACGGGCCAGCCGTGATAGAGCCAGACGAAGAGGACGGCGATCGCGAACAGGACCCGTGTGCGCGACTTCAGCATTGCCCAGACTCCCAGCATCAGGAGCGCGATCGACAGCGAGCCGGCCTTTGGCATCGACATGCGCTGGAGAAAATCGAATGACAGCGCGGCGACGAGCGTGAGCCACTCCGGATATGGCGAGTCGATCGACCGCAGAAACCGATAAAGCGCATAAAACGCGACCAGGCCGAACAGCGCGGCAGAAACCTTCATGCCGACGAGCGGGTCGAAGATCGTGACAAACGGGATGAGCAGGACGTGGTACAGCCAATGCGCGTCGACGTACCGATCGCGCATCACGGTTTCCTGGAGCCAGGGAAACGCATGGATGAATCCGTGGTCGCGAATCTCAAGAGCCATCTTCGCGTGGTAGAACGAATCGGGATCCGGAAAGGCTGGTCGCGCCTCGATGAACGCGAGCATCGTCGCAATGGCGATACAGACAAAGACGGTGGACCAGGAAGATCGTTTCATACCAGGGAATTGTACGGTGGCCGTCCGTTCGTCGCAATATGTCGCATGACAACAAAAAAGCCGGTTCCCATGGGGAACCGGCAGAAGCCTGTCTTACTCGCAGCCCTGGCTCGCGCGAAGGCTGGGCGAGTATCCTGCGAGCCTCGCGCACCGGTCGGCATCGCTGACGACCATACGGCCCGGACCCGCGTCCGCCTGACCGCCCGTCGTTTCCACGACGGATGCCGTCGCCTCGGCCTGCGCCTTGGCGAGCGCCTCGGCGTCGGCTTTCGCCTTCGCCTCGGCTTCGGCCCGGGCCTGCGCCTCGGCCGCCAGCCTGTCCGTCTCGGGCGTTGCCGCCTTCAGCTGTTCGGCAAGCTCGATGTCCGCCTCCTGCTCGTCCGCGACCAGCTCGCGCAGCGAACCGTACTCCTTTGCTCCGCCGTCGAGGAAACGGCCGAACAGGCGCTCGCGCACCGCCCAGCCAACTTCGCCAGCGGGACACTTGGAATCCGCAACTTCGACCTCGGCATAACCCGGGAGGTCGAGGCTGCTGCCCTTGGGAAGACAGACGGGCTTCGTCGCGTCGACCGTCGCGGTGTCCGGCACCTTCGGGTCGGTCGACCGCGTCACGTGGATCATCTCCGCCGTGATCGCGTCCGCCTTGGTCCGCCCAAGGACGCTCACCGGGAACGCCCCGCCCTTCGGGGTCGGGACGTAGAACGTGGGTTCTCCGCCGTCCACGATCCTGCTCTCGACCGACACCCGGAACGTCGCCTCGGGCACGATCCACGGGATGACGATCAGGATCAGCATCCCCACGATCGCCGCCGTGCCGAGCGCGTTGACCGCGTTCAGCTTGCCGAGCGAGATCCGCTTCCACCGATGCACGATGGTCTCGTCCTCGTGCCACATGGAGTGGAACCGGTCTCCCACGATCGCCGTCAGGACGAACACGGTCAGCGGCAGCGCCGGCATGAACGCGATGCCCTTCGACCAGGAGTCGACGAGCAGGAACGAGATGGCCACCGACGCCGTTCCGCAGAACAGCACCGTAGTCGCCTTGGCCGTCGCCGGAAGCTCGGACTTCAGGAGCCCAGCGGTCGCCCAGCGAAGCGCGCCGGCGAAGTACCAGACGACGAACCACAGAAGCACCGAGATGCTCCAGTAGAACAGCGACAGCACGTGTTCGTTGATATCAGCGGCCGTGAAGCCCGCGTCGGCGTCGGGCTCTGCGAACAGTGCCGCCTGGTAGTAGTACAGCGTGACCCCCGCCCATGTGACGTAGCCCACCAGCGCGCCTGCCGCGACCGCAAGGCCCTTCAGGGCAACCTTGAGGTTCTCTTCGCGCCAGAACGTCTCCCACGCGTTGAACGCGGCGACCTTCACCACGTTCTCGGCCTTCAGCTTCCCGCTGCCGCGCGAGACGATCTTGCTGAGAACGAGATCGAACCCCTTCTTCGTCAGGCCGGTCACGGGCGCTTCCGCCGGCTTGGGGGCCGTCGGCGCTCCGAAGAACGACCCGATCCAGGCCGCGAACCGACCCATCGTTCCGATCGGCGGAACGGTTGCGGGAGTCGGCACGGGAGGAGTCGGCACGGGACCGACGGGCGCCGAGATCCAGCATCCCGCGTACAGCCCGGTCCCCGCCTGGATGTCCTTGGCGAGCTTGATCCACTCGTCGACCGGGACGTTGGTCGCCTCGGTCGCGATGTCCTCGCCCTTGATGTCGTCGACCATGCTGGGCGTGGTCTTCGGGTACAGGAGGACGGCGTCGAACAGCTCGATGCCTTCCCTCCCAACCTTCTCCATCCAGGTCTTCGCGGGCCCCGGAGCCTTTGCGGGCGCGGGCTTGCCGGCGGGCCAGGTCTCGGGGCAGTAGAAGATTCCCGAGAGAGCCTCCGCGTCGGTCAGCAGCATGCGCTTGGCATTGCGGTACGTCGGTGGGTTGGTGACCTTGGTGCTGCCGCCCTTGCCGTCCTTGCCGCCCGTGGTCGACGTTTCCTTGCGGAACGATGCCGCGTGCAGCGCGTAGGCCTGCTCGCAGTGCTGGCAGGTCGTGGCCGGAACCGCGGGGGCTCCGGAATCGGGGATGTCCGCGTACGCGGCGCCGTCGATGGCCGCGGCGTGGATCATCTTGATGCCGGTACCGGGGTCCGTCATCAGCACGACCATCGCCTTTCCAGGGACGACCGCCTCCACCTTGTTCACGTACTGGGTCGTGTTGACGTCGTGGATGGCCTGGTCGAGCGCGCGGCGTCCCTTCTCTGGGTCGGAGGCATCGACGTAGCCGGAGATGATGCCCTGCATGACGTTGCGACCGATGAGGTTGATCCACATCTTGGCCGTCGGGTTGATGTTGGCATGCCCGATCAGAGCGTCGATGAGGACGTTGGAAACGCCCGCGCCGGCGATCTTGATACCGAGCTTCGCGATGGGCATCCGAGCGAACATCGTCCGGAGAAACTCCGAGCCATTGAGGCCGGCGTGCTCGAACGCGTACTTCACGCTTTCTTCGATGCTCTCGCCCTCGAAGTCGCTCGGGAGTGCCGCGGCGCTTCCGCCGACGTATGCCTTCATCTTGTCCGTGTCTGCCAGTGCCGCGAACGTCGCGGGGTGCAGTGTTCCTTTGATCATGGATACCTTCCTTCGTGTGCGGCGAAACGCCGCTGTTGTGAATTGTGAAAGAGACAGAGAAACCGTCTCCCATACACAGCCAAAGGCCGCACACGGAAGAGCGTATATTTACCATAAAAATGAGCGTTTGTCAACCGAAAAGCGTCAACACCGAGCGTTGACGCTTTTGAAATGTCGAATTTTATTGGAGTTTTACGTCTTCGATCGCCAAACCAGCCTTAATTCCGTCCGTCACGACCTTGCGGTCGTGGTTGCGACCGACGAGCGTGGCACCCACCAGCTTGCCGGAGCGGACGAACAGTTGGGTGACCCCTCCGGCCGCGACAGAACCGACGACAGTCGTCGCATCCGACGCCGCCCGATCGGTATCGCCGACCGCGATGATGTCGAGCCCGACGAGGTTCGTCGCGTACGACGAGACGTTTTGAAACTCCTCGGTGGCGCCCGCCATGTTGCGCGCGGCGACGCGGCCCTGCATCACGGCCGACGGCCAGTTCCCCGCCATCACGCGCCGGCCGACGACGATATCGTCGAACTCCGCGATGTCGCCCGCCGCGTATACGTCCGCAACGTTCGTCTCCAGCCGCGCGTTCGTCAGAATCCCGCGGTTGGTCTCGATCCCCGCGTCGCGGATCCACCCAAGCTCCGGCGCGATGCCGACGCCGATCGCGACCACGTCGTCGGCCGTCGCGCCCACCGACTCGAGCGCCTCGCTCCCCGGACGCGCGTCGACCCCGACGCTCTTCAGATGCGCGGCAACCAACGCCCCGCTCTCCGCGTCCAGAATCCGGCTGAACATCCACGGACCGCGAAACGCGGCGACGGTCGACATCCCGCGATGGACGAACAGGTCGATCAGCTCGGACGCGATGAAGCTTCCGCCGTAGACGACGCCGCGGCCTGAGCACGACGCGATCTTCGCGATCAAATGCTCCGTGTCCCCGAGCGTCTGGAAATAGCAGACGTTCTCGCCCTCGTACGGCAGCGTCTGAATCTCCGCGCCGGTCGTAATCAGCAGCTTGTCGTACGGGATCTCCCGTCCGTCGGAAATAGTCACGTGGCGGTTGACCGTGTCGATCTCCTCGCAGCGCACGCCGCAAAGCCACTCGATCTTCTTGTCGAAATACCACGTCTCCTTTTTCAAAAAAATCTTCTCGCGCGTCACGATCCCCTTGGCGTAATGGGGCAGCAGGACGCGCGAATAGATAACGTCATACTCCTCGCCGATGAGGACGATCTCCGCGTCCGCGTCGAGCTTGCGGAGTTCCTCGGCGGCGGTGGTTCCGGCGATGCCGGCTCCGATAATGACGTGGCGCATAAGGCGGGATTTGCGAATAACGAATGGGTTACTAAATTGCGTATGACACGAATGGTAGCGAACGTAACGAATTCGCAACGTTTGTAACAATTAGCATCATATGCAATTTAGTAACCCATTCGTTATTCGCAACCCCGCCGTCTCTACATGTCCGGAAACAGCTGCTTCCCCGTCTCGTCGTAAATAAAGATCGCCAGCGTCGGGCACGACTGCGCGCCCATGATGATCGTTTCCATCTCGTCGGCCGTCACGTCGAACGTCCGCTCGTACGTCCGTGCCGTCGGTTCCGTCCCGTGGTCGAGGACGTACGCCTTGTTCTCGTCATTCATCTGGAACGTCTCCGGGGCGATGGTGACGCAGGAGGCGGCGCCGATGCAGAGGTCCGGGTCGACCTTCACTGTTAGTTTAGGCATAAGGGAATGGGATACCAATCTACGCATCCGCTACAAAACCGCGGATCTACAGATTGCTAGTGATTTGCTACGGATATATTTGCAAAATTTCCGTAGCCAGTTGTGAATTAGCAGTTTAGTAGCGGATGCGTAGATTTGTATCCCCGCGCCCGCCTACGTCTCAATGAACTCAACAACCGTATACTCCCCACAATGTTCCCTCACCAAATCTTGCAACCCCTCCTTGTACGATCCCGAGCACTCGCAGCCGCCGCAGAAACCGGTGATCTTGAAGACGATGGTCGGGGCCTCGGCGGAGACGATCTCGATGGCGCGGTTGGCCGAGTCGAGAACCGGCTTGAGCGTCGCGAGCTGTTCGTGAAGTTTTTCGATGGGCATATTATGCTCCGAAATATTTTTCTCGGTAGAAGCGGATGAGTTCCTCCACGGCCGGAAGGACGGACGGGTTTCCGATTCCGACCTTGGTCTTCGCTTGAACCGCCTCGATCGTGGTCGCGCCGTCGAGCACGGCTTCCTCGATGTCGTGGTCGGTCACCTTGCTCACCGGGTCGATGATGCGCGATGCCTCGACGACCATCTTATCAACTTGGTCGGTTCGGCGATAGAAGTCGTTGATCGCGTCGCGCAGCGCCTTGTCGCACAGCACCGAGCAGTGGAACTTTCGCGCGGGAAGTCCGCCGAGCCTGTCCATGATGTGCTGCGGCTTGATGGTGCGCGCCTCGGAAAGGGTCATCCCCCCGTTCTCCGTGACCATGAGCGACGCCATCGAAGTCGACGCGATCGCCGAGCCGCAGCCGAACGTCTTCCAGCGGAAGTCGAGGATCTTCTCGGTCGCCGGATCCACCTTCATCCACACGCGCAGCTCGTCGCCGCACGCCGGGGAGCCAACCTTGCCGATAGCGTTGTAATCGTCGGGATTGGCGTCCTCGTGCATGAAGTTGCGCGGATTGAAGAAGTGGTCCTTCACGACGTCCGTGTAGAACCACGACTTGCCTCCGTCCTTCGTCGTGACGTCGCCGGCCTTGCCGATGACGGGGGGTTGGTTGTAATCAGACATAATATTTCGGATCGACGCGAACCGGGCTTAATGCGCGGAGCTTTGCCACGAGCGGCGGGATCGTCTCAAGCACGTACTGGATGTCATCGGCGGTCGTCGAGTGCCCAAGCGAGAATCGAACGGATCCATGGGCGACCTCGTACGGCAGGCCGAGCGCGAGGATGACGTGGCTCGGGTCGAGCGTGGTCGACGTGCAGGCGGATCCGGTGGAGGCGTAGATGCCGGAGGCGTCGAGGTACAGGATGAACGCCTCGCCCTCGAGGTCCATGAACGAGATGTTCACGTTGTTCGGCAGGCGCTTCGTCGGATGCCCGTTGAGCCGGACCTTCGGCACGCGCTCCCGGATCCCGGCGATAAGCATATCGCGGAGGACGACGAGCCGTTGCGACTCGGCGACCCGCTCGCCCTGCGCGATCTCGAGCGCCTTTGCCATCCCGATGATTCCCGCCACGTTCTCCGTCCCCGGGCGGATTCCCTTCTCCTGAGACCCGCCGAACTGCAACGGCTGAATCTTCACCCCGCGGCGGACGTATAGCGCGCCCACGCCCTTCGGCCCGTACATCTTGCTCCCGTTAATCGTCATCAGGTCGACATGGAGTTTCTCAACGTCGAGATCGAGCGCGCCGGTCGCCTGGCACGCGTCGGTGTGGAAGACGGGAAACTGGAAGTTGCCCGGCTGGAGGCACGGCATCGTGTTCGGGTTCTGCTTCCGGTGCTTCTGGATCGCGTTGCCGATCTCGCCGATGGGCTGGATCGTGCCAATCTCGTTGTTCGCGTACATCACCGAGACGAGGATCGTATCCGGCCGGATCGCGGCCATCACCTGCTCGAGCGAGATCATCCCGTCGTGGTCGGGCGACAGGTACGTCACCTCGAATCCTTCCTTCTTTTCGAGATGCATCGCCGCCTCGATCACCGCGTGGTGCTCGAACGCCGTCACGACGAGATGCTTCCCGTGCGACTGGTTCGCGCGGCAGAACCCAAGGACGGCCAGATTGTCCGACTCGGTCCCGCCCGACGTAAACAGAAGCTCGTCCGCGCGGACGTGCAGAATCTTCGCCATCTCCTCTCGCGCATCGTCGAGCGCGTCCTTCGCGTCCTTCCCGACGGAATGAAAGCTGGACGGGTTTCCGAAGTTCTCCTTGAGGTACGGCAACATCGCCTCCAGAACGCGAGGATCGAGCGGGGTCGTGGCGGCGTGATCGAGATAAACGTTGGGCATAGAATCCAAAGGAATCTATCAAAAAACGCCTGCCTTGGCAAGCGTTTGCGCGTCGACGGGCTAAACCTTCACGTTCACCCCGAGCACGCTGACCGCGCGACCGACGATGAAGCCGAGCATCGCGGCTCCGAGCGAGATGGCGACCATCTGCCATCCACCCTTCCACGCTGACTTCTTGGCAAACGACGATGACCAGGCGCCCAGGGCGAAGAGACAAATTCCCGTCAGCAGAATCGACGGTCCGTAGGCGAGGTCGATCGGGAGGAAAAAATAGGGCGCGAGCGGGACGCAACCGCCAACGAGATAGAAGATTCCCATGATGAGGCCAGAACGAACCGGGTGCGACTTGATCGCGTTCACCGCCGGCTTCCCTTCCTCAAACAGGATCTCCACTTCCGCCTCGCTCGCCGACTTGTTCGACAGGTAACTCCCCGCCGCCATCGAAAGAGCCTCGACCGAGACGATCACGAGCCCTGACAGGATCACGATGTACGTGTTCCCCGCCCCGGCCGCGATCCCGGTCACCGCCCCGAGCGTGGACACGAAGCTGTCCTCCAGACCGAAGACGATCTCGCGCATGCTCTCCGCCACCTCGTGCCGCCATTTTTTTTCATCCATATTGGGTATATACTACAGCCTAGAGGCTATTCATTACAATCTGGAATATGCAACTTCCCGAAGACCTCCACCCGTTCCGCGTTCCGACGATGATTGCCGTCACCGACAACGTCCAGGCGAAGCTCTACCTTGCGAACGACCGCGAGATCAACCTCGTCCACACGATCTCGACCAAGCTCGAGCCGATGGAACAGGAACGCGTCCAGATCATCACCGGATCTGGCGGCGCGCGAAGCGGCGAGCAGCACGAGAACAACCAGAAGTGGACGCGCGAACAGCTGTACGCCCAGCTCGACAAGGACCTCGTCGGCCGCCTTCGCAACGGCGACTTCGAGGCGCTGGCCGTGACCGTCCCGCAGGAGAACATCAACGAGCTGAAGGAATCGCTCCACGTCGACCTGCTGAAGGTCGCGGACGCCTGGGTCGGCAAGTTGCTGACGAACGACGATCTTGTCGACATCGTGCAGCACGTGCAGGAAGAGGCATAGGACGCAAGACAAAAACCGTGAGACTATCTCACGGTTTTTTCGATCCACGACGCGAGCAGGTTACCGAAGTCGCGGCCGCTTGCGGCGACGGCGCGGGGGGAGAGGACGCTGAGGCCGGGGATCGTGTTGATTTCGAGGAACCAGATGTCGCCGGCGGAGTCGACGATGAGGTCGGTGCGGGAGAAGTGCCGAGCGCCGATCGCATTGTGCGCCAAGAGCGCGGCGGATTGCAGCCGATGGGCGAGATCGTCCGCGATTGGGGCTGGGCAGAGCTTTTCGGCGGGGGTCTGGCCGTACTTGGCGTCGTAGTCGTAGAGACCGGTCGGAGACTTGATCTGGATGACCGGCATGGCGGTCGGAACGCCATCAACGTCCGCGACGGCGACGGTGAACTCGTCGCCCGCGACGAAGGATTCGACGAGGACGCGGGAGGAGAAGCGAAGCGCGACGTTGACTGCCGCGTCGAGCTCGGCGCGACTGCGGACGATCGCGACGCCCTGCGTGCTGCCGCCGTCGAGAGGCTTCACGACGCAGGGAAACTCATCCCACGACGCGTCCGCGGCGTGGGAATCGCCGTGCGGGTCACTCGGTGACCCTTCTGTCATCCATGCCGCGGTTCGCAGGCCCGCAGACGCGACAACTCGTTTCGCTAAATCCTTGTCCATCGCCACCGCATGCGCCGCGACCCCGGAAAAAAGATACGGGATCCCAAGCGTCTCCAAAAATCCCTGGACCGTCCCGTCCTCGCCACCCTTGCCATGAAAGACCGGGATCGCGACGGCGAACTCGTGACGGCGAGCAAGGAACGCGTCGATCTCGGACGGAAAGTCGAACGTCGTCGCCGCGTACCGCCCGTCGAGAACCCGCGCGACCGTCTTCGACGAGGTGAGCGCGATGTCGCGCTCAGCGGATGTGCCGCCGGTGAGGATAGCAATGGAAGTCATATTTTTTGTTTCCCCTCCTCATAGGGAGGAGGGGTCAGGGGTGGTCGTCGTGTAAAAAGCGGTCACCGTGACCGCAGAGTTGTGAAGGACTAAGGCATCGACGGATCGATCTCGTGCCAGAACCAGATGACGGAGCCGGAGAAACAGTCCTGAAGTCGCTCCTCGTTTACACGAACGGCCCGTTGTGTGTTCGTAGAAGCAAATCCCGCCGAATTGTGTAGGATGAATACGCGGCCGTTGGGCGTCTCCTCGTAATCGTAGACGAGCACGAGGTGCCCGTTCTTCCGCTTCGGCTTCTCTCCGTCAAGATTGCGAATCTCCGACGAGACGGACGCGACGACGTATCGACCCGTCCGGATCAGGTCGACGAGACCGTCCATCGTGCAATTGCGACGAGTCATGCCACCCGTGAGGAATCCAAGATCCTCCCGATAATATTCTCCGAGTTCCGCGTGGTAGGCACCGACAACCTGTCCGTCGACCGTCTTGTACACGCCGTATTTTTCCGTAGCCGTCCGATACATTTCCTCCAGGGTCGGGACCCCAAGGTTATGACGACGAGACTCCACGAGGGCGATCATCCGCACGCAGCACATCCCGCACCAGTTCCACTCCGGCGCGTTCATGTCCTCGTTCGCGATGTTCGCGATTCGGCGCTCCGTGTCCTCGGCCGGCTCGAATTGCGGAACGAACGGCGGCTCAGGCAGCGGGTAAAATTTCATGGATCCTCCAGAGTTGTTCGAACGTCCAGCGCTGCGCACGCGCAAAATCGCGCGAGCGAACGATGAAACCAACCACGTCCTTGTCGAAGCTAAGCATCGCCACGTTGTCGCCATAGATGTACGTTTCGCTTGTAAACGGCTCGCCCTCGACGATGCGCGTCTCGCGTCGGACGGTCACATCGCGATCCCGCATCTCGCGCGCCTCGACGGTGTCGGCGGCGAGGACGCGGATGGAGACGCCGCGGCGGATGCGCTCGCGGACGAACTCCTGGTGGTCGGCCTGCGAGAATACGTTCTTCTCGGTCCGCTGGTTCGTGAACAGGAGGATCTCGCCGTCCGCGTGCTCGAGCACGTCGTCGACGATCTGCTTGAGCCCGTCGTGTCCCGCGAAGAACCGGAGCGTCGGCTTGTTCTCCTGCTCGCGATACGAGGCCAGGAGCTCCTGCATCGACTCCTCCACGTCGTCGTGATGCCGTCGCAATCGCCGCATGTCCGTTCGCAGCCGCGCGAGGACGGCCGACGGCGGCTTTGCCGTGACCGTCTTCCGCGTCGCGCTCGCGTCCGTCTCGACGAGACCCAGCTCGACGAGCTGGTCGCACGCGAGATAGGCGCTCGACCGGTCCATCTTGCAAACCTTCGCCACGTCGCCCACCGTCGACGTCCCGGCGCGATAGCACGCCAGATAAAACGCCGCCGCATTCTCCGTCGCCCCAAGTGCCATCAGTGCCTCCTTGAGCTTCTTCAGCTCATCATCATGATACGAGTTGCGGGACATAGCGTCGAAAAAGATTGGATAAAATCCAATCGATTATAAAAAATTGACTAGGATTAGTCAATTTTTTAACAGATAACTTGTCGAAGAGTCTTCTACACATACCCGCCCGCCTGGATTTCCCAGAACTGGCGGTACAGGTTGTCGCGCTTGATCAGGTGCTCGTGTGTCCCCTGGTCGACGATCTTCCCCTTGTCCATCACCAGGATGTTGTCCGCGTCCATCACCGTCGACAGGCGGTGCGCGATGACGATGGTCGTGCGGTTCCTCATGACTTCCTTCAGTGCCTTCTGCAAATCGTGCTCCGTCTTCGAATCGAGCGCGCTCGTGGCCTCGTCGAGGACGAGGATCGGCGGGTTCGCGAGGAGGACGCGCGCCAGGGCGATGCGCTGCTTCTGGCCGCCCGAGAGCTTCACCCCGCGCTCGCCGACCACCGTGTCGTATCCCTTCGGCAGCTTGGAGATAAACTCATGCGCCTGCGCGCGCTTGGCGGCCGCGATCACTTCCTCGCGCGTCGCCTTGGGTTTCGCGAACCGCATGTTGTACAGGATCGTGTCATGGAACAGCATGTTCTCCTGCATCACGAACCCAACCTGCGGCCGCAGCGACGCCAGCGTCATGTCGCGCAAATCGATCCCGTCCACCCGAATCGCCCCGCGCGTCGGGTCCGCGAACCGCACCATCAGCTTCGCCAGCGTGCTCTTCCCCGCCCCGCTCTCGCCGATGATCGCGAACGTCTTCCCGGCCGGGATCGAGAAGCTTACGTCGCGCAGGACGGACTTGCCGCCGTCGCAATACGAGAACCCGACCTTGTCGAACTCGACGCGACCGAGCAGCGCGGGAGCCTTCGTCGCCACGTCGCGGTCGCGCACTTCGGGCTCCTCGTCCCAAATGCGCGTGAGACGATCGAGCCGATTGAACGAGCGGGCGATTTCCGGAAGGCCGCCGAAGACGTTTTGGACGGACGCGTACAGGATTGAGACGAACCCGAGGAAGGTCACGAGCGTTCCGAGCGACGTCGTTCCCGCGAAGACGAGCTGGACGCCGACCACGAAGGTGATCAGGCGGCCGGAGATGTTCACGAACGACGTTCCCGCGTCCACCGTAGCCCAGCGGACGTTGATGTGCAGCTGCTCGCGCAGGACCTTCGCGTATGACTTGGCAAAGCGCCCCATGACCGCCGTCTCGCCCGCCTCTCCCTGCACCGTGGTGATGTTCGAGAACGCGTCGCCGACCAATCCGGTCGTCTCTTCCCATTTGTCACTCATCACGTCCTGCTTTCGAATGGAAACGTACAAGTGGTAGAAGCCGATGGCGATGTCGACGGGCACGAGGGCGAGCGACGCGAGCGTCAGCCGCCAGTCGAGATGGAGACCGACCCCGACGATGAGGCAGAACGTGGCCAACGACGGGATGGCCGTGCGCAGAATTTGATTGTTCAGCCCCCACACGGCCTCCTCGCCGTGCACGAACCGGTTCATCATCGCCCCGGCGCGCTCATCCTGGAACCGCGAAATGGACAGCGCAAGGAACCGCTCGAACGACCGCGCGCCGACCGCCTTCTCGAGGAGATTCCCAACGTACCACCCGATCCACGCCGCGAACGCCACGAGCAGCGATTCCACGAGCACGATCCCCGCCCACCAGCCGAGGAGCGGGACGATCGTCGCGAATCCCGACGACGGAGCCACGTGCCGCGCCACCGACGACGACACCGAGTCGACGATGCGCCCGTACAGGTACGGCTCGCTGACCACGAGGCACGACGCGGCAACGGACAGCAAAACCACAAGCGCAATCCAGCCCCAGCACGGCGCGACGACCGGTCGCAGCGCCCGCCACGTCCTCCGCGGCGACACTCGTTGTTTCGGTTCCTCCTCCATGCCCCCCCCATTATACCACCATTGATTAATTCCTTCCCCTTTGATAAATTACCTCCGCGACGCGCAATGGCCACGTGGCGAAGTGGGAACGCAGGGGTCTGCAAAACCTCGATGAGCCGGTCCGATCCCGGCCGTGGCCTCCACGAAGAAATTAAAAGACGGTCCGACTTGAGTCGGGCCGTCTTTTGCATCGGCGCAGAGTCTACTCGACCGTCACACTTTTCGCCAGATTCCTTGGCATATCCGGATCAAACCCCCGGCGCACCGCGGCGTGGTAGGCGAATGCCTGGAGCGGGATGGCGGCGAGAATCGGCGTGAGCATCTCGAGCGTCTTTGGAATAAAGATCACGTCGTCGGCAAGTCCGTCGAGCTCATGATTCCCTTCCGTCGTGATCGCAATCACCTTGCCGCGACGTGCGCGGAGCTCCTCGATACACGACTTGGTCTTCTCGTAGACCGAGTCGACGGGGCAAATGACGATCGACGGCATCGTCTCGTCGACGAGCGCAATGGGGCCGTGCTTCATCTCTCCTGCGGCGTACCCTTCGGCGTGAACGTAGCTCACTTCCTTGAGCTTGAGCGCGCCCTCGTAGGCGAGCGGCGCGCAGTATTTTCGTCCGAGAAAGAGGAAATCATTGGCCCACGCGTACTTCTCGGCGATGGCACGGTACTCGTCCTGCCGCGCGAGCAACGACGCGATGAGATCCGGAATCCTCGCAAGCTCCTCGCTGATGCGCCGGCCCGTGGAGACGGACATTTGGCGTTGTCGTCCGAGGAACATCGTTAGAAGTGCGAAGACGGTCGTCTGCGACAGGAAGGCTTTCGTTGACGCGACGCCAATCTCCGGGCCGGCGTGGTTGTAGATACCTGCGTCGGTCTCCCGGGCGATGGTCGAGCCTACTGCGTTGACGATACCGAGCGTGAGCGCGCCCTTCATCTTGGCCTCGCGGATCGCGGCGAGCGTGTCCGCGGTCTCGCCGCTCTGCGACACGGCAAGGACGGCGGTGCGCGGAGTGATAATCGGCTTGCGGTATCGGAATTCGCTTGCCAGCTCCACTTCCACGGGGATTCCCGCGTACTCCTCGAGCATATATTCCCCGACCTGCGCCGCGTAATACGCACTCCCGCAGCCGACGATGATGAGACGGTCGATCTCGCGCGTCCGTTGCGCGACGTCCCGCAACCCGCCGAGAACCGCGTTCCCCGCGTCGAAGTCGATCCGTCCGCGCATCGTATTGCGCAGAACCTCCGGTTGCTCCGTCATTTCCTTCATCATGAAGTGCGCGTGCCCGTTTTTCTGCGCGTCCTCCGCGCTCCAGTCGATTTCCTCCGGCAGCTTCGCGACGGGAAGGTTGTCGAGGGATACGACGCGGTATCCGTCGCGGTCGAGCACGGCCATCTCTCCGTCGTCCAAAAAGATCATGCTGCGCGTATGCCCGATGATGGCGTTCGCGTCCGAGGCGACCAGATACTCATTGTCGCCGACGCCGATGACGATGGGGCTTCCGAGGCGCGCGACCACGATTTCGTTCGGATAATCGACGGAAACGACCGCGAGACCGAACGTCCCGCGCACGCGGCGGACGGCGGAGCGCACCGCGTCGGCGAGCGTCGTGCCGGGAAATTTCATGAGATGTTCGACGAGGTGCGCCAACGTTTCCGTGTCCGTTTCCGACGCAAACACGTGTCCGGCGGCCGTGAGCTCGGCTCGGAGCTCCGCATAGTTCTCGATAATCCCGTTGTGCACGAGCGCCACCCGTCCGTCGCAGCTCACATGCGGATGCGCGTTCGCCTCGCTTGGCACGCCGTGCGTCGCCCATCGCGTATGCGCAATGCCAAGCGTCCCGGCGACGGTCTTGTCGGCAAGCGAGTCCGAAAGCGCGCGGACCTTGCCGACGGACTTCGCGACGCGGAGATCGACGATTCCGGATTCCGGACCTGACCCCATTACCGCGACACCCGCGGAATCATACCCGCGATATTCCATCCGACGCAGCCCATCCATGAGCACAGGCAAGGCCTGACGCCTGCCGACGTATCCGACGATTCCGCACATAGGATCTTTGAAAACAGGATTAGCAATCTGAGCCCAGTATCCGGCCGATCGCCGATCCTATCAATTTTTTATCGTCGAAAATACCCATTGAACGAAAAAACGGCTCAACCGAGCCGTCATTCAAATATCTTTTTTGTCCGAATCAAGCCGACAGATTCTAGAACACCTCGATCGTCGCACGCTTTCGGCCGAAGCTCTTCGCATCCGCCTTGGTCTTCATCCAGACGTCGACATGGCGATCGTACCGCGCGTTCATGCGGTCGACGACCGTAAAGATGCGGCTACCGTACAGTTCCGGAATCCGAAGCTTCGTGCCGATCGGCAGGAAGTTCGCTGCCACGACGTTTTCCTCGTCGTTCTCGCAAAGGTCAAACCCGCGCGCGGCGATGCAGGGCGTCGCGTCCGTCTGCGCGGCGTCGGACGAGTACGCGGAGACCGGGATCGTGTAGGTTCGGCGCGGCGCGGCTATCGGCGCGACCGGAAGGCTGCCGAAGTCGCGGGTCTCGTTCTGCATCGCCGCGATCATGAGCGCGACGGTGGAGGACGCGGGATAGCGCGGGCCGGTATCGACGTCCGCCGACGCGGAGTTCAGAAAAAAAACGTTGGCAATGACCAGCCCGGACACAACGCCAATCATAAGATCGTTCGCGTGCTTGCGAAGGAGCTTTTTCCACACCATCGACGACACATTGGGCATACCGCGCGATTCCTCCGGCCCTTTCGAACCAGTCGCAGGGAATGTCCACGTACCGCTGAAACAAATGATCCCCGTTTGGGAGCTGCGAAAGGATATCACATCGCGATCCTTTCCGCAACGTGTCCGCCTGTTCAGAATCACCGATTTCGGCTAGGATAGAACGTATTATGGCTGAATATAAAACGCGGAGCTGGAAGAAGCACGGCAAATCGGGACGCCTTTGGAATCAACTGCTGTCGAGGGGCATTCTCAAGAACGTCTTTCTCGTCGTCATACTCCTTGGAATCATGGGATCCCTTGGGGTTCTTGGCGCGTTCGCCTTCTACTCGCGCAACCTTCCCGACCCGGCGCAGCTTACCGAGCGCAAGATCTCACAGACGACAAAGATCTACGACCGGACGGGAACGCACCTGCTCTACGAGGTGTACGGCGACCAAAACCGGACGCTCGTGAAGACGCAGGAAGGGTTCTGCAAGGACGACCCGTCGTTCGCGACCGATCCGAACGGCATCCCGCTCAAGATGCTCGAGGCGACGATCACGGCCGAGGACCGCGGGTTCTGCACGCACCCGGGATACGATCTCAAGGGACTGGCGCGCGCCGTCCTGTTCGGCGGGACGCGCGGGGGCGGATCGACGCTGACGCAGCAGCTCGTAAAGAACGCGATTCTCTCGAATGAGAAGAGCATCAGCCGCAAGGTGAAGGAGCTGATCGTGGCGATCGAGCTTGAACGGCGGTATTCGAAGGACGAGATCCTGCAGATCTATTTCAACGAAATCCCGTACGGTTCCACGTACTATGGCATCCAGGCCGCGTCGCAGAACTTTTACGGCAAGCAGGTCAAGGACCTGACGCTCGGCGAGATAGCGACGCTCGCGGCAATCCCGAAGGCGCCGACCACCTACATCAACAACCCCGACATGCTGTCGGCGCGGCGCGACTGGATCCTGGACGGGATGGTCGACCAGGGGTTCATCACGAAGGACGAGTCGATCGCGGCCAAGGCCGAGGACAACTCGCTCGACGCGAAGGTCTCGAACATCCATGCCCCGCACTTCGTCTTCTACGTGAAGCAGCAGCTGGAGGACAAATATGGCCAATACGCGGCGGAAAACGGCGGGCTGAAGGTGACGACCTCGCTCGACTACGACCTGCAGGCGATCGCGGAGGAAGAGGTGAAGAAAGGCGTCGAGGCGAAGGGCGAGAAGTACAGCTTTACGAACGGCGCGCTCGTCTCCATGGATCCGAAGACCGGTCAGGTGCTGGCAATGGTCGGAAGCAAGGACTACTTCGACGACACGATCGACGGCCAGGTAAACGTCGCGCTGCGTCCTCGCCAGCCGGGGTCCAGCTTCAAGCCGATGGTGTACACGTCTGGATTCGAGAAGGGGTACACGCCGAACACGATCATGTGGGACGTGAACACGTCGTTCCCGAACGGAAACGACAAGCCGTACCAGCCGTTCGACTACGACCTTGGAGAGCGCGGCCCGCTTCGAGTACGCAACTCGCTCCAAAGCTCGCTCAACCTCCCGGCCATCGAGATGACCTACCTCGTGGGCGTCTCGGGAGTGCTCGACTTCGCGGAGCGCATGGGATATACGACGTTCGGCGACCGCTCGCGCTTCGGACTCTCGGTCGGCATCGGCGCCGGCGAGGTCACGCTGCTCGAGCATGCGGACGCGTTCGCGACGCTTGCGAACGAGGGCGTGCGACACCCGGCCGTCTCGATCCTGAAGGTGGAGGGGCCGGACGGAACCGTGATGGACGAGTGGAAGGCCGACCCGGGCAAGAACGTGCTCGACCCGAACGTCGCGCGGATGACGTCGAACGTCCTTTCCGACGAGCCGGCGCGCGAGGCCGTGTTTGGCCCGAACAACCTGCTCCATCTCTCCGACCGCCCCGTGGCGGCGAAGACAGGAACGACGAACGACTTCTACGACGCATGGACGATGGGGTACACCCCGTCGATCGTGACCGGAGTCTGGGTAGGAAACAACAAGTACGTCCCGATGAAGAAGGGCTCGGACGGCTCGATCGTCGCGGCCCCGATCTGGTACGGGTTCATGTCGCGCGCGCTCGCCGGAAAGCCCGTCGATTACTTCACCGCGCCGAACATCCCGGTCACCGGCAAGTCCGTGATCGACGGGATCATGCCGGCCACGACCGTGACGGTCGACACCTTCTCGGGAAAACTCGCGACCGAATACACGCCGGCCTCGAAGAAGGAGGAACGGACGTACGCCGAGTATCACTCGATCCTCCAGTACGTCGACCGCGCGAATCCGCTCGGGCCGGCCCCGACGGACCCGACCGCCGACCCGTACTATGCCGCATGGGAAAAAGGGATTGCCGACTGGATTGCCAAGCGCGAGCTTGAGACGGGCGTCCAGATCGTGCAGTCCTCCGCGCCGACTGAGTTCGACGACGTGCACGTGCCGGCCAACCTTCCGGTCGTCCGCCTCACCTCACCGGCCAGGGACGCGGAGTTCGACGCGCGTTCGATCGACATCGCCACGGAGGCCGACGCCCCGCGCGGCGTGAGACGCGTCGAGTTCTACGTGGATGGCTATTTCCTTGGAGCCGACACATCATACCCGTGGCAGCTATTCGCGACGATCCCAAACACGCTCAGCCGCGGCTACCACACGCTGAAGGCCGTCGCGTACGACGACGCCGACAACAGCGGGTCCGACACCGTCGGGATCAAGGTCAACTCCGAAGCCGCCGCGACCGGGTTCGAGATGATCGACCCGAAGAGCGGCCAGACCATCGAGCGCACCGCCGAGACATACACGATCGTGACGTCGCTCCAGGACCCGACGCAGTTCTCGAACGTGAGCGTCTACGCCCAGGAGATCGGCAACGGCAACAAGAGCCTCGTGGAGACCAAATACGACCCGGAGAGCCCCTTCCTGACCTTCACGTGGCAGTTGCCACCGTCCGGCGACTGGGCCCTCAGCGCGGTCGCGGTTCCGAAGGGCGGAGGCGACCATCTGGAGACATCCGGGATCATCGTCCACGTGACGAAGCCTTCGACGGTTCCCGCGCCGGCCGCGACGGTTCCGCCGACGGACGCGACCACCCCGGTCGTCCCGCCGGCGCCGCTTCCGACGCTCGACCCGTTTGCGACGACGAAGCCGTAGGAAACAAAAGCGACCGTCCGCATAGGACGGTCGTTTCGGTTGCGAAACCGAAAAAACACCGTTTAAAAAATACCGCCCCTAGCGAAGGGCGGCGAAGAAATCGTGGCGGTCGATGCTGAGCTCTCGCAGTGCACGGAAGAGCTCGTGGCGGTTGCGGTGCGTGTCGGTCTCGTGGGGGTTGAGGAACCGCGTCGTGA
>JBAXQK010000010.1:0-30391 GCA_037131775.1 Candidatus Uhrbacteria bacterium
CACAGTTACCATCGACCCCATCGGCCGCGTCCCCCGCCCCACCCGCTTCTTCACGAACTCCGGTTCGTTGACGAACGCTGGCTGGCAGGCGATCCGGTGCGGCAAGGCCGCCGGCATCAGCGCCGACAAGCTGACTCTCGACGACGCGTCGCGGTTCGTCAGCCAGCAGGCCGCCGCGATCCGGATCATCGAGCACGACGACGCGGACATCACCCCCGAGGTGGTTCGCCGCGGCCTCGCGCCCCGCATGCTCGTCGTGAATCCGCCCACTGAGTGGGCATGGATGATCGCCGAGGCGGCCTGCGACGCGGAGGTCGAGACGGCGGTCGAGGCTCCGGCCGAGATCGTGGTCGAGGCTGCCGCCGAGGTGGTCGAGATCATCGAGGCGGCCCCGGTCGTCGTCGAGGTCCCGGTCGTCGAGGTCGTCGCGGCCCCGGTCGTCGTCGAGCCCCCGAAGTCGGTGGCGAAGGCGCCCCAGCCCGCGTACGGCAAGTACGCGGGCATGGAGCCGACGGCCCGGCCGAAGGCGGCTGCGTCCTGCGCGGTGATCGTGCAGGCGGCGCCGGCTCCCAAGCCCGCTCCGGCCCCGCGGCCCGCTCCGGCGCTGAGTGCCAACCAGATGCGCGACCTCTTCGGACTTCGCCGCCGGTAGGCCGCCTCGGCCTCCCCCTGTCGGACACGCCCTGCGTGTCCGACCGCCCCACTGCGACCTCGACTCCGACGGACAAGAACGTCCCAAGGAATCGAGTTCGCTGAGGGTGAAAACATCCTCCCTGTCATCTGGTCCGCGAATGAGCTGATACAGTTCGCGTGAACGAGGCAACGCATCGATGGCTAGAGCTGGACACTCGAATCATCAAAATGCGTATCGAAGGCCTTAGGCAAGCTTTCGTTGGAAAGTGTGAGTCGTGACGGTTGCTGCGAAGCGGAACTTCGCCCGACAGCGCTGGGGCACAACTTGATTCGTCAAAATGGGCACCGGGAACAGCGTAACGCGAGTGGAGACCGAACCTCGGTCTGACTCGCAACCGAAGATCACGATCACATCGCCATCTTTTACCTGGGGACAACGCAACGTCCCCGCTCTTTCGGAAGCCATGACCAACGTCGTGACTCCCGAAAGCGCCCGGACCGGCGCGACCTCAAGTAAGACAGCCCGTCGGGCCGTCTGAACCCCATCCCGGGGACGAGAGGAGATATCCCGGAGTGTCCACATGAAGATCGATACCTCGGAGCGCATCGCGCTCCAAACCCACGGCCTCGTGCCCGTGGGGATGCCGGTTGGCCTGAACGGCGACGTCGCCGCCCTCCGACGCGAGTTCTTCGCGGCGAAGCTCCACCTGCGCCTGGTGGGTGCCGATGGCGAGCCCGTCAAGCCGCTCTCCATCCCAGTGGGGACGATGCGCGAGATGCTCGCGGCGCACAACGCCACGGCGGACGCCAGCGTGTCGGCTCTCGCGGCCGGCGTGCAGGCGAGCATCGCCACGCCCGTCGAGCCCGAGGCAGTCGCGCCCGTCGCGATCGTCGAAGCGCCCGTCGAGCCCGAGCCGGCTTCCTCCTGCGCTTCCTCGGAAGCTACGGAGGACAAGCCCACGGTCGACGAGCTCCCGCCCCTGGCGGACGACGTGTACGCGGCTCCCAAGCCCGCGGCCCCGGCCCGCCCGAGCCTCTCGGACGTGCGCAAGCGCCTCGCGGACAAGGCCCGCGCGAGCCAGTCCACGATCGTGAGCCGCCCGTCGGCTCCCGTGTCGCGGCCTGCGCCTGCGCCGATGCCCGAGCGCGTGCCCGGCGTGGGCGAGTTCTACTGCAGCGCGTGCCCCAAGAAGCACGTGATTGCGGCGAAGGACGCGTGGGTTCATTCCCCCGCGTGGCTGGAGATCCGCTTCGAGGGTCGTCCGCCTTCCTTCCTGGAGCTCTCCGAGCTGGCGGTCTGCACCCAGACCACCAAGGTGGACCGCCGCCTGAACTGGTACCCGATGCTGGACGTCTCCGGACAGATCCAGCGGTGGGTGGCGGAGCAGGCCGAGCGTGACGCCGCGAAGGCCCTGGCCGACACCAAGCGCAACCTTGGGGGAACGGCCGGCCGGATCCTGGCGCCCAAGGCCTCCAAGCCTGAAGCTGCCCGGTGCGTCGCCTCGACGGGGCCCTCGAAGCCTCGCAGCGGCCCTCGGACCGAAGGGTTCGGTCCGCTGGCGGACTGGAAGCCGCCCACGGTGAAGTAGGCGTCGAACGGGTTTCTGCAGACCCCGTGATCGCGTCCCTGACGCGGTTCAAGAGAATGCTCCTATCGTCGTGGAGGTGAACGACGAGCGGCCTCTGTGAGCGAACGCGGATTTCTCCGCCAGTAGCTCACAAACCCCTCAGTGGACTGAAAGTTCGAAGTTCGAAACTCGAAATTCGAAAGGTTGAGTCTAGTGAGGGGTACGGAGACATCGGTGCAACCTGCAACAATTCCGTGGCAGGCCATCGATACTCGTATCCGATTAGAGTCCCGATCCTGGGCACAGACGCGCCATCGGCATATCCCCGATCATCTCCGGGACCAGCCACCCGCGTCGACCGCACGCATCGTGCAACCCGCAGCCAGCGGGACATTGTATGCCCGTTCTGGGAACCAGAACGGGCAACTTCCATCGGAGGCTGAATGTTCCCTTCGCACTTTGGCTAGCGAGAGAACCCAAAAAATTGGACAGAGGGAGGCGTCACTGCTCCCGACCTTAACGAAGCAGACAGTGGCAAACGGCACTGACGGAACGACGAGAACTCCCGGCCTGGCAATCGATGCCAAAGAGCGGACGGTCCCATGACCTTCGCCCATCAGACAAGATCGGAGCCCCATGTTCGCGGGTGCCACTTGTCTCGTGAGACCGGGAAGATTCGCGTCGCCTTCGTCCGGGGAGTACAGGTCCGTGCGACCTGCTCCCCGACCCCCTCAAAGCGCTTGACCCCGGTCGAGCCCTTCGAGGAGGTTTCAACCCTCGAGCTCGGGGGAGAGAGATTGCCTGGTCGCCCGTCAAACGGCTTCCAGGTGGTTACCAAATGTGAGAACCCGGCGCTTGCGCTGGCCTCTCCCATACGCCCGGTCACCATGGAGCACACCGCCGCGCAAGCGAAGGTCACTGCTCCTCCTACCCTCCGAGCTCGCGCGTTGAAAAACCCGCGATACTCTCCCCTCCCCAAAAGCTGCCGCAAGGCAGTTTTTGATTTGGCAAACGTAAAAGTCGCCTTCGACGGCGACTTTTTGCGATATTCTCCTCTTCTTCGCCCAAGAAACCATTCTGGCCATTAGGGAAGATGACAAGCTACCAACTTTTCCCCATCCTGTCAAGAGCTCCTGGAACGACTAAGCAACGATCCAGGTATTTTAGCTCAGCGTAGCAAATTTACTGTGTCAGAACCATTCAGAAGCTTTCCCATTCGCCCTTGACAAAATCAAGGGTTTCTGATATGGTTCGTCCTCGCTCAAGCACCCCTGTAAGGGCGGGACTCAACAGGAGGACGACATGAAACCGGAATTCGCTGGCCAATTGTCGCCCTCCATCATGGAGAACGACCGATGCTTACCAGCCTCATGCTCGTCGGGGCATCCCCCGGCATTCACCCCAAGTTCCTGTACCACGACGGTTTGCCTTCTTCGCCGGACGCGATGGAGCGGATCGCCGAGATGCGTCCCATCGACGTCGACCTCGAGATTTCCCGCGACGCGGGAATCGACGTCGTCGGCGAGCCGATCTGGTGCATCACGGACGGCGTGCTCTCGGCCTTCGACAGGGCGGTCGACCGCTGCGAACAGTCCGACGGCGAACGCAAGGTCGAACACGTCAGCCTGTCCGACGACTCGGACGATGACGAAGCGTTCGACTTCGGACCGATGCGCGCCCACGACGCGACCGACGAGTCCTCGCGCGAACTCCGGCTCCATGCCGACGACCCGAACGAGATGCACCTCGGCATCTTCGGCGGATGCTCGTCGACCGTGAAGTACGCCGAGCTCGAGCGGATGCGCATTCGCGAGCCGATCGAGACGATCAGCTTCCACCTCTAGGTCGACGTCCCTGCCTGTGGGAGACGACCCGTCGCATACGACGCCACCCCCTGACGGCCCCCAGCCCGCGATCGAATCGCCGGCAATGAGGCCGTCTTTTCTATTCTACGACTTTCGGCTCGGATAGGCTTCCGCCGCCTTCCAGGCCAGATCGAACATCGATCGCATCGCGTCCGCAATTTCCTGGCTCGTGATGACAATGGCGAGAATCGCGGACTTGTACGAGTAGAGGCAGATCGTGTTTCCACGCACCGTGATGTCGCCGTTCGTCGGGAAGAGCGCGCGCGGAATCAGGCGCACCTCAAGGTTCGGGATCGTCGGGATCTTTTCCATGTTCATGTCCTCCACGGCCAGCAGCGCGCGGTACGGAACGTTCTGCGCGATCACGTCCCGCACGAAGTCGTCGAGACCTTCCTTCAGCTCGTCCGCGGCGCTTTCGGGACTGAACGGGGTGAACTGAAAGATGTCGCCCGGGATCTTTCGAACGAGCTCCCGAACCGTGTTGATTCCCTCCGCCCCCTCCAGATACCGAATCTGCGGCTTCGCCCCCTCGGCGTTGTACAGGCCCGACAGCCTGGGATAAATCTTCTCCAATTCCTCCTCCTTTTCCTCCAATTCCCTCCTCTGCAACCGCAAGACGCTCCTTAATCGCTCGGGCGACTCGGACGCGTAAAAGCGCTTCTTGCCCCGCACGAACGAGCTCATCAGGCCGCGGCCCATGAGCGATTCGATCATCACGTAGGTCGTCGCGCGGTTCACCTTCGCCTTGTGGCTGATGTCCTGCACCGGCGCGGGACCGAGCTCGAGCGACGCGAGGTACACGCAGCTTTCCTTTTCCGAAAGGCCGAACAGGCCGAGTTCTTTGACGAGTGCTTCCATAGTGGCCGAATTATACCAAACTCCTCAGAGTCTCCCAAACGACTTCCGCGGTTTTCTCCCAGGAATACGCCGCGACGCGGGCGAATCCTTTCGCGCGGAGATCGTCCGCGACCGCCTTGTCCGACGCGATCTTCTGCAGCGCCTTCGCCCAGTTTTCCGGCTCGCCCGGCGCGACGAAGATCGCGGCGTCGCCGAGGACCTCGCGATGCGCGCCGATGTTCGACGCGATGACGGGAGCCCCGCACGCGGCGGCTTCGAGCGGAGGGACGCCAAACCCCTCGTACCACGATGGGAACGCGAACGCGATCGCGCCGTTTATGAGCGCCGCGACGTCTTCCTCTGGGAGATAGCCGAAAGCGCGGATCGACGCCTTCGCGGGAGAATGCTCGACGTATTTCTTAAGCTCGGCGTAATGAAGTCCGGGGGATCCGACGAGAACGAGCTCGTACGGGTCGCCCGTGCCGCGGCTCGACTTGAACAGCTCGAACGCGCGGATGAGCGTTTTCACGTTCTTCTTCGCGTCCATGCGTCCGACGTAGAGGAAATAGTGCCGGCCGAGGCGACGCGCTTGCAGAAACGGCGCGATCGTCGCCTCGTCGAGTTTTTTGTACACGTCGAGATTCACCGCGTTCGGCGCGACGACGATGCGTTGGGCATCGACCCGGTAGCCGTCGACGAGCTCTTGCTTTGTAAATTCGGAGACGGCAAACAGTTTCTTCGCTCGCCTGATCGCAGCCGCCGTCATTCGCTCAAGGACGCGAACTTGTTTCGACTCGTACAGCGTCGGGGCGC
Source organism: Candidatus Uhrbacteria bacterium (assembly GCA_037131775.1). Lineage (GTDB taxonomy): Bacteria > Patescibacteriota > Patescibacteriia > UBA9934 > GWF2-40-263 > YC12-FULL-57-11. The sequence continues at coordinate 5,717 of JBAXQK010000010.1, forward strand.
GACGGAACCCAATGTCATGGATCGTCGCGACGAGGTTCTTTCCGAACAGCGGCAACCCCTGCGCCGGCACGAAGAAGACGGACGGCGCGCGACGGACCAATTCCCAGCTCACCCTTCCCTTCATCCACCCCATTGGCAGCCACCACTTCAGCACCCTCGATTCCCATCCCGCCGGCAAATGCGCGAGCGTCCCCGCGAGCGGCGTCGGCGAAAACAAAACCACGCGCTCGCCGGCCGCAAGCGCGCGGGTCTTCATCGCCTCGATCAGATAATACGCGTACCACTCCACGCCGGAGCGCTGGGGCTTGTTCGCGGAAGAGGCGTCGATGGCGATGATGGGCATAAAAAGGGCTGAGGGGGCTTAGATGGCTGAAAGGGCTTAAAAGCTTTTCAGCCCTTTCAGACCTTTCAGCCTTCTCAGCCCTAACTCGTAAATATCGACCTCTTGTACGCTTCCAAATTCTCCAGCGCAATCCCCGTCCCCTTCGCCACGCACAGCTGAGGGTCCTCAGCGACGAACGTCGGGACGCCCGTTGCTTCCGCGACAAGCGTGTCGAGATTCCGGAGCTGGCTCGATCCTCCCGAAAGCATGATGCCCTTGTCCATGACGTCGGCGGAAAGTTCCGGCGGGGTCTTGTTCAACACGTCCTTTACCGTGGCGATGATTCCGTCGAGCTCGTGCTGGATGGCGGTGGTGACGTCGTCGCTCGTGACCTCGACGATCTTCGGGAGGCCCGTGATCATGTCGCGTCCCTTCACTTCCATCGTGAGCTTGTCGGGCATGTACATCGCCGAGCCGATCTTGATCTTGATGTCCTCGGCCGTGCGCTCGCCGATGGCGAGGCTGTACTTGCGGCGGATATATTCCGAGATGGCCGCGTCGAACTTCACGCCGCCGATGCGGACCGACTCCGACGCCACGATGCCGCCGAGCGAGATGACGGCCATCTCCGAGGTGCCGCCGCCGATGTCGATGATCATGTGGCCGCTCGGCGACCCGATCGGGATGTTCGCGCCGATGGCCGCCACGATCGGCTCCTTGATGATGTATGCCGCCTTGGCCCCGGCCGCGAGCGTGGCGTCGATGACCGCGCGGCGTTCCGTCGAGGTGATCCCTCCCGGGACCGCGACCATGACTTCCGGGCGGAACAGGCGGACGCCTCCGAGCGCCTTGTTGATGAAGTAGCGGAGCATCGCCTCGGTCGTCCGGTAGTCCGCGATCACCCCGTCCTTCAGCGGGCGGCGCGCGACGATCGTGTCCGGCGTTCGGCCAAGCATGTCCTTGGCCTCCTTCCCGACCGCAAGGACCTTCTTGTCCGAATACGACACGGCAACCACCGACGGCTCATTGATAATAATCCCCCGTTTCGGAACGTAAACGAGGACGGAGGTGGTGCCAAGGTCGATGGCGATCTTCTTTTGGAACATGCGAGAGGCTTAAGGCCACAAGGCCTAAGGCTTAAGGGTTTAAAATTCCTTTATTTTTCACGACGCCTTAAGCCTTATGCCTTTCAGCCTTAAGCCTAAAAACCCACGATAAACTGCAAATCCCGATCTAATTTCGTAACCAGGTGGTACGTCTGGTCGCCCCAGTCCTCGCGGGCCTCCGGGACGCTTGCGGACGCGACATTCTTACCAAAGCCGAGGGTGAGCGTCAACCCGTTGTCTTGCGCGCCAATCTGCTTGATCTCGGACAATTTGTACGTTCCCGCGTTCATCGAAGCGACCACCGCGTCGGAAAGCTTGTATTCGAATGCAAGCGAGCGCGTCTCGCCCGGCTCGATGGAAACGAACGTGCCGAACGAGGTCATCCCGAACTCGGTCGAGACGTCGACCGGCCCTTCCGATCCCGTCGGATTGTGGATCTTGTCGTCGAGCATGGACCCGGTGACACGAATCAGCTCCGAACCGGCCGGGACGTAAAGCCGCGTGTACGTCCGGTACCGCGACGTCTTCCAGTCGAACGATCCGGTGTGCGAGTACGTCACGGTCGTGCGTCCCACGTACTGCCCGCTCGAGTTCTTGAAAATCTCGTACGCGATCGCGCGCGCGACCTTCGGGTCCGTCTTCAGGCTCGCGATGTTCGCGTCCACGACCATCTGCGCGTCGCCGCCCGACGGAGGAGCGACGATCCGGCCGCCCCAGCCGACGCTCGCGATCAGATCCTCCGTCTTCGCGTCCGCGCTCATCATGACGATCTGCTTTTTCGCGAACCCTTCCTGCACGGCGTCGGCCACGCGGATCCATTCCGACAGCGGAAGCGAGAACATTTTCCGTTTCAACTCGTTCACGAACGCGCCGATGACCTCCTTGCGCTGCTCCGGCGGGATGTCCTGGCCCTTGTAGCCGACCTCGACCTGGTATTCCAGGTCATCCGTCACGTTGTCGGCGGTAAACGTCTGCCCTCCGACCGCGATCGGGCCGGTGATGCCGAGGAGCGATTGCAGAAAGGTTGGCGTGACCCCCAGGGTTCCGTCGAACGACTGGGGCGTTCCGCCCGCAACGGCCACTTCCTGATTGAACATCCTGAGCGCGTCGGCCGAGCTCGCCGAAAAGTCCGGCGACCAGTTGGCGTCGCGGAAGTACCAGATGGGAGTGGCGTTATAGCGGGCGAGCGGCGCCGGGGACGCGGCGGTGGCGATCCCCTCGCTCGGCCTGTCGAGCGCGTACGAGTCGGCCGTCTCAAGCTCGGTCACGTCGCCGTCCTTTGTCTTCAGGATGCCGTACGTCCCGATGAATCCGCCGCCCGGGCGGAGCTCCGTGTTGTTCAAAAAGAGAAGGAGGTGCGTGCGTTCCTTTCCGAGCCCGGCGAACTCGGGAAGCAGCTCCGAGGCGATCGCAAGCGTCTTCACGACCGTTTGTCCCTCGGCAAGCTTCGCGTCGAGCGGGCCGAGCGCGTCGGCGACGGGGCCGAGGAGGCCCGACCTGTCGATCGTGGAGAGCTCGGATCGGGCGATGCTGATGCGGGCAGCGAGAAGCTGGAGGTCGGAGGAGGATCCCGCGAGACGCTCGAGCATGGCGCGCTTGGTTTCGCTTGAGAGGTCGTCGAACGTGGCGCGCGGAGAGGTTCCGGCGGCCATCTGTTGCAGCTCGTCGGTCGTGAACCCGGAAAGTCGCACGAGCTCCCCGCCAAGGTCCACCGCGGTCTGGAGCGCGCCAATCACCTCGCGGCCGCTCGTCACCAGCGTGTCGGCGGCGCGAATCTGGGTGGAGACCCACGGGATGATCTCGGCGGTTCGCAGGAGCCCGAGCCCTTTTTCCGCGGAAGAAAACTTGTCGTCCGCCACGGCCAGGTCCACGGAAGCCCCGTCAAAGTCGAGTGCCACGGCCGAATCCCGCGCCCGGTACAGCGCGTCCTTCCCGTCGAGCGCCGCCGCGATCACCTGTCCCGCGGCAAACAGAACGACGACGAGCCACAGCGCGACGATTCCAAGTGCGGCGAGTACCGCGGCACGAACCGCCTTTTTCCGCTGGTGAGCCCGGTGCCGCTTGGGAGCCTCGACCTCGTGAAGGAAGTTGACGGTGTGGGACATATTTTTTCTACACGTTTCCCCTCCTCATAGGGAAGAGGGGACGGGGGTGGTCGTCGCGCGAGGATTCTTGTCGCCTCGATATTTCTTAAAGTAGTATACCGCACTTTTGATCTGGATGCGCGTGAGCGGATGGGTCAGCTGCTGCCAGAAATTGCCGTCGGCGGTCTCGCGACGGTGGTAATGGATCATCAAGGATTCCGGGTGGTAGACCACGCGGTGGCCGGCCTTCCAGAAGCGACGGCAGAGGTCCTGGTCCTCGAAGTACATGAAGTACGCCGGATCGAATCCCCCCACCTGGTCGAGCGCGGATCGGCGGACGAGGATCGCGGCGCCGAGGAGATAGTCGACGTCTCGCGTTTGCGCGTGGTCCCAGCCGGCCATGGTGTACCGGTCGAGATGGTCGCGCACGCGCTTGAGGCGGCGGACGAACGGGAGGCGGCGCGCAAGGACGGTGGCCGGGGTCATGAACGTATAGCAGCTATGCTGGAGCGAGCCGTCGGGGTTGCGGAGCTTCGGACCGACCATACCGACGTCCGGGTGCGCGTCGAGGTACGCCACGAGCTTTTCGAACGCTCCCGGCAACACGACCACGTCCGGGTTGAACACCATCACGTACCGTCCCGTCGCGTCATCGAACCCGCGGTTCATCCCGCGCCCGAACCCGACGTTCTTGCGCTCGTCGATGACCCTTACTTCCGGAAACTCCTTCGCCATCGCCGTCGTCGCCCCGCTCGGATCGTTCTCGACCAAAAGAATCTCGTGCGAGACGGCCGGGGAAACGCGACGGATTCCCTTGAGCGTCTGGCGGACGAGACGGTGGTTCTTATAGCCGATGATGACGATCGAGAGGTCGAGCATAGCGGTTAGGGCTTTCGGACGCGCGCAAAGCGTTTCTTGAGAATTTTAGGGGCGAGCTTGAGGGCGGAGAAATACGCCGAGAGGTTTCGCGTCTCAAGGACGAGGACGTAGACGAAGCGACGGAACTCGAACCAGGCGATCCATGGGAGCGCGAGGAGGCCGCTCAGGATCCCCTCGTTCTTCAGGACGAGGAGAAGGTGGTTCCGCGTCGAGTACCAGTTGCGCATCGGCGACTTGCCGCGGCGGTTCTTGATGCGCGCGAACCAACCCTGGCGCTCGGCGCCGTAGGCCGCGCGGTGGTGGTACGCCACGGCCGCGGGGACATATCGCGACGTAAAGCCGCGCTTCTTCGCGCGCCAGGCGAGGTCGACGTCCTCCTTGTACAGAAAGAAATCATGATCGAGAAACTCGTCCCCGTAGCGGAGGGCCTGGAGCGTCGAAGCACGATAGAACGCGAGCGCCCCGGCCGCGCCGAAGATGTCCGTCGCCGCGTCGTACTGCCCCTTGTCGAGCTCGCCCGCCCCGCGGTCGGTGCACGTGCGGTTGCGGTGCTGGGCAAGGCCCGTCGAGTCGATCCGCTCGGACTTCACCGTCTCGCAGAACACCTCGTCCTGCGCGTTCTGCTTGAACGCGCGCAGGAGCTTTCCTTGGAACGATCCGACCGTGACCGGTTCCTTCTCGGCGGCCTTCACGATTTCCTCGAGGAAGGTCGGCGAAAGGATGACGTCCGGGTTCGTAATGAGGACGAACCGGTCCGTCAGGTCGTCGTCGCCCCAGTGGTCGACCGCGTACCGGATGGCCAGGTTGTGCGCCCCGGAGAACCCGACGTTGCGCGCGTTGCGAATGAGCGCCACCTTCGGGAACTCGTCGCGCAAAAAGGTCGCGACGCCGTCGGACGAGGCATTGTCCACCACGAGCACGTTGAAGTCCTGGAAGGTCTGTGCGAAGATGGACTTCAACAACTCCGGCAGGAAATCCATGCTGTTGTAGGCGACGATGTGGATGGAAACGCGTGGGTACATAAGTGAACGAACTATACGCGTATGGACGAGAACATTCAAGGCGTGAACGGCTCAAAAATCCGCTTGTTTCTCTTCGATTGGAGCGGAACGATCAGCGACGACCGCCGACCGGTTTTCGAGGCGAACCGGCGCATGCGGGCCGGGTACGGGATTCCGTCGGTCTCGTTCGATGAGTGGCTCGGCTCCATCCGCGGAAACGCCTACGACGCGTTCCTGGCGCTCGGGATCACCGTGACGGAACGGGAACTCAACGAAAACTATCTCGCCTGTCTCTCCGGCGTCGTCGCGGACGGGATCCGTCCCGAGGCGTATCTCGACGCTGCCGACGCGATCGCGAGACTGTCTGAGCTCGGGCGTCCGATCGGCGTCGTCAGCAGCCATCCGCAATCGCACCTGTCGAACGAGGCCGAGCGCTACGGGATTCACGGCCGCTTCGACGTGATCAGCGGCGACCACCGCGACAAGACCCCGGAACTCGTGCGCCTCTGCGCGCAGTACGGCGTCGACCCGTCGAACGCCTGCTATGTCGGCGACATGACGTTCGACGTCCAAGCCGCGAAGCGCGCCGGCATGAAATCGATCGCCGTCACGACAGGATACCATCCTCGCGCGCTGCTCGAGGCGGAGAATCCGGACGCGCTGTTCGACTCGCTGACGGAACTCGTCGCGACGACCACCCCTGACCCCCTCCTCCCCATGAGGAGGGGGAACGTAGGTTAACGATTTTTCGACTTCTCCGTCACATTAAACCCAAGATACTTCCCCACCATCAACCTCGTCTGCGCGTCGATGGCCGGCAATGCGCCGAACAGGATGAACGTTACCGGCAACAGGATCCACTGGAACACCATCACGATCCACATCGACTTCTTCACCGTGTGCGGCCGCGGAGGAAGCATCGTGAGTGCCATGGCGCCCGAGACGAACACGCCGAGCATTGCCAGGCGCATGAGCCACTCGAGGGTGAACGGGGCGTCCTGCACGAGGGCGTTTGACTCGGAGCTGGTGAGGCTGAGCGGGAGGCGGCCGAGAACGAAGATGAGGAGCGGCGCGGCGGCCCAGGTGTACATTCCTTCCAGGTGGTTGAACAAGTATTTGAACTTCAGGCGCTTGGAAATCTTCGGGTGCCTGCGAAACTGGTCGATCATGTACGGAAAGTGCTCCGCGCCCCAAGCCCACCGGCGCATCTGCTTGTACAGCGCAACGAGCGCGTCGAGATACGTCTTGCCCGTCACCGTGTCCATCGACACCGGCAGGAACATCGGCGTGACGCGGTAGTCGCCCTCGTACTTCAGGAAGGCCTGCATGAAAATGCGCGAGTCCTCGGTCACGATGTCCTTCTGCCAGAACCCCACGTCCTTCAGCATCGTCCAGGGCATCGAGTGCGACGAGAATGTCCACAGCCGCTCGGGCCGCGCCAGCTCGGTAAGGATCCAGAAGGTCGTTCCGAACGCGGCCACGCGCACCGGGGCCGGGGTGGTCCAGATGTTGTTGGCGAAGAGCGCGACCGGCTGGTACGACGAGCGCGTCGGATTCGGGACGGTGCAGTAGAGATAGGTGAGGTATGCGAAGTACTGCGGGTGGACGACCGTGTCCACGTCGAAGCAGGAGACGACGACGTCCTCGTCCGCGATCTCTGGGCAGTCCGCCGCGAGCTCCTCGACCACGCGGTGCCCGGCCCAATTCAGGTTCGAGCCCTTTCCCGGGATCTCGTCGGGCAGACCGACGGGATGCTCGGTCACGATGACCTTCTTGAACACATTTCTGAACTCGCGACGGATGAGCTCCGCGTTCTTTCGAAAGTGCCCGGAGTCGCGCCCCTCGCCGGCGAGGACGATCAGGATCCGGTCGTTCGGAAACTTGCAGTCGCGGATCGATCGCAGCGTCCCGCGGATGATATCGATGTCCTCCTTGTACGTCGGGAGAAAGATGAGGTGGTGGATCTTTTCCGAACCGTCGACGGCCGCGAGCTTTGAAAACCAGTCCGTCCTCGTCGTCGCCCGATACTCCCGCCACGCCGACACCAGGTGGATCACGAAGTACACCACGCGGAACACCCAGAACACGTCGAACACGATGATGAACACGATCACCCAGTACGGGACGACGAAGGAGAGCGCGAGCGACAGCACGAGCGTCGCCCAAAATAGGATGCCTTGCAGCATCTCCCAGAATCGGTGGGTTCCGTAGCGGTAGCCGTCGGTGGACATAAGAGGCGCTTATTTAATTACCTCCCAGTTATTCAGATAGTATCCCATCTCATGTTCACGATTGCCTAAATAAACCTTGCCGTCGCGAATATCTATTTTCAGCCTGTACTTGTCTCCCACAACCACCTTGATCGCTTTTTCGTGAACCTTCTTTGCCATTTCGCTATATGGCAAAATGAGAAACTGACTGCTGTTTTCACTACGAAGCACAAAAATGTAGTAAACGCCGCCCGAATCGTGACGCTCAAATGAAACCTTCCGAACGTCGAAATTATAGGTATTGTACTGATTCAAGTTGGATGTTTTTACCTGAATTCCAAACAACTTGCTTTCTTTCGTGGCAATGATATCCATCCCCACGTCCACGCTCATTATACTCGCGTTATACCCTCTAAACAGAAGTTCGCTGCATACAAGAAATTCTCCGCCCTTTCCAACGTACCCGCTTTCAACTTTTCTTTTTTCCTCCTCTTCGATTTCCTTAATTTCCTCGATGATTTTTTTTGGCTCGGTTTTATGATTCGGATTCAAGCCGTACGTGCTCGGACTCGTTTTGATGAAATCGGAATTTTCTCCCTTGTGCTTGATGTCCGTAATAATCTGAGAATTCATCGAGGAGTCCGGGGTTGCCCCTTCTGTTTCGAGTAATCCTCTTTCGAGGGCAAGACGCGTGATCTCCTTGTAGTGCAGTGGTTTCTTTTCCACTTTTAAAACCTCTATCGCTGAGTGCTTAAATTTGTTCATAGGTCTATTTCAGTCGCTTTACCGTCGCGTTTCCGACCAACGACTTCATCTGCACGATCGCAATCTCGTTCAGCTTCAGTAGACGATCACCTTGTGACAGCCCCTGACGAATAAGCTCGGCGTTTAGCGACTCGAGGTTTGCCAGGCAGACGAGCTGCGTAACGTCGGAGTAGTCGCGGATATTTCCAGCGAGTCTTGGATTCTCGTCCCGCCACTCCTTGGCCGTTCGACCAAACAACGCTTTGTTCAGAACGTCCGCCTCGTTTGCGTAAACGGCATTTCGCTGCGTCGCGGTCACAAGGTCAGGGACAAGGTGTTCCTTGATCGCATCCGTATGGATCCGGTAGTTGATCTTCGTAAGCATTCGCTTGGTGTCCCACCCCAGAGCCATCCGTTCACTTTCTTCTGTCTTCAGTCGCTGAAATTCCTTTATCAGATAGAGCTTAAACTCCGGGGAGATCCAGGTGGAAAACTCAAATGCAATGTCCTTGTGCGCAAACGTACCGCCACCGTACCGACCTGGTTTATTGATCAGCCCAATGGCATTTACGCCAGAAATCCAACGTTTTGGGGTAAGGGAAAAGCTATTTAATCCCGCGTCATTTCTAAACCCATCGAATTCGATGGGTTTAAAATTTGGATTGTTGATTCGTTCCCAAATCCCAAGAAATTCAATTGTATCCCGAGTTCTCATCCAGTTTTGGATAATATAATCGGTTCGTTCCTTGTCTTTGTATCTCGCGATATCCGTCAAGGAGATGTAATCACCTTCGTTTCGCTGAAATGTGCTGATTTGGATTCCTTTGGTAAGAATCTTTTTCATAGAACGACGACGAAACAGTTATGATCGCATTTCTGGTACTATAGCTTTAAATAGCCAAAAAGTCGAGGCAAATGCCCCGACTTTGTTCTTATTTCTCGCTCGTCAGATCCTTCCGCAGCCTGTCGAGAACCCTTGCCGCGTGTTCCTTCCCACCAAGCCCGAACGCCAGCCCGCCGCCCAATGCGAGCATCGCGATCAATCCGGTGAACAACGTGTTGATCAATCCCTGCGCGATCTGGAGCTGGACCAACGCGGCCATGAACGAGAAGAGGAGGATCGCCCACTTGGCCATGCCGGAGAGGAAATCGGCGCTGGCGAGTTCGGCGGCTTCCACGGCGGTCTTCACCACGTTGCGCGTGAAGTTGGCGAGGAGGATGCCGGCGAGGAGGATGATCACGGCGATGATCACGTTCGGGATGTACTCGACCACCTGGCGGAGGTACACCGTCACCTGGTCCCAGCCAAGGATGTCCGTCGCGGCGATGAGCGCCACGATGATGAAGAACCACTTCACGATCCATCCGAGCAGCTTGCCCACGTGCAGCTGGATCCCGACCTTCTCAAGCGACGTCTTCACCTCGAGCTTTCCAACGAGCTCGTCGACGCGCAGCAGCTTCACGAGCTTTTCGACGACTGTCTGCAGAACCGCGGCGATGATGATCCCGATGAGGAACACGACCACGGCGCCGAGCACGTTCGGCAGGTACGAGAGGATGCTGTTCCAGAGACCAAGGACGGAGCCTTGGATGACGTCGACGGCTTGCATAGGTTAGGCTTAAGGGAATAAGGCCGAAGGCTTAAGGGGTTGGCGACGTAATGTGAGGAGGACGGTCGTAGATGGGAACCGCGAATTGGTCGACGGGCGGGAGCGTCGTCGGAATCGTCAGGCTGGCGAAATCGGCGCGCTCGACGTTTGGGATTCCGATGACCGGGATTCCCTTCGCGAAGGCGATTCCATTGGCAATCATGACCGAGACGCGGCTTGAAGTGAACGATCCCGGGCCGGTGACGACGGCGACGGCGTTGAGATCGTCGAGTGCAATCGTCCAGTCCCCGAGGGCCTGGGCGACGTCCCGAAGGTACGTTTCCGGCGAGGAGACGATCGTTCGGGTTTCGACGATCGCACCGTCCTTCGACAGTCCGACGGACAGCTCGCGAATGTCCTGTCCCGCGATAATGAGGATCGTCATACGGCGGTGACGCGGTCGATCATCACGATCTTCTCTCCCTCGAGGATCGAGAACAGAAACCGGTCGGTCACCTGGCGGCGGTACAGGAACTCGTCCTTTGCGAGCAGCGTGTAGTTGATCTCGTGGCCCAGCTCCTCCTCGAACTGCGCGACGACCTTCTGGAGCGCCTTGGGATCCACTTCTCCGACGATGAGGATGTCCGTGGGCGCGCCGACGGTTCCGACGAACCGCCCGGTGAACGCGAGGTACGCGATCTTTCCGCTGAGATCGATCTCCTGAACAAGATTGTTCTTCAGCAGCACGCTTGCCTTCGTGAACAGCGAGCGCAGGTCCTCGTACAGCATGAAGCTCGGGTTGGCAACGTAGTATTTCTTCTTGTCCGCGAGCGACGATTTTGCGGTGGCCACCGGCTGGTCGACCCGCTCCATAAGGACGCCGAGCTCGACGAGGTTCTGCAGTTCGCGCCGCACGGAATTGAGCTGGGCGTCGATTTTCCGGGTCAGCTCGCGCACGAAAAACGACTGTTCCGGGTGCTGCAAAAACAGGGCCAGGAGGCGCGCCCTGGTCTTTGAGCCAAACAGCTGTTCAAGTTTGAATCCCTGGTTGTTCACAGTGGGAATCTTCAAGGGTTGCGGATAGGGATTGATCAGCTATAATGTACAAAAATGCATCAGAAGATGCAATGGCCCGCCTATGTCGATGCAACTGAAGGCCGCGGACCTGCGGGAAGACTCCGCGGACAAAAAACAGCTGAATATAACGGTTTTGCTGCCACTCGACGGCCGCGAAGGGTTCGTGTTCGGCGTCATCTCCATCCACCGCCCGGGCACCGACGGGGCCGGCCCGAGCAACGTGATCGTGGAGCATTTGGAGCGTTTCGCCCAAACCGTGGGAAAGGATGCAAACGCCCAGCACCGGTTCGAACAGTTCCTGAGCGCACTCAACGAGACCCTGGCGGAGTGCGTGAAGAACGGCGATTGGAGCGTCCCGATCCAGAACGTGAACGCATTGGTCGGCATCGCGTGCGACGCGCAGATGTTTTTGTCGGGCACTGGCGACCTCACGGCAATGTTCCTGCACCGGACGATTGAGAAGCGCTACCAGGTGTTCAACCTGTTCCGCGGGATCCAGACCGAACAGTCCCTGCCAACCTGGGAGAAGACCTTCGCGGTCGTCCTCGACGGCGACCTCGCGCCCGGCGACGTGTTCTGCGTGTCCAACCGCGACCTCCAGCGCTTCCTCGCCGCCGAGGAGCTCAACGCCGCGCTCGCGAACCTTCCCCCGAAGAGCGCCGCCGCCAAGATCCGCCAATACTTCCCCGCCAACGCCGACCTCTCCCTCGTCATCGTCCAGGCCAACGAGCCGGCACAGGCTCCGCAGGAACTGGCCCAGCAGCTCGCGAGCGTTTCGCTCGACAATCTCGTCCGCACGAAGGACGAGACCACTGCGTACCTCGAGGACCAGAAGCCGAAGCCGTTTTCCAACGTGATGAAGAGCGTGAACAAGATGCGCGCGCACCCCGTCCGACTCGGCATCGCGAAGTCCGTCTGGCGCCTCGCGCTGTCATCGGCAGCGGTCGCGGCAAAGATGACGCTGAACTCCGCCAAATGGACCGCGTCGACCACCGTCGCCATGGCCAAGCCCGAGGCCCGCAAGCGCATCGTCACGGCCGTGAAGTTTGTCACGAACAAGCATACGCGGACGGTTATCGGCGGCTGGAAGCGCCTCCCAAAGATGACCAAGACCCTCATGGCCGCGGCCGTCGCGCTCGTGATCGTCCTCTCGTTCGGCATCTCGGCGCTCCAAAAGTCCCAGGTCCGCTCGGCAGAGATTGTCGCCTACCAGGCCAAGGTCACCGAGGTCCAGGGAGCCATCGAGAAGGCCGGCGGCGCGATCATCTACAAGGACGAGAACCAGGCCCGCGTCCTCTTCGCCAACGCCCTCAAGCTTGCCAACGCGCTGCCAAAGGACACGCCGGAACGCGCCAAGACCGCCGACCAGATGATCGCCCAGATCAACGCGGCGTTCGACGAGCTGCGCCACATCGTGACGATTCCCCAGCCGACCCTCCTCGGAGAGCTGCCGACGTCGACGGGCGTCACGGGCCGCGCCCTGTTCCAGTCCGGCGCCGGAATCTACGCGTTCGGCTCCGACAAGCTGGCGTACCTGCTCGATCCGTCGACGAAGACGCTGAACGTCCTCGCGACGACCAACGGCGAGATCGGCGTCCCGACGGAGGTCACGAGCGAGAACGGCCAGACGCTGTTCCTCGACGACCACCCCGAAATCTCCCGCCTTGACCTCGACAACAAGCTCACCCAAATCACCAACCTCAAGCCCGACGCCGGCAAGCGCTGGACCGACCTCGCCCTGTACAACGGCAAGCTCTACGTCCTCGAGCCTACCACCGGCCAGATCGTCCGCTTCAACCACGCGGGCAACGACTTCGACGGAGGAACGAACTGGATCAAGGCGAAAACGACGGACTTGACGGACGCGGTCAGCCTCACGATCGATGCCACGGTGTTCGTCCTCAAGCAGTCCGGCCAGATCGTCCGCTTCGTCGGAGGCTCCGAGGTTGGATGGCACCAAGCCGCCGCGGACCCGGCACTGACGAACCCGACGGACATTCTGACGACGACGGACAGTTTGTATGTCTATGTGATGGAACCGTCGACGCAGCGTGTCGTGGTATACAAGAAGGACACCGGCGAACTCGTCACGCAGTATCGCAGTGACGCGTTTACGGGGCTGACGGATTTCCTGGTGGATGAGCCGAACAAGGTCATCTATCTCCTTGCCGGATCGAAGCTGTACTCGATCACGGCGAGTCATCTGAAGTAAACCAAGCCATTTCAACCATCTGGTTGAAATGGTCAGAACTGTGGATAACTATTGACAAAAGCCGAAAAAATACATACAATTTCAGTGGAATTGCCTCGGACCCGAATTGTGGCGTTTATCGCCGCGTTCCCGCAAGGGATAGGATCCGAGGTTTTCTTATTTCGGAAGAACTTGCACCGATATTTCCCTGTGCGCGATGACCCTGCGGAACTCGTCGCCGTCTTGCTGGTCATTGTGGACGGACCGGCAGATGATGCTGGCAACGTAATCCGCAAGCTGAAGAAGGTTGTTGCTTTCCGACCGCTGCATCTTCACCTGCTTCAAAATTCGAACGCCGGGATCCCTCTCCATCTTTTCGCGAAGATAGCTTGCCAGCTGCCTTTGAAAGTCCTGTTCGCCGCTCCTATCGATCACGACGATCGCGTCGTGCAGGCGATGCCTGGCATTCTCGAATACGAGCCCGCAAACATATTTGTAAAATGCCGCCTTGTTTTTGAATCCCTCACTCCAAAACTTTCCCGGATCCTTGTCCACGACGATCCCGTAGTAGAAAAAATTATACGGCGCGACCGCCCTGAGAAACGCCTGGCGAACCCGGTTTGAATTCCGCTTGAAATGAAATTCCGTCTCGCCGACCCAACCCAATTCGCGCTTGAGCAACTGAATCCGCTGGTCGCACGCCGTGGCATCGCCCGAGTCGTCAAAGGCAACCAACGAAACGGCAAAGTACCGGCTCGATCCCTGTTCAAGTCGCAAACCAGTGTCTCCGGATTCATCGATAAAGACGAGCATATTCGCCCGACATAATATCACGCCCGACAGACGCATTCCAGGCGATTCATAGGCGATTGTCCAGGCTGAACAGTTTGTATACATGTTTTGAAAGATGTATACAAAGTGGGGTAGTTTGAATACATCTTCCGGTGCAGACAGGCGATTTTCCTAACGTTTTGAGTACATGGTCACAAAAACCATTTTACTGACGTCGGTAAAATGGTCGGAACCAACCCTCAGTGTTCTCCCAGGATTCCTCACCAAAGGAACGCCGCGTTCAAAACGAGAGCAAACGAGACCCACGCAAGGTATGGCGCAAGCAGCCACGCGGCCGCGCGGCGCACGCGGGAGAATGAAACGATGGTCGCCACGATCGCGAGCCAGAGCAACACGATGTCCGCGAACGCCAGGTCGGGACGGTGCAGGCCAAAGAACAGCGGCGTCCACGCAAGGTTCAGCGCAAGCTGCGCCGCGAACGCGACAAGCGCCTTCCTCCTGTCGCCGCGCGCATTCTCCTTCGACCGCCACACCAATGCCGCCGCCACGGCCATCAGAACGTAAAGAATCGTCCACGCCGGCCCGAACACCCAGCTCGGCGGAGTGAACCAGGGTTTGGGGAGGGAGTTGTACCAGGTAAGGTCCATAGGCGAGGAGGTAAGTTACATGCAGATTGTACCAAAGATTCACACGCGCTGCCTCTCCATCTCCGCCACAAGCATCACGATCGATCGAAGTCGTACTCGATCACGGCGAGCCATCTGAAGTAAATCAAAACCGCCGGGCGTCTGGAACGGGCCGGCGGTTTTGATTATGCCATCGCGAAGACGAGAACCTCGCGCTCGATCTTCTTTGCCCCTCGGTCCGTCTCAATCGCCAGCTCGTACTGCGACTGCAGGTTCAGCCAAAGCTCCGCCGACGTTCCAAAGTACCGCGCCAGCCGCAGCGCCGTGTCCGCGCTGACGCCCCGGGTACCGTGCACGACCTCGTTGATCCGACGAGCCGGAACCGAAATCTCCTTGGCAAGGCGGTACTCTGAAAGATCGAACGGAACGAGGAACTCCTCCTTGAGCACCTCTCCCGGATGGATTGGACGAATGAGTTTTGCCATAGGATTGTGTCTTAGTGATAGTCGACGATCTCCACGTCGTACGCGTTTCCGGACCGCCAGGCAAAGCAGACGCGCCACTGGTCGTTGATCCGAATGCAATGCTGTCCGTTTCGATCGCCACTCAGTTTCTCCAAACGATTCCCCGGAGGAACCCTGAGATCGCCCAGATCGACGGCCGCGTGGATCATCACCAGCTTTCGCAGGGCGACGCGTAGAATCGTGGACGGAATCCTCGGCGGCGTATTCCGATTGAATAGCGCTTCCGTGTCCTTGGACGCAAATGTTTGAATCATAGGATCACTGGTGGCCGGCGTAGCCTGCCACCATAGTAACGCATTCCGTTACTAATGTCAAATGTTCTCTCGTTGTTTTTCCATCTCCGCCTCCAATACCACGATCGGCGCGACATAATCCCCCTCCCCGGAAATCATCTTGTTAAACCCCAGCCCTTCCGTCAGCCGAACCATCAGCGGGGCCTTGGTCTCCACCATGAACCGGCGGTTCTCGGGCGACAGGCCGGCGCACTGCGTCAGGTTGTCCGTCAGGTCCGCCATCTTGATCCGCCACGCCCCGTCGTCCCGCGCCTCCACGAGCCGGGCCATCATGAGCGTCCAGCGCTCCATGGAGTTCTCCACGTCCATCCGATGCGTGCACAGGTCCACGAGCGCGACGGTCCGATCCGTGAATCCCATGGCGCGGAGCTCGTCGAACGTCACCCCGCCGTCCTCGACGACATCGTGCAGCAGCGCCGCCAGAAACACGTCATACTCCGGATCGTCCCAATGGTGGCACTTCGACACGAGGTCGCGCACCCGAAACGAGTGCAGATAGCTCGCCTCGCCCGGCATCCCCTTCCGGCCCCCAAGTATCCGCGCCTTCACGAGCTCTTCGGCCATTGCTTGATGCGCCAAATAGATTTTAGAGTCTTTGTAAGTTAGTTCCTTCATACATTTGTTTGCTACATGACTAAAACGCAAACAGCGATCAGGAGGCTTGATCCGGTCGACCCCGGATGAAATCTCCCAATCGCTGTACGATCAGTCCCCGCGACGCTTCTGGCTCCCAGCAGATTTCCCTGGTTGCCTACTCTTTCGAGAGTGTCGTGGGTGCCCATATTAGGTGGGCGATGGCTCTTCGCTGTTACGAGATTAGTATAGCAGAAAATTGGGGGTTGGTCAAAATTCATGATTCAAGACCTGACCCTCAATATCCGTCCCAATGGACATCTCGTTCAAAAATCGTGAGGCCAGTTTAGCCCTTCCTCTGTAAATCTTGGCTGAAGATAAGTTAAGTTTTTCTTGTGTACGCGTGATCGCGACAAAACAGTTTCGACGCTCTTCCTCCATTTCTGCAGAAGCGTCGCCTTTTTTGCAACTCTGCCAAGATGGCATTTCTCCCTCGGCAAGCCCTAATAGATAAACAATCTCAAATTCTAAACCTTTGGATGAATGGATCGTCATCAGAGCAACGGTGTTATGCTCCCGCGGGGGCTCCTTTGAACGCAGCGCAATCCCTTGAACAAAATCTGAGAGATCGGGATCGTGACCGGTTTCAGCCCGAATTTCTCTCATGCTAGTTGTCCATGCGATATGATCTTCCTCTGTATCACTTACAACACCTTCTTCGGTGGGTGCGGTTGTAAGCAGTACGGGAATGGCATCTTGAACAACCAGCTTCCAACTAGTACGAGTCTGAGCTAGGCGCTGTGCAAATAACCCAAGCTCCTGAGCTAGCGATGAATCTATTTCCTTAATAGATTTTGCCCAAAATTCGAAGAAGCTTTCACCGACTGCTTCAGCTTCCGCAATCAAAAGGACAGGATCAAGTTCCGAATTACAAATGCGATTAGCTGCATGAACAAGTGCAGTAAAAACACGCTTGTTCGTAGGTCTAATAACCTGATCCAAGAGTGCCTGTAACCAAACGAATTGGGGCGATACGAAATCGTCTCTACGCTGTGATAAGACCGCCCGTACACCACGAGCTTTCAAAGAATCAACGAGGGGTTGAAGTAGAGATCTTGTTCTTCCAAGAATAACTATCTTTCCCCAATTTTCCTCCCCCATCGCCAAAATCTCACTGATGATAGATTCTCGTTCGTCCTCGTCGGTTGCAAAGTCACTATACGTGATGGCGTTGATTGGATTCTCTCGACTAGAAACTGTGGGCTGCTTTTCCGGAGAACGAGCTGTGTTGTTAGCTACTAGTTGATTCGCCATCGTCACAACCTCTGGAGGACAGCGATGATTTTGGACTAATTGAATCAACTTCGGCTTATGATCAATTCTTAACTTCTCAATCTGTCTGTAGCTCGCGCCTGCCCACTGATAAATAATTTGATCGTCATCTGCTACAACGAATATGTTCTTAAATTCTGCTCCGGATAGATAGTGCAACAGCCAATACTGTGCTGATGTTGTATCCTGAAATTCATCGATCATCCAAAAGTGGTAAGTCTGCCTTACGCGAGCCGCGACCGCAGGCACGGTGGCTAACAATCTGCACGTTTCAAGAATGAGACCCTCGAAATCCATATAGTTCTCTTGGCGAAGAGATGCCTCGTACAGTTCGTAGACTTCTTTTAAATGTAGGTTTTTAGTTTTAGACAAAGACTTTTCTGGAGTAATCAAACGTGCCTTCAGTTCTCTTATCGTTTCTAGCAAAGACAAATCATCAGTAGAAAAATCACGGCCCACTTTTACGGCCTCCTTGATTGCATCTGCCAATAACGCCTCTCGATCTTCCTTTTGACCAAAAATACCAAAATCAGGCCTTACTCCGATATGTGATCCATGACTTCGTAAGATTTCTGTACAAAAGGCATGAAATGTACCAATGAATGTTCTCTCATCCGCCAAACCTGGAACCAACACGTCTACGCGGTCACGCATTTCTGCGGCTGCTTTGGTTGTATAAGTGAGCGCTAAAATTCTGAACTTCTTCTCAGGTGAGTCGTCCAAGAGTCTAGCAATCCTCGTTGTTAAAACTCGAGTTTTTCCGGCTCCTGGCCCGGCCAATACCAAACATGCTCCGTCTTGCCAATCAACGGCAGTTTTTTGAATTGCGCTCAAATTGTTGAACGCTTTTTGCAAATCGGGAGTCATGTCTATCTACCAGCTTTAAGATTGAGTATTACATCAACAATCTCTTTCGGCATCTGGGACGCTAACTTGGCATCACGGACCACCATGGGCGCCAGACGAGTCATATAGGAGGTTTTCTTACCTTTCAATTTCTTCGCAAGATCGTCCAAAGAACATGTCTTAGCTCTAGCATCTCCAAGGTCGTTCAAAATCTCTCGTAATAACGTTTCGTGACCATCGGCTAGCAGCTGATCTTCAAGACTATTGGGAGTTGTCAGGGTGCAAAGATGATCCGTCAAATCATCGACCGTGAATCCTCGTTTTAACATTTGCCGTTTAAATTCTTCCCCCGCCGCATCCCCATCTGTAACCATGTACCAAGGAATCTCAAATGCCTCTGCCAATGCGGGGTATATTGAAGCGTTACCATTATTCTGGAAATCGATAATTGCAACCCCGTGCTGATCTAGGTCATATTCCATCGCATCTCCTAAGGCTTTTAACAGGAGATACTCGGACACACCCTCTACCATTACCCAGCGTTTGGCAAAAAATATTTCTCCACGGATTCTTCGGCCCAAAAAAGACAGTTCTTCCTCATCTTCTTTTGAGATAAGAACCCGACACGCACGTCTGAAGTTTTTAATTTCTTCTTCTATTTTGGAAGCACCCTCCTTACCTCTCCAGCATCTTGCCAGATCGTCGCCGATTGCCTCTTCAAAACTGCACACACCATCAATATTTCCAGTTTCATTATTCTTTACAAAACAAGTTAAACGCCTTCCTGTCACAAAATTTTCAACCTCATCGGTCCAAGACACCCCGCTAGGAATTGATTTCGGAATACACGATACGCCAGTAGATCCCGCTTTATAGCGCACAATTCTGAGATTATGCAGGGGTACATTTTGAACAAAGTACGGAGAGTGAGTAGTTACCAACTTTTGACCTGGTAGCTCTGAAATTCTTAACCACAGCGTACGTGCAGCCTGAGGATGAAGATGAGCCTCGGGCTCCTCAATCGCAAAAATCGGCTCAGTTCCTTCGTGTAGATCCTCTGCAAGTTGTTGAGCTGCGGCTGCTTGAAATAAGAATATGATGGATAGGCTTTGAAGACCCTGTCCATGATGACCGAGCGGAAGCCAAGGCCTTTTGTCTTCATTACGAAGAATAATTCCTGCTCTTGCTAACATGTCCCACACATTTAGTGGCAGCATTCGTAACCGTGCAGAGCCCGGACTGTCTTCCATGGCGACTTCAGTCGAACGGCCGATAGTCTCTGCAATCCGTGCAAGTTTTGGGTCGGCCTTTAGCAACTCTGCATCCAAGGTATCGAGAGTGTCTTTAATTGTTTTTTCCAACGAAGCTGGAACCCTTACGGATCGTAGTAGGCCTCCCCAATTACGCGAACGTGCAGCAAATTCTTCTTCGACATCTCTAAGCGCGCCCAGCCATAAAAAAAGAACGTAATCGTAGAATCCCGAAAGATTGACGGACCGCTTCTTCGGAGGAAGAGGTATGCCTGCGGAATTTAGAAACTGCCATGCCGGTTCAAAGGTTTCCTTTGCGGTATCCCAAGTGTAGGTGATGGTCAGCGAGATTTTATTCAAACCAGCTGATGTGATGGACATGATGTCACTTAAATCCGCAATCATCTCTGATGGCCATACTCCTGCTGCGGGTTCATCGAATTCGAAAGAAATCGCAACGGGCGGAGCAGTTCTAGGATCGGCTGATTCATCGGCACGGTGAACATCATTTTCTGTAAAACCTGTTCCTCTCTGTCCCCATCGGCGAGATAAACCAATTCTTACAGCCTCAAGGATGGCCGATTTACCGGAGTTATTTGGTCCAATGAAGACCGTGGTCTCATCCAAGTTAATCTTTAAAGACTTTATGGATCTAAAGTTTTCGATCTGTAGGTTTGTGATACGCATAATGTTTTCTTTAACCTCCACAGTATCGCAAATTGCTTTAATAACAAAACGGCTCCGGAAAGGAGTCGTTTTGTTTTGGGGACAGATCCCTATGGGACGTCCCGCGCGGCTTGAGGCCTACGGGTTCATCCGATAAGAGGTTATCCTGGCGGAGAGGGCGGGATTCGAAAAAAAATGTGGATAACTTCGCCTTGAGTTTCGGTTTTTATTCGGTTATACTTGTATTGTAGCGAAATTGATTTTTTAAACATTATGCAGACTTTAACAAAGAGACAAAAGCAAATTTTTGATTTTACCAAAACTTATATCTCAGAAAATGGCATTTCCCCGACTATCGAGGAGATCAGAAAGAAACTGAAGCTAAAAGCTATTTCGACGATTCATGAACATTTAGAGGCGCTCAAAGAGAAGGGCTACCTTTCTAAAACGGACAATTCTGCTAGGAGCATCTTGCCACAAAAGGAAACTCAGACCGTTTTTGAAATTCCAATAATTGGGAGGATTGCAGCTGGTCAACCAATCCAAACGATCGAGGACTGGCAAGGGACGATTTCGGTCGCAAGCAGCAGCATCAATGATCCTAAAAGTCACTACGCCCTTCGCGTTGTTGGGGACAGCATGATTGATGAGGGAATATTTGACGGCGATGTTGTTATAATCAAACAACAAACTGTAGCTAAAAACGGCCAGACCGTGGTTGCTATTATTGATGATGACCAGGCAACGCTCAAAAAACTTTATCGCGAGAATGATAGATTCCGACTGCAGCCGAGAAACCAAAACTTATTGCCTTTTTATAGGAAAGAGGTGGAAGTGCGTGGGATTGTCGTTCAGGTCATCAGCAATCCAAGCCAGCAGGAAGAGAGTGCAGTAGCTAAAAAACGAACTCACGGCTTCGATACAATCGACCTTTTTGCAGGCGTCGGCGGAATTCGACTAGGTTTCGAGAAGGCGGGTTTTAAGACAGTATTCGCAAATGATTTTGAAGCAAACTGTAAGTTAACATACGACCTTAATTTTAAAACCTCGAAGTTGGTGGTGGAAGATATCCGAAAAGTAGGAATTGATGATTTACCTAAATTCGATTTTGTTTTGGGTGGATTCCCCTGCCAGGCGTTCTCCATTGCTGGATACCGTCGAGGTTTCAAAGACGAAAAAAATAGAGGCAATCTATTTTTTGATGTCGCCAGGATTATCGATGAAAAAAAACCGGAAGGGTTCTTGTTGGAAAACGTAAAAAATCTTAAGAGCCACGATGGCGGAAAGACCTTTAAAATTATTGAAGAGACATTAAAAAATTTAGGATATTTTGTTAAGGCGAAGGTACTAAATAGCATGGAATATGGAAATATTCCTCAGAACCGGGAACGAATCTATATCGTGGGTTTTAAAAACCCAAATTATTCTGAAAAGTTCAGTTTTCCTGAGCCGGTAAGATTAACCACAACGATTACCAGCTTGCTGGAAAAAGATGTAGCAGAAAAATATTACTATAATGGAAAGCCCTTATTTGAGAAACTGAAAAATTTTATCAAAGAAGAGGGCAAGGTATATCAGTGGCGCAGACAGTACGTTCGAGAAAACAAAAAAGGAGTTTGCCCAACACTTACGGCAAATATGGGAATGGGTGGACACAATGTGCCCATTATCAAGGACAAGAAAGGAATCAGAAAATTAACACCCTTGGAATGCGCCAGAATTCAGGGTTTTCCTTCAGATTATAAGCTGCCACAGATCGCAGATTCCGCGCTCTACAAGCAGTTTGGAAATTCTGTTAGCGTTCCGGTATTAGAGGCTGTGGCAAAACAGATGATGAAAGCCATGAATGACTAGGACGCATCTTCTGCTGCATCAACTTCTACGACCTCATTACTAGTCTTGAATTCTTCATACGAACCACTACGTGTAAAATCAATATCGTACCTTCCCCCATCCACTTTGTAGATCACAACGGAATCCAGACCAATTTCTTGTAACTTCAGATAGGTTAGGAGCTCTCGTTCTTTTAGATCAAGGATGTCTCGCAGTATCCATTGCCCAAGTGCCGAGTTAGGATTGCTCATAAGTGCTTTTGAACCGTCCTGACAGACTTTTGCGCTCATTTCGCCACCATCAGGCAAACTAAGAACGAAGGCTGTGTCACGGCCTGGAAAGAAATCAGGAAACTTGGCGTGAATCCATGCCGGGATAGGAATGTACACCTCCTTTGAGTCTCTCTGACGTCCCTCCGCGTTCCACTGGTTGAGACCGCTTTTCTCAGAAACAACTTTGTTGCCATTCTTCATTGAATACAGAGGAAGAAAAATGTGTTCGGATTCTTTTACGGCAGAGAAACTCTTATTTACTTCGGGTCCACCGAACACTTTTTCAAGTGCATCAAATGGATCGGCCAGAATTTCTACCGAAAGATCCAAAATGATATCCTTTGTCATGAACCTCTTATACAGGGTACTTTTTGTGCTGTTAAAGGAATACTTATTTATTCCATCATTAAAATTTATCGAGTTGCCTTTTTCTTCCACCTCTTTTATCCCCTCAACAACAACGGAATCCATCGGGGTTTCATAGACAAGAATTTTTGCATTTTTTCTTGTGACGCAATGATAAATCAAGGCATCCAATCCAAAAATTTTTTTAGTGGTTTCTATTCGAATATTTCTTAACTCTGAAATTTTTACAATCTTTTCTTTCGCCCCTAACTTATTGAACAAAGAATGTTCGCTGTTAAACTCAGCAATTTTTTGCATCGACGCTCCATTCTTTTCAAGAAAAGTTTTGATTCCTATTCCAAGTTTACCTTTCGACGCATCAGCCGAACAATCTGTCCTAGACAGATTGTTCGCATTGAAAGATTTACAAAACAAATTCTCAGCGATCCGGTATTGTATGTATGGCTCATTACTTTCAGAAAACAAGCGGGAAAGAGAGCCAAGCGTTTTTAGCATTTTTCTGTAATAATCCACTTGATCTTTCTCTTGGGAATCTAGGAACATACGCCAATTAAGGATTTAGAGGCCGTGGATTAGCAGGAGCCGTCATTTCCTACATTCTACCACTGATTTCCCACTCAAACACAAAATAAGTAAGGAATCACTGAAGACTTGGCTCCTTTGCTTTCCTCACGCCCCAACCAACACCACCCTCACCCCGTCCTCCCTCTCCCCCTCCGCGACCACCCCGAAAATAATCCTCGCGTCCTCGCCCGTGCACTCCGCGATCTTCTGCCCGATCAGATTGATCTCCTCCATCAACAAATCCTCGCTCCCGTAGACGACGTAAAGCGCTCGCGACAGCTTGCGGGCGGACTGGCGGAGGCAGGTGTCGGACATCAGCTTGGTGCCGGTCGTCGCGAGCTCGGCGCGCGGGACGGTGACGGCGTTGAAGAAGATTTAGATCGGAGAAATCGACGTTCACGATGCCGAACTTCATCACGAGGTCGACGATGTTTTGGATCATGGACGCAACCACCTGGTCGGTCTTGGTGAGCGCGTCCTGGGCGTTGACGCCCGACGCGAGGAGGCGGTCGCTGTCGATCACGAGGACGCCGTCGACGTCGCGGCTGAGGGTGGTGACGTTGTCGTCGGTGGTGTGGAACGGACGACCTCTAAAGAAACTCTCCCAAACTCTGCGGCGTCACGACGGAGAACGTTGATTCCGGATAGTGTTTCTTCCACGCGGGCGGGGCGGATGTTGTTCCAAAATATAAACGCTCTGGTATATTTTCACTGGCTAGATTTTAACCAAATACCCGTTTATGCGATTAGAACGGATGGCGGCAACTTGTGATTCTGGTATGCGGGCAACTATTGATGGAACCCCGCTTTTCATGTACATTCCAAGTAAGAAGTACGCACTAATAACTTTTGAGCGCTCTGGTGTTCCCCGGGAGAATCTCGGGCTTGAGCCAGGGGCAGACGACTCAGAAGACGCGGCTTCTTTTGTTTTTGGGACTTGGTCAGGAACGATCGACGAACATTTCGATCGGCTCTCCGATGATGTTTGCCTTGAGGATCTCAGCGTTACTGACGCGCGGGCATTCTATGACGTGAAGCACCAGGAATCCCTGTGGCGTCGCCCGTCATTTTCGTATATAATCCACGCAAGCATAAGTCTGTTGCGGGTTGTCCTGGGTGCTCCCATCCATCGGTTGGTAACAAGAGCCCAGGCACCACAAGCCCGCACAGCAGCTTCCCCGAAAGGGGAATTTTTGTTTCAGAAAAGCTTGTCAAACACGATCTTTTGCGTGGCAACTGGTAACGCCTTGTTACCAGTTGGTTACAATTTGTAACCAACTCAATGTTGAACAAACCGGAATTTCCGGATAGTTCATCTTCAAGGCTCAGTTGGTCACAACGCGTGACCAACTGAGTATTCACCATGTTCCAAAATGGAACCAACTGGATTTTCCTCCCAAACGCAAACGCCGGGATTCTTTCGAACCCCGGCGCCTTCGCGAAGCTTATTTATCCTCGTTCTCATTCTCCGTCATCTTCTTCCCACAATCCCCACACTCCTCAACCTCCTCGTCACAATCATCACACCCCTCCTC
>JBAXQK010000011.1:0-30129 GCA_037131775.1 Candidatus Uhrbacteria bacterium
TATGTTGGATCCCAAGAAAAAGCAGAAAGTCATCGAAAAGTACCGGACGCACGAGTCCGACACGGGTTCGCCGCAGGTGCAGATCGCCATTCTGTCCGCGGAAATCCTCGACCTGACGGAGCACCTGAAGATGCACAAGAAGGACTTCTCGTCCCGCCGCGGTCTGATCAAGAAGGTTCACGAGCGCCATCGCTTGATGAAGTACTTCGATCGCGAGGACGAAAAGGGCGCGAAGAAGCTTCGCGAGGATCTCGGATTGTAATTTTTGTACCCGGTCCGAGCATTTCGGGCCGGGTATTTCAAAATCTATGAAACATTTGGACCAGCGCGTCGGCGTTTTTATCGACACGCAGAACATGTATTACAGCGCCCGCTACCTGTTTGGCCGGCGCGTGAGCTTCGGCCACATCGTGGAAGACGCGGTCGCGGGACGCAAGCTGATTCGCGCCGTCGCGTACGTCGTGAAGACGAAGGCCGCCGATGAGACTCCGTTCTTTGAGGCACTGAAGAAGCTCGGGATCGAGCTTCGCGAGAAGGACTTGATGGAGTACATGTCCGGCCAGAAGAAGGCCGACTGGGACGTTGGGCTCGCCATCGACGTGGTGCGCATGCTCGACACGGTCGACGTGGTCGTGCTCGTCACGGGCGACGGCGACTTCGTCCCGCTCATCGACTTCGCGAAGTCGCGTGGGCGAACGGTCGAGGTCATGGCGTTCCGCGAGACCACTTCCAGCAAGCTGGTCGAGGCCGCGGACGAGTACACCAACCTTTCCGACAACAAGAAGCGCTTCCTCATCGGCCCGGCGCGCAAGCCGTCGGGAGCCGGGGCTCCGCGCGGGGGAGAAATCCTCGAGGAGAAGCCGGAGGGCGACGACACGGACGGGACGGAGCGCGATGAGGAGGTCGACGCGAACGACGGGTTCCTCATGCCGATTCCTGCGGCCGCGACGAAGACCGCGCAGGAGGACAACCGCGGACGGAGGCTCGAGTTTTAAAAGATCCAGGAGCCAGCGCCCAAGAGTGGCTTGGGCGTTGCGTCTTGATTCTTAACAACGTTCCCGTCGAGACATAGAGATGTCGAGAGCGATCTCGATACCTTAAATTTCGACGGGAATGATCAAGAGTATGCCAGAAACCAAGACGTTTTCCGCGCAGTGGGGCGGCAAGGACCTGATCATCGAGACGGGAAAGTTCGCCAACCCGGCGAACGGATCCTGCACGGTGCAGTACGGCGACACGGTTATCCTCGCCACCGCGTGCATGAGCACGGGGCTGCGCGACGGGCTCGACTTCTTTCCGCTCCAGGTGGAGTACGAGGAGCGCTTCTATGCCGCCGGCCGCATCAAGGGGTCGCGCTTCATGAAGAAGGAGGGCCGCGCCACCGACGACGCGATGCTCGTCGCCCGCTACATCGACCGCGCCATCCGCCCGCTGTTCGACGACCGCATGCGCAACGACATCCAGGTGATCGTCACCTGCCTGCAGTTCGACGGCGAGAACGACCCGGACATCATCGGACTCATCGGCGCCGCCTGCGCGCTGCACATCTCGGACATCCCGTGGGACGGCCCGATCGCCAACATCCGCATCGGCCAGATCGGGGGCGAGTGGACGATCAACCCGACGTACGAGGCGCGCGCCAAGAGCGGCCTTGACCTGTCGTTCGCCGGAACGCCGGAGAAGGTGATCATGGTGGAGGCGGGAGCGAGCGAGGTGGTCGAGTCGACCGTCGTCGACGCATTCGCCTTCGGATCCAAGCACCTCGCGGTGCCGATCAAGCTCATCGAGGAGGCCCGCGCCGCGGTCGGAAAGGCCAAGCGAGACATGGTCTCCCCGAAGAACGACGCCGAGGCCGCCAAGTTCGCCCGCCGCGACGAGGTGCAGGCCATCGCCCGCCCGTTCATCACGGCGCAGGTCATGGAACTGTTCTTCGGCACGCCACGCGCAACCAAGGTTGAGCGCGGGCAGCAGAAGACCGAGGTCAAGAAGCGCACCGAGGCGTTCCTGCTCGAAAAGGGAATCGAGGCCGCCGACGTCAAGTACGGCACGTCGATCGTCGAGGAGGTGCTCGAGCACGAGGTCTCGCGCATGATCCTCGAGCAGCAGAAGCGCGTCGACGGCCGTGACATCATGCAGATTCGCCCGCTCCTCTCCGAAGTCGGACTTTTCAAGCGCCTGCACGGATCGGGCCACTTCATGCGCGGCGAGACGCAGGTGCTCTCGACCGTCACGCTCGGCTCGCCGGGCGACAAGCAGACGCTCGACTCGATGGAATACCAGGGCACCAAGAACTACTTCCACCACTACAACTTCCCCCCGTACTCGGTCGGCGAATGCAAGCCGATGCGCGGTCCGGGACGCCGCGAGATCGGCCACGGCGCGCTCGCCGAGAAAGCGATCCTGCCGATGCTGCCGGAGAAGGAAGCCTTCCCATACACGATCCGCGTCGTTTCCGAGGTGCTCTCGTCGAACGGCTCGTCGTCGATGGGATCGACCTGCGGCTCGTCGCTCGCCCTCATGGACGCCGGAGTTCCGATCAAGGCCGCCGTGGCCGGGATCGCGATGGGACTCGCGACCGATGACAAGGGAAACTGGAAGGTCATCACCGACCTGCAGGACCTCGAGGACGGCGCCGGCGGAATGGACTTCAAGATCGCCGGGACCCGCAACGGAATCACCGCCATCCAGATGGACACGAAGACGAAGGGAATCGGCCCGGACGTGGTTGCCCAGACGCTGACGCAGGCGCTCGCCGCCCGCCTCGAGATCCTGGACGTCATGGACGGCGCCATCGCCGCGCCGCGCAACGAGCTGTCGCCGTTCGCCCCGCGCATCATCACGCTACGCATCGACCCGGAATCGATCGGCGCCGTCATCGGCCCGGGAGGAAAGATGATCAACGAGATCATCGCCACCACGGGCGTCGGGTCCATCGACATCGAGGACGACGGGCTGGTCATGATCACGTCGGTGAACGCCGAGGCCGCCCAGCAGGCGTACGACTGGATCCGCAACCTCACGCGGAAGGCCGCCATCGGGGAGCAGTTCAAGGGAAAGGTCACCCGCCTGATGGGATTCGGCGCGTTCGTCGAGTTCCTGCCGAAGCAGGAAGGGCTCGTGCACGTGAGCGAAATGGCTCCCTGGCGCGTTGCCGAGCCGGGTGATATCGTCAAGGTAGGCCAGGAGGTGTTCGTGAAGGTCACGGAGATCGACAACCTGGGCCGCATTAACCTCTCGATGAAGCAGGCCACGGGAAACGTGTTCCCGGAGCGCCCGAAAACCCCTTAAATCCCCTGTGCAGAGGTTGAACATCCCACTCCACCGATATCAGCAAACAACCCGCCTTTCACGGCGGGTTGTTTCGCTCTTTGCCGTCGCGACGACCGTCGGGCTTCTTGTCCTCATGGCCGCCGCGACGGTCTGGTACGGTCGCGACACGACGTCATCGTCGGCCCCGCAGGATACGGCGGTCGTCCTTCATTTCGCGCCGAATCGACTGACATGGGACGCGACAAAGCGCGTTCTGGCCCATATTCCCCTTATTTCCAACCGCCCGCTGACCGCCGACGACATCGAGCCGTACGCGCATGGCGAGTTCTCGATCTTTATCGCGTCGGATGGGTCGCGTTCGGTGGCAATTCGCGCGACAAAGGGGGAACTTCCGACGAAGACGCTCGACGCGCTTGGGATCATCGTCCAGGATTCAGCGCCTGGCATTGTCCTCCTTTCCGACCGCCCGATGGCGAGGATGGCATGGAAACCGAAGCATGTCTGGTTTGGATCCATCCATTTTCCTTGGAATGCCCATATTGGAAGCCTTTATGTCCCGGATGATGCGGCACTCTCCGGTTCCATCTACGCGTCAAAGGCTGGGATGGACGTCCGTTTGGCTAAGCAGCGTCTATCCACGATCTCTTGGAAAGTCGTTCCGGATGGTACGATTGCCGCTTTGTCTACGCCAGCATTGCCAAATACTGACGTAAACGGCGTAACAAGCGCCATCGACACAATCTTGTCGTCCTATGCGGCCTCAACGGCGACGATCGTCGCCAGTCATATCCTTTCGAACCAGGGAGCGATTGTTCTCACAAAGAACGCTGGCAAATTTGACTACTTGTTCGTAACGACTGCCAAAGACTTTGCGAATTCCGACCAACAGAAATTCATCCAGACCGCGGCAGCCCTACAAATACCTAGGATACAGGCGCTGACCCTCCCGGATAATACGATCGCCAAGGAGATGATCGTCGACCCCTCGCTGACGACGATCGAGGAGACGACGGTCGCAGGAACGATCGTCTCGCGAGCCTCGAGCCGAGATGGGGGATATCTGTTCGCCGCGGAACAAAGCGAAACGGTATCTATCACGAATTCACAGAATCTGTTGGATTTCAGTCTGAGCGCAAAGAAGACGGGCGCGAAGCTTCCATGCTCGTCAAACGCGTCGTTCATGGACATACGATCAGTGCTCGAACTGTCGAAGGGATCCGTCCATGCGAGAACCGCGGCTTTGCTGAGTATCTTGGCAAACACCTATGGGACAATCGGGATCGAAGAGGGGGTTGCGCGCACGACGATTCATCTCTGCTACTGACGGCAATGCCGGAGACACTGAGCGAAGTAGAAGTGTGGATAACTTGGTGAAAACTCATCGTAACTGTGGATAACTGTTATCCACAGTTAAACATACTTGAACACAAAAATATCGCATATTGCGATATTTTTGCTTAGTTGCGTTGTTTATCGTTCGTTGACTTTTTGTGTTCAAGGGTGTATTATATAGAAGTACCCAACAGTTCGTTCCTTCCAAACACCTCACAGGGAGGTTTTCCGAAAGCCGGTTGATTGTGCCCCACGCAATCAGTCATATGACTTTCGGAAAATATCCCGCTTCTCTACTGTTCTGATTGAAAGATCAAAACAAAAGCAAACCTATCTACGGCGAGTTCGCAATTATTCGATCCTGCGGGATCGACCGCGAACAAAACCAAAGAGTGGTAGAGAAGTACGCCTACGGGTCCAATGCAACATGTCATTCCGGGCATCGAGTTTTCCGTCCTTCGCAGAAGGCCGCAGAACCCGATGCCTGCAAAGGCTGGCGCTGGCCCCGAAAGGGGCCGCACCTTAGATTATTAAAATCAGGTGACGGCCTCTTTTTCTTTTGAAAATTCATTGCGCGATCGCCCAATCACTGCTATCATCCCTGTATTCTTAGCGAAATGCTTATGGACAAAATGGACATCCAAACGATCAAGGAGCAGCTGGTTTCCGACCGTGCCCGCGTCGAGCAAGAACTTGCCCAATTTTCGCACCGAAATACCAACCCGGGAGAGCCGGAATTCTCCGTCGAAATCAAGGATGTCGGCACTGAGGAGGGCGACAATGCCGCCGAGGCCGCCCAGTACAGCGACAACCTATCGATGGAAGAGGAGCTTGAGAAGTCCCTGAAGGACATCGACGGCGCACTAAAGATGATCGAGGACGGAACGTACGGCACATGCAAGTACTGCAAGCTTCCCATTGACGAGCGCCGGCTTGCGGCCCGCCCGACTTCCTCGTCCTGCATCCAATGTAAGAAAACGCTCACCCAGGAAATGTGAAGAACGTCCGCGCATCCATCCTCTGGTTTCTCCCGCTCGTCGCGGCGCTCGTGTGCGCCGACGAAGCCATCAAGTTCTTTGCGCTGGGCCACTTTCCCGACGAACACTCGCTAGTCGACCCGGGTTCCTTCGCCCTGGCCATTCATAAGAACTGGGGGATCGCGTTCGACATCCCGTTCAAGATGCACCTGATCGTGATCGTTTCCGCCATCATCGGCATCGCGTTGCTCTGGGTTGCCTACAAGAATTTCCGCCAGAAGCCAACGGTTGCCTTTTCCGCCGTCATGATCGTCCTCGGAGCGATCGGCAACATGTACGACCGCGTCGCCTACGGATTCACGGTCGACTATCTCATCCTGTTCGGTCGTTCCGCCATCAACATTTCCGACGTCGTGATCGTCGCGGGAGTCGTGACGCTCCTGTATGCGAGCAGGGTTCGCGGATTGCATCAGCACGGGCACGGGGCGTTCGAGGACGAGACGGAAGAAGAGGATACGATTGACAAAAAGGCCTCGGCGTGATAGATTGGATCCAAGAGAAGTCCCCACACGTTTTATTCACGTGAGGGGACTTTTGTTTATGCCGCATGTCATTTCCGCCGCGATCATTGGAATTTCCGCCGAACCGATTACCGTCGAGACCGACGTTTCCCAGGGGATGGGGTGCTTCAACGTCGTAGGACTGCCGGATACCGGGGTAAAGGAAGCGCGAGAACGGATCAAATCCGCGATTCGCAACTCGAACTTCGAGTTTCCGCGCCACCGCGTCATCGTAAACCTCGCGCCGGCGGACATAAAGAAGCAGGGGCCGATGTTCGACGTACCGATCGCGGTCTCTCTGCTCGCCGCGAGGGGGTTCGTCCGCGCGGACCTGCTGACGACGACCGTGATGATCGGAGAGCTCGCCCTCGACGGGTCCCTGCGACCGGTGAACGGCGTTCTTACCGCAGCGCTCATGGCCGCCAAGCGCGGATACAAGGCAATCCTCGTTCCCGCCGACAACGCGCAGGAGGCATCGGTCGTCCCGAACCTAGTCGTCCTTGGCGCGTCGTCGCTTCGACAGATCGTCGACCATCTCGACGGGATCAAGGACATTCCGATGACCGTCGCGAAGGAGTCGACCGGCACGCAGAGGTTTTCGATCGACTTTTGCGACATCAAGGGACAGATGCACGCGAAACGCGGACTCGAGATTGCCGCGTCCGGCGCGCACAACGTCCTCCTAAAAGGTCCACCAGGCACGGGAAAGACCCTTCTCGCACGCGCCATCCCGTCGATTCTCCCGCCGCTTACCCGCGACGAGTCGCTCGAGGTCACTTCCATCGCGTCGGTCGCCGGCATCCTGTCGCGCGGTCAGGGACTCGTGAACGTCCGCCCGTTCCGCTCGCCGCACCATTCCTGCTCGGCCGTCTCGCTCGTGGGCGGCGGGGCATGGCCGCGCCCGGGCGAGGTAAGCCTCGCACACCGTGGCGTCCTGTTCCTCGACGAGCTCCCCGAGTTCCCCCGCAACGTCCTCGAGCACCTGCGCCAGCCGCTCGAGGACGGGGAAGTCACCGTCTCCCGCGCCGCCGCGACGCTGCGATTCCCATCGCGCTTCTTGTTGCTTGCCGCGATGAACCCGTGCCCGTGCGGCTTCGCGACCGATCCCCGCCGCCCGTGCGTCTGCTCGGCGCGGTCGATTTCGATTTACCGCAAGCGCATCAGCGGCCCGCTCCTCGACCGCTTCGACCTCGTCATCGAGGTCCCGAACCTCGATACCGCGACACTCGTCTCGGACATCCCCGCCGAAGCGTCGTCAGAAATCCGCGCCCGCGTCGAGACCGCGCGACGGCTGCAGTCGGAACGATTCGCAGGATCGTCGTTTTTCACGAACTCGGAGATCCCGACGTCTCGGATCAAGGACTGGTGTCGTGCGGACGAGGGAGGAAAGAAGTTACTTGAGCAAGCATTGAACGCGCAGGCGTTATCGCCACGAGGGTACGGGAGAGTGTTGAAGGTCGCGCGGACGATCGCGGACTTGGCGGGGGAGGAGATGGTACGGGATGTGCACATTGCGGAGGCGTTGCAGTACCGGTTGTCGGAGGGCGTGACGGGGTGATACGGACGACGAAGACGATCCGCATGGGAACCGTCCGTCCGGGCGAGCCGCTCACGAACGTCTTTCCGCCGATCGTGCCGACGATGATCGCAACGACGGTGGCCATCCCCGCGGTCGTCGCCACGCCGACAAACGAAAAGACGGAGACCAGCGTCCCCGTCCCAGCCGTCCCGAACTGAGGGACGGCCTTTTTATTTCCCAAACCGCCGTTCGCGTCCGTCGAACTCCTCGATCAGCGCGTCGAGATCCTTCTCGTCGAAGTCTGGAAAGTGTTTGTCGAGAAACTTGAGTTCCGCGTACGCGCCGTTCCACGGAAGGAAGCCGGACAACCGCTGCTCGCCGCTCGTGCGGACGATCAGGTCCACGTCCGGGACTCCCGCGAACCAGGTCGCGGACGCGAACGATTCCTCGGTAATCTCGTCGGCCGTGCGCCCCTCGGCGATCAGCTTCTTCGTCGCCGCGATGATTTCCGCGTGGCCTCCATAATTCACGCAGATGTTGATCTGCCCCTTGTCGTTCGTCGCGGTCGCGGCCTCGGCCTCGTCGATGGCACGCACAACGTTCTCCGGAAGACGGTCGCGCAGGCCGATCACGCGAATGCGAATCCCTTTCCCGTTGTAATAGTCGAGCTCCTTCGTCAGCGCGAGAAAGATGAGGTTCATCAGGTAACCCACCTCTTCCTCCGTCCGTTTCCAATTCTCGGTCGAGAACCCCCAGACGGTCAGGTTCCGAATTCCACGATCGACGCACCAGCCCCCGATGTCCTTGATCTTGTCGTACCCGCGCCGATGCCCCTCGAGCGTCGGCAATCCGCGGTCCTTGGCCCAGCGTCGGTTTCCGTCCGGAATGATGGCAAGATGGTTGATCATAATCGTCAGACTCTACCAAACCATCCCTATTTCCGCAAAAAGAGCCAGCCGATGGCCAATATGCCAACCCAGGCGAACGACAGCAGGTCGAGCCAGTGCATCCGCTCCTCGAACTCCTCCCAGCTTGCCCACTCGCCGTGCTTC
Source organism: Candidatus Uhrbacteria bacterium (assembly GCA_037131775.1). Lineage (GTDB taxonomy): Bacteria > Patescibacteriota > Patescibacteriia > UBA9934 > GWF2-40-263 > YC12-FULL-57-11. The sequence goes on from JBAXQK010000011.1 coordinate 8,711, forward strand.
CAGGAGAGGCGGCGTCCAAATAGAACGGCGACGACCAGGACGCCAAGGCCGACGACGGGAATGAGTGAGAGAAGGAACAGGAGGTACGTCCTCGCGCCAAGCGTCCATCCCTGCGTGAACAGCAGCGCGCCGAGCGACGGCATCCGAAGCGACCGCGCGCGCCTCGCCTCGTCGGGCTCGAGCGTCAGCGTCAGCCCGCACGCCGCGCACTTCGCCTTGAGCGCGTCGACTTCTTTCTTGCAGTTTGTGCAGGTGGTTTCCATAACGCGACCAGTATACCAAAAAAAACCGGTCCGATGAACATCGGACCGGCTTTATTGATTCGTAGTTTCGTAGTCAGTTCGTAGGTTCGTATCCACTGTCTACCGCACGTAGTTCAGCGGGTTCTGGAACTTCCCGTTCACGATCACCTCGAAGTGCAGGTGCGTTCCGGTGGAGTGTCCCGTCGAGCCCGTCTGGGCAATGAGCTGTCCGGCCTTTACCACGTCGCCCTCCTTCACGTAGAGCTTGGAGTGGTGGCCGTAGCGTGTCACGACGCCGTTGCCGTGGCTGATCTCAACCGTATTGCCATATCCCGTGCGCCATCCGGAATAGATGACCACGCCGTCGGCGGCCGCATAACTGTGCGTGTTGTAATCGCCGTCGAGGTCGACCCCCGTGTGCTTCCAACCGAACTTCTGCGTGATCACGTGCCAATCCGTCGGCCAGACCCACGTTCCCTCCGTCTCTCCGTCGCCCTTCGGCGCGACGAACGGGGTCCACTTGCTTCCGCCTCCGGCGCTCGGATCCGCGCCATCCTTCGGCGGCGTTGCCCTCGGACTGGAGAACAACGAGGCGAGCGGGGCCGTGTTCTTCTTTACGACCGGTGCCGGCGGCTCACCCCCCGGAATGACGAGCTCGTCGCCCACGTGCAGGTCGTCGGCACTCGCAAGCTTGTTGAAGGCGATCATCTTGTCGGTATCGGACCCGTAGGTGTTCGCGATCTTGTTGAGCGTGTCGCCCTTCTTCACGGTGTACATCACGCCGTCGACCGGAGGAATCACGAGCGACTGGCCCAGATGGAGCGTACTGCGGAAGGTCAGGCCGTTGGCCCAGAGCACGGTGCTCAGGCTCAGGCCGAACTTGTCGGAGATTCCACCAAGCGTGTCGCCTTCAACGACGACGTAATTCTCCGTCTTCTCACGGGCCGCGACCGAAGCGGACCCACTCGAGATGGTCGGCGAGGCGACGGCGCTGCCGACGCTCGTGGTGGCATAGTCCCAGTTCTCGTCCATGACGTCGATGTGCGCATTCGCGTCGATGGCCGGGTCGTCCATGTAGGAGGACGGCTTCACGTCGATGGCGTTGGCCGAGGCGGCGGAAACGACCTCGACGGCGGACGTCTCGTTCCCGGCGACGAGGGAATACAGCATCGAGTGCGATCCGAACGTCTCGGCGCGCACGGAGGTCTGCGAAAGGTTCGCGGAAGAAGCGATGGCCGCGATGGCGACGACCGCGGCGTGCACGGCGTACTTATTGGAAACGAGGTAGAGCATCCGGTGCTTGGCCGGGGCGATCAGCTTGGAAACCTGGCGATGGACGTAGAACCCGAGGCGGTACGCCGGGATCCCGACGGCGCGTACCAAAAACCGCCCCGTGGCCAGAGCCGGCTTCGCGAACGGGCGGACGACCTTGCCCGCATGGCGCTTTACCAGAATCAGACCGCGCAGGGCGGAAAGCAGAATCTTTACGAAAAGTTGTTTGATCCCGAATGCGATATGGGCGCACGACTTCGAGAGTTAACGACCCGCGCAGTATGCCACAAAACCCGTATTTTGTCAACCAATTTTGGTTGATTATGGGCTAATGTAAGCTAAATTTTGATAGCCGTTTTACACCCTTCCATAGTCATCCGAGAACCGCTCGATGTCATCCTCCCCAAAGTAGTCTCCGACCTGCACTTCGACGAAGACAAGCGGGACGGATCCGCGGTTTTCGACGCGGTGCTTGGCCAGGACGGGAATCTCGATCGTCTCGCCGGCCACGCGAACAAGAATCTCGTCGTCGAGCGTCACCGTCGCCTCGCCCTCGACGATGATCCAGTGCTCGGCTCGTCGCTTGTGACGCTGGTAGGAAAGTCGGCCGGAAGGATTCACGGTAATCCGCTTCGCCTTGAAGGTCGGACCCTCATCGAGAATGTCGTACCGGCCCCAGGGGCGAACGTTATCGTCTGTGATCATACGCGAAATGTCTTATACCCCATCCGATGAATCTCGCAGGGCCCGTGTATGTCTATCGATGCCAGGTGGTCTTTCGTTGCATATCCTTTATGGACCTCGAACCCGTACTCCGGGAATCGCTTCGACAATTCCACCATCATCCGGTCCCTCGTCACCTTCGCGACGATCGACGCCGCCGCGATCGACTTCACGAGCCGGTCGCCATGCACGATCCCGCGCTGCGGAATCGCCAACCCCGGAATGGTCCACGCGTCCACGAGCGCATAGTCGGCCCCGGCGATCCCTTCGACGGCCCGACGCATCGCGAGCAAGTTCGCTGGTCGAAGCCCCAACGCTGCGATCTCCTCGACGGACACGGATCCAAACGCCCAAGCCGTCGCGCCCTCGACGATCTCCGCATACATCTCTTCGCGCATCGCCGGCGTCATCAGCTTCGAGTCCCTGAGCCCAGCCATCCGCGAATCCGTCGCGATCACCGCCGCGCCGGCGACGAGAGGACCAGCCAACGATCCCGATCCCGCCTCGTCGACGCCGACGATCATGCGGAATCCCTGCGACAGGAGCTCTCGCTCGTACTGAAATGTTGGGTTCGGGACCATATCGTTGAGTATACACCCGAACGGCACGCGAACGGGACTAAAGTCCCTGAGAAGCGAGACGTCACTAAAGTGACTAGGAATTCCCAGGGACTTTAGTCCCGCTTGGTCGTTCGTCCGTTGACGATTCGTCGAATCGTCGCTATTCTGCAGGAACGATCGGAGAAACAAATGCCAATATATGCAGACCTCGACGAGGAGCTAGCCGTCATCAAGGCGCAGCTCGAAAAGGCACGAGCCGAGAAGGCCGACGATTCCGCGGTGGATTCGGCCTGCCCAGCGTCCGCCGAGAACGACGGCCACGAACCGACCCGCAAGCGCTTTCTGCGCGGAACGGAGACGGTATCGGACGGCTACTTCGGCCGCCTGACCGGCGAACCGTCCCGCAACTGCGACGATCCCACCGGCCGCGAATATCGCCGCCACAACCGCTGACAAAAAGGAAACGACACGCCCAACCCGTTCAGTGTCACCAGAGCAGAACTCCGCGCCGCTGAGGCAGAACGCAAAGCACGGAGGACCGACCCGTTCAGGATCACCGAGGAGAAGGCGCTTGCCAAGCTTGCCGAACGCGCGCGCCGTCCGCCCGCCGAGCCGAAGGACGACCACACGGACGAACCGCCCCCGGAACGCTCCGGCCCGTACAGCCACGGCGACTACGGAGTCCTGGAGTGCGACAATCCGGACAAGCCGTACATCCACCGGCAAAACAGTCCCGAGATGGACAGCTTGGAGGCGATGGAAGCCGCCGAGCGACGACGCTGACTTTTCCGAGGCACACTGCCTCGGTTTTTTATCTCGTCGCGAAGACAAAATCCCCGACCTTGGCTAAGCCACGGTCGGGGATTTACGATGGTCCGCACAACGCGATCAATTCCACGAGTCCTTCTTCTCCCCCATTGCGACCAAAAACTCCATCGTCTCGCCGCCGACCCTCCCGTTGCGCGCCGCGGTCTTGACCGTGGTGTACTCCGACAGGCGCCTCGCCATCTCAAGGATCGAGTGCGGATGCTCGTCGAGCGCCGCCTCGGCGGCGTTCTTCGCGGCGGATGGGAGGTTGTTCGCCATCGAGATGAGCGCGGCCGTGTAATAGGCCCGCTCCGCGTCCGACGCCTTCTTCCATGCCGCGACGAACCGCTTGTCCGTGTTTATCGTGCGCATGGCGAGGCGCGTATTCTCGGCGAGGACGAACACGTTGTAGAAGAACTGCGAGTCCTCGTCGGTGAGCATCGCCGTGGAGAACTCCTTGCGGCTTCCTGCCGCCGGGACGGAAAACGCCGCGCCCGTGTCCGTGTCCCGGATGCGCTCCAGGTCGGCGCGATGCTTTTTGATAATCGCTTCGAACGTCTCCGCGGTCATCTGCGCCATGCCCCCGCTGAACCGCTTGTCGCCCGTGGCCGGAGCGAACGCGATATTGAACGTCTCGAAGAGAACGGGGGACGTCCGAACGAACGTCTCCGCGTCGAGGTCCGGAAAAATTTCCGCGTGCGCGACACCGAGCATGACCTCGGGAGTAATCAGCCGGATCAGCGCGGGAGAGTATCCGAGCTCCTCCGCGTGCGCCGCGAACGTGTCGATCGCCGCCTCCTGCTTCTCGATCCAGGACGAAAGCGTCAGGCTTCCTTCCCGCCCCCTCAGCTGATCGCGCACAACCGGCGCGTTCTGTCTCACCCGTTCCGACGTCGTCGAAGCGCGCGTCATCTTGTCCCCCCACGCCCCGACGATGTTCGAAAACGGCTCCGTTTTCTCCCCGTGCACGGTCTCTCCCAGAAAGGCCCGGCGCGCGACGACCTCCTCGGGTGACATGTGCCGGATCGCCTCGATCAGCTCCTCGTGCAGGCTTCCCTTCAAGATTCTCCGCGCCTCGTCGCGAATCTTCTGCGTCTTCCCATGCTCGATCGTCTCGCGCAAACGGTCACCGACCTCCGCGAGCGTCATCTTTTTATACGCTTCGTCCTCATCCGTCAGCGGCGCAAAGTGAAGAACGGAGAGATACCGGTCGACCTGAATGACCATCGTCTTCGAATTGTCCTTATAGTACGCCAGGTTAATCAGCGGATCGATCGTCGCGAACCGCGCGTCAATTTGCGCCTTCGTCTCGATCGTCCGCCCCGTGTCGCTTCGTTTCAGCGCGTCCATCATCGCCTCGTGCGCCGTCAACGGCTTCTTCGCGACCTCGACGGTCTGCGCCGCGACCGGCTTCGCCTCATGATCGACGACCCCGCCCGCGACCGCGACTCCCGCCGCAAGCGCGAGCAGCTTCTTCTTCTGGGACGAGAGAAATTCGACGATTGGTCCGCGGGATTCTTTCATACGGGGAGATTATACAACGGATCCTCGTTTATCCACACTAAACCCGTTGACAAAACGCCAATTTTTTGATGTAATAGACACAAGAAGTCCCCACACTCGATTCACTCGACGGGGACTTTTTATTATTTTCACAGACGATATGGACCATGTGGTCTTTGACGAATGGAACGAGGAGAAACAACGAATCGACGGCAAGACGCACAAGCCGCCGTACGTTTCGGTCGGGGACATCTGGTGGATGAGCATCGGGCGGAACGTCGGGGCGGAGATCTATGGGAAAAATTCCACCTTCGCGCGGCCCGCAGTCATTCTGAAAAAACTTACCTATGACTTTTATCTCGTCGCGCCGACGAGCACGACCGTCCGAACGGGAACATGGTACGTGCCGATCAAACAGAATGGCGTTTCAATGACCGTCTGTCTCAATCAAATCAGAACGATGGACTATCGAAGGCTCCAATCAAAGCTCGGCTCAATCGACGACGAGGAGAATCGCCGGATCCGCGCAGGTTTTCTCAACGTATATGCAAAACAATAACCCCCGACCTCCTTGCGGAGAACGGGGTCGCGGGAAAATCCCGAACGTAAACGCATCATACCTGAAAATCGAGTTCTCGTCAAACTTTTTCTCACGCCGGTCCGCTGTGTCTGATAACAAATCGACTCCGCCACATTGGCGGAGTCTCGGAGGCCGAAGCCCTAATACAAGTATTCTACGCGATGAAACCGTTTTTGCCAAACGAACACGCAAATGCCATCCAATTGACCGCCGACCCCATTTTTGCTAGCATACCGGCACTATGAATCCAATCCTTTCTTACGCGATCGGGGCGGCGGTGCTCGCTCTTGCATACGGGACGTATCTTACGAAGTGGATTTTGAAGCAGCCGGCCGGCGACGGAAAGATGATCGGCATCTCGCTCGCCATCCAGGAGGGGGCCAACGCCTACATGGCGCGGCAGAACAAGATGGTGGCGATGATCGGCGGGATTATCTTCCTCCTTCTCGGCGTCGTGCTCGACTGGGAGATTGCCGCGGGGTTCGCGGTGGGAGCGATTTGCTCCGGCCTTGCCGGGTTCATCGGCATGTCGGTTTCCGTCCGCGCCAACGTGCGCACGGCGGAGGCGGCAAAGAGCGGCCTTGAGAAGGCGCTCGACGTGGCCGTGAAGGGCGGCTCCGTGACCGGCCTCTTCGTGGTCGGCCTCGGCCTCCTTTCCGTGGCGGCGTTCTACGCGGTCACCGGATCCGTCCACGGCCTCATCGGCCTTGGATTCGGAGGATCGCTCATCTCGGTGTTCGCCCGCCTTGGCGGCGGCATCTTCACGAAGGCGGCCGACGTGGGCGCCGACCTCGTGGGAAAGATGGAAGCGAACATCCCGGAGGATGACCCGCGCAACCCGGCCGTGATCGCCGACAACGTGGGCGACAACGTGGGCGACTGCGCAGGCATGGCAGCCGACCTGTTCGAGACGTATGCCGTGACCACGGTCGCGGCCATGATCCTCGGCAACCTGCTGTTCCCGGGCAACATGAGCGTCCTCCTCTATCCGCTCGCCCTCGGATCCGTCGCCATCGTGGCGTCGATTCTCGGCAGCATGTTCTTCAAGCTTGGAAAGTCCGGCAACATCATGGGCGCGCTTTACAAGGGCCTTGCCGCCGCCGGCGCGTTCGCGGCCGTCGGCTTCTACTTCGTCACCACCAAGATGCTGACGAACATGAGCGGTCTGAACGTCACCAGCATCTTCCTCTGCTCGCTGCTCGGCCTCGTCATCACCGGTCTCCTGATCGTGATCACGGAGTACTACACCGGCACGCAGTTCAGCCCGGTCAAGAAACTGGCCGAGGCGTCCGTTACCGGACACGGAACCAACATCATCGCGGGCATCGCGCTCTCCATGAAGTCCACCGCGCTCCCGGTGCTTACCATCGTGGTCGGCATCCTGGCGGCACAGGGACTCGGCGGGCTGTACGGCATCGCCATCGCGGCCATGTCCATGCTCTCGCTCACCGGAATCATCGTGGCGATTGACGCCTACGGCCCGATCACCGACAACGCCGGCGGCATCGCCGAGATGTCCGGCCTTCCGGAGTCCGTCCGCGCCGTCACCGACCCGCTCGACGCGGTCGGCAACACCACGAAGGCCGTGACCAAGGCGTACGCCATCGGCTCGGCCGGCCTTGCCACGCTCGTCCTCTTCGGGGACTTCGTGCACACGGTCACCGCGGCCGGAGGCAAGATGGACTTCAGCCTCTCGAACCCGAACGTGATCGCCGGACTCTTCCTCGGAGGCCTCGTCACCTACCTCTTCGGCGCCATGGCCATGCAGGCCGTGGGCCAGGCGGCCGGATGCGTGGTCGAAGAAGTGCGCCGCCAGTTCCGCGAGATCCCGGGCATCATGGACGGCACCGGCAAGCCGGACTACGGCCGCGCGGTCGACATCGTCACCAAGGAAGCCATCCGCAAGATGATCGCCCCAAGCCTCCTCGCCGTCTTCGCCCCGATCGTCGTGGGCTTTGGCCTCGGAGTGGACGCGCTCGGCGGACTGCTCATCGGCTCCATCATCACCGGACTCTTCGTCGCCATCTCGATGACGACCGGAGGCGGCGCGTGGGATAACGCCAAGAAGTTCATCGAGGCCGGCAACTACGGCGGCAAGGGATCCGACGCCCACAAGGCGGCGGTCACCGGCGACACCGTCGGCGACCCGTACAAGGACACCGCCGGCCCGGCCATCAACCCGATGATCAAGATCCTGAACATCGTCGCGCTCCTGATCGCGGCGCTGATCGTGTAAGAAAACAAAGAGAAGCCGCTCGGAAAACCGGGCGGCTTTTTGGTTCGTCGATTGACACCGATTCGAAATTATGGAACGATCGACCGGCACCGGGAGTTTTTCTGGACATCGCTAAAATCTTGACGGCTTGCGCGATCTCGGACGTTCGCATTCAGTTGGAAACCGGCCTTCGAAGGGAGTACGTTCGGCGCATCAAAAGCGGTGGCGCGCCGCCGACCGCAAACGCTCGCTCGGGGAAACCCCGGCTTCTGGCGAACGAGGACGAGCGCTATGCCAGGCTTGCGAGGCTTGTCATGCCAAAAGAACAGGAGGCATTCATCACGGAGCTCGTCCGACTTCAGACGGGGGTAGGACCGCCTCCCGCAGAACCGCCGCCGTCCGAATCGTCGGTGGTCGTCTGCTCCGGCCCGAAAATCAAGCTGGTCATCGATCCGGAATGGAGGGGAACGATGATCGTGGACATCGAGGGCAGACGAATCACGATCGTCGTCGCCACCTGATCCGGGCACCGTCCGGGTCATTTTATTTTTCGGGCGCCCCATGTCACGCCCTGGACGCCGCGCGATAATCCTGCTGCCTTCCCCGCGAGGATTCGACCATGAAACACCTGACAACGATCGCCGAGCGCAGTGCACGACTCAGAGCCAGCGGATTCGATCTGGCGAAAGCACTCAAGCGACGCGGGCCGTTCGTCCGCAACGGGTTCTATCCCGATCCCGCGCTGGACGTCGTCTCGCACGACACGGATCGGGAAGAACGGCTTCGCGAATCGGAGCGCAGCCGGGTCGGACCGGGCGAGGAGGGAACGTTCGACGAGGACGGATGTCTCATCGCGACCGTCTCGTACACGCGAGAATAAACGTATTCCAACGGAGAAAACCCCGATGATCACCATCGTCTTCACCCTGCCTCCCGATTTCCCGTCCGACACCGTCGCCGCGTGGATCGGCAACGTCCTCTGGGGCCCGAACGGCTCCGCCAGCGTCTGGTTCCCCGACGACGGGAAGTGGGACCTCGGCAACCAGGGAAGCTGGTTCCTGCGCGTCGAGGACGACAGCCGCTGCGTCGTCTCGTCGCGAGGACACCACCCGCCCGACGTCTACCGCGCGATCGTCACCGTCCTCACGTACTTCGCGAACGTCCGGGATGCCACGATCAGCGGCGCCTGACCCTTCGGCCCCGAGCTTTGCCCGGGGCTTTTTTATCCAAAAAAATCGACCGTCGAGACGACGGTCGTAGGCGCGGGCTATTCGATGCGATCGACGATGTAGCGTAGGCAGTGGTTCCCGCCGATGGGACGGAGCAGTTCTTCGAGAAGTCGCTTGTACGCGCCCCTGGCCCCGAGCGCGCGACCCTTGTCGGCCTCCGCCATGGAAACCTCGAAGACGACGGAGTGCGAACCGACCACGGCGCGCACCATGACCGTGTCCGGCGCGTCCACCAGACAGCGGAACGTCGCGTCGACCAACTTCCTTGTCTCCTCAATCCGCTGATCCTTGTTCATTTCGCTGGTAAGCATGCATGCCTCTTGCTGGCGCGAGTTATACGCGGGTCGCGCGCGATTGTCAATTCTTTCCGCTTGGATTCATTGACATTTCCGCCATTTTGTGGCATACTGTGCCCTCCGGTCACTCCCGACCGGCGACTTCAAAGGCAAAAGACATGAGCGAAAAGAGCATTCAGGTCGTCCCGCGCGTCGACCCTCCGCGGGTCTGGTCCGGCCCGGCCCTCTCGAACCCCCGGAACCTCCGGACCCTGGTCGTCACCACCAAGCTCTACGAGCTCCCCGTCGAGGTGATGAACGCGCTGATCACCGGGAAGGTCGACGACCTGCCGCAGACGGAGTTCTTTGACTTCGCCGGCGAAGTCATGTTCCTCGGAACGATCGAGATCTCGGATGTCGTCCACGCCCCGAAGGAACACACGTTCCGTTTCCACGTGGCACCGCGGCCAAATCCCGGAAGCCGCTTCTGGCGCGTCTTCCACGAGATCGAGGCGGTCGTCGAACCGGGAGGCGACGTGAAAGTCACCCGCGTCGACGTCGCCCCCGACGATCCGGCCGACGACGTCGAGCATGCTCCACGGAGCATTCGATGATCTCTCTCCTTAGCCCGTCCCTCGGCGCAAAGGTATACGTCGACTCACTGCGATCGTACAAGATCGGACCGCGATTCTGCGGGTCAAGCGACGCCTCGCTCAAGCGGATCCTCGACGCTTCGCCCGAGGAGCTGAACGTGCGCGACCGACCCCTGCTCGCGCAGGTCATCCGCGTCTCGCTCGACCTGGGCGGCGGCGCGAAGAACAACTGGCTCGGCGTCTCCGAGACGCTGATCCATGGAAGTTCTGATGCGCTGCGACGCCTGGTCGAGCTGCGCGTCCTCGAGATCGAGGTCGGGATCGTGGACGAGAAAAGCCACGCGCTCGACCGCGCCTACTGGCCCAGCCGAACGCTCATCGCCCGCATGGTCGATCAGTGGCCGCCCGGCCCGTAGCCTGTCCCGTCCTTCCGAGGACCGGGACTTTTTCTTTCTTGACTTCTCCCCGCCCGACGGCGTACTCTCCAGCCTACCCATGAGTGACACATGAGCGATCCTTCCTCTTCCTCCGCTCCTTCCATCGGTTCGATCGGCTCGATCGTTTCCGACACGTACAACGACCGGTCCAAGGGATTCCTGCCGACCGTGACCGGATCCAACGCAGAGCTCGACCGCTTCCTGCGGGTCGTGACGAACCGCAATACGTTCGGAACCAGGCTGAACGTCCGCACGTTCGGGTGCCGACAGCCACGCGACATCCCGCAGTTCGTCCACAGGCCGCACGGCCTGGAATGGAACGAGCGCGATCAGCCGTCCATTCTCTGGCGCGGGGAGATCCCGCTCCGACCCGAGGCGATCATCCCGGTCCGCAACCACCCGAAGGTCGGTTCGATCCTCTACTTCGGCGCGAACCACCAGAGCCGCCTCCCCTCCGACGACGTCCGTCGGCTTGAGCACTCCCTGCTCGGACGCGTCATGGACATGCCGCGCAAGGCGCCGCGCGAGGACCTCCACGTCGAAATCCTCTCGCGACGTCCGTCCGACCGGGACGTCGCGGACATCGTGGGCATCTACGTCGACCGATACACCACGTATCTGACGCCGTTCACCGAGGAGTCGGTCCGCGGCATGGCGGCAGGCTCGCAAGTGGTGGTCGTCCGCGACGCGCATGGGCGCATCGCCTCGATCTGCGTCTCCGAGATCGCGCACATCCCGGTCCCGAACGCGCCGCCGATCCACTTCGTGGAAATCTCCGATGCGGCCACGCGCAAGGACTGCGAGGGGCAGGGGATGTACACCGCCGCCAAGGCCGAGAGCATCCGCTTCATTCGACAGGCCAACCCCGACGCGGTCATCACCACCGAGGCGCGCGCCAACTCCATCGGCGTCCTGCGTTCGAACGTCAACCTCGGCATGCGCGTCGCCGGCCGCCAGCTCGCGCACTGCGTCATCTCCGCCAAGAGCAACGAGGACGTCGCCCAGACCAGCAGGTACGGCAACCTCGTCGTCTTCTACGTCCCCTAGCCTCTGGGGGATTTTTTCTTTATAGTGCTTGGGATATGAACATCCCCGATTCCGGCTACACCGACCATCACACCCACCCCGCGTCCCGCTGTCGGATCCTCACCGAGTGCGACGCGCGGTCGGCCAAGACGTGGGACGAGGCTCGCATTCTCGTCGACGCGCATATTGCCGCGAATCCGTCGCGTGATCTTTACGTCGTCCACGGCTGGAACCAGGCGACATGGGGAACGCCGACCGTCGCGGATCTCGACGCGATCACGGACAAGGAAATCATTGTGATCAACGTGTCGTATCACGGCGCGCTTTTGAATACCGTCGCGGCTGAGAAATTCCCAGGGACTTTAGTCCCGTCTGGGAGCGAGCACGCGAACGGGACTAAAGTCCCTGGGAACTCAGGAAATCTGGTTTCCGAGAAGGACTTCGAGGAACTCGCCATCGCGACGCTGCCAAAGTACGACGACCTCCTCGTCGCGATCCCGAAGTACCACGCGTACCTCTCTTCGCTCGGCGTCGTCGCAGCGCACGACATGCACCTTGCCACGATGGACCAGATCGACGCGTACGTCGAGCTCGACCGACGCGGCGAACTCGCGATCGACACGACCGCGTTCGTGAACCCGCGCCTGCTCGACGAGCCGCGCCTCGCCGAGATCGTAGAAAACCCGTCGCCGCGCTTCCGCGTCGCGGGCCTCAAGCTGTTTCTCGACGGCGCCATCGGCGTGCACACCGCGTTCGTGACCGAGCCGTACCTCGACACGCACGGCCACGGAATGCTCCGACACTCGAAGGACGAGTGCGTCGCGCTCATCAAAAAGTCGCTCGCGCTTGGACTCGCGACGCCGGCGATCCATGCCATCGGCGACGCGGCGGTCTCGACCGTGCTCGACGTCTACGAGGAACTCAAGGCCGACGGCCACGACACGAACGGCTGGCGCATCGAGCACTGCGAGATGGTCCGCCCGAACGACATCCCGCGCATCGTCGCGCTCGGCGCCGTTCCCGTCATGCAGCCCAACTTCCACTGGGACCTCGACCACTACGGCGACCGCCTCGGCGACAACCTCCGCCTTATCAACCCGTTCCGCCCGCTCCTCGACGCGGGGGTCACGATTCTCTTCGGCTCCGACGGCATGCCGGAGGGCCCGAAGGTGGGGATCGAGTACGCGATGAACCGCGCGAGGTTCCCGGAGCAGACGATCACGCTCGAGGAGGCGCTGACGGCATATGGGATAAAATCAAGTTTCCCCTCCTCATAGGGAGGAGGGGTCAGGGGTGGTCGTCGTGCATTGACACGCGGCCACTTTTTCGTTACCCTCCACCCGACGCTGCCACGTCGCCAACCTCTGGTTCCCCGATCCTGGCGAACCAAACGCGCGCCGCGGCACCATCCCGATGGGAGACGGATTCTCCCGAGGCAAGTAACACCATGTCAGCATACGAAAAGAAGCTCCGCGAAGCGGCAGAGAAGTTCAAGTCCTTCCCGGACGCGATCAACGCGCACCTGCGCAACGCGTTCGATCGCGGCGCGACGGACGTGACGATCACGTTCTTGGAGGAATCGCACGAGCCGAAGGCGATCAACCCGTTCCTCCTCATCATCGAGGACAACGGACGCCCGCTCACCAATGAGCAGTTCGTGACCATCACGAACCCGTCGCCGCGGCCGGACGGTCCATACGAAACGCTCGCGATCACGGCAGTTCACCACGCGCGCATGTTCTCCGTCCGCAACGAAAGCGTCGAACGCACGGTCGGATTCGACGAATACGACGAGTCGCAGCCGGCAAGGCAGAAGATGATGTTCCCGCGCGTCCGCGTCGACTCCGGCTTTCCGCCTGCCGAAGGGGTCCGCATCAGTTTCTGGTTCCTCTGCACCGGCACCGGCGTCGACCCGCGCCAGGAAAGCACCGCCGCGCGGCTGATCAAGCGTCTGCCGGCGATGCTGTCCCCCCGCGAGGCGGGAATGGTGAGCGTCGTGGACGAGAAGGGAACGGTGACGCGGCTCTGCGTCGAAGACGCCGCGACGGTGGATCACGGCGACTACCTCGTGTGGACGCCGATCCTGAAGGCGGCGTTCGACCATGACAAGCCGCTCGTGCTCAAGTACGGCGGCGTGCGGGTCCCGATGGCGACCGTGGTCGAGATTGCAGGGAAAAACTGGCACGGCGGAACCAATCCGTTCGTTGGTCTCCGCTCGCCCTGGCTCGACGGCACCGTCGAGATCACGCGCAAGGACGGCGCGAATGAGTTTACCGACGCGCTCTGCAACTTTCCCCCCGAGGCATACCACAACGGACTCGTCACCCTCCTGCTCGACGCGCTCGTGGCAACGCGCCTCGCGCGCGAGGCAAACGAGAACATCATTCAGGCAGCAGACAAGCTGTGGAAAGACAACGACGTGGAGTTCGTCTTCCATGCCCGGAAGCACCGCGCATACTGGTCGTCCAACGCGGACTTCCGCGGCCAGCCCGCGCGCATCGTCGGGTTCACGCTGACCAGTTTCGGCACCTGCTATAGCATCACCCTCGACGCGCTCCACCCGCTGTTCCAGCTGAACAACCGTTCCGACGCCATCCGCGAGCGCGTTCTCTGGGCCATTGCCGAGGAGCTGCACGCGGACCACAAGCTCACCGGCCCCGTCTCCGGTTCCTACCTCGCTCTCCGCGACGCCATCGACAAGGCGCGCGGCTGAGCCTCGACCGTCCCGATAACCATCGGAACGGTCTTTTTCTTTTCCCCTTGACAGCCCCTTTCCACGGTGCTACTTTGTGTACATCAGACACAAACACCATTTCCTATGAAGCAGCCAACCGAGCAGGACATCAAGGTCGCCACGGACGCCGTGATCTTTACGGTGCGGCACGGGGAGCTCATGGCTCTTCTCATCCAGATGAAGAAGGCTCCGTATACCGACAAGTGGGCCGTGCCGGGCGGGATCATCGGGCAGGCCGAGACCACCGAGCAGGCGGCACGAAGGATCCTGATCACGCAGACCGGCGTAACGCAGGCGCATCTCGAGCAGCTTGCGACGTTCGACGATCCGAAGCGCGACAAGATCGGTCGCGTCATCAGCGTCGCGTACGTGGCACTCGTCGCGAGCGAAAAGGTCGTTCTCCAGACGACCGACCGGTACGCCGACGTGCGATGGTGGCCGGCGGGGAAGCTGCCGGCGCTCGCGTACGACCACAAGGAGGTCGTCGCCGTCGCGGTAGAGCGCCTTCGTTCCAAGCTCGAGTACACGAACGTGGCGTGGAGCCTCCTTCCAAAGGCGTTCACCCTTTCGGAGCTCCAGGAAACGTACGAGACAATCCTCGGTCGCGCGCTCGACAAGCGCAACTTCCGCCGCAAGGTCCTTGAGCTCAGGCTTGTGGAACCTACCGGCGAAAAGTCCTCCGGCGGAGCGCATCGTCCCGCGGAAATGTACGCGTTCAAGCGGCGCGGCATGGAATATATCGAGGTTCTGTAAACGCGGGGAAGGCGGCCGACGCGGCCGCCTCTCTCCAGCCCGATTGTTCGTGTATATTTTACATAAACTTGCCCCGTTCGTTCGTCCCGTACACGAAGGGCGGAGGATTTTTGCCAAGGCTAGGCAATTTTTCAAAAACCCGACGGTCGTGCCTTGACGAAAACCCAAAAATCCGCTAATATCAGGCACTCTTTGAGCATTTATCCGAGTCGTCCACGCAGGGTGGACGGCTTGGAAGAACCCCTCTCAAGGAATCCTCCATGGATCGATCCAAACTCAGATCACACGTTCGCGGTTGTTTTCTCGGAATCATGTACGGCGACGCCATCGGGCTGCCGTGGGAGACCAAGAAGGCGGAGCAAATCCTGGCCGAGACGAACGGCCTCGGCGTCACCGGGCCCACGGCGATTCCCAAGGACCACTTCTTCAAGTCCGTCCGCCACCTCCCATTCGGAAGTCCGAGCGACGACTGGGCGCTCACGTCCGCCACGGCGCGGGCATACATCGCCTTTGCCAACTACCGTTCGGACGACGTTCGCCCGATCCTCGCTCGGGAGTTTGCCCACGAGCTGCTGCGCACGAGCGGCATCGGGTGGGGGAAGGGAACGAAGAATTCCGTCCGCGAGATGGACCGGTTCCTGCGCGGATACGCCGACGGACGCAGCCCGATGGTCCCGACGCCGCTCCGCGAAGGCGTCGGCTCGGGCAATGGCGTCCTCATGCGGATCGCCCCGTGCGCGATCGTGGATGGAACCTGCCTTGCCAGCGGGGACAAGAGATACCGCAGTCTCCAGGACGACGTGTTTGAAAACGGCGCGATGACTCACGGCGACCCAAGGGCATCCATCGCGGCGTACTCGGTGGCATGGACCCTCTCCATCGTCATGCTCCATCTCGCGCAGGGAAGGACAGTCGATGAAATCACCGCGACCCTTCGGAAGGAGGGCGCGTCAATCGCCAGATCGGCCGCCTACACCTCCGAGCACTTCCACAGTGGCGGGCGGACCGTCAGCGACGCGCTCAACCGCGTCGACGACCCCGGCGTCCTCGACTCCGTCGAGTCGCTCGCCGCGACGACCGGCACGTCGACCCTCTGCTGGGAATCCGCCGCGTTCTCCATCGGCGTCTTCCTCCGCAACCTCCGCGACCCGCGCGCCGCCATCCTGGAGGCGATCAACGCGGGCGGCGACACGGACTCGAACGCCTCCATCGTCGGCGGCCTCGTCGGCCTCCTCAACGGCGAGGACGCGCTCCCCAAGGAATGGCTGAGCCTCCCCGCGACTGAGGAGTGCATCACCCTCGCCGACCGACTCGTCGGCTGAGAAACCTCTCGAACGCGGAAATTGTCCCGTTCGATCTTTATCCAAGCCGGCCACGTTTCGTGGTCGTCTTGGCAGAAGAACAACTCGGAGCACACAATGATCCTTTCCCCAATCGCTCGTACCACCAGCGGCTCGGTGTTCGTCGACGACCCGTCGGCCGCCGTCATCGCCGTGGACGTGCAGCCGACCTTCATGCCCGGCGGCGGGCTTGCCGTCGCCGATGCACACGAGATCGTCCCGGTCGGCGCCGTCTTGTTCGGACGGTTCCTGTCGGACCGCCGAATTTGCACCCGCGACCTGCATCCGCGCGGTCACATCTCGCTCGCAAGCTCGTACCTGTCCGCCCGGCCGTTCGACGGACTCACGGCGGCCGACATCGATGCGAACCCGTTCAACCGCATCCGCTCGCACGCCCTGTTCTCCATCGATGAGCTGCGCGAGGAACTCGCGCACGGGCCGCAGACGCTCTGGCCCGATCATGCCCTGGAAGGAACGGAGGAATCGCGCGTCGTCCACGAGATCGAGTCGCTGTCCTCCATCACCTGGACCAAGGGCACGAACGCGCGACGCGATTCGTATTCCGCGTTCCGCGACAACGGCGGCGTTCCCACTGGCCTCGGCGACTTTCTCCGGGCCCGCAGCGTGAGGCGCGTCTTCCTGTTCGGCATTGCGTTCGACGTTTGCCTCGGCTTCTCCGCGCTCGACGCGCTCGACGAGGAGTTCGATACGATCGTCGTGACCGACCTCTGCCCGGCCATCAGCGAATCCGGAGCCGCCGCCATGGCAAAGCGCCTCATCGACGCCGGCGTCCACTTCGCCCCCTCCGGCCAGATCATCGGGGGATCGTGAGCCGTGCGGTCCATCGCAATCTTCGGCCTGTCGGGAAACCCGTCGCACAACGGCCACGTGGCCGGCATCCTCGCCGTCTCTTCGTCCGGGATCGTCGACGAGACGATCGTCGTCCCGTGCGGCGGAAGGCCGGAACCGGGCAAGCGCGGACTGGTCGCGGCGAACCATCGCGTCGCAATGACCCGGATCGCCTGCAACTCGCTGAGGAGAAGGCCGGATGCCTATGGTGGCGTCACGGTCGATGCTTCCGACGCGTACAACGCCGAGTTCACCCGCACCGCGGACCTCATCGAGCAGATGCGGAGGAAGTACGACGCGCAAGACGCGCACGTCGTGATCGGAACGGACCTGCTCGAGGCCCGCGACGAATTCCACGGCCTCTGCGAGATCGAGGCCTCCTGGAAGGACGGAATGGAGCTGTTCGCGAGCGCGTCGTTCCTCGTCCTTCGCCGCGAGGGGGGAAGGGGCGAGGACTGCGTCCGGCTCCCGGTCAACGCCCTGCTCATCGACGATCCGATCCCCGAGGTCTCCTCCACCGACATCCGCGAGCTGATCTCCCGCGGCCAGCCCGTCGGACATCTCGTCCCTCCCGCCGTCGCGGAATACATCCGCGACAACGGCCTCTACCGCTGAGACGCGCGGTCTCGGCTCTTTTCTCAGGACTCTCACGATACGCGTTGGGAAGCCTGACCGAAGACAACGCTCATTTCCAGGAGGCACACATGTGCATGGCACACCGCGGACTCGTCGAGGAGATCCTCGAGGGCCCGGTCGTCGGCGGAATGCTCGACGACGACTTCTACACCGACACGATGGGACAGTTCGTGCTCGAACGGTACCCGGACGTCGAGGTGAAACTCGGCCTCAAGAACCGGTCGAAGGAAC
Source organism: Candidatus Uhrbacteria bacterium (assembly GCA_037131775.1). GTDB lineage: Bacteria > Patescibacteriota > Patescibacteriia > UBA9934 > GWF2-40-263 > YC12-FULL-57-11. The sequence goes on from JBAXQK010000011.1 coordinate 26,716, forward strand.
GCCTGGCCGAGTCGGTCAGCGAGAAGGAACTCGGCGACGAGCTGACGCGGCTGCAAGCCCGTCGCTTCACCCGGACGGAGCTGCACTACGTCCTCGGCACGGACGAGTACGGCGACCGGATGTTCCGCACGCCGTACATCCGGCACCTCGAGGCGTTTCAGCTGACGCCGTTCGAACTCTCCGTGAAGGACGGCCAGTTCGATCTCCAGTTCCCCGGCCAATGGAAGTTCGCCATGCGCTGGGAGGTACCGGCGCTTGCGGCCATCAACGGGCTGCGGACGCGCAACCGCCTTCGCGGGATGTCCAGCGGGGAACGCGACCTCATCATCGCGACCGGCGTCACCCGGCTGTGGGAGAAGATCCGCACCATCCGGAAATACCCGAAGCTCACGTTCACGGACTTCGGGACGCGGCGCAGGTTCCACCGCGCGTGGCAGCGCTACGTCGTGAAGACCCTGCGCGACGAGCTTCCCGGCCAGTTCCTCGGAACATCAAACACCGAGGCGGCCATGGACTTCGGCGTCCTGCCGATGGGCACGAATGCGCACCAGCTCTACATGGTGATCGCGGCCATCCTGTCCGCCACGGACGAGAGCCTCGTCGCCTCCCACAACCTCGTGCTGCGCGAGTGGTGGAACCTATACGGCTGGACGCTGTCGATCGCGCTCACCGACACCTTCGGAAGTGACTTCTTCTTCCGAGACTTCACGGCCAAGCAGGCCGAGGAGTGGAAGGGGCTGCGTCAGGATTCCGGCGACCCGATCGCGTTCGGCCACAAGGCCCTGGAGTTCTACCGCAGGCACGGCATCAACCCCGTCGACAAGCTGCTGATCTTCAGCGACGGCCTCGACATGGGGATGATCGTCCGGCTGTGGCTCGAGTTCGAGGGACAGATCAAGACGAGTTTCGGCTGGGGCACGTTGCTCACGAACGACCTCGGCCTCAGCGCGATCTCGATCGTCATCAAGGTCCTGGCCGCGCGCTTGAACGCCGACTCGCCGTGGTGCAAGACGGTGAAGCTGTCGGACAACATCGAGAAGGCGATGGGTTCCCCCGAGGACATCGAGCGCTACAAGCGCATCTTCAACTACCTCACCACCTACGCCGCCGAGTGCCGCGTCTGATCCTCCCCGGAGGATCCTTTTCTCCAGGCAACGACCGCATTCCGCGTTCGCTGCCTCGAGGTGAAGACCATGGCTCATTTGAACCGACTGCTCCTGCTTGCGACCCCCGAGACGGAGGCGATGGCGACGGAGATCAAACGGAAGGCGTCCTACCTCGTGGACGTGGAGGTCCTCGCGTGGGACCGGCGGTTCCCGGACGGGTTTCCGGACCAGAGGATCCAGACCGCGCTGCGCGGGAGGGACGTCTGTTTCCTCGCCTCGTTCCACTCGCCCGACGCGATCGAGCGGCAGACCGGCATCATCTGGGCGATCCCGCGCTTCGGTGCCCGGACACTCCGCGTGGTCGCCCCGTTCTTTCCAGGCACGATGGAACGCGTGCGCAGGCCCGGCGAGATCGCCACGGCGAAAACGTACGCGCGGCAGCTGTCGGCCACGCCCGCGTGCCGGATCGGCGGAATGGCGGAGTTCGTGTTCTACGACATCCACCAGACCGGAATCCAGTTCTACTTCGACGACACGGTCCTCGTTCGTCTCGAGACCGCGATCCCGCTTCTCAAGAACAGGCTGCGCGAGCTCGGGTTCGATCGGGACGAGACCGTGGTCCTGTTCACGGACGACGGCGGCCAGAAGCGCTTCGGGGACGACTTCCCGGAGTTCGAGAAGGCGTTCTGCGCGAAGGTGCGCGGAACCGGCGACGAGCGAATCGTAAAGCTGGTCTCCGGCGAGCTCCGCGGCCGAAAGGTCGTGGTCGTCGACGATCTGATCGAGCGCGGAGGAACGCTGATCGGAGCCGGCCGCGTCGCGCGCGAGGAAGGCGCCAGGGACGTGATCGGGTTCGCCACGCACTTCGTCGGCCCCGGCGAGTCGGAAACACTGTTCATCCCCGACTTCCCGTTCTCCCGCGTGATCGTCACCGACTCGCACCCGTCCGCGACCCGGCTCGTCGATCGTGCCCCGTTCGAGATCCTTTCCCTTCGCTCCGCCATCGCCGCAATCATCCGCGAGGAGTGACTCCTCCTCGGCTTGTCCTCCATAGCTCCCGCTCAAGAGCGTCGGAGGACCCTTTTCTCCAGCCGCCGAATCCCTCGGCGCCTGGATCGAAGGAGATTGAATGCCACGCTTCAAGAACGTCCTGTTCGTCGGTACCGGCGGGGGAAACGACATCTTTTCGACGACGCTCGCGATGCTTTCGCTCCGCGCGGCGGGAATCGAATGGAAGTCGTGCTCCGTCGCGGGCGTGCTCAGCCCGTTCCACCGGTTCGACGGATTGGAACCGACGGACTGCCCGCAGGTCTTCTCCGTCCCGGACCGCGACATTCGCCGGATCGTCCCGTGCCGCGTCGACAGGATCGAGTCGCCCATGGTCGAGCGAACGGTGGCGGCGCTTGCCTCCGCCGAACTCGAGATGAGGATCGGCCAGATCTATGGCCTGTCGCTCACGGAAGGGACGAACGGCCTGACGCGGGCATTCCGCCGGCTCGCGAAGTCCCACGACTTCGTGGTGCTCGTGGACATCGGCGGCGACATCCTGTTCCGCGGGTCCGAGACGGATCCGCGCGTGCTTTCCCCGATGTTCGACGCGATGGTCCTCGAGGCGTTCTGCACGTCGGGCGCACCGGGAATCCTGTTCGAGGCCGGCCCGGGAACGGACGGGGAAATCCATCGCGGCTCGCTCGCGGAGACGCTCAACAGCCCGACGGTCATGCGCTTTCCCCTTGCGCCGTCCGCCGTGGACGAATGGGAACGGCTGTTTCGAACCTACGTCGAGCCGGTCCGCGCGGGACGCACGGTCCCGAAGACCATCGAGGCGTTCCGCTCCACGCAGCCGCTGCTCACGCTCGACTATCGCGCGCGGTGCCACCTCGGCACGCGGCGCTGGTACGCGACGTTTCCCCACAAGATCAGCACGGAACTGAACCGTTCCTTCTATCTCATCCCTCCCGACTGGGCGCGGCGTCGCAACCCGTACTGCGTCCACAGCGACAGCGTGCTGGGATGGATCGGCCAGATTCGGCAGCCGGAACGCCACGTCAACGCCGAGTTCCAGTTCGAATATCTCTCCATTCGCCCGCACGTCTGGCTCCTCGCGCTCCCGTCCCCGCTGTTCACGCCCGACCAGCGCAAGGAGATGGTCGACGCGGCCTTCGAGGACATGCGGCGCAGCAACTGCCACGGCGTGATCACTGACGGCCCGGAAGGTCTGGTCTGCCACGCCCCGTGATCCGGCTCGGATCACTTGTCCTCCGAAGCTCTGGCTCACAGAGCGACGTAGGACTCTTTTCTCCAGCCC
>JBAXQK010000012.1:0-29727 GCA_037131775.1 Candidatus Uhrbacteria bacterium
TGCGGCGGGCGCGGAAACGGGAGGCCGGCGGGACCACACGCGCACGGTATCCGCATCGTACCTGTTGTCGGCGTCCTCGTAGTTCGTGTTGAGCCAGAGGCCGTCCGAGTTCCGTTCGACGTTGAACACCTGGAGGTTCAGGTCGGAGTCCGCGACCGCGCGCCACCAGCCGTCCGGAACACCGCCCGTCGCCCGACCGTCCCGCTTGCTAGCGAGCGGGACGGTCGCGTTGTTCTTCGGGCTGAATCGCATTCGTGATCTCAATATCACCTAGCCGGCGGCGCCAAGCATCTTCGTTTTTATAGTTCGTCCGCTACTCCGCGCCTAGCCATAGCCGTGCGCGATCCGAACGGACGGATGCTGGGTTCGGCAGCCGGCAACCGTGATCGCCGACAGATTCGCCTACTTCCACGACCAGTTTACCGAAAAAAAGAAAAAGGGCTAAGTGACTGAGGCATGAAGCCTGAGTGACTTAGCCCTGAGGGCTCAGACGCTTGCGGCGGGCGCGGAAACGGGAGGCCGGCGGGACCACACGCGCACGGTATCCGCAGCGTACCTGAAGTCGGCGTCCTCGTAGTTCGCGAGGAGCCAGAGGCCGCCCGAGTCCCGTGCGACGTAGAACACCTGGAGGCTCAGGTCGGAGTCCGCGACCGCCTTCATGGCGAACGGGAGCCACTCGTTCAGCGGCTGGTCGAGGTACTGGTCTCGGAACGCGACGGCAGCCTCGGCCTCGCACGGGTAGAGGCCGAACGTCGCTGCGGCCACGTCGCCATCCGCGACGGTGTAGCCGTCGGCCAGGCCGAGGTCCCTGCCCGAGGCGAGCACGAGCTCGTCGACGATTTCCTCCTGCGCCCACGCGATCTTCGCGAGGATCTGAGACGCGTATGTCCCAATCTTGTGACCCTTCACCTCGGCGGCCGCCAGGTACGCGTCGAGCGACCTGTAGACGCCGCGGCGGACGGTGCGCCAGGTGGGGAACGCCTTGCGCGTGACCACGTGGGTGCCGCGCAAGATGCCGACGATGTCACGAAGGACATCGAGGTGCTCCGCCAGATAGTTGATGTCCGCACGGGTTCCGCCGATGGACTCCCAGGCGCGAAGCACCTTGCTGGCAAGGTCGAGGGCGCTCCAGTCTGACTTCTTCTTCTCTTCGATTTCGGACGTGGACATTGCTGTCTGTCCTCCTTTTGGAATTGTGACCGTCCTCTCGGACATCGTCACGGGGTTTTATTGAAACCGCTCAATCGCGGCCGGCTAGCGCTCAGGGTTGGGCGTTAGGCGGCCGGGGTCGAGGGAAAATAATAGCAGAAAATGGGTGTTTTGTCAATGGATATGGGTGGATTTGTTTGAAAATATTGATCTTATCGATCCCATTCCTTCCGAATCTTCCGTTGCCATCCGACAGCATCCTTGGGCAGACGACCCTTCAATGTCCCTGCAAGACTCGGCTTGTCCGTCAGCCTAATTCCCCAAGATATCGCCTCGTTGATATGCGTTTCCGTCAGCGAAGGATAACCTTCTAAAATGTCCTCCAACGTTTGACCAACGGCGATCAATTCCAATATGAGCTCAACCGAAATCCTCGTTCCGGCAATAATCGGCTTTCCGCCCAGGATGGCGGGGTTTTGAACGATGTGGGGAAACGACATACACGGAGACCTAACGACCGGAACCTGCCGGATTATTTCCCAGCCGCCAACCGCTTCAGCTTCCTGTCGAATGTAAAAACCTCGGTCGCGTCATTCTTCGCGCGGATGGCAAGATACGCGTCAACAAAATGGGTTCCCGCAGCAGTCAAAGCGAGGGTCGCAAGCAAAATCTGGCGTTCCTCGACCTTGATCCACCGCTGGCTCAGCATGATTTGAAGCGAATCCGAAATTTCCTTAGGAGTTTTCTGATAAACGGACCGGAGCACGTAGACAGTTTCCGCGACGATCAATGGCGTGATCGTCAGAGAATGCTCGCCTTTTTCCGCCTGGGAAAACAGCGTCTTAATTTCAGCGAGTTGCTCGCCGCGGTCATCGGTCAAAAAACGAACGAGGATGTTCGTGTCCACAATGTACGATGCCATATCAATCGTTTCTAGCCCAGTTTGTCTCAAACGTGGCGCGCGCGGCATTCAACTGGTCATCCGTAAGCCTCGTTTTGGACTTGAGTGAACCTGCAAGCGACCAAAACCCCGTCTTCGGCTCAACGATAATCCGACCGTCCTCCATCCGAAGGTCGGCTTTCGTGGACCCGGTCATCTGAAACAGCCGCCGGATTGCCCGCGGAATCGTCAGCTGGCCCTGGCTGGTGATGGTTACAACTTGTGACATAAATAATGTGATTACTCTTTGCATTATTATATCAGAATTCACTATATTCGTCAACACGACGCCCTGTGCTACCATTCCCTCCATCACTCCGCGACTTCATCACTCCGTCACTTCTCCCTATGATCGGCTTCCTCCTCATCGACAAACCCGACGGCATGACCTCCCACGACGTGGTCGCCCGGGTCCGCCGTCTCACCGGCGAAAAGCGCGTGGGGCATGCCGGGACGCTGGATCCGTTTGCGACGGGGTTGTTAGTCGTCGGCGTCGGGCGGGTGGCGACGCGGGAGTTTCCGAAGCTGGTGGGATTGGGGAAGGAGTACGAGGCGGAGTTTTTGCTGGGGGCAACGAGCGATACGGACGACCGTACGGGGATGATCACCCCAAGAATTCAGAGCCACTTCAGTGGCGTTCCCGCAGGAGAGCCGTCGGGAATTCCGTCGACTGGTGGCGACGGCCACGTTCTACTCGACGGGGACGGGACTAAAGTCCCTCTGAATTCTATTCGTTCGGCTATTGCCGAGCTTACCGGACCGATCTCCCAAATTCCACCCAACTACTCTGCCATCAAGATCGGCGGAAAGAAGATGTACGAGGCGGCGCGGGAGGGCAAGCCGATGGTGGCGAAGGCTCGGGAGGTGACGGTTTATAAGTTCGAGATCGTCGACGAGGCGCGACGACCACCCCTGTCCCCTCCTCCCTATGAGGAGGGGGAACTTGTGCGGGATGGGAGTCTTCATGTCCGCATCGCCTGCTCAACCGGGACCTATATCCGTTCCCTCGCCCGCGACCTCGGGGCGAAGCTTGGGGTCGGCGGGTACGTCCAGGAATTGCGTCGGACGTCCGTCGGTCCGTTCCGCATCGAGGAGGCGATCCCGCTGAAAACGCTGACGCCGGAGACGGTCGAGGCGGCCTTGCTTCCGGTGGAAAGTGTCTTGTCAAGGGTTGGCGCATCTGCTACAGTCAAAGGGTAAATCGAACCCTTCAGAGCTACAGTTGCAGGCGTTCCCCTATGATTTCTCGCTTGATTTCGTCAATTTCTCTCGTCATTTCTCCGTTTCAACTGAAACGGCACTCATTGACGTAACCGGAATTTGGCGGCTGTATCTTCTGGGGATGAGTAATCTCGAGAAGTTTTATGTTGAATTATTTGCTGACGTTCGTCGTGAGCCTTCTGCTCGGCGGCGGGGCTGGGTACGTGATCCGAAAGAAGGTCGCGGCACGGTCGATTGGCGACGCGGAAGGTCGGGCCGAGAAGATCCTCGCCGAGGCGAAGGAGAAATCGCAGGAGGTTCTGAACGAGGCGAAGACCAAGCAGCAGGAGATCGTGATGGAGGCCAAGGAGCGCTCGCTGCGCACGATCGAGGACTCCAAGCGTGAGGAATCGGCGCGGAGGCAGGAGCTGTCGGAGATGCAGAAGCGCCTGGAGAAGCGCGAGACGATGTTCGACACCAAGCTGATGGAGGTGGAGGACAGAAAGAACAAGCTGGAGGAAAAGACGAAGCAGGTGGACGACATGAAGGTTCAGATCCAGGGGATCAAGGAGGAGCAGAGCGCAAAGCTGCAGGAGATTGCCAAGCTCTCGACGGAAGAGGCCGAGACGCGTCTGCTCACGGAGGTCGAGAAGACCTCGTCCGAGGCGCTGATGTCCCGGCTTCGCAAGTGCGAGCAGGTCGAGGAGGAGGAGATTGAGAAGCAGAGCCGCAAGCTGCTGTCGCTCGCCATCACCCGCTTCGCGTCCAGCCAGTGCGTCGAGACGACAACCACCGCGGTCATCCTCCCGAGCGACGACATGAAGGGCCGCATCATCGGCAAGGAAGGGCGCAACATCAAGGCGATCGAGATGGAGACCGGAACGGAGATCATCGTGGACGACACACCGGGCGCGATCACGATCAGCGGGTTCTCCCCCATCCGCCGCCAGGTGGCCAAGCGCGCGCTCGAGGCGCTCATCAAGGACGGCCGCATCCACCCGGCCCGCATCGAGGAGGCCGTGACCGAGGCGAAGAAGGAGCTCGCCACCGAGATCCGCAAGGCCGGAGAGGAAGCGCTCGTGACGGTCGGGCTCCCGGTCGGTTCCATCGACCCGAAGCTGGTGAGCATCCTCGGCCGCATGAAGTTCCGCACGTCCTACGGCCAGAATGCGCTCCAGCACTCTATCGAGGTCGCCCAGCTCTCCATGATGATGGCCGAGGAGATCGGAGCCGACGTATTCATCTGTAAGAAAGGCGGGCTGTTCCACGACATCGGCAAGGCGGTCGACCACGACATGGCCGGCGCGCACCCGGAGATCGGATACAACATCATGCGCAAGTTCGGCTTCCCGGAGGAGATCGCCTACCAGAGCGTCGCCCACCACGAGGACAAGCCGCGCACCATCGAGGGCGCCATCGTGAAGGCCGCGGACGCGATTTCCGGGTCCCGCCCGGGCGCGCGCAAGGCCAGCTACGAGCAGTTCGTCCAGCGCATGGAGGAGCTCGAGCGCACGGCCGGCAGCTTCGACGGCGTGGAAAAGGTGTACGCCATCCAGGCCGGCCGCGAGGTGCGCGTGTTCGTCACCCCGGAAAAGATCGACGACCTCACCGCCTACAAGCTCGCCCGCGACATCGCCAACAAGATCGAGGCGGAATTGAACTATCCGGGAGAGGTTCGGGTGACGGTGATTCGGCAGACGCGGGTGGTCGAGTACGCGAGGTAGAGAAAGTGGATACGAATCTACGAAATGGCTACAAAACGGGCGGAGTCGATTGACCCCGCCTGTTGTTTTTGGCTAGAGTTGCTATAATTAATGTGTTAATTTGTTTTTGGTAGGTTCGTAGCCAGTTCGTAGGTTCGTAACCCTTTCTCATATGAACAAAGCTGAGCTCTCATCCCGCATTGCCGAACGCCTGGGTCTCTCGAAGAAAATCGGCGAGGACGTCATCGAGGCGTTTGAGGACATCGTCACCGCCGCGCTCGTCAACGCCCAAGAAGTTACCATCGCGGGCTTCGGCACCTTCTCCGCCCGCGTCCGCCAGGGCCGCATGGGCGTGAACCCGCAGAGGCCGACGGAGAAGATTCAGATTCCATCGGTCACGGTTCCGAAGTTCAAGGCGGGAAAGGCATTGAAGGACGCGCTCAAGAAGAAGGCGGTCGTCGCATAAATCAAAAAGGCACGGCTCGAGCGAGTCGTGTCTTTTTTTTCATGCAGCCTTCTTCGCCCCCATCCACATCATCTCAAACGCCGTTCTCAACGTCACCGCGATGTCGCCGCTCGCGACGAGGATGACCGAGTTCTCCTTGCGCGTCGTGATGAACGCGACCTCGCTGCCGAAGATCAGGACCGTCGCAGGGAGCTTCGCGTCGGCTGGCAGGTAACGCGACTCGCGGAGCTGCTGCGGGTCCGTCGCGACGACCTTCTTGGTCGCGGAATTCTCGGGGAGCAACTGGCGGCTCTTGATGCCGAGCTTGAGCCGCGTCGCGATGACGTGCTTGATGAGGTATTCCTCATGGACGTATTCACGGAGCCCCGAGGCGCTCGTCAGGAGACAGTAGTCCTTCACTCCCGAGCGGAACAGCTTCTGCCAGAACTGGCGGAACCCGTCGGACCCCTCGAACATGGTGACGCCCACCGCCTCCCCTTCCGTCGACCGCAGCGACTCGAGGTCGGGCAGGATGTCGCGGAAGGTCTTCTCGCGGTCCTCGAGCTTCTTGAGAAACGTCGCCGGCGGCTCGGCCACGTACTGGGTCTTTCCCTTTACCATGCGAACGCTGAAAAATCCGCGACGGCAGAACTGCTCGAGGATCGGATACAGCGTCGTACGCGGAAGGCCAGACTTGCGCGAGAGTTCGAGCACCGACGCGGAACCGATCTCCAGGCCGGCGAGATATGTCTGCGACTCCTTCTCGTCGAAGCCGTAGGCCACGAGCGCGTCGCGAACATGTTTGGGGTAATCCATACGCATATGAGTATCAGGCTATCACGAAGATAGGAAATGGCAATGTGTCGTCGAAAATCTAGACACTCGCTCTGGGAGCATTTTCTGGACGGCGTATGGTGAGCATAGATCTTTCGACAATTCACAACCCATACCCGAGGTTTCCCATGGATCGTCTCTTCGTCCTCCTCGCCTCCCACTTCGTCGGTGACTTCGGCTTTCAGAGCGCCTGGATGGCCGAGTTCAAGGCCAAGGACATGATCGTCGCGCGCGCGGACGGCACGGCCGCCATCGTCACCCGATGGTACGAGGTGCTCAGCTACCACGTGTTCGTGTACGTCTCCACGATGCTCCTGTTCATGCGGCTGCTCGGCTACCACCCGACACCCCAGGGAATCGTGGCGGACGCGACCACACACTTCGTCATCGACCGGCTGAAGGGCCGCGACTTCCTCGGCGTCCGCGTCATCCCGTCCGTCTGGCTCGACCAGATGTGCCACCTCACGGTGCGCGTGATCCTGTGGAGGATCGGATGGCTGTAATGGACGCGTCGCTGATGCGCCCAGACGAGGCCGCGACGTGCCGCTGGGTCAGATGCGAATTCCGCAAGGGCGTCACGCATCCGTGCCGCGGCATCACCGCGATCGCGAAGGGCGACGATTCCCTCTCGGGACTGCACGGCACGCTCATCCAGCCGTTCGGCAACGTCGACCCGACGCCCCGCTGCTACGACCGCGACGCCCCCGTCGGCTTCGGCGGGTTCGTCCGGTGGGTGCTCTTCACAGGGACTTTAGTCCCGCTCGACGGCCGTCGTCGCGCGATCCTCGGCATCGACTGGTCACCCGGCGACCTGCCGACCATCGGCGTCGGAACCTCGGCCCTCGAGGTCGCGCTCGTCGCGAAGGCGATCGACCGCTCGATCGTCGACGGAGACGACGAGCTCGCGCTGCTGACGCCGCGCATGACCGAGGAGGAAATCATGCGCGCGTGGCGAGAGGACGAAGGACTCGTCACCGTCCAACACTGGTCCGACGCAGTCGGCCGGTTCTCCCCGGGAACGGACTTCTGTCCGGCATGCGGACAGCGAACGTTCTCGGATCCCACCTACCGGTTCTGCCACCAGTGCGGAGCCGATCCCCACCACGTTTGGAGGCACCATGGCTTGGAAGCGCTTTAGCGGCGGCTACTCATCGTCCACCGCCCCGTACGTCCGCCCGACGGAAGTCCAACTCGTCCGCGACCGCCCGTCGTCCGCCAAGCGAGCCGCGTTCTGCGTCCAGTGCGCCGCGCCGCTCAAGCCCGACTACGGCTGCTGCCCCCAGTGTGCCACCGAGGTCGCGACGGTCGCCAACGAGTCCCAGCCGACCCACCGCTGCTCCGGCTGCCACAAGCAGCTCGACCCAACGTTCAAAGTCTGCCCCTACTGCCGCCTCCCCATCTCCGGCAGACCAGAACCAGCGATCCTCTGCCACTGCGGCACCGGCCTCGACCGCGGGCACAAGTTCTGCGGCACCTGCGGCAAGCCTCGGCAAACGTAAACCCCGCCAATCTCTCGGCGGGGTCTTTTTATTACTTCACCGATATCGTCCCGAGGATCGGTTCGAACTCCTCGTTCTCGCCGATGAACTCCGAGACGATGATCGTCCAGTCCTTCGCGTCGAAGAGATAATGGACCTTGTCCTCGCCCATCTCGGTCGTGCTCGTAATCCTCTTCATGGCGACCCCGTTGATCGTCAGGTCCTCGGTCGCCTTCACCTTCACTGCCCCGTCCGCGTTGCTCGCCTCGAGCGCCTTCGCGAAGTCGTCCGTGGACAGCTTTGGAACGGCATAGAGGAACGCGAGGTTCGTCGGCTTGACGTCGCGCACAAGGTCGCGGAGCGAGGCGAAGAAATCGACGTCGAGCCCGAGATACTTCGTCTTGCGAACCGCGTCCTCGCGACTGTGCATCTCCACGTCCTTCGGAAGCGCGAGCGAGATGCCATACTGCGCGTTGTCATATGCCTTCCCGCCCTCGGGAATCGCGACGTTCGTCGCGGCCGGAGCCTTCGCGCACCCAAAGCCCAGAAGGGCCAGGAGCGTGGCGGCGATGAGGAGTTTTTTCATAGGGTTGAAATTAATAGGAGGCCGCAAAGAGTACGCGGCGCGACGACGGCTTGCCCGATTTGACGCACGTCCCTTCCTCGTTCGGCTGGTTGAACGGGAGGCAGCGGATCGTGGCGCCCGACTCCGTCTTGATCTGCTTCTCCGTCTCCGCGTCGCCGTCCCAGTGCGCGAGGACAAAGTTGCCGGCCTCGATGGCCCCCGTGAACTCGGCCCACGTGTTCGCGGAAACCGTCCGCGTCTCGCGCATCGCGTTCGCCTTGTCGAACAGCGCTTTTTGAATCTCGACGAGCAGCTCCGGAATCTGCGCCTCCATGTCGCCGAGCGCGACGGAGACCTTCTCTCCCCCGTCGCGGCGCGCGACGACGCCCGTCCCGGCCGCAAGGTCCTTCGGCCCGAGCTCGATGCGCACCGGCACGCCCTTCTTCTCCCAGGAGAAAATCTTCTCTCCCGGACGCAGCTCGCGCTTGTCCGTCTTCACGCGGATCCCGACGGCCAACAGCTTCTCCGCCAGCTCCTCGGCCGCGCCAAGCACCTCGTCCTTCTGCTCCGGCTTGAACCAGAGCGGGATGACGACGACCTGGATCGGCGCGATCATTGGCGGAACGACCATCCCCTTGTCGTCGGAGTGCGTCATGATGAGCCCGCCGATCATGCGCGTGGACACGCCCCAGCTGGTCTGCCAGCCGAACTGCATCTCGTTCTTGTCGTCGGTAAACTTTACGTCGAACGCCTTCGCGAAGTTCTGCCCGAGGAAGTGCGACGTCCCGAACTGCAGCGCCTTCCCGTCCTGCATCATCGCCTCGACGCAGTACGTCGTGTGTGCGCCGGCGAACTTCTCGCTCTCGGTCTTCTGTCCCGGCACGACCGGAACGGCAAGCCAGTCCTGCGCGAACGAGACGTACTCGTCCAGCATCGTCCTCGCGAACGCGTCGGCCTCCTCGCCCGTCGAATGGACCGTGTGTCCTTCCTGCCACAAAAACTCGGTCGTCCGCAAAAACAATCGCGTGCGCATTTCCCAGCGGACGACGTTGGCCCACTGGTTGATGAGAAGCGGCAGGTCGCGGTACGAGTGGATCCAGTTCTTGAACGTCGCGTACATGATCGTCTCGGACGTCGGACGGACCACAAGTTCCTCGTCGAGCTTCGCCTCCGGATCGGCAATCAGCTTGCCCGGATTCTTCGGGTCGGCCTTGAGCCGGTGGTGCGTCACGATCGCGCACTCCTTCGCGAACCCCTCGGCGTGGCCTTCCTCCTTTTCCAAAAACGACTTCGGAACGAACAGCGGGAAGTACGCGTTCTCCACGTCGCGCGCCTTGAACTTGGCGTCGAGCACCTTCTGCATCATCTCCCAGATGGCGTAGCCGTACGGCTTGATGACCATGCAGCCTTTGACGGGCGAATGCTCGGCAAGGTCGGCAGCCTCGATAATATCGAGATACCACTGGTTATAATCCTCCTGCCGCGTCGTGATTTTTTTGTCAGCCATAATGGGCAGATCGTAGCAAATGCGCGGGTTCTTGCCAACCCCTGAAACAGTCGGTAAAGTCGTCCGACGGAGGCCTCCATGCTCTTTCTTTCCCTTCTTTCGTGCACGGCAAGCGCCGTGGAAAACCCAGATATCGAGGTCGGACCGGCCGACGCCGTTCCGACCCGCCTCGAGCTCGTGACCGTCCGGGTCTGCGCCGTCATTGCCGCGGACTCTCCCGCCTCGCCGAACCGGCTGGTCTTTCTCTACAAGACCGACCGCAACGGCGTGGACGCGCAGGCCGAGCTGACGGCCTTCGACGCCACGCCGTTCCGATGCGGGGACGCGCGCCTCGGACTCGTTCCCGGCAGCGACGGGACGCCCGTTTACTTCGACTACATGCCGGGAATCCGGTCGGCGACCATCTCGGAGCTGCGCCTGTACCGGTCCGGCGAGCCATGGAACGAGCAGGGCCCGTATGCAGTCGCCGCGCCGTCCACGCAGTCGTTCAGCGACTATGTGTTCCACGCGAACACGCTCGCGCCGCTTCCGAGCGACCCTTCCACCCTCTACGTAGGCACCCCATGATCGCCATCCCGTTCCTCCTCTCCCTCCAGCTCACCCGCCCGTGGGACCATCCGCGCGACGACCTCGTCGCCACGATGTTCGCCACGTCGGGCTTCTCGCTCGGGCCGGTCTCGACGGACCCGCCAGCACCGCCGCCCCGAACCGTCTACGACCGCGGCCCGCCAGCCCCGCTCCCGATCGTCATCGATCCGCGGAACTGAGTCTCATCGACCCTTCGACCCTGCTCAGGGTCGATTTTTTATTACCGATACAGCCAGTGTGACAGCGGCGCATCGAGGATCACCTTGGCAAAGATATCCCCGCGAGAAACCTCTTGCGTGTGATGATCGTCGATAATCCGAATGATATCCGGTTCGCGCCCGTCGCTCGACGTGCCGTGCGCGTCCTCGACTTCCACCGAAACGGAATCTCCGGTAATCGAGTTCACGCGGCCATAGAGGAAGTTATCATGCATCTGCATTTTGACGTTCGACTCCGGATAATAGCTCCCGAACTCGACGATATCCCCCTCCTGCAACCCGCCGACCAGGCGATAATCCGCGATGATCGGATGAAACCCGAGGCCGTCCCCGATGCCAGGAACGATCGGCCCGGAAAATCCACTGGCCGAGGCGACGTTGTTCATGAATGGAACCCAGATTGCCAGCGGAACGCCGATGACGCCGACCGTCAAGACCAACGTGAGCAGCATTCGCCGCGCAAGACCGGCCTTCGGTTCGAGCAGGAAGCCGACCGTCTGGAACGGGAGCAGGAACGTCGCGAGGATCCGACTGTGAAGCGTGTATGACTTCGTCCAGTTAGCAGCCCAAACCATGGCGCTCAACACGTAAACGACGAACACGCCAAAGATGGAAACATAGAACAATCGCGGAGCGACAAAAATCGGCAGCATTCCCGCGAACGTCGCGGCGAGCCAGATAAGGGCCAGGTTCCAAAAGGCAAGGCGTCCTTTATGCGAAACGGGCACGAACTCCAGGTGCTCGCGGCGCACCGCGGTCCATCCCGCAAACATGCTGGCAAACAGCACGGCTTCGAGAAGCACGACGGCATGGTCGAGACCAACGGAACGCATCACCCCGCTCAGGGGCGAGACGAAAAACAGGAACAACCCGAGCCCGGCCCAGGTGGCCGTAAGGGCGCGTTGATAGGCGGCAGACAGAATGACGGCTTCCCGCTCGTCGGCGGGATGGCGGGAAAACCAGAGGAATTTCTTGAGCATAACGTTAGTTGATGAATGAGAACACGTCCTCGATCGGCACCCTGAACAGCCTCGAGCACCGCCACGCCAGCTCCAGCGACGGCTGGTACTTCGCCTGCTCGAGCGCAATGATCGTCTGGCGGGTGACGCCAAGCTTCTGGGCCAGCTCCTCCTGGGTGAGGTCGAGCTTGGCGCGAAAGTCTTTCAATTTTGATTGGATTTCGGACATGCGGGGTGTAAAAGATATCTTACATTCATAATGTAAAATAAGTTATACATTGTGTCAAGAGGCGGGTAAAAGAAAAAGAGACCGGCTAGGTCTCGAGAGCGGCGATCGGGGTTTCGTCGGGCACCGGGGTCGAATGCGGGCGGACATAGAGGATGACCGTGATCGCAACCGCGGTTCCGCCCATCCAGCCGTTGATGAACAGGTTCTGGACGTTCCAGTCCGTGACGGCGAGCGAGTTGAACATGAACGCGACGACGGAGAGGAACCACGCGGTCTTGTCCTCGTTTTCCGGACGGTTCCACGCCTTCTCGTAGATGACGAACGAGGCGAACACGTCGGCGATCATCTGGACCACGAACACGGGGAGGGACGCCTCCTCCTTGGTAGGCAGCGTAACGGCAAGCGCGATCCAGGCGGGAATGGTCAGCAGCGCGATGACGACGGCCAGCCAGTCCCACTTCGACAGCGATCCTCCCTCGCCGTATCGAATCGAGTGGTACGCGATCGCTCCGCAGAAGACCGTGTTGACCGCGTTGAGCGGCCAGTTCTCCCCGCCCGACAGCACGTACGACGGAAAGATCAGAACGCCGAGGCCGAACCAGATCCAGTAGCTCGACCGCGACGGCTTCGTCAGCCCCGCGCGGATCGTCCGCAGGTAGTAGAGGGACGAGCCGGCGGCAATGAGGCAGGCGAGGAGGAGAAAGACGAAGTGACTCAAATGAACTCCGATGAACGCGGACTATACCGGGTTTCGAGCGATCCGTCAATCCTCGACGCAAACAAAACGACCTCTCAACGAGAGGTCGTTTTGGTGCGCGCGGAGGGATTTGAACCCCCGACCAAGTGGTTAAGAGCCACCTGCTCTACCCCTGAGCTACGCGCGCATAGGCGTATTTCGTCCGGGATAAATGTGCCAGAAGTATGCCAGGACAGTTGACCCCTGTCAAGAAAACGGGTATGATCGCGTCGCGAGGCCTCAGAAAATGTGTAAGATGTCGTTGAACGACGAGGACCGGAGTCGTGAAACGGCAGATTTCATATTTTCTGAGGCCGTAGCTTGCGCGGACGTAGCTCAGCTGGATAGAGTGCCTGGCTTCGAACCAGGATGTCGGGGGTTCAAGTCCCTCCGTCCGCACCAAAAATCACCCAGGATTTCCTGGGTGATTTTTTGTCCATCAATTTACCATCCCTTCACCTTCACCCCTGCCGCGGCTGCCGCGACCTGAGCTTCCTGCTTGCTCGTTCCCGTCCCTACCGCCACCTGCTCCTTGTCGAGATAGATTCCAACCTGGAAGATCTTGGCATGGTCCGGACCTTCTTCCGAGAGCACGCGATAGCTTGGCGTGATGCCCGTCTTTTCCTGCGCGGCTTCCTGGAAGCGGCTCTTCGGATCGACGTACGAGCGGTCCTCGAGGATCGACGGCAGCTTGGAGACAACCGTGCGGAGGATGAACTGCTTGGCCTCCTCCCAACCTCTGTCGAGATAGATCGCGCCGATGATCGCCTCGAAGGCGTTGGCGAGGATGTAGCGGCGGGCCTTGGACTTGGCGTCTTTGGATTCTCCGCGCGACAGGTACAGGTAGTCGTCGACCCCGAGCGACTCGCAGATGCCGGCCATCATGTCGGCGTTCACGAGGCTGGCGCGCCAGTTGGTGAGGTCACCCTCCGGGTTCTCGTAGTTGTGATAGAGGTGTTCGGTGACCACGAGCTCGACGACCGCGTCGCCCAAAAACTCGAGGCGCTCGTTGTGACCGAGCGCGAAGTCGGGATGTTCGTTCAGATACGACCGGTGAACAAGCGCCTGGCGCAGCGTGTCCTTGTTCAGAAACGACACGCCGAGCGTTTGTTCGAGTTTCTCGATTGGGGGCATAGAGGGATGGAAAGAGGCAATAATCAAGAGGCAGGAAAATTTCAGGTTAACAATTAAATTTTACTGTGCCTTTACTCTTGAGACTTCCCTGTTTCTTGAATTCTTGAATCTTGTTTCTTTTCTTTAACAACTTTATCCGCCTCCTTCAGCTCGTTCTTTGCGATCATGTCCTTGTAGATGGCGCCAAGGACGCCGTTCACAAAACGGCCGCTGGCTTCCCCGCCGAAGCTCTTCGCAAGCTCGATCGCCTCGTTGATGGCCACCTTGCTCGGGACGGTTTCCGAAAACTTCAGCTCATAGCAGCCGAGGCGCAGAATGTTGCGGTCGATGATGGTGATCGAGTCGAGCGGCCAGTCCGGCGCGAACTGCGTGATGATGCCGTCGATGGCCGGTCGGTTCTTCAGGGTTTCCTCCACCAGGCTCTCCACGAACCCGCCATCGTCAAAGTCGGGCGCAAACTCCGAGCGATTGAAGGCAATCACTTCCGGGAGGCGCGCGTCGTCCTGTCCAAGGAAATCCCACTGGTACAGCGACTGCATGGCGATGGTTCGGGCCAGGTGGCGGTTGGACATATCGAAAGGGCGTAAGGAACGAAGGTTAAGGATAGTATACCTCAAAAGGCACAGCTTTCGCCATGCCTTTGGAATCATTATGCGTGGTCGTGGCCCGTGTGGTCCTCATGGTCATCGGCCTTTGCAACCTTGGACGCCTTCGCTGGCTTGGCTGCCTTCTCGGCCTTCTCAGCCTTCGGGGCGGCCTTGGCGGCAACCGGGCGCTTGGAAGCGATGCGCTTGGCAAGGCGGACGGTGTCGCGGGTCTTGTCGACCACGGCGCGACCGCGGTAAAAACCGCAGTTCTTGCAAGCGTGATGCTGCTGAACCGGCTGCTTGCACTTGTCGCAAACGCCCGGAACGGACTTGTCGAGCGCAAAGTGGGAGGCGCGTCGGCGCTTGTGGGAGGATGTACGGCGATGTCCAGGAAGACCCATATTGGTAGGAAAAGCTCGAAATTCGATTCCGAATTACGAAGGCTCGTGCGAATAAATAACAGCCGGACTATAGCAAACGCCAAGAAAACGGTCAAGGAGAAAGAAAATGCCCCGCCTCATGCGAGTGGCGGGGCTAGGCGGCGACGTGGATCGGACGGAGATTCCCGGTCGTGATGCGATGAGCCTCCGAAAGCAGGAAGACGTTCGCGGGGAGCAGCGCATTGAGGATGGCTCGTACGCCGTGGGCGTACTCCGCGCCGGAGATTTCGCCGCGACGCATCTTTCGAAGCAGGCGATTGTATCCGGCATCCAGGTGTCGGACGCTTTCGAACGTCTCGTGAATGGACGCGAACTCGCTGGATGCGAGCAGGCGACGGGTCACGGAGTGCTTGCCATCGTCTCCAAGCGTGCCGTCACGCCAGAGCAGCAGCCACCTGGCGACGTTGATGTGCACGTGCGCGGGACGAACGGAGTCGGCATACCAGCGCTCAAGCTGGCGATCGAGCCACCCGCGGGAGCGCGGCAGCCCGGCAAACTGATGCTGCTGGCGCCGAACCTTCCCCACGTATCGGTGAATCTTGTTACGCATCTCCGTCTGGACGTCGTACGGAAACAGCGCGCGATAGTAGCACTCCGGCTCACCGATGAGCAGGCCCGCGGTACGCATCCGATTCCAGGTCTCTCGAAACGACGGGCCGTAGCGGTCGGTCCGCGCGGCCGCGTCCACCGAGTGGACGCTCGCGTGCAACGAGATGTGCACGGACCGTGCCCGATCGCCCAGGCGGCGGAGCATGTGGCTCACTCGATTGCGCTCGGCGGTCTCGTAGACCAGGAACATGTCCATGTCGCTTCGCACGCTCACGTCGCCGCGCATCGAGGACCCGTAGACCGATCCGGCGACGATCGCCGGGAAGGCACGAAGTTCACGCATGATCTCATCCCGCAGAATCGGGAACGCGGACAGGGTGGGGATCGCGTCGTTGCGGACGCGCTCCAGGGAGAATAGAAATCCCATGATCGCCTCCTAGGCTGTTTGGACACCTCCTCACGGCAACGGGTTGAAACCAACGGAAAGAACGGTGAGGTCCCATAACCGTACCGGGATCCAAACCCTTCGTCAAGAAAACAGCCGTTCGCACAACGGACGCACGTCGCCGCTCAGCATCTCGACGCGCTTTGCGTGACGCTCGTAGATCGGCATGCTGGCGCCATTTCGATACAAGATCGAACGCGCCTCGATCCATGTCATATGGAAAAGACTGACGGCATACATGCGCACGCCGGCATAAAACTCATCGAATGTCACCGGCCGCTCCGCGCGATAGGCTCGGAGCAGCTCGCGCCCGTGCTCGACGTTTTGCTCATCCCATCCGTCATCGAAGCAGTTCAGAAAAAGGCTGCGAGCAAGCTCGTAGGGAGCGGGGCCGACGCATGTCTTTTCAAAGTCGAAGAGATGCGTGACTTGGCCGTGCGCATCGACGAATACGTTCTGATAAATGAAGTCTCCGTGCAGCAGGCAGTCGAACGGAAGGTTAAAATCCCCGATGGACAGATCGTTTTCTTCCACCAGGCGGAGCTTCAGCCGAAGCACGTCGAGCATCCGGATTTCGGCGCCCGTCAGACCGGCTTTCGAAAGCAGCTCCTTCTCCAGCTCCACGAATTCCATGACGAAGCCCTGTCGATCCCAGGCGGAAAGAGGATGGTGAGATGACGCGGGCAATTCGCTTCCAGCCGCGTGAAGCCTGGCAAGCATCGTGCCGAGCGACGAGAACAGTCTCGGATGAAACGCGCCGAGCGACGGGAGATTTCCATCGACGAACGGAAACAGGCTGTACCAGTTGCCGTCAATCCAGAATGCGCCGCGACCATAGATGTCGCGCACGGGAAGAATGACGGGCAATCCCTTGAGGGCAAAGAATTCCTCCGCGTCCTTCACCTCGTAAACGCCCGCGCTCATCCGATTGCGGTACTGCTTCAGAAAGAAGATCCCCGTCTCCGTCTCCACGCGAAAATTCTGGCTCATGTACCCCCCATGCACGAGCGAAACGTCCCCGATGGCTCCCAGATGGAAAAAACTGCCTAGCTTTTCGTGCAGGCGCGGCCAATCGATGGACTGATGGAGTTCGATCTGGGTCATATCAGAACGGCCCGACGTAACGTCGGGCCGTTTATACTACACAATCACCGACGTGGCCACCGTGTCGTTTTCCTTCTTGAACCGCATGATGCGCACGCCCTGCGTGGCACGTCCGAGCACGGAGATGGACGAAAGCGACGATCGGACCACCTGTCCGGCGCCGGAGACCACGAGCAGGTCTCGGTCGTCCTTGGCGTTGGTGATGAATCCGGCCACGATCTGTCCCGTCTTCTTCGTGACGGCGGCGGCCTTGATGCCGGATCCTCCACGGCCCTGGAGCTTGAACTCGGTCACGTCCGAGCGCTTGCCGTAGCCGTTCATCATGACGATGAGCAGGTGGAGCAGTCCGGCCTTCTTGGCGCTCCCCTCCTCGATGATGTCCATCCCGACGATGGTATCCGATCCCTTCAGCTTCATCCCGCGCACGCCGGCAGCCACGCGGCCCATCGAACGGACGGACTTCTCGCTGAACCGAATCGCCTGCCCGGCCTCGGACACGAGCACGATCTCGTCCTTCCCGGTTGTCGGGCGGACCCACTGCAGGTTGTCGTTGTCCTTCAGCTTGATGGCGATAAGGCCGTTCGATCGGACGTTCTCGAATTCCGACAGGTCGGTTTTCTTGATCGTTCCCTTCGTCGTGACCATGAGCAAGTGCTTGAACGATTCCATGTCGTCCATCGACAAGGTCGCCGTCACGTTCTCGCCCGGCGCGAGCGACAGGAAGTTCACGAGCGCCTGGCCCTTGGCCGTGCGGCTCGCCGCCTCCGGCACGTCGTACGCCTTCATCTGGAACACGCGTCCGCGGCTGCTGAAGAATAGCAAATCCTTGTGCGTCGTGGTGGTGAACACCTGGTCGATGACATCCTCATCCTTGGTGGTAATTCCGGCGACGCCCTTGCCGCCGCGAATCTGCGTCTTGAACGTGTCCGGCGGGATGCGCTTGATGTACCCGTCGCGCGTGATCATGAGCATCGTGGCAACGTCCGGGATGACGTCCTCCATCGAAAACTCCTTCACCCCGCCCGAGATGATCTGCGTGCGGCGCGGCGTGGCGTACTTCTCGCGCAGCTCCTTGATCTCGACGGCGATGACGGACAGCATTTTCTTTTCCGACTTCAAGATCGCCTCGAGTTCCTTGATGAGCTTCATCTTCTCGTCGTATTCCTGCTCGATCTTGATACGCTCGAGGTTCGCCAGCTGCTGCAGGCGCATCTCGAGGATCGCGGTCGCCTGGAGGTCGGACAGCCGGAACTGCTTCATCAGGTTCACCTTGGCCTCGTCCTTGTCCGCCGACTTCTTGATCGTGGCAATAATCTTGTCGATGCTCTCGAGCGCGATGCGCAATCCCTCGAGGATATGCGCGCGGTCGAGCGCCTTCGTGAGCTCGTACTGCGTGCGGCGCTTCACCACCTCGCGGCGGTGCTTGAGATACTCCTCGAGCATCATCTTGAGCGAAAGCACGCGCGGCTGGATGCCGTCCACGAGCGCGAGCATGTTGTAGTGGAAGCTCTCCTGGAGCTGGGTGGTCTGGTACAGGCGGTTCAGGACCTTCTTCGGGTACGCGTCCTTCTTGAGCTCGATGACGATGCGCACGCCGTCCTTGTTGGACTCGTCGCGCAGGTCGCGGATTCCCTCGATCTTCTTTTCGCGGACGTTGTCGGCGATGCGCTCGAGAAGCGTGGACTTGTTCACCTGGTACGGAATCTCGTGGACCAAAATGAAGAACGCGCCCTTCTTGTCCTCGACGATCTCCGTCTTCGCGCGCACGACGATGCCCCCCTTCCCCGTGGCGTACGCCTGCTTCAAATCCTTCGCGCCGTACACGATGGCGCCGGTCGGAAAGTCCGGCCCCTTCACGAACGTCGTGAGATCGTCGGACGTCGCATCCGGGTTCTCAATCAGGTGCAGGGCCGCGTCGCACACCTCTCCGAGGTTGTGCGGAGGGATGTTGGAGGCCATTCCGACCGCGATGCCGACCGTGCCGTTGATGAGCAGGTTCGGGAGCTTGGCCGGGAGCACCTTTGGCTCCTTGTGCGTGCCGTCGAAGTTGGGGATGAAGTCAACCGTTTCCTTCTCAATGTCCAAAAGCAGCTCCTCCGAGATGCTCGCGAGCTTTGCCTCCGTGTAGCGGTAGGCAGCCGCGCGGTCGCCGTCGAGCGAGCCGAAGTTTCCTTGGCCCTTGATGAGCGGGTCCCGAAGCGAGAAATCCTGCGCCATGCGCACGAGCGACTCGTACACGGCGCTGTCGCCGTGCGGGTGGTATTTTCCAAGCACGTCTCCGACCACGGTGGCGCACTTCTTGAACTTGGCGCTCGAGCGGAGCCCGGTCTGCCACATCGAATACAAAATGCGACGGTGAACCGGCTTCAGCCCGTCGCGGACGTCCGGCAGCGCGCGGCCCACGATGACGCTCATGGCGTAGTCGAGGTAGCTCGTGTTCATTTCCTCGACGATCGAGCGGTTCTCGATCTTGCCGAGCATGTTGTCTTCCACCGCCGGCTCAATTTTTTGGTTCTTGCCCATAGGTTTCAACGTCATTTTTCATCAACTGAGCCACGGCGTCCACGGTCGGATCCGAGGTGGGAGCCGTCGCCGGCGTCGCCGTATCGTCCGTCTTCTTCGTCACGATGCTTTTCAACCCCTCCTTGATCGACGCGATCGTCTCCGGATCCGGCGCCGATTGCTTCCTTACCGCGCCGGCCGTGGCCGATACGTCCGAGAACACCTGTCGCGACCCTTGTACCCCCTGCCCGACCACCGCGCGCACGCTCCAGATCCACATGAGCACGATGATCCCAAGCGCAAGCGAGGTGCAGGCGATGAACGCGATGCGATCGTGCTTTTTTTGTGGACGGGACATAAAATGTTCGATTATGCCTTCGCGAGCTCCATGACCAGCATGTCGTCCGCCGGCAGGTCCTTCTTGGCGATCTTGTACTTGTTGCTCGTCTCGCGCCGGCAGGTGCCGATCGCCTTGCAGAAGTCGTCGGCCGTCGCAAGGCTTTCCTTCAGGCTCGGCAGGGCATACGTCATCGGAATGACCACGCGCGGCTCGATCTGCGCCATGACCTCCGCGGCCAGCTTCGGCGTCAGCACGCGTCCGCCTCCCACCGGGATCATCAGGATGTCCACCGTTCCGAGTGTCTCAAGCTCCTTGTCGCTCAGCGCGCGATTGATCGCGCCGAGATGCGCCACGTGCATCCCCTCGGCCTCGATGCGGAAAATGATTCCCTTGTCGACTGGGATCGCGTACACGAACACGTCCTTCACCTCGTACTCCCCCGCCATCTTCACCGCGAAGGGTTCGCCCGCGACGGACGAGACGTTATTCGCGTCATTGTCGTCGTGCGACACGCACACGATATCGGCCTCCAGCGCCCGCGGCACCCTGAGCCCCGTCCCCTCGGAATATGGATCGACGACGACCGATACCTCCCCGTTCGACGTATTGGCCGTGATCTCAAAGCAGGACAGTCCGTTCCAAGAAATTTGCATAGATGATCATCATTGTTCGCCGAAATCTTAGCATGATTCCAAGGGAGTGCCAAGGAAAAAAGGCAAGGGTTTTACTCCTCGCCCCGTTCCTTGTCCCGCGCGTCCTCATGGTCGATCCGATCGGCGCGACGCGCCTTCCACTTGGCGTTTTCGCAGCTGGTGGGCTGAATCTCTTCCAGGACGCTGACGCCGTAATAGTTTCCCATGACGGACCTGGTGCGGCGGCGGACGTCCTCCGCGTCCACGGACGGAAAGGTCGTCGCGACGACCCTCCCGATCGTTTCGCGTTTCAGCGGCGGGAGACGTTCGGGCGCGAAGAAAAAGAGGCGGAAGTCCTCGGCGAACGACTCGGAGACGTATCCGTCGAGGTTTTTCTCATCACGGACGCGGAACGACTCGGCGTACGACGAGTGCGTCTGCGGCTCAATGGCCGTCGCAATGGCGAACCGCGCGTTCAGCGCCTTTCCGTCCGCGGTCGTCGCCAGAAGGTTCTGAATCCCGTGGCCGGTCTCGTGGAACAGGATCGCGGGAAGCGACTTCCGATGCGCGTTCACGGCGGCCGCGCTGATCTCGCCCGTCGAAAGGTCGTAGCTTCCGTTTGACCAGGAACCGCCGGCGACGACCGTGGCCCGGACGTTCGGCGACACGCGGCGCGTCATCGGCTCCAGGCCGGACGCCACGAGGATGTCGCGCAGCTCCTCGGCCCGCCGCTCCTCGCCCGGGTCCGATTCGACCGGGATCGAATCCCGCTCCGCGAACGTCGCGAATTCCTCGGCGGAAATACGCGACGTCGCGCGGGCCGGAAACTCAAACTTCTTGAAGTGAGCCGCCGCTTCCGGTTCCGACGTTGCCTCCTCCCACTGCTCGTCGGTCAGCATCTCGCGCATCGTCCGCAAAAAAAGCAGGTCGGCCGTCAGCAATGACCGGATGGAAAACTCCGTATCGGGAGAAAGGACGGATGGGTGCACGTTCGCCGCCCAAAAGTCGAGACGGCCTTTCAGCTCGCCAATGTCCGCCCATGCGCTTTTGCCAAAATCCCAATGGCCGAATTCCACGAGCGCGACGGCCTTTGCCCCGTCGCTCCACGACCCCTCGCCGAGCGCCCGAAGAAACAGGTCGTTGCCTTCCAACAGAGCGCTGTCGTGCCGCCACGCGTCAACGTTCACCCAGACGCCGCGCAGCGGATCCAAAAGCGCCCGGCGCTCGCGAAGCCACGCGACCGGATTTTCCTTCGAAAGAATCGCGTCCAGATCCTTTGCCCGGGCGAGCATACGCGGAGAAGCCTCAAGGACGGCCCGGAGCGACTCACCGTCGGGTCCGTCGAAATCCACCCGCTCGACCGTGTCCGCGGTCGCCAGACTCCTGGCGACGTCAACGCCGGCGACTTCCGCGGCGCGAAGGACGTTCTTCCTGGCAATGCCGGAGAGCTCGCATAATTGGACGAAATCGCCGCCCTCGATCGTGCCGGGCATCACAATTCCCGCGTCCACGAGTGGCCGCAACTTGTCGCGGTTCTCATCGGCCATTCGAAACAGCCCTCCCTTCGTTTTCTCGAGGGCGTTTCCCCACCAATCGGGACGCAGCAGTCCGCGCAGCATCCGCACGGAACTCGCGGTCATCTTCGCCAAGAACGCGTCCCGGTCCGGACGCGACGAAACGGTCGCCGTCTCTTCCGCCGTCAGCCCGACCGCGCGGCACGTCTCGTCGAAGTCGCGCGCCTCGACGGACGAGGTTTCCTCGGGCTCAAATCCTGGAGCTCTCTCATTCATACGTTTTCGATAATTGGCTCGGCGTGCTCACGAAAGTCTTATACGTTCGACTTCATGATAATCGCGATTCTTGTCACGAGATCGTTTTCTTCAGACTTGTCCAAATCACTCCATTTCTTGGCAAAGAAAGTTTCCGGCG
Organism: Candidatus Uhrbacteria bacterium; assembly: GCA_037131775.1. Lineage (GTDB taxonomy): Bacteria > Patescibacteriota > Patescibacteriia > UBA9934 > GWF2-40-263 > YC12-FULL-57-11. The sequence continues at coordinate 22,214 of JBAXQK010000012.1, forward strand.
ATCCGTCGGTTGACCCTGGTTCCAAATGAAACATGCGGGGCAGAATCCATTCCCGGACGACCCATGCATCCGGCTCCTCCCCGTCGTTGATGAGCTCGACGACGGCCTCGAAAAGAGCCGGGCACATCTTTTCAAGTTCGGCATCACTCTTTTCCTTGAAGGACGGAAGAAAGAGCCTTGAATCCTTCATGGAGTGAAAGACCGCCTTTATGATTCGACTCGCCTTTTCGCTAACGGATTCCCGATTTTGTTCAAACTCACCCATAGCGTCACACAGAGCATTAAACCTCCTCCCCGAGCGTCCCGCGCCAATACTCGATCTCCTTCTCCACCTCCTCCAGGTCGACGTCCGGCTCTGTCACCAGGAAGCCGTCGCGGAACTCCTCGGCCTTGTCGTTGATCTCGGCCTTCCATTTCCCGTCGCGGTCGGCAAGGGACGCAAGCTCGGCGATCTTGGCCTCGATGACCTCACGGTACTCCTCCCACTTCTTCAGAAGTGACGCGTATTTCTTTTCGTCCGCCACGACCGTCTGGCCGAGTTCCTCCTTGATATGGATGTCGGCATCGAGAAGAGCGTCCTCGATCTGGTGCCGGTCCTCGGGCGTCAGCTCGGTCTCGAACAGTTCGCTGTGAACGAACTCCTCCATGCCCACTCCGGACTCCGTGAATTTCTTCACGACCTCGGCCACGTTCGGCTCCACGTGCTCGAGAACGATCTCGACGCGGCGCGCTTCTACGGATCCGCTCGTCATGTCCTTGAACGCGTGCCGGTGCGGATATTCCTCGCGGCCGGTCGCGTACATCGCACGCTCCACGTCGAGTTCGGTCGCCTCCGGGTTGGAGAGAAGGTCGTCGTGCGCCTGCTGCGCGCGGGCTTTGACGTCGGCGGGGACGGTGGCGACAAGGTGGTCGATGGCAAACTGGAATTCGTCGAGAACGGCTTGGTTTGGATGGGTCATATGCGCATAGGATAGCCCATTCGTTGACAAAAGGCGAACGAACGGGTACGCTTCCGCGGCCATCAACTGGCAAGGAGTAACGAGTGAACACTCAGACACACCCCACGACGCCCGCGCCCGCCACCGACCAGACCGTATCCAAGCCCCGCGAGCGCAGACTTGAGCGCGTCGACGTCCGGCCCGTCCTCCACCGTCTGCACGGGATGGTCGGGAAGCCCTGGGCCGTCGTTCTCGACAAGATCAACGGGCTCTACGGCATGCGCCACGACGTCACCCGCGCGGCCTACCTTCGCTGCGTCGGCGAGAACGTCGGGGCGGAAATGCCGTTCTACGTCGACGAGAACAGCTGCCTCGCGCGCCGCGAAGAGGCCGGCACCGACAAGGTTGCCGAACCGGTCGTCCTCTCGGCGGAAACCGAGGCGTTCCTCGACGGGCGCGTCGTCGGAATGCGCGGCACGGTGCTCGTCTGGTTCGTCCGGACCGGGCGCTCCCGCCAGGTTCCGAACGGAACCGATCCGAAGACCGGCAAGCCGGCCTTCAAGTCCATCGACTACCTCCGCCAGGACCGACCCCTCAACAAGAAGGAACTCCTGACCTTCGACGCCTTCGGACCCCTGGTCTGCGCCGCGATCGTCGCCAAGGCCCCGGCCTCCTCTCCCTCCCCCGCGAACTGACGTCGCGGTCTTTTTTTTCGTCCTACGGGCCTCCGTTGCGAATTACGAATGAGCTGCCTATTATACGGATTGCTACGAATTGCCACGAATCAACGGGAGGACGTGTTGACAGCCGGACGATTTTCGCCTACGCTTCCCGTCCGACAGCACACATCCAGCCCAGGAGCCGACATGACGTATTATCAGCTGCTCGGCATCGCGGAGGACGCGACGGCCGTGGAAATCAGAAATGCGTACCGCAAGAAGGTTGCGACGCTGCATCCGGACCGGTTCGCGAAAGTCGTCGAGCCTACCGAGGCGACCGATGAGCGAAACCGACGGTTCGCGGAGGCCAGGACGGCGTACGAGACGCTATCCAACAGCCGGAATCGATACCTGTACGATCGCCGGAACCGCGTCCCCCAGGGGCTTGGCGACCTGCTCGCCACGCCGCAGGGACAGCGGGCAATGGCTCGGCTCCTCCCCCGCGCGCCGAAACAGTCGCGCGACGGCAACGACCGCGTCATCATCGCCCCTGTCCCAATGGACACGCTCGCCAACGGAGGCGCCATCGACGCGCCCGCCGGCCTTCCCGACGAATTCGACCTGCTGTTCCTTCCGCCAAACGCCGGCAAAACGCCCTGGGCCCGCCTCCCCGAGCGTGGCGAACCCGGCGAAAACGACGGAACCGCAGGCGATCTGTACGTTCTGCTCGTCCCAACCGACCGCTGACCCCTCGACCCTCCCACGGGTCGTTTTTTATTGCCCGTTTCCCCTTCCCTACGTTTCCCCTCCTCATAGGGAGGAGGGGTCAGGGGGTGGTCGTCTCGACGCTTCGGTTGACAAATCTCCCCAAAACGCCTATGGTTCCTCTCCGACGATCCTTCTCAACCACCCGCTCTTGGAGAGCACACAATGCATTTGTTTCTTAAAACCAGCGTTTCCAGCGCCTACTTCACCTTCGTCCGCCAGACGGACGAAGGCGATTCCACGGACAGCCGCCCGTCCCAGGCCCGTCAGCTCATCGCTCTCGGCGCCGCCAGCCAGGCCGTCCACGACGAAATCCTCCAGGGATTCGTCATGGACCCGGCCGTCTTCGCCGCGGCCGTGAGCCATATTGCCACCGCGTCGCTCTCTCTCGACGAGCTCGACATACTGCTGAAGGCCCGCGAGCTCCCTGTCATCCGGCGACTCGCCACCGTCGTGATCATGGCGCACCGCGGAATTACCACCCAGTGCGCGATCGACACGGAGGACGCTGCCCTCCGCGCGTTCATCGACGAGGCCCTCGCCTCCGGCCCGGACGGCCAGGCGTGGACCGTGCTCGTCGCCGGCCACCTTTCCCTGCTTCGGACGGATCGAGAGATTCGCCCGCTCCTCTACCCCCACAACCAGCACTAGGAGACTGCCCATGAGTCACGACTACACTGACGAGCTTTACAAGCTTGAGAACGACGCCTTTCACAAGCTTCCCAACGGCCAGGCCATCACCATCTGGGTGAGGGAGAACACGGCGATCGCGCTCCGAAGCGCGATCGTGCTCGGCTCCAAGGTCGTGGACAACGTCATCGGGGCCATCGGAAACGATGAGCTGGCGAAGGAGCAGCTCCACGAGCACATCGCCATGGCCGACCAGGCGTCGATGCTCGTGGCATGGGGCGACCGGCCGAGTTGCCTTTCCTGGCTCGCCTCGCCCGAGGCGATCCTGCTCTCGATCCGTACCCAGTGCGAGGCCAGTCGGTCCGACGAGGACACGAGAGACGACCGCGTGGCGGTCGCCGCCGCGGTCATCCGAGGACTCGCGCTCCAGCTGCACGAGCGATCCGACTACGACGAGATCCTCGGCCAGGAACTCGGCGACTACACGCTCCACGACCTGCTGGTCGTCGCCGTCGCGGTGATGAACCCGAGGTCGGCGGAGCGAGACAACTCGAACGACGACGAGGACGGCGCGGACGACGAGCGCGACCACGAGCACGTCGACGGCCGGCTGCGCGACAACTGGATCCTCGTCGGCCTCGATCCGGACGAAGCGGAGGAGCGGCTGCGCGCGCTGGACCCGGACATCCTCACCCTCGTCACCGCGGCGCACCTGTTCAAGGCGCAGCGCGACCTGGCCGAGAAGCGCGAGGCGGCCGGCCTGCCCCCGGGCAACGTCGGGTCCGCCGACGACGCCTAGGCTTCCCCTTCGGCCCCTCCCCTCTGGGTCGGGCCGATCTTTTTTCTCGAGGCGCCCCGCTTGCGCCTCGAGGGTTTTCTCGGCATGTCGTTATCGAACGACCCGCCGTAGAACCTCACACCCAAGGAAACGCACATGGAATCGACCGCCCTCGTTCTGGCAGAGCGTCCGGTGGACGTTCCCGCCGAGCTCTCCCCGATCGGACAGATGATCGTGATCCTCGAGTCCCGCCACGCCGGCGAGCTCGCGACGACTCACTTCGGCGCCGCGCGCTGGTCGGGCCTCCCGATCCGCCTCGTTCTCGCCGACGCCGCCGCGCTCGTCATCGACGCGGTAGGAAAGCGGCGCGAACGAACCGCGCAGACGCTGATCGACGCGAAGAAGATCGCCGAGCAGACGGAGGCGCGCCTGAACGTCGGCCTCCTCCTGCTGCACGGCTCCTCCGAGAATGCGGCGATCGCGTTCGAGCAAACGATGCGCGACGCCATCGCGGCGGCTGCCAAGGAATACCGCGCGCGGGAACCATCCAATCCGCCCATGGACGCCGCGTCCGTGTGGACCCGCCCGGCCTACCTGTTCCTCGTGGCCTGCGTGAAGCGCGGGCGCGAGGAAGGAGAGCGACTGAGGGTCGTTGTGGACCGGCTGGAGGAACGGAACATCCGTGCCGGCCGCGGAAGGAAGATCTGCGACGGCCTGGAATCCACGTCCATCTCCGTCTCGTACCTGGAAGCGAACGCGACAACCCTCGACGCGCGGGAATGCGCCATGTACGCGTCGTTCCCTTCCGAGCTCGTCGCATACGAGGCGATCCTGGAAACAGGGATTCGCGCGGTGCGGCCGGACATCGAGCGCCAGGGACGGAACCTCCCGGAATACGCGCACAGCCTGTTTGCCGTCTGGATCTGGACGGCCGTCCTCAAGGTCGCCCTCGGGAACGCCGACGTGACCCCGGGCGCGATCTCCCACTCGGACGCGTTCAAGGCGCAGGCGCGCCTCCGCGAACTCGACCTTGAACAGGTCGCGGAAGCGGTCGCGGACGTCGCTCTCAAGCGTTCCTGGTCGCTTCCCGAGCGACAGCGCGAGACCGCGAAGGAGTATGTCTGGAAGCAGGCGTTCGCGCACGCGAAGTTCCTCGCCCGGGCCAAGCACGGGCACGGACCGTCTCCCGGCGAGCATTTCATCGACCAAGATCTCCAGAATGACAGCCAGATCGTTCTGACGCACGAGGCGGCCCTGAGGTACCTCGGCCACGACGAGTCGGTCGGTGACGAATACGAGGACTATCCGCCCGAGACGATTCTCGCGATCGAGAACGGCCTGGACTGGGGATGGTTCGACATCGAGGAGTTCGACCTCGCGTTCGGAAGGGCAAGACTTCCGACGGACGTGATCATCCGCCATCTCGCCGACATGCAGACGGCGACCCGCGATCACGCCGTCGCATGGATCCTGGAAGGCCATCCGGAACGGATCAAGGACCTCGTCGCGGGCGGCCACCTCCCCTGGAGCGCGGAGATCGGAAAGACGTACGGCGCGCACCTTCCGCCGGAACTCCTCGTGCGCTCCCTGCGCGAGCGCCTGGAGGCCGAGGAGGAATTCTACGGGCAGGTCGCCGACTACGTCGGCCTGATGATCCGCGTCCCCCTGGAGGCCCTGGAAGAAATCTGGAACGACCCGCGGCTTCACGGCCAGATCGTGGAGTTCGTCCGAAGCCTGCTGTTCGAGGACCACGTCCCGCACGGCGCGACGAAAGACGAGGCGGAGCTGATCGCCCGCGTCGGCGATCGGTTCGATCGGTACGCGATGGAGGCATACGCGTGCATGCGCGGGAACGACTACGGCGACCCGATGGCGACCGCGAAGGAGCTGGGTTACCTCGACTGGGGGGACTCGTCCCGAAACGAAGGGATGACGCAGGACCTCCGCCGACTCCTCGGCCCCCGCCTCCCCGCCCTCCTCGCCGCCAGCACCGAGGAGGAATGCTACGCCCGCGTGGTCGCCCGCCGGCCGAACGCAAAAAAACTCGTCGCGGAGTTCGTCAGGAACCGCGACCGGTTCTACGGCAAGAAGTAAGCCGCCTGTCCGCATCTCAACGGTGCGGACTTTTTCTTTTCCTGCCGAAGGGCATTCCGTTTGTGGCTTGCCGCCACACCGCGTCACTTTCTTTTGGCCGGAAAAGAAAGTAACCAAAGAAACCGTCCGCCCGGTCTGCGCGGCGGGACGGGACGCCGGGAAGGGCCTCGGCTGCGGAACTCGCTAGATCCGGCGTGCGGGACGTAGAAGCGGATACGTCGCTCAGACAATCCTCGCCCGTCCTGATGGACCCGGCCCTTCCCGTCGCCCCGTCTCCCATCCGCCGCTCCGACAGGGCGGGGCGACCGCATGGTGTTGCGCAATTGTTTTTTGGCTGACGCCGTTTTTTCTCTCACGTTCCCCCTCCTCATAGGGAGGAGGGGTCAGGGGTGGTCGTCGCGTCGTAAAATCAAGGAGGCTTCCATCCGGTCGCCGCCCTGCCGGAGCGACCCAGCCAGGACGTAAAAATCTGACGGCGGCATCAGCCGGGCGAGGATTGTCTGAGCGACGTCCCGCTTTCCGCGCTCACTGCGGCGGGCTAGCAAGTTCCACAGCGAGTCAGATTTTTGCGTCCTGGCGTAGGAGCGGATGGCCGGGCGAAGCGCCTTTCTTTGGTTACTTTCTTTGTGCGCCGACAAAGAAAGTAACGCCAGGTGGCGGCGAGCCACAAACGGAATGCCCTTCGGCAGGAGAAGAAAAAAGACCTCCTGTCTAGGGAAGGTCAGGCCCGCGGCAGGCGCATCTCGGCCAGCGCCTCGAGCGAGTCGCTCACGAGCACCGCGGCCACCCGTGGCCACATCTCGGCGAGTCCGCGGAGACGGAATGCGACGCGCTGCGGGTCGGGGTCGCCGTGGGGGACGACGAGCACGGCGAGGTTGCCGGCGCTCATCATGTGCATGTCGGTCGGAGAGTCGCCCGCCACGAGCACGCGCTCCATGGGAATCTCGAACGACTCGACGATGGCGTGGGCCACGTGGCCCTTGTTGTGCGTACCGACGAACGAGAGCGGATCTGCGTGCGACACCGTGGACGTGATCGCGCTGATGTAGGTGCCCTCGTCTCGGAATCGCCCCGTGAAGTGGACCTTGGTCGCCGCGATGATCAGGCCGTCCTCCACGCCGTGCTCGGCGGACCACTCGCGGATGTACCGCTCCATCCCGAAGCTGACGATGGCGCACCGTTCCCGCGCATGACGCCGCGCAAACGACCGGAGGAGACGTACCGCCCCGTCGCGGGGCGGAGACGCGCGCGCCAGGCGAACGTAGTCGTCCTCGGAGATCCTCGAGGAACGCATCCGCCGGATCGAGTTGAACCCGAACCGCGTGATCTCCTCTGGCGTCGGCTCGCCGTCCTTCCGCGCGAAGTACCATGAGGCCTCTTCGCGATCGCCCGCCTGGTCCTCGGGAGTCATCAGCTTCGCGATGTCCTTCCACTGGTTGCCGGTCTGCGGGGTGCCCTGCTTGCCCCCGTGCAGCGTCCCGTCGAAGTCGAACAACCCGGCTTCGGCGTCGCACACCGCGTTGCAAAACCAGTCCGCGTCGCCGCGCAGCCCGTTGACAATGAGCGCGTCCTCCTTGCGTGCCAGCGCGCCAATAACGAACCCCTCAAACTCCTCAAAGCCACCAAGAACGATCGTTTTCATGAAACCTC
>JBAXQK010000013.1:0-26603 GCA_037131775.1 Candidatus Uhrbacteria bacterium
GCGTTTTTTCTTTTCCTGGCGTTCGCGACGACCACCCCTGACCCCTCCTCCCTATGAGGAGGGGAAACACGAAAAGAAAAAAACCGACCGGATGGTCGGCTAGGTGGAGAGGTCGGCGCGCGTCACTTCGCCGGAGAAGACGGGGGCGAGGGTGCACATGGCGAGCTGGAAGTTCTTCCAAGCCTTGTCCCGGGCAGGCTGAGTCGTTGCGGCGGTGAGAACGACCTCGAGCGACCCGCGGATGCGCGGGGCGATGTCGATGGTGGTGGTGTCAGGGTCGAGCAGGGCGCAGGCGGCCTTCAGGTCGTTGAGGGTGCTCCTCCAGGCGAACAGGTCGAACTCGGGGGTGAACGCATCGCCGAGCATGCGGCGGTAGTGTTCCGCGATCTTCGCGGTCGAGAATCCCCAGTAGTTCCTGGTCGGAGGCTGGACGTGAGAGACGTCCGCGTGGGCGGCCGCGCGGAGCAGGTGGATGAGGGCGTGCGACAGCGTCACCTGGTCGACGGTGACGATCACCGGATCGCCGGCGATCAGGGCTCGTTCGAACTTGTTCGCGGGCACGATGTCCCGGAAGGGCTTGGGAAGATCGTCGTCGGGGGCGGAGAGATCCATGATTTGCCTCGGAAACCCGCCGGAATTGGCTTGGTTTCGGGAGGATCGTACGGGAGAGCAGGCATTTCGTCAATGGATCCGTCCCGTGGTACAATTTCACCCGTTATGAACAAGGAAGACGCCAAAACCCGCATCGAGAAGCTTCGCGCCGCGATCGACGAATATCGCTACGAGTATCACGTCCTCGACCAGGCGACGATTTCCGACGCGGCGCTCGATTCACTCAAGCACGAGCTGTACAAGCTCGAGCAGGGGTTTCCCGATCTCATCACTTCCGACTCGCCAACCCAGCGCGTCGGCGGAACGCCGCTCGACAAGTTCGAGAAGGTGACGCACGAGAAGCCGATGCTCTCGATGGAGGACGTGTTCACGCTGTCCGAGTTCGGCGAATGGTTTGATCGGATTCACAAGCTCTCCGACGCCTCGACGTTTTTCCTGATGCCGAAGATCGACGGGCTGGCCGTCTCGATCATTTACGTCGACGGACTTTTGTCGTCCGCCGCGACGCGCGGGGACGGGAGGGTCGGCGAGAACGTCACGCTGAACGTGAGGACGATTGAAAGCGTGCCGCTGCGATTGCAAGAGGCCGAGAGGGTCGAAGGGTCGAAGGTTCGAAGGGTCGAGGTTCGCGGGGAGATTTATATCGCGACGAAGGATTTCAAAAAATTGAACGACCAGCAGGATGCGAACGGCGAGACTCTGTTCGCGAATCCCCGCAATGCCGCGGCCGGCTCGGTCCGCCAGCTCGACCCGAAGATCACCGCGTCGCGACATTTGTCGTTCGTCGCGTGGGACCTTGTGACCGACCTAGGACAGACGACGCAGGCCGAGGAGTGGGAGATTCTGCGCAAGCTGGGTTTCAAGCCGACGCCGGATTCGATCGTCGTGACGACCGTCGACGAGATCCAGGCGCATTGGAAATCGTTGCAGAAGAAGCGCGACGGGCTTGGGTTCTGGGTCGACGGGATGGTCGTGCGCGTGAACGACAACGCGACGTTCGACGATCTAGGCGTCATCGGGAAGACTCCGCGGGGGCTGGTCGCGTGGAAGTTTCCGGCGGAGGAAGTCACGTCGATCGTGAAGGACATCCAATGGTTCGTCGGTCGAACGGGCGCGATCACTCCGGTCGCCGTCCTTGAACCGACCCAGCTCGGCGGAACGACCGTCCAGCACGCGTCGCTGCATAACTTCGACGAAATCGAGCGTCTCGACGTGCGAGTAGGGGATACGGTCGTGCTGTACAAGGCGGGTGACATCATTCCGAAAGTGAAAGGGGTCGTAGGGGGGATGAGGGTCGAAGGGTCGAAGGCGGCGGAGATGCCGGCCGCCTGTCCCGTCTGCGGATCGTCGGTCGAGCGCAAGGAGGGCGAGGTCGCGATCGTGTGTTCAAACCGCCAGTGTTCCGCGCAGAACCAGGAGGCCGTGCTCCATGCGGCACGCGCGTTTGCCATCGACGGAATCGGGCCCGCGACGATCGCCACGCTCATGGACGCGGGGATTATCCAGCTTCCGCCCGACCTGTTTCGACTGATCCCAGACGATTTCAACGGACTTGATGGATTCGGCGAAGTGTCGGCGAACAAGCTCGTCGACGAGATCCGTGCGCGAAAGGAAATTCCGCTCGCCAAGTTCATCGTTGCGCTCGGAATCCGAAACGTCGGCGAGGAAACGGCGCGCGATTTGGCGAAACGGTTCGCGACGATCGATGCGCTCATGGCCTCGACGCTTGGCGATCTGACCGCCGTCCCGCAAGTCGGCGCGATCGTCGCCCAAAGCGTCGTCGACTTTTTCGCCGAGCAGCATCACCGCGACATCATCGCGCCCTACGTCGCGAACGGCATCCAGATCGTCGCGCCGGCCGTCGTCGACACTTCCAAGCTTCCGCTCGCCGGCAAATCCTTCGTCCTCACCGGCGGCCTCGAAACCATGTCCCGCGACGAGGCCAAGGAGAAGATTCGCGCGCTTGGTGGCGACCTGTCGGAATCCGTCAGCAAGAAGACGGCGTACGTGATCGTCGGGAGCGATCCCGGGTCGAAGTTCCAGAAGGCCCAGGCGCTTGGAATCCCGATATTGTCCGAAACTGAATTTATCGCTATGCTCGAATCACTATGATCTCCAACGAACAAATCACGCACATCGCCAAGCTCGCCCGCCTGCGCGTCGATCCCGAGAACGTCGCAAAGACCGCGGCGGAGCTTGAGTCCATTCTTGTGTACGTCGCCAAGCTGCAAGAGCTCGACACGGAGGGCGTCCCAGAGTTGGCGCATGGCGACGGTTTGACGAACGTGTTTCGTACGGACGTCGCGATGGGCTTGGACCAGGACCAACGGTCCCGCGTCATCGCTGCGTTTCCGCACAAGGAGGGAGACCTGCTGGAAGTTCCCGCCGTTTTTCAAGATCGAACCGAGTAATTATGGAAACTGCCATCAAGATTGCGGCCGACGTCCGGTCGAAGGTTCGGACGGCCGAGAGTGTGGTGCGCGAGGCGCTCGACGCGATTGAGTCGGGGAACGAGAAGCTGAATGCGCTGCTTGGAACGTACTCGTCGGCCATCGAGGACGCGAAGGAGATCGACCGTCGCATCGCGGCGGGCGAGGACGTTGGCGTTTTGGCCGGCGTGCCGATCGTGATGAAGGACAATATGCTCGTGAAGGGCGAGCGGTGTTCGGCCGGATCGCGCATTTTGGAAAACTATGACGCGCCGTACGATTCGACCGTGACGACGAGGCTGCGCGCCGCGGGAGCCGTCCTCATAGGGCGCGCGAATATGGACGAGTTCGCGATGGGTTCGTCGACCGAGAACTCGCATTACGGCCCGTCGCGGAACCCGTGGGACGTGAGTCGCGTCCCGGGCGGATCGTCGGGCGGCTCGGCCGTGGCGGTCGCGGCAGGATTCGCGCCGATTGCCCTTGGATCGGACACGGGCGGGTCGATCCGCCAGCCGGCGGCGCTGTGCGGGATCGTCGGGCTGAAGCCGACGTATGGCCGCGTGTCGCGTCACGGGCTGATGGCATTGTCGTCGAGCCTCGACCAGATCGGCCCGTTTGCGAGGACGGTCGAGGATGCGGAGCTGGTGATGAGCGTGATGCAGGGGAAGGATGAGATGGACGCGACGAGCGCGGGGGTTGTCGAGGGGGTCAAAGGGGTCGATGGGATCAAGGGTCTTCGCGTTGGCGTTCCCAAGGAATACTTTGTCGACGGGATGGACGAGAACATCAGGAGGTCCGTGCTCGACGCCGTCGCCGAGTTCGAGCGCGCCGGGGCAGAGATCGTGCCGATCTCGCTGCCGACCGCGGAGTACGCGCTCGCCGCGTACTACGTCATCCAGCCGTGCGAGGCCGCCTCGAACCTCGGTCGCTTCGACGGGATTCGGTTCGGCTATTCGTCGGAAGGACAGACGCTGCTTGAGACGTACGAGCGGTCCCGCGGGGAAGGGTTCGGCGCGGAAACGCAGCGTCGCATCATCCTCGGGACGTTCGTGTCGTCGGCCGGATACTCCGACGCGTTCTACAAGAAGGCGTCGAAGGTCCGCACCCTCATCAAGCGCGACTTCGACGAGGCATTCAAGCGCTGCGACGTGATCGCCGCCCCGACCTCGCCCTCGCTCGCCTGGGCGATCGGTGAGAAATTCGCGGATCCGCTTTCCATGTATCTCTCGGACATCTACACGGTCAGCGCGAACTTGGCGACGATTCCGGCGATGTCGGTCCCGTGCGGGTTCGTTGACGGATTGCCGGTCGGCTTGCAGCTGATGGCACGTCCGTTCGACGAGGCGTCGCTGTACCGGGCGGGGAAGTTTTATCAGTCGGTCACGGACCATCATCTAAAAATCGCATGATCCCGTTCATTACCCTCAAGACGATCGCGTTCGGCCCCCTGACCATCCAGGTCTGGGGCCTTATGGTTGCGCTCGGAATCCTGGCGGGGACGGCGACCGCGGCCCGTCTCGCCAAGCGCAGAGGGCTCGACGCGACGGTCGTTTGGGACGTGGCCGTGTGGATCACAGTCGCATCGATGATTGGCGGGCGGCTGTTCCACGTGTTGTTCTACGATCCCGCGACGTATCTCGCCGATCCGCTTCAGATCGTTGAGATCTGGAAGGGCGGCATGAGCATGTTCGGCGGCCTCGTTGGCGCGGCAGGAGCGGCGCTCTGGTTCCTTCGTCGGAAGAAGCTCGACCTTCTCGTCTACGCCGACACATTGTGCCACGGCCTCCCGATCGGCATTGGCATCGGACGCATCGGCTGCTTCCTGATCCACGACCACCCAGGAACCCTCAGCCACTCGCTCCTCGCGGTCCAATTCCCCGACGGCTCCATCCGCAACGACCTCGGCCTTTACGAGTCAATCTACGGCTTCGCCCTCGCGATCGTCTTCGCAATCCTCGCCAAGCGAAACACCAAGCCGCCGACGTATCTCGTCGTGTTCTTGTCGACGTACGGGGTCTTCCGATTCTTTGCGGATTTCCTACGAATCGTCGATACGCGATATTTCGGACTGACCCCGGCGCAATATCTGTCCGTCGCGATGGTCGTCGCCTCAGCAACGTTTCCCTTCCTCATAGGGAGGAGGGGTCAGGGGTGGTCGTCGCGAAACGGGCGGGAGTAGGAAGTCTGTTTGATAACCACCCCTTACCCCTCCTTGAAAATGAGGGGAGACGAGAAATAAGGAACGTTCGCCGTCATCTCTTTAAGTTCTCCCATCCTTCCGCAAGGAGGGGTTAGGGGGTGCTCCTCGCAAGTTGTCGGCACAATCCAGACAAACAAAACATTGACAAATACGCTTCACATAGCGTATTTTTCTATTTATCCACAATAACGTCGCCAATAAATTGTCGCGTATGAAGAACAAAGATATTCTGTCACCAGAGGTTCTGGAACTGCTGGGCCTCACGGAAAAGGACTCGATCGTGTACCAGTCGCTCCTTCGCCTCGGCAGCGCACCTCTCCGTCGAATCGCGGAGACGGCGAATCTGAATCGCGGGACGGCGTACGACGCGCTCAAGCGATTGATCGTGGTCGGACTCGTCTCCCACGTCGACGCGAAGACGCACCGGTACTTTACGGCGGAAGATCCGCACAAGCTCCGTGGGCTGGCCACGCGTCGCGAAGTCGAATTGCGCGAGGCGGGGCAGGCGCTCGACGGGATGATTCCGGGACTCGCCTTGCTCGCGGGGGCAAGCGGCCATCGGCCGGCCGTTCGCTACTACGAGGGAGACGCGGGCGTCCGGGACATTCTGGAGGACATGCTCAACACCACGGAGCGTGCGGAGACAAAGGAATATCGGCTCTACTCGACAGCGGCCATTCGCGACCGCAAGACCGCGGCGTGGCCGGGGTACGACAAGGAGCGCGTGAAGCGGGGAGTCCGCTGCCGGGCCATCGCGCTCGGCAAGGGCGGGGGACTGCACGGTCTCGACGACCGTCGCTGGCTGACGCAAGAATCGACGGCCGCGACGTACATCGCCATCTACCCGGGCAAGACCGCGTACATCTCGCTCGACGACAAGAAGAACCTGTTCGGCGTGATCATCGAGGATTCGGCGATCGCTTCGACGCAGGTGGTGATATTTGATGCGCTGTGGAGGTCGCTGGCGTGAGGAAATTGGATACGAACCTGCGAACTGGCTACGAACCTGCTAAACGAAAATTTTCGTAGGTTCGTAGCCAGTTCGCAGGTTCGTATCCCCAGGAGTCCCATCATGCGTCTCACCCTCATGCTTTGCGGTCCTCACGAGACCCGCGAATGGTCCCCGCTGTATCACCGCGTCGACCACGCCATCGTAATCGCCGCCCAGTCGGATTCGCCGCTCCTCATCGCCGGCGACGCGTACGGGGGCAGGGCGCTCATGCACTTTGCCGACCGTGCCGAATCGCGCGTGCGGACCGTGATGGCCGCCTATCATCCGGGCGCGCGCACGCTGACGGATGCGCAGGCCGCTCTTCAGGAAATCCGAAATTGCCCGGAATTGGCCGGCATTCGCGAGGTGCTCGTCGTGACCGACGACTGGCATGCCGAGCGCTGCCTGACGATCCTGCGACGCGAATGCGCCAAGATCGTCGCGGACCGCTCGCTCACGTTCGTGGACGCCTCAACGGCCGCCGGCCCGAGGCCGCCGGCCGAGGTTCTCGAGGGCGAGCGGCGCGGGATCCTTGACTATCTCGCTGGAAGCCCATACCGTCCGTTCGGCGAACCCTACGGAAAGCCAAGCCACCCCACGGAGGCAGACCGCCATGCTTAGCCCGAACCCCGACGAGATCGTCGACGTCTTCGATCTCGACCACACGCTCCTGAACACCGAGTCGCTCTGGTTCCGACCCGTTCTTGACTGGCTCGAGACGTACACGGGACTGCCGCGCGCGGTCATCGACGACCGGTTCGCGGAGTGCAATCGGAGGACCTTTACCTTCGAGTCGCTGTTCGCCGCCCTTGGCATCCCGATCGGCCAGTGGGCGGAGGTCGAGCACCGTCTTCGCGCCGGCCTTTCTTCCCGCGCGAATGCCTCGCTGTATCCTTTCGTCGTTCAGATGCTGACGGAACGCGCGCGCGTCGCCAGGCTCGTGCTCGTCACGGCCGGCGACGAGGCGTGGCAGAGATGGAAGTTCGACCAGCTGACCGAGCTCCACCCGTTCTTTCGTCCGGAGGACCGCCACTTCGTTCCGCTCAGCGGATCGAAGGTCGCCCGCGTCGAGCTCTATCGCGCCGCGCCGCGGATCTCCTTCGTTGACGACTCCCCGCGCTGGCTCGAGGAAGTTGCCGCGCGGGTTCCGCACGTTCGGCTGATCCGTCCTGTCTGGGCGGGCACGACCGCGCCGACAGACCATCCCGGCGACGGAAGACACTGGGATGTCGCCTGCTCGGCCATGGAAACCTACGCGATTCTCTCGCGCGACTGACCCTGCTTTTTGCAGGGTCTTTTTTGATTCCGCATTGACAGAATCCCATTTTTCAACTATTCTTCCGATCCGCGACCATTCGGTTTTGCGGGTTTTCAACGGCCGATTGGCCACACCGGAGACGGCGAATGCTTTCAATCGTATATTTGGTCGCGTGCGGGGGAACCGCCACCTTCTCCAAGGGCGCTCTCGGCGACGTCGAGGAAGGCCAGCAGCCCGCGGACGATGCCATGGAGCAGGTTCCTGGCGCGGAAGACAGCGGTTCCGACACCGACACGGACACCGCTGACACGGGCGCCGTGGCGAACCCGTGCGCCGACGATCCGCGGGAATGCGGACGGTGCGACTTCGCGGTCGAGACCACCGTCGGCGACGTGGTCATGTACAACACTCTCCGGACCTCGCTCTCCATCACCACGCCGACCATCGAGGACGTCGACGGCCCCGGGTTCGTTCCCGTCCTCGCGATCCTGTTCCGCGCGGACAGCGAGGAGTGCGTCAACCTCGCGCTGACCGGCATGACGATCGCCGGCTGGTGGACCGACTACGCGGTAACCGGCTGGAAGCCGTCCCGCGTCGCACTGGTCGACGAGGTCAGCCATGTCGTCGCCGACGGAACCCTCGCGGTTGCGAGCGACGCCGTCTACGCCGGCTTCGACGCGACGATCGTCGTCACCGCGGGAACGGAGCGGATCATCACCGTCTGGGCCGACCTGTCGGATGCCAACGCGGAGGAACACGACCAGTTCCAGTTCCGCCTCTATGCCGACTCGCTCGGCGTGGACGACGGGTACGAGTCCTACGTCCTTCGGAACGAGGAGGTCAAGGGCAACACGCTCGGGTTCTGACCCGACACTCTCGCGCGTTCGCGGGACAACGAGCCGTCGGCTCCGCGTTCCCCGGCGCGTTTTTTAATTGAATGGGATTTGTTGCAACGGTTCGTCGAATCGGGCGATCTATTGAGGTTCGTCCGATCCGTGCTATAATCCCTGCCGAATTGATTTCCCAACGTTATGTCAGAAGAAAAGCAAAAATCCGTTACGAAGCCGTCCTGGATGCCGAAGGCGGCCGGCGTGGCCTTCATCCTCATTGTCGGCGTCATCGTCGCGATGGCGCGGGCCGAGAAGACGGAAGATACGGAAGGTCCGGTCGCGAGCGACGTTCCGAGCCAGGCGGAGGCGAAGGATTCGCCGGTCGCCGTGGCGGCCGCGTCGTACAAGGACGGCGTTTATTCGACCACGGGGAACTACGCGGCGCCAAGCGGACAGGAATCCATCGACGTGACGCTGACCGTCAAGGACGGAGCGATCACGGCGGCCGCGGTCAAGGCGAACGCGGAGAATCCGGTTTCCAAGAAGTTTCAGGACGGATTCGTGACCGGATGCCAGATGATGGTCGTCGGACAGAAACTGTCCGACCTGTCGCTCTCGAATGTTTCCGGATCCTCGCTGACGCCGAAGGGGTTTAATGACGCCCTTGCGGAAATTCGCACACAGGCCTCGGTCTAGCCAATTTGGCATTTCTATGAATCGACGTTCGAAAGATAGCGTCTTGGACGCGTCATGGGTTCGAAAGGCCGCGGGGATCGCGATCGTGCTTGTCGTCGCGGGAGTCGTGGTCGCGTCGCGGGGCGAGGACGCGGCTGAGAATGAAATCGACGAGAACGTTGAGATTGCCGCGAACGTCGAGGAACCGGTCCCCGTTGTCATGCCGGAAACGACACAGCCGAAGCCGACGACCCCGGTTGTCACCCCAACCCCATCGCCAACCCAAAACCCAACTCAAACGCCGACCCCGAGCCCGATTCCCGTGCCAACTCCGACACCGGTCGTGCCAGCTCCAGCCCCGGCTCCCGCGCCGACGCCGGTCATCCCGGTCGTCACGCTCGCATACAAGAACGGATCGTACACGGCGGCGGGAAATTACAACGCGCCGGATGGGTACATGGCGATGGACGTGACCCTCACCGTCAAAGATGACCTGATCACGGCTGTGTCCATTGGAAAGAAGGCCACGGGAGGGACGTCGATGCAATATCAGAAAATGTTCGCGAGCGGATGCACGATGATGGTCGTGGGGCAGAAGCTTTCTGACCTGAAGCTTTCCAAGGTCTCCGGAGCTTCGTTGACCACGCGGGGATTCAATTCCGCGCTTGCGTCCATTCGTGCGCAAGCCGCCGTCTAACAAATATGGCCGACTGTGCCTTCGCCTTCGAGGCGATCGGGACCCATTGGAAGATCGATGTCTTCGAGGAGCTGTCTGCCGAAAGGAAGGCGGCTCTTTTGGCTGCGATCATGGCGAGGATCGAGGCGTTTGATCGAACGTATTCGCGGTTTCGAGACGATTCGACCGTGATGGAAATGTCAAAGCGGGCCGGGACGTTCGAGCTTCCAGAGGATGCGGCGCCAATGCTCGACGTCTATCGCCGTCTGTACGATGTGACGGGGGGAGCGTTCACGCCATTGATTGGGCAGCTGATGTCCGACGCCGGATACGACGCGACGTACTCGCTCGTCGCAAAGCCCCTGTCGAAGCCGCCGGCATGGGATGAGATGATGGTTGTCGAAGGTCGTCGCGTCTCTACCTCTCGCCCCGTCCTCCTCGACTTCGGCGCCGCCGGCAAGGGTTACCTCGTCGACCTTGTCGCGGAAATTGTCTCGTCGTTCGGGATCTCCGCGTTCTGTGTCGACGCTGGCGGCGACATGATCTGCCGCGGATCCGAGCCGACCCGTGTCGGTCTCGAGAATCCGCTCGCCACCGACGAGGCGATCGGCGTCGCGACGATCGCGAACGGGGGCATCTGCGGCTCGGCGGGGAATCGCCGCGCCTGGGGCGAGTTCCATCACACGATCGATCCGCGGACGCTCGCGTCGCCCCGCCACGTTCTTGCGACATGGACGATTGCCCCGACCGCGCTCATCGCCGACGCCCTTGCGACCTGCCTCTTCCTCGTTCCTGCGGACGACCTGAAAAGCGTGTATACTTCCGAATACGTAATACTTTTCGCCGACGGGTCGGTCGAAAGGTCGCCAGGCGCGCCCGTCGAATTATTTACCCAGTAGCTCGTCGCCGTTCCATCTTCACGTTTCCCCTCCTCATGGGGAGGAGGGGTCAGGGGTGGTCGTCGCGACGGATCCTATGCCAAACCCAATCGACAAATTCGTCAACAACATCACGATGTACCGGCTCCTGCTGTACGTGCTCGGCACGACCTCCGCGTTCGGGATCGTCCTCGCGTTTCTTGGCGTACTGGCCTATTCCGGCCCGTGGCTGATTGCCTCGTGCGTCACGCTGCTCGTTTCCTGCTTCGTGACGAACAGGCTGTACGTCCGGCTGTATCGCGCCTCGGAAAATGTCGAGTCGTCCGCCATTACCGCGCTCATCCTGTTTCTCATCCTCTTTCCGCCGAGCCAGGCGTCTGACCTCGTTCTCATCGCGTTCGCCGGATTCATCGCCATGGCATCTAAGTTCGTGCTGGCGATCCATAACCGGCATGTGTTCAACCCGGCGGCGCTCGCGGCCGTCGTCATCGGCTTCTTCGGATGGAGCTCGGGCTGGTGGGTGGCGAATCCCGCGATGGTCGCGATCGTCGCCGTCGGCGGCCTGCTTGTGGTCCGAAAGACGCGCCGTTTCGGGATGATGGGGATGTTCCTCATCGGATTTTTCGCGGCCCTGACCGTCGCGAGCCCGTCCGCCTCCTGGCTGAACGCCTTCGTTTCCTGGCCGATCGCGTTCTTCGCGACGATCATGCTCACCGAGCCGCTGACCCTTCCCGCGTCCCGCCCGGCGCAGCTTGCCGAGGCGCTGATCGTCGGCGCGCTGATCGCGGTTCCGTTTCATTTCGGCCCGATTTCGTCGACTCCGGAGCTTGCGTTGCTGATCGGCAACCTGTTTGCCTGCGCGTTCGGACTGAAGCGGCTGTATCGGCTCAGGCTCGTGGAAAAGAAGGAGCTCGCGCCAGGCATGTTCGACTTTGCGTTCGCGTCCGACCGGCCCGCGGCGTTTCGTCCGGGACAGTATCTCGAGTGGACCCTTCCGCACGAGAAGACAGACGCGCGTGGAAATCGACGCACCCTGTCCGTCGCCTCGTCGCCCACGGAAAACCTCGTCCGTTTCGGCGTGCGCATCCCGGAGAACCCGAGCTCGTTCAAGCGCGCGCTCTCCGTCATGGAGGTCGGCGACGATCTGTTCGGCTCGAACCTTGGCGGGGAATTCGTCCTTCCGAGGGACCCGTCGAAAAAGCTGGCGTTCGTCGCGGGCGGCGTCGGGATCACCCCGTTCCGGAGCATGGTCCAGGATCTCGTGGATCGGAACGAAAAGCGCGATGTCGTCATCCTCTATTCGGCGCGCACGGAAAAGGATTTCGTCTACGTCGACGCCTTCGACCGCGCCAAGGCGGTGGGCGTGCGCACGGTATGCGTCCCGGGAATCATCCCGGAGGACCGCGTGAAGGCCGAGATCCCGGATTTCGCGGACCGTGCTTTCTATCTGTCCGGTCCGAACGTGATGGTGGAGTCGTACGCCAAGATGTTGAAAACGCTCGGGGTCAGCCGTCGGAATGTCCACACGGACTACTTTCCGGGGTACTAGATCGCGAGCAATGCCCGCCCTTCGACTTCGCTCAGGACAAAAAAACACAGCCGTTTTGGCTGTGTTTTTTTGGCGGAGGGGGAGAGATTCGAACTCTCGGAACCTTTCGGTTCACACGCTTTCCAAGCGTGCGCACTAGGCCGCTATGCGACCCCTCCAAGCACGCGGGAATTATAGCCGGATCGCCGATTGCTGGCAAGGGATGGGGGTTTGCTAAGAAAAACCCGCCATCTCGCTTACGCGACGACGCCGGGGGAGAGGAAGTAGACGACGGTGGTTGCGGGGTTGACGTCGGAGATCAGGATCTGTCGGATGAGGAGGCCGTCGTCCACGAGCTGGCGGACGTCCGGGAGCTTTGCCCTGGCGAATGACGCGGCGCTGAAGCCGATCCACTGGTCAAAGCCGGCCCTGATCATCCCCTCGGTCTCGATCATCATGTCGAACAGGACGTCATATCCGGCCGCCGTGAGTCCGAGGATCGATTTGAGCTGGTTCCGTGCCGCGGCGCAGGCTTCCGACGGCGGGTGAGCGTACTGGATGTCCGTTGTGACGTAGTAGTGGGCGGTGTTTCCGAGGCGGGTCGTATTTGGCGTGCTCATGTGAAATCTCCGTAAAAATAGTAGTCCAAATTGTTTGAACGGTCAATAAATGATACCATCTGACCGATATGGACACCTTCATCCCCGGCCCGCTTCCGGATCAGGCTCGAAACTTGTTGCGCAAGGCGGGTTATGGCGAGCATCGCGGGTACGAGGCTCAGATGTCGTACACGCGACGGCTTCAAAATACGATGTTTCCTCGGTATCACGCGTACGTCGAGGATAAGAACGGCGGAATGCAGCTCAACCTGCACCTCGACCAGAAGGAGGCGTCGCACGGCGGAGGACACGCGCACAGCGGGGAGTACAACGGTCCGCTCGTCGAGCGCGAGAACGCGAGGATCGTCGCGACGATCAAGGCCATGGCGGCCGAGCCGTCCATCGAGAACGCGCAGGACCAACCGACAAAGAAATCAACGGGCGGATTCTTCGGCTGGCTGTTCGGATGATGAATGTAAAATGAATATTGAAAAGTGAAAAATTTTGGAAGTCTTCCGTCATTTTACATTCTGAATTCTCCATTCCGCATTCCATATCTCTATGCCCTTCGCACCGTACACGACACAAACAGCCGAGGACGTTCTTGCGAAGGAAAAATCATCTCGCGACGGGCTCTCCTCGGCCGAGGCAGGCGAACGCTTGAAATCGCACGGTCCTAACGCGTTGGACGAATCGCGCGTCAGCTGGGTCAAGGTGCTCGGCCGGCAGTTCAGGTCCCCATTCCTGTACCTCCTCGTCCTCGCGGCAGGAGTTTCCTTCGCGCTTGGCGAACTGATCGACGCGGGAATGATCGCCGGGTTCGTGCTTGTGAACGCGGGGCTTGGTTTTTTTCAGGAATATCAGAGCGAGCGTTCCGTCGAACTGCTGCGCACGTTTGTCACCGCCAAGTCGCGCGTTCGTCGCGACGGCAAGGAATCGCTTGTGAACAGCCACGATCTCGTCCCGGGCGACATTGTCGTCGTCGAGACCGGCGACGTGATCCATGCCGACCTGCGGTTTGTCGAGACCGAGAACCTGGTCATCGACGAGTCCGTTCTGACGGGCGAGTCCATCCAGGTCGCAAAGGACGAGAAGGCGCTCGCAACGGAGACGAGCCAGCCGTTCGAGGCACATAACATTGGATTCGCGGGGACTACGGTCGCTTCGGGCCGTGGCGTCGGGATGGTCGTGGCGACGGGGAAGGCGACGGAGATCGGTGACATCAGCCGGCTGACCGCGCAGACCGACGGGCCGAGCGCGTTCGAGAAAAGCCTTGGAAAGTTCAGCGTCCTCATTCTGCAGATCATCGTCGTCACTCTTGTCGCGGTTTTCGTCCTCAATATCGCCATCAAGGGGCTGTCGACGAATATCCCCGAGTTGCTCATCTTTTCGATCGCCCTTGCGGTTTCCGTGATCCCGGAGGCTCTTCCGATCGTCGTCACGACGACCCTGTCGCGCGGCGCGCTTCGGCTTGCCCACAGGAAAGTCGTCGTCAAGCGCCTTTCCGCGATCGAGGACCTGGGGAGCATCGACGTTCTCTGTACCGATAAGACCGGCACGCTGACGGAGAATAAGATGGCCGTCGCCGAGGTTTCCTCGAAGGACGTCGACAATTGCCTGTACCTCGCGGCAGTCGGATCGTCGTTTCTTGGAGAAGAGAAAATCGCGGCGAACAATGCCTTCGACATCGCGGTTTGGAACCGTCTTTCCGAGGCCGATCGCGCGCGGGCGACGGCGGAGAAACGATCCGAGGAAGTTCCCTTCGATCCGGTGCGCCGCTGGAACAGCGTGGTCGTCGGCGACCGCCTTGTCGTGCGCGGCGCCCCGGAGGAGATCATCGCGCTGTGCAAGGACAAGGATTCCTCGGCCGCCGCGTGGGAGGCGGAGCAGGGAAAGGAGGGGCGGCGCGTGCTGGCCGTCGCGACGCGGACGTTCAAGGGAACCGTGCCGACGGCAGGTCAGGGCGGACTGGAGCTTGCGGGGATCGTCTCGTTCGAGGATCCGGTGAAGGAATCGACGAAGATGGCCATCGCGCACGCGAAGAGCCTTGGCGTTGCCGTCAAGATTTTGACGGGAGACAGCCTCGAGGTCGCGGAATCCGTCGCTCGGCAGGTTGGGCTGATCGCATCGTCCTCGGAAGCGATGACCGGCGGCGAGTGGGCCGCGCTGTCCGAACCGGAGCGCGACGAGGCCGCGAAGTCCCATGCGGTGTTCGCGCGCGTTTCGCCGCAGCAGAAGTACCTGATTATCGAATCCCTTCGGAAAACGCTGGAAGTCGGCTTTCTCGGCGAGGGAATTAACGACGCCCCGGCGCTTAAGATTGCGTCTGTGGGCATCGTCGTCGACGGCGCCTCGGACATCGCGCGCGAGGCGGCGGACATCGTGCTGCTCGACCATTCGCTCGAGGTGATCATCGGCGGAATTCGCGAGGGGCGCGAGGTGTTCGCGAACACGGTGAAGTACATCAAGGCGACGCTCGCCTCGAACTTTGGAAACTTCCTCGCGATCGTCACGGCGACGCTGCTCGTCGACTATCTTCCGATGTTATCCGTGCAGATTCTCCTACTGAACTTGCTCACGGATTTCCCCATGATTGCGATCGCGACGGACGCGGTGGACAACGGCGAACTCGCCAGCCCGCGCACATACGACCTGAAGGACATCATCTATGCCGCGACCGTGCTTGGAATCGTCTCGACGATGTTCGACTTCCTGTTCTTCGGAATCTTCCGTCACATGGGTCCGGAGCGCCTGCAGACCAACTGGTTCATCGGATCCGTCCTGACGGAGCTCGTGCTCGTCTACTCCGTCCGCACGCGCGGATTCTGTTGGAAGGCCGTCGCGCCGTCCTCGACGCTCCTGTGGCTGACGACGGTTGCGGCGGCCGTTGGCATCGCCATCCCGTTCCTTCCGTTCGGGACGTCCGTCTTCCATTTCGTCCCGCCGACCATCGGAATGGTCGGTCTGATCATCGCGATCGTCGCGGCCTACTTCATCGTGACGGAGACCGCGAAGTTCGTATACGAGTACCGCGTGAAGGCGCTTGCGAATTCAGCCAAATCGCGATAAGTTCCAATCCATGGACCCAAAGGATGAAATCAAGTCGAAAGTGGACATTGCCGAGCTGGTCGGGGAGTACTTGGCGTTGAAACCGGCCGGACCGCAGCGGTTTCGGGCGCTTTGCCCCTTCCATTCCGAGCGGACGCCATCGTTCCATGTCTCCGCGGACAAACAGATCTGGCACTGCTTCGGCTGTTCCGAGGGCGGGGACTGCTTCTCGTTCGTCATGAAGATGGAAGGGATGGATTTCCCGGAGGCGTTGCGCCATCTGGGAAAGAAGGTAGGAGTCGAAGTAAAGCGATTCGTCGCGGCGGAATCGAACGAGAAGCAGCGGCTCGTGGAGGCGAACGAGGTCGCGGCGGAGTTTTTTCGTTCGACGCTGGTGTCGTCCGACGCGGGAAAGGTCGCTCGTGAATATCTGGTTAAGCGTGGAATCGACGTGACGCTCGCAGAGAAGTTCAAGCTTGGGTTCGCGCCGGACACGTGGGACTCGATGACGTTCGCGTTGTCGACGCGCGGGTTTCAGCCGATGGAGATTGAGCGGGCGGGATTGGCATTGAAGCGAAAGGACGGGTCCGGCGTGTTCGACCGGTTTCGCGCAAGGATCATGGTTCCGCTTCGCGACCAGCACGGAAACGTCGTCGGGTTCACGGGCCGCGTTCTTCCCGGCGCACCGGACGATTCGGCCAAGTACATGAATTCCCCGGAGACGCCCATTTATCACAAGGGACATCTTCTGTTCGGGCTTGACCTGGCGAAGCAGGCGATCAAGCGCGAGGGCCGCGTCATCGTCGTGGAAGGCAACCTCGACGTGATCGCGTCGCACAAGGCGGGCGTCGAGAACGTCGTCGCGTCGTCGGGCACCGCGCTTACCGAGGATCACGTCGCGTTGCTCAAGCGATTTACGTCGACGCTCGTCTTTTCGTTCGACGCCGACGCGGCCGGGTTCAAGGCGGCGCAGAGGGGAATCGCCTTGGCGCGCGCGGCGTCGATGGACGTTCGCGTCGCGGTGCTTCCGGCCGACGCGGGAAAGGATCCGGATGACGCGGTTCAGAAGGATCCTCAGCTCTGGCGCGACGCGGTCACGAAGACCGTCCCGATCATGGAATACTTCATCGAGCGCGCCGTCGCCAACCGCGACCTCGCGAACGTCGACGACAAGCGCGCCGTCGCCGCCCTGATCCTCCCGGAATTGTCGCAGATCACGGATGTGATCGAGAGGGAGCACTGGTTGCAGACGGTCTCGGATTTGCTAAGGACCGACATGGGTGTTCTGCGTTCCTCGCTTGTAAACAAGACAGTTATGGGGGCGGAGAGGCAGGGCTCCCGCCACCCGGAGCGAGACATCAGTCGGAGTGAGGATGGTGGGATGCCGCGCAGCAGGGGCCCCATAACTGTTGGCGGGGTCCCATCGCGTCTCTCGAAAGACGAGCAAGCCGCCCGCTCCCTCCTCGGCCTTTTCCTCCAAGATCCCGAATCCAGGCCCATTTTGATCCTCTCCATCGATGACCGGTTCCTCCCCACGGAACCCCTGCGTTTGCTTTACAAGGCCATGCGCGAGGAGTATGATTCCTCGCAGTCAACGGATCAGCCGGCCCATGCATTCTTTGGCAAGATGCGCAATCGCCTGCAGGCAAACCCCGAGGATATTTCACTCCTCACCCAACTTGCCCTGCACGGAGAAGATTTTGTCGCACAATCGCCGCCGGAACGGGTTACGGCACAGATCCAGGAACTTCTTGATTCCATGACGGCCTCCGCCAAAGATCGCCAAAGAAAGGCAATCGAAGCGGATATGCGCCGCGCCGAAGAGGCGGGCGACACAGCGACCGTGGAAAAACTCATCCGTGAATTCAATGCGCTGCGATAGGTTTTTATCGCTTTTTCGCGTTTTCGTATGGTGAAGAAGATCATAAAGAAGGTCGTCGCGAAGGTTGCGGCAAAGAAGGTCGTCGAAAAGCCGACGAAGAAGCCAGCGGCGAAGGTCGTTGCCAAGCCCGTCGTCAAGGTCGTGGCGAAACATGTAGAGAAGCATGTCGAAAAGCACGTCGCGCTCCCAAAGGCGCGATACGTTCGTGCGACTCCGCCGAACGAGGAAATTCTCAACCGTCTCGTCCGCAAGGGCCAGCAGCGCGGTTTTATCACGGAGAACGAAGTGCTGTTTACCTTCAGCGACGTGGAGGACTACGTGGACGCGTTCCGCGAGTTTCTCGACCGCATCGACCGCATCGGCGTCCACTTCATCGAAATGAAGGAGGGAATCCTCGGCCGCGGCAAGGAGCACGGCGACGTGTACGACAAGATTCGCACCACGCACACCGCCAAGCGCATGGAGGTGCCGGAATTGTCGCAGGACTCCATCCAGATGTACCTCCGCGAAATCGGAAAGATCCCGCTTCTCAAGGGCGACGAGGAGGTCGCGCTCGCCAAGCGAAAGGAACACAACGACAAGGAGGCCGAGCGCCGCATCATCGAGGCGAACCTGCGTCTCGTCGTGTCCATCGCCAAGAAGTTCGTGGGCAAGCAGCTGAGCCTGCTCGACCTGATCCAGGAGGGAAACATCGGGCTGTTCCGCGCCGTGAAGAAGTTCGAATATCGAAAGGGCTACAAGTTTTCAACGTACGCCACCTGGTGGATCCGCCAGGCCATCACGCGCGCCCTGGCCGACCAGAGCCGCACCATCCGCATCCCGGTGCACATGGTCGAGACCATCAACCGCTTCATGCAGGTGGAACGCCGCCTCATCCAGGACCTCGGCCGCGAGCCGCTACCGGAAGAGATCGCCGCCGAAATGAACGAGCCGCTCGAGAAGGTCCAGCACATCATCCGTATCTCGCAGGACACCGTGTCGCTCGAGACAAGCGTCGGCGACGACGACGAGGATTCCAAGCTCGAGGACTTCATCGAGGACATCAAGACGATCTCCCCGGACAAGGCTGCCGCGAGGGAGCTTCTCCGCGACTACGTCAACGCCGCCATGCGCGACCTCAGCCCGCGCGAGCAGAAAATCCTCGAGATGCGCTTCGGCCTCACCGACGGAGTGAGCCACACGCTCGAGGAGGTGGGCAAGGAATTCGACGTCACCCGCGAGCGCATCCGCCAGATCGAGGCAAAGGCTTTGGAAAAGATCCAGGCGCACCCGATGATCGACAAGCTGCGGGATTACTAAAAGTTACCTCTCCTCATAGGGAGGAGGGGTCAGGGGTGGTCGACACGCAACGCGAAGAACCGGTTCGTTGACAAACGGCCGGTTTTTTGGTATATTCCGCCCTCCCAACAAGGCGTTGGGAACCTTCACAATTGGAGAAACAATGGTCTTTTGGAAGAGAATTTACGGTGTCACACGTCCGTTCGGCAGGACTCTGTGGATCGTATTCGGGGTCAGCCTGTTGGCACAGATCGTCGGATTCGTTCCGGTGGTCGCGCAGATGCGGCTGTTCGACGCGATCCAGGGATGGGTCGAGGGATGGGCTCGCGGGGCGGAGGCCGATCCGCGCGAGGCGTTCATTGCGGTCGCGTTCGTCGTGATCGCGGGGGCGGTTTCCGGGACGATGGGAGACTTCTCGTCGTTCGTCTCGGAGCGTCTCCAGCGACGCATGGGACTGGCGCTCTCGGCCGATACGGCGAGGCATCTGCTTCGCCTGTCGCTCGGATTCCACGCGCGCCAGGACACGTCCGAGAAATCGAACGTCGTGTCGAAGGGGTTGGAAGGAACGCACCAGATCGTCTGGGTCGCGCTTTCGCAGATGATCCCGTCGGTGCTGCAGGGGATCGTGTTTGCGGCTTGCGTGCTGTACGTCGATCCGTTGCCTGGCTCGGTGATCGTCGTCGGGATCGCGGGATCGATCGGGCTGTTCATGTGGCAGGCGCGTCGCCTCGTCGATGACCGACGTCTCGCCCGGAAGGAAAGCCTTGCCGCGGAGACGTACAAGAGCGACGTGCTGCGGAACATCCGCCTGGTGAAGGCGGCGGCGCTCGAAGGATCCGTCCTTCAGGGAGTCGAGCTCCGGAATCTGCGCGTGTTCGGCCTCGACGAGCGTCTCTCGCGTCGGCTTCTCGCGATGTCCGTCCGCCAGTCCGTGATCCGCAACTCGGTGACCGGGATCGTCCTCGCGATTGCCGCGTGGCAGCTCATCCGGCACGAGATCACCCTCGGGACGATGACGCTGGTCGTGGGCACCGTCAACCGCCTGGTCGGCTCGGCGGAAATGCTCGTCCGGCATTACGCGTTCGTCCAGCGCCTGAAGCCGGACGCGGAAAAGCTGTTCGAGCTTCTCGATACGAAGCCCGACATCCTCCCGCCAACGAACCCGATCCCGCTTGGCAGGATGGCCGGTTCGATCTCGTTCGAGAACGTCTCGTTTTCCTATCCCGACGCGGCCGGGACGATCCATGGCGTGAGCTTTTTCGTCCCGCCGGGCCAGACGGTCGCGATCGTCGGCGAGTCGGGGGCTGGAAAGACCACGCTCGTGACACTCCTTCTCCGAGGTTTCGACGTTCATGGCGGACGCGTCCTCGTGGACGGAAAGGATCTGCGCGACCTTGATCTCGCGGAGTACCTGTCGCAGGTCGGGACCGTCATCCAGGGCGCGAGCATGTTCAACGCGACGGTGTTCGATAACATCGCGTTCGGCGTTGCGGACGCGACGCAGGAACAGGTGGAACGCGCCGCCCGGCTTGCCGACGCGCATGAGTTCATTCTCGGGCTCAAGGATGGTTACCAAACGGAGGTAGGCGAAAGCGGCATCAAGCTTTCCGGCGGCCAGGCCCAGCGCCTCGCCTTTGCCCGGGCGCTTCTGCGAAACCCGCGCCTGCTCATTCTCGACGAGCCAACGTCGAATCTCGACAGCATCAGCGAAGCCCGCATCATGGCGGAGGCCGTCGAGCGCCTCAAGGGATCGCGCACGGTCCTCATCGTCGCGCATCGCCTCTCCACCGTCGCGCTCGCCGACATCGTGGTCGTCCTCGACCATGGCCGCGTCGTCCAATGCGGCCCGTACGCGCAACTCTGCGCCACGGAAGGCCCGTTTCGCCGCCTTCGCGAGGCACAGCGGTAAGCGCGTCTCACCCTCCGGCCGTTGACAAACGGCCGGTTTTTTGATACCTTTCGTCACTTCCAGCCAATCCGGTTGGAGACCAATGGAGAAAGGATGAGCAAAAATCTGAACAGCGCGGTACAACTCGGTCTCGTATCGACGGGAACGGCGGCCATCGCAAAAGGGGACATTACGGTTCTCCTTACGTACCCGGTGGTCGTTGCCGTCATTTGGGGGGTCACGGAGTTCGTTTGCTGGGCATACGACCGTCTCGTTCCCAGCTCGAAGGCCGAACTGGCGCCTGACGCCAAGCCGCTTTCCGACGCGGACCGGCGCCGCACGGCCTACCATGAGGCCGGGCACCTGGTCGTCGGGGGAGCGGTCGGGCTGGTGGCTTCGATCCAGTCGGCGACCATCGTTCCGTCCCCTGGCTGCAGGGGACACGTCGCCAGGCGCGACGAGGGAACGGAGCCGAACCTGACGAGGAAGGGGTATGGCGACCAGATCGCCTTCTTCCTTGGCGGAAGGGTTGCGGAGGACCTGGTTCTCGCCGGGGCCGACAACGGCTCGCGCAGCGATCTTCGCCAGGCTTCCGTCTATGCGACGCATATGCTCGAGGTCGCTGGATTCGGGAGCGGGAAGCTCGCGTACTTGCAGCTGGACGACGGCGAGACCGTCTCCGACGAGATGCTCGCCATGCTCGAGGGGCAGAAGCGCGAGGAAATCCAAGCCCAGGCTGCCCGCGCGAAGGAGATCCTGGAGACGAATCGCGATCTGCTCGACGAGATCGCGGCGAAGCTGCTCGAGGTCGAGACGATCGAAGGAGCGGACCTCGACCAGTTTCTGGCGCGGGTCAAGCAACCTTCCTAAACGGCAACGTGCCGTTTCTTTTTTATCCAAATGTGAAAAAGGGTCACCGAGAGACACGAACGTGATATCCTGGCGCAATTTCAAGACCAATCAGACGGATTTGAAAGGGTCACTCGGTGACCCTTGGTATTCGGCGTGCGGTTTTCGTGACCCACTGCAACGATCGGCGTATACTGGTTATATACTTTGTGAAAGGTCGAAAAACTTACACTTGCATACGTGTAATCATATGGAAGAGGAGGTGACGCTCATTGAACAGGCAAAGACGGATCCCGAAGCATTCGGGCGGTTGTATGATAGATATTACCAGCCGGTGTTCGGGTTCCTGGTTTCGAGGACTCGCAACGCGGAGGTCGCAAAGGACCTGTGCAGCGAGACATTTTTCCAGGCGTTGAAGAACATCCCGCGGTATGAATCGCGGGGAAGACCGTTCAAGTCGTGGCTGTTCGCGATTGCGGTCGCCCAAGTCGGCAACCATTACCGCAGCCGCAAACGCTGGCTGTCGGTGACCATCGACGAGGCCCCGGAGCTGGTAGCCAACGAGGATTACCGGCCGGATGTCTCGGCGCTCGCCGACGAGGATGACCTGGGACTGCGCGGGCAACTGGATCGCCTTAGGCCGCTCCTGAGCCAGCTCAACCAAAAGCAGCAGAACATCCTGACGATGCGGTACTTCTCGGACCTCAGCATTCCTGAAATATCAACGGCAACGAGCATGAAGGAAGGGACGATTAAGTCACATATCCATCGCGCGTTGAAAAAGCTCCACGTGCTCATGTCTCCCAGCCTGCCAGCGGAAGAACGTGAGTCGATCAAGACCTATGCCCGAACAGACGCTGTTACAACTTGAGGAACTTCTGCGGCGGATGGGGTCCGTTGAGGTTACGGAGGACGTGACGCACAAATATGCTCTACGTCGCGCCCTCCTGAACTCGACGCGCTTCGAGCGCAACCGGTTCCGGCTCGTTTGGATGCGATTCTTTACGTATTCGACCACGCTCGTCGCGGGCGGCGCCATCGTCGCCGTGCTCGTGGTGAGCGTCATGTCGTTCGAGCTCCCGGATATGCGACGTTCCGCGCCAGGACCATCGGCTGGGTCGTCCGTTCGGATCGCTCCGATTCAGCTGGTCGACATGGGGGCGCGTGAGGGGCAGTCCGTGATCGAGCGCCCGGGGCTTTCGCCCGAGGCGGAACCGTTCGTCTCGCGCTCGACGTCCGTGCAGTTCGCCTCGTTCGAGCTGCGTCCGGAGGTTCGACACGTCCTTGAGTTCGCACAGCCATCCATCAGCTTCGCCGTCGCGCGCTAGTCGCGGACGACGACCGGAACATAAGCCATCGCGCCTTCCGACAAGCGGGCGCGATGTTTTATTTCGAAGGACTTCCGACCCGTTGACATTTTACCTTTTACTTTTTATCTCCATGTTTTATAATGTTCTTACTCCACGAACGAACTGATTTGGGCTAAATTTGGTTCAAGGGCTTAGAGACACCGTCGCCTTGGCGGCGGTGCGAGAGCCCTGCGGTTAAGCTGATTCCTGCGCGTGACCTCGGTTAAAACTGAATCTCTCGCGCGGATGAAATCGTTTCGTTCGGCTTCGGCTCGAACAAACATACCCGACTGCTATTGGACCAAATCCAGGGCGTGCGTGGAGTTTTGATTTGCGAGGTTTTCCTATGCGACTACTTTTCAAGGGATCGATGGCTATCATTTGTTCGCTTTTGCTCACGCTTGTCGTCGTGCAGCTGGTCGTTGTCATGGGGGCACGCTCGGCGATCCATTCGATAGGGGATGTGCCGCCCGCATACATCGTCATCGTTCCGGGCGCGAGCGTCCTTCGAAACGGAACCCCGTCCGATATACTGGCGGACCGGCTGATTGTCGCGGCAGACCTGTACGCGGCGGGGAAGGCGGAGAAGATTCTCGTATCCGGTGATAACGGCAAGAAGGGGTACGACGAAGTAAACGCGATGCGACGGTTTTTACTCGGGAGGCAGGTTGCGCCCGAGGATATCTTTCTTGATCACGCCGGGTTTGACACGTATGACACGATGTATCGCGCAAACCGCGTTTTTGGCGTGACGGACGCGATTGTCGTCACCCAGCGTTACCATCTCTCCAGGGCACTGTTTCTCGCGTTGCACCTCGGGATACGGGCGTCGGGCGTTTCTTCCGACCTTCAGCCGTATCTCAAGCAATTCTGGTTCTCGTCGCGCGAAACGCTGTCTCGCGTCAAAGCGGTCGCGGACATATTCTTCGGGTCGGCGCCAAAATATCTCGGCGACCCGGTTGATATCCGAGGCGACGGTCGCGTTACGTGGGACCAAGATATTTCCTCCCCCTGAGACGATCGGGCAGAAAGTCCTGCTTCGCGTCCTCCGCATTCTCGAAACTCGGCGTATATTTGTACTCTTTCCCGTACCCAAGGTCCCTCATGAGCTTCGTCGGGGCGTTTCGAAGATGAATTGGGACTGGTTCCGCGGGCAGTTCCTGGATGTCGCGCTGGACCGTTCCATAGGCGACATAGAGCGCGTTCGACTTCGGCGCGCGGGCAAGATAGGCCACGCATTGCGCCAGGATGACGTTGCATTCCGGCATCCCGAGCTGGTGGCTGGCCTGGAACGCCGCGACGGCCTGGACGAGCGCGTTCGGGTCCGCGAGGCCGATGTCCTCCGAGGAGAACCGGACGAGCCGCCGCGCCACGTAGATCGGATCCTCGCCGGCCTCGAGCATGCGTCCGAGCCAATAAAGCGCGGCGTTCGCGTCGTTTCCGCGCATTGACTTGTGGAGGGCGGAGATAATGTTGTAATGCTCCTCGCCGGCGCGGTCATAGAGCAGGTGGGTCTTCTGAAGCGCGTCCGAGATTCGCTTGCGGTCGACGGACCCGGTCTGCGAGGCGAGCTCGAGCGCGTTCAGGGCGACGCGGGCGTCTCCGTTTGACATCATCGCGAGATACTCGAGCGTGTCGTCGTCGACCGCGAGCTTGAGTTTTCCGATGCCGTCCGTCTCGTCGACGAGCGCCCGACGAAGGATTGCGATGATGGCCTCGGGCTCGAGCATGGCGAGGACGAAGACGCGACAGCGAGACAGGAGAGCCGAGTTCACCTCGAACGACGGGTTCTCGGTCGTCGCGCCGATGAGCGTAATGATTCCGCTTTCGACCGCCGGCAGGAATGCGTCCTGCTGCGCCTTGTTGAACCGGTGGATCTCGTCGACGAACAGCAGCGTCTTCTCGCCGTACATCTTCCTCCGCGCATCCGCCCCGGCGATCGTCTCGCGGATCTCCTTGACCGTCCCGGAGATGGCACTGAACGCGATGAAGTGTGATTTGGTCGTCTCCGCGATGATCTTCGCAAGCGTCGTTTTCCCGCTCCCAGGCGGACCCCAAAACACCATCGACGGAATCTCGTCGCGCTTCAGCGCCTCGCGCAGAATCGTCCCTTCGCCCACGATCTGTCTCTGTCCCTCATAGTCGCCCAACGTTTTCGGACGCATCCGGTCGGCGAGCGGGGAATGGCTGGAATCGTTCGTCCGGTTGTCGAAGAGGGTCTTGGGTGTGGACATACGGGAGGATTGTAGCACAAAGAAAAACCCGCCCGTTAGAACAGGCGGGAGAAGCCGAAGTGCCATGCGGCCCAGAGAAGGCCCGCGACGGCGATGGTCGCGTCGATCTCGTCGAAGAGCGAAGCCCCTTCGACGGGTGAGGGAATGGGCCCAACGATCGGCGGCTTGTCATCCGGTCGCCGATACCCCCACTTTTGCTCGACCTCGAAGATGTCGCCGCATTCGTCGAGACCGGCGTCCGAGATCAGGATCCGCCCGGTCTTCCTGGAGACGAACCGCGCCCAGGCGTGGCCGCCGCCGTTCATCTCGCTGCGGTCGATGGAACAGGTTCCGTCCAGGATCTTGTCCTTGATCAGCTTCTCGAGAAAGTACGCGCCGAGAAGGGCCCTGTGTCGACAGACGCCCGCGCGACCGCCGAGGAAGACCGTGAGGTCGATCTTCCGGTCGACGTCGTCGGCACGCATGTGCCGCGCGACGATTGCTTCCGTAGCGGAAACCCCGCCCGGAAGCTGCTCGCGGACGAAGGCGTGAACCGTTCGAATCACCGACAGCTCATCTGGCTTCGTTTGCCAGAAGAACCGTCGCAGTCGGGCGCGAAGGGTCGCGTACCGCTCCATCAGCACCCCGTCCCGTTCCGAGACGACAATCGCCTCGCGGGCGAAGAGGCCGAGATAGACCCCCTCGACGACCGGACGGTCGCGTCCGATGATGTGCCGGTCCTTGAAGTACTCGATCCACCCATGGCCGGCAAGGTATCGCCGGTCAATCTGCCATTTTACGCGCTCGAGGAGGCGAACGGTTCGGTCCCAGTTCGCATCCGGAAGATCGTCGTTTTGAATCATGAAAAGAACCTCCGAAGCAACGAACAATACCGGTTTATTGACAAAATGTCAATAAACCGGTATCATCGGCCCAATATGTTCATCACTCTTATCACCGATTGCCGCGACGCCAACGCCCAGTCACGCCAGGAAACGCGCTATGCCGAGCTGTTTCCTGGCCAGAACATCTCGTTCGTGGGGGTTTCCTCCGACATCGAGGCTGCCGGAAACCTCATCGACGTGCTTGACGGGGCCGGGGACGCGGAGGGCGTCATCGCGGTCAACGTGGCTCCGCGCCATGGGCGGGCCAAGGAGAAGTGGCCCAACGGCACGCCGTTCGGATACTTCTGGTTTAACAAGATCCTGGTGGTCTGCACCATCGACGGCGAGACGCTTTCCCTCGTCAAAAAGCTTGGCATCGCCGACCGCGTGAACGTCACGGATATCCGCGAGGTGCTGGCGTACGGCGGCTACGACGAAGCCACAATTGAGCACGCGGCCACGAGCCAGTTCCGCAGCTTCGACTACTTGCCGCGCCTCGCCCGCATCGTCTGGGACAAGGTGGACGCCCCGTGCGA
>JBAXQK010000014.1:0-25538 GCA_037131775.1 Candidatus Uhrbacteria bacterium
CGGGTGGATTTTTTTTGGAGAAACGAAAAGACCGTCCAAACGACGGTCCCTTCGTGGTGCGCCTGACGCGATTCGAACGCATGACCCCTTCCTTCGGAGGGAAGTGCTCTATCCAGCTGAGCTACAGGCGCTTGTAAAACCTCAGAAAATATGCGATCTGCCGGTTCACGGTCTCCGGTCCTCCTCCGGCGTATATCCGTATACGCCTGCGTGCGGTCCTCGGCCGTTCGCCGACATCTCACACATTTTCTGAGGTTTTACCGAGACCATTTGCTCCGCAATCTTACGTGATCAGACCTCTCGCGTCAATCGTTGACCTTCGTGCCAAACTCGGGTAGTCTCTCCCTCACGGAGGCTTGCATGCAACCAGAAGTTCTTGGCGTCGACATCGGAATGGTCCTCATCGGGGAGCGAGACATGAGCGTGAGCGTGGACGATCCCATGTTTCCCGCAGTCTATGCCGCCAGGGAAGAGGTTCCCGGCGCGATCGACGCGGTCGCGAAGCTTGCGAGGAAACGGTTCGGCGGGCGCGTCCACGTCGTGTCGAAGCGCAGCAGACAGACGCAGCCGCTTGCCATCGCCTGGCTCGTCGAGCGCCGGTTCTTCGCGCGCGTCGGGATCGGGATCGACAATCTTCACTTCTGCCTCACGCGGGAGGGGAAGGCGCCCATCTGCGAGGCACTCGGCATCACGCACTTCGTCGACAATCGCCTCGAGGTGCACTCGCACCTCACGACCGTCCCGAACCGGTATCTCATCAACGGGGAGGACGATGAGATCGCCCGCTTCTCCGACCACCTGTCCGCCGTCACCCGCGTCGCCTCCTGGCAAGAAATCCTCGAATCGCTGCTGCCCTGATCGGGTAGTATTTTTTTACCTCGTTTCCCCTCCTCATAGGGAGGAGGGGTCAGGGGTGGTCGTCGTGCCTGAAAGAAAAGAGACGCCAGCCTCAGCCAGCGCCAGAGTCGCCACCCGTATCGCCCGTGTCCCAGTCGTCGCCTTGTCGCTCCAGCGTCATCGTGCCGATGTCCGAGACGTCGAGGTACAGCGACGCTCGGTCGTCCTGGAACAGTCCCGTGACGTCGAAGTCGATGCCGTCGAATCGGACCTGGCACCAGAGGTTGTCGCCGTCGACCGAGACCCCTTCAACCGTGGCGTCCTCCGCCTTCAGGGTGATGAAGGCCGTACGCGCGAACCGTCATCCTGCCCCGGAACGAGACGTACGCCCACAGCTCGTTCTCGTGCTCGTAAAACCGCACCGCGAACGTCGAATCGTCGTCCCTCACCCGAACGCCCTTTGCCGGCTCCCCCTCGGCGGGATACCCGATGTACGTCCCGTCGACCAGGTCGATCGTCTCTCCGCCCTTCGCATGCGACCCGCCGTCCGAGTTGCACGCGACCAACAGTAGAATCATCATCGGACACCCCCGTGTTTGTTGTTTGGCCTCCGCATTCACTATAGCACTACTGGCCAAATGCAAAAGGCCGCGGGAAACTCCCCGCGGCCTTCGTGCCTTCGGCCTTCAATCCTACTTCGTCACGACTCCCTTCCCAGCCGCCAGCTTGTCTTCCGGCAGCTCGGTCGTCAATATGTCGATCCCGTTTGAAACCTGGTCCTTCGTGAACGTGTCCGTGCCCTCGACGGCGATCGCGTTCGTGAGCTTGTAGAAGCTGCCCGCGTCCTTGTCGTCGGGGGTTATGGCGACGTCGAAGGTTGCCTCGGCTCCCGGGAGGCTCGTCGGGAACTTGTCGACGAGCCAGGTGACGACGCGGGTGGTCTGGTCGAAGGTGACCGTGCCCACGTCCGCGTGCGCGTTGTTCGTCCACGCGACCTTGGGCGGGAGGTTCGTGGTCATGCGGACGTTCTCGAGCGCGTGGAACGAGTTGGCCGTGCGCCAGACGATGCGGTACGTGGTGGTCTCGCCGGCCTTCGGGGGAAGAGGGCCGGTGCCGACCGGGACGTCCGCGTCGTAGTACTCGGCGTGGGCGCTCGACTTGAAGTTGGAGTTGACCTTCACGGTGAGCGGCGACGCGGAGATGACGTGCGGGCCCGAGATGGAGCCGACCTCGTCGAGCGAAGCCGACAGGGAAAGCGTAAGCACGCTCGAGAGGCCCGGGACGCTCATGTCGCTCACGATGGGGAGCGTCAGGTCGATCGTACCGTTCGTGCTCGGGGAGAACGCGGCGAATTCCTTCTTCGCGGAGGCGTCCCAGGTGATCGTGCCGTCGCCGTGCGTGCCTCCGCCTAGGTCGGCCTTGGCCCAGTCGATGGTCGGCGCGGTTCCGTCGCCGGAGAGCGCGAGGGTGAACGCGAGGTTCTTGATCGTCTCGTTGCCGTTGTTCGCGTAGTCGACGGAGATGCGCAGCGGGTCGCCCGGGTCGACCGTCTGCTCGTTCGCGCTGCCGTTCACGATCAGGTGAAACGCCACCGCGCCGCCCACGACCTCGCTCGATGCCTCGGCCTCGGCCTGCTTGAACTCGACGTCGTCGGCGTTCAGGAACGAGACGCGAGCCTTCACGGCCTGGCTGCCCGAGACGGACGCGCTGTAGTTTCCGACGATCGTGACGGCCTTCAGTTCCGCGGGAGCGATCGCGTCGAATTTCCACGATGTCGCGTTCGGCTCGGCCGGCGCCGGATCCGCGTGCGTCATGGTGAATCCTTCCGGCAGCGTCGCGCCGACGAGGACTTTTGTCGCGGGCTGCGTCCCGGAGTTCTGCACGTTGATCACGTACGTGACGTCGTCGCCCGGAAGCGCCTTTTCGGGTCCCGTCGCGGTCAGGCTGAGCGTGGACGCGGCGATGGCGACCTTCGCGGTGGAAATGTCTTGGAAATCGGAGGAGAAGTTGGCCGGCTTGTAGGTGTACATCGCCTGGATCGTCTCGGATCCCGGAACCTCCGAGCGGAAGTATCCGCCGATCCGGATCGATCCGTCGGATCCGCTCGAGAGCGAACCGAGCGTCCAGGTCTGCGCGTCCCTGTCGGTGGGCGCCGGAATCTCGGAGGTGGCCGTGAAGTCCGGGGGAAGGGTGAGCTTCATCTCGAGCGACGCGATGGGCGCATTGCCGGAGTTCTCGTAGCGGAACGTGTAGAACGCCTCCTCGCCCGACCTCACGTTTTCCGGAACCTCCGCGGTCGCCTTCAGCGGACGGCTCGGCATCACCCCGCCGCGGCTCCAGACGATGAAACCGCCCCATGCCAGCGCGCTGACGACGATCAGAAATAAAATCGAGCGCACGAGGAACCGCGTGAACCAGGAGTTCCTGCGCTGGTCGAGCTTGGAGAGATCCGGCATCTCCCCGTCGTGCCCCGCGTAGATGGAGCGCAGCTCGGCCTTGATTTCCGCGTCAGTTTTGCGTTTCATCATACGTCTATTCTTATTCCATCGGTTCGAACAGCGCACCGATGAACGCGTCGGCCGCGTTGCCGAACGTCGCGCTTGTCAGGTCCTGCGATGCCCAGGCGGTCTTGAGCGCGGATGGGACGCGGATGCTGACGGTCGTGGTTCGGTCCGCGACGCCGGACTGCTTCTGGAGGGTGAACGAGTAGGAATCGGTGGTCGGCATGCCGATGGCGCGCCTGGCCGTGGCCTCGAGCGAGTCGTCGACCTTCGTCTCGAGCGAGAAGGGAAGGCGGTAGGAAAACGTGAACGTGGACGCGGTGCCCGGCTTCGTCTGGACCCAGTTGCCGAACACCGTCTTGCCGAACTCCTGGTAGACCGCGGTCTTGCTGACCGGGTCCTGCGAGAGGGAATCCATCGAGTAGAGCAGGTCGTCGTCCAGCTGCCAGTCGCTTGGAGCGGCGGCGAAGAGGGACGGGTCCGGGATGGTAAATCCTCCGGCGGACAAAAGCGTTGCGCCCTGCGGGACGTACAGGCGGACGTAGTCGACGTTGTTCACGCCGGAGAACTCGTCGGTCACGGACCCGTTGTGCGTCCGCGTGACCGTCACCGTGTCGATGATCCCGCCGTTCTCGTCGATGGCGACGCTCACCTTCGCCGTTTCCGAGATGACGCCGTCCGTCTTTCCTCCGCCCAGGTTCGTATCCACGAGCATCAGGTAGTCGCCCGCGACCTGCTTCATCTCTCCGCCCCAGCCGAGGTCGCGTACCTTGCGCTCGAGGTCGCCGTCCGTGAAGTAGATTTGCACGTCGCGGCTTCGGAGACCGGCGTCCACGCGGTCGAGTACCGAGAAGAAGTCCTGCGAGCTGCCGCCCATGACGCGGTCGATCAGCTTTGGCGCGAGGTCGCCGATGAACGCCTTCGGCTTGTTTTCCGTCCTGTCGTATTCGATTTCGACGATCTTCTGAGTCTCCAGGAGAAAGTTCCCGGAGTCGATGGTCCTTCCGTATTCCGGCATGTCGATCGGCCCGAGCAGTCCGAGGAAATCCTGGATATACGTGGCGTTTACCGCGATGACGCCGTCCACGGTCCCGCCGCCCGCGTCGCCGTAAAACTGCATGATCTGGCGCGCCGTGGCGGGGAAGTCCGGAAACCAGTTCGCGTCCTGGAACTCCCAGCGGGCGTTCAGAAGCGCGAGCGGCTCCGGGGCAATGAGGTTGGTCTTCTGCGATCCCTGCAGGTCGTACGTTCCGCCGCCCGGAACGTCCATCTTCGTCATCACTCCGTTGTCCATCTGCAGCTCGGCGAACGATCCCATGAACCCGCCGGTGGCGCGGATCTCCGTGTTGTTCTGGAAGACAACCAGGTAGCGCTTCGAGCCGCTTCCGCCGAGGATCGTTCCGGCCATGTCGGCGAACGAAAGGAACTCGTCGACGGAGGCGACCAGCTTCGGAAGCTTGTCCGCAAGCTGTGCGAACGTGGCGCGCTGCGCCTCGGGAACGTCGTTCGGGTCCACCGTCGCGACGAGGGCGGCCGCGTTCTTCAGTTCCGGCTGGGCCGACGAAACGTAGGTGGTGAGAATCTTGAGGCGCGACGTTGGCGTCGGGCTCAGCTCGCCCTGCGCGGCAAGGACGCCCTGCGCGATGCGCTCGCCGGCCGAGGAGAGCGACTGTCCCGCCGCGATGAGCGCGGTGCCGGTACGGTACGTCTTGCCGGTGGCGGGGATCGCGGATAGCAGGAGGGACGTGGCGGCGCCGAGGTCGTTCACCGACTGCTTGGCCCGGGAAAACGCGCTGCCGGCCTTGTCGAACGAGGTCGAGGCGGCGCTGGCATCGCGCACGAGGACGGCGTCGGCCCCGGCCCGGAGCTGCGAGAGAGCGGTCTGCGACGCGTCCTCGAGGCCGGATTTCGTCGTTTTCAGGTTGGATACGAAGTGCATCGCATGGAGCGGCAGGACGAACAGGAACGACGCGAGCACGAATCCGCCGATGGCCCTCGGCCACTGGGCGGGAAGGAACTGAAAGCTCGGGAGCGCCCACGCGACGCGTTCCTCGGGCTGCCTCTCCTCGATCGCCTCGGCGAACGAGGTGTCGATTTCGGCGGCCTCGACGATGATTGGCTCCTCGACCGTCGCGTTCAAAACGACCGTCTCGTCGCCCGCCGTCAAAACCAAGTTCCCCTCTCCTTCGAAAGGAGAAGGACAGGTTGAGGTCTCCGCGGCCGTCTCTACGGCCGTCACGATCGTCGTTTCCTTGGTGATTGCCGCGATCGCGGGAGCAAAGTCAATCGATATGACGTCTGGTTCCTCGGCCAAATCAGCCTCGTCCGCCTCCGGCATCTCGAAGTATGCGGCGAAGTTCTCGGGAGCCTTGGGAGGAGCGAACGGAGTTGCTACGAACTGCGAGCGAAGGGGCTCCGGGTGCGAAGAGGCCGTAGGAACGAAGGCCGCAGGCCGAGAGGGAATCGCGGAAATTGCGTCGTCCTTCGGCCTGCTACCCTGCGGCCTTTCATCCTCTCGCGTCTGCGCCAAAATCTCCTCGCGCCGCAGGACCAAATCCCCGACCGGGTTCATCTTCTCCGCGTCCGCAAGGCTGATCAGGAATTTCTCCGGCATCAGCAGGTTCGGCGCGGCGACGGCGTGGTCGCTCGAAAGGAAATCGGACGGCTGGGGGAGGTGCGCGTTCAGGTGGACGATGTACGGGGAAAGGTCGTGGGCCGCGGCGATGCGGACCATTGGCTTGGACATTCGGACGTTTTCGGCCAGGATTCCGTGAAATCGAAGCTCACTCGGAACCGAATGGTCCAGCAGGTACGTGACGGTTCGCGCGGCCTTGCGGCGGCGAAGCGTTTCCTGGAGGCGCTTCCTATTCAGTTTCGCGGTAAGCGACGTTCCCATAAAGGTTCAGGATCGACCGGGCCATTGCGGCCCAGGAATATTTTTTGATTTGTTCGCGGCCCTTCGCGATGAGCTCCGCGCGGAGTCGCTCGTCGGAATATCCGCGTTCCATCGCGTCGGCCATCTCGTCGACGCGGTCGGGTGAAAAGTAGGTCGCCGCGTCCCCGAGAATCTCGGGAAGGCACGTCGCGTTCGACGAGGCCACGGGAATTCCCATCGACATCGCCTCCAGCGGAGGAAGGCCGAACCCCTCAGACTTCGAGGGAAAGACGTAGAGCGACGCGCCGCGGTAGAGCTCGGCGAGTTCGGCGTCCGTGGGGTTCATGACGAAGCGAACGTTATCTCGTTTCCCCTCCTCATAGGGAGGAGGGGTCAGGGGTGGTCGTCGCGCATCTCGCAGTCTCCGGTAAAACACGTCGTCGCGCCCGGCGAGGACAAGCTCGACGCCCGGATGCGCCTTGGAAAACATCGCGAACGCGTCGAGCAGGGAATCGAGATTCTTATGCGGATACGCATTCCCGACGTAGAGGACATATTCCTCGTTTCCCCTCCTCATGGGGAGGAGGGGATAGGGGTGGTCGTCACGCGTCGCGACGGCCAATCCAGTCACTCCCTCGTATACCACTTCGACCTTCGACGACTCAATCCCCGGAAAAAACCTCCCAATCGACGACTTCGTATACTCCGATACCGCGACGATCCTCTTCGACGCAACGATCGCGTGCCAAAGCGAGATCCGATATCCAATGCGCTTGAGCCAGTGGACGAGCGGGCCGCGCGTCGTCGTCTTCGATGAGACAGGCTGCTCGAGCAGGATCAGGTCGTGGATGGTGACGACAAATGGTGTTCGACAAAGCAGGGGGACGTTCCAATGTGGAAAATGGATCAGGTCGAGACGCTCGCGCTCGATGAGAAGCGGCATCAGAACCTGTTCCTTCGCGGTATACCAGTGCGCGTCCGCGAGACGCTTTTCGAAGTTCGGATTCGTGATCACGCACGTATCGAAGTTCTCCCGCTTGAGGAACAAAACGTAGCGGTTCTCAAGGTCCTGTTTCTGCAGTTGATCTACCAACTGCTCCACATACCGCCCAAGTCCGCCACCCCCCACCGCCGGGCCAAACATCCGTGCGTCGATTCCGATCTTCATGTGCCCATTTTACCAGAAAAATCTTGGGTTGTCCGGAGGTTATCCACATAACAAAGATCCACAATCGTGTTGTGGATCTTATGCGCGGCGATCGTCCGTTATCGACCTGAATACTTCCCGTGTTCGTTGTGCCGCCTTCTCCCACGAAAACTCCCTCGCGCGGTCCAATCCCTTTTGGCGAAGTCGATCTCGCAGTGCATCCGACCCCATCAGCTCGCGCAGGGCCATCGTGATCTCCTCCGTTCGAAACGGGTTCACCAGGATCGCTGCTCCGCCCGTCAGTTCGGGGAGCGACGACGTGTGGCTCGTGATGACCGGCGTGCCGCTTGCCATCGCCTCGAGGATTGGGAGGCCGAATCCCTCGTAGGCGGACGGCCAGGCGAAGGCCGTCGCGGCGCGGTAGAGGGCGGGGCGGTCGGGCGAGGGGACGTAGCCGAGAACGCGGATCCACGAGGGTGGCTTAAGGCCGTCAGGCTTAAGGCTTAAGGGGTTCCAGGCGTTAAAATCCTTATGCCTTATGCCTTTCGGCCTTGTGGCCTCACGTATCGCGCCGCTCCTCCACCCCCAGCCACCCGCGAGGACGAGATGCAAGTCGTCGCCCGTCTCGCGGCGATACGCGT
Organism: Candidatus Uhrbacteria bacterium; assembly: GCA_037131775.1. Classification (GTDB taxonomy): domain Bacteria; phylum Patescibacteriota; class Patescibacteriia; order UBA9934; family GWF2-40-263; genus YC12-FULL-57-11. The sequence continues at coordinate 8,002 of JBAXQK010000014.1, forward strand.
CCACCGCGTCGATGAGCGCGACGATATTCTTGCGCGGCTCGAGCGTTCCGACGAAGAGGACGAACCGCTTCGGCAGCTTGTGGCGCGAGCGGACGCCGTGGTCCTGGGCGGTGAACGTCGGGGAGAACATCGGGTCGATGCCGTGGGGGACGACGTGGATTTTTTCGCCGGGCTTATCGAAGAATCGCACGACGTCCTCCTTCGTCGCCGTCGAAGGGACGATGATCGCGGCGGCGTCGCGGACGAGGCGGTCTGGTCGTGACAGGGCGTGCCAGAGACGCATCTTCCACGAGAAGAACTCCGGGAAGATTTTCCAGGAGAGGTCGTGTATCGTCAGGGCGTACGGGACGGAAGGGGAGATCGCCGTGAAGTTGAGGTTGGGGAGCCAGATTAGGTCGGGGACCGTCTTCGCAAGGAGATCGAGCTTCGGCCAGCGCGCCGCGAGGGTGGTGAGTTTTAGGAGTTTGTTTGGCAGTCGAAGATGGGTTCGCTCAAACGGCGCGACGACCTCCCCTGACCCCTCCTGCCTACCAGGAGGGGAAACGCGGCTGCCCGTCGAGACCAGCTCGTACTCGTCCTCTCTGTCTAACGCAAAAAGGGCGCGAAGGAGCTCGCTTGTGTACTCCCCCACGCCCGTTTTTTGCGCGTCCGACAGGTGTCGGACGTCGACGAGAATTCTCATACGGTTCCTTCCACGATCTCCCGCATCTCCCGAATAAACCGCTCCTGTCCGAACTTCTCCGCGTGCGCCTTGATGGCGATCGGGTCGAACTTGGAATCGTCGAATCGGATCAGGTGGTCGGCCAGTTCCTCCCAGCTCTGCTCCTCGAACAGTTCGCCCGTGACGCCGTCGACGACCGTCTCCGTCGCGCCGCCCTTTTTGTACGCGATCACCGGCCGGCCCGCGGCCATGCTTTCGACCGGCGTGATGCCGAAGTCCTCCTCCTGCGGGTTGATGAACGCCCTGGCGTTTGCGAACAGGGCGGGGAGGTCGGCATCCGACACGCGGCCGAGGAATTCCACGTTCGGGCGGGCCATCTTCTTGAGGTCGTTTAGGACAGGACCTGTGCCGAAGATCTTGAGCTTGATGCCGGTCCGGTTGCACGCTTCGACGACGAGATCGAACCGTTTGTACGCGACGAGTCGTCCGCCTGCGAGGAAGTACGTCTTCGGCTTGTCGGAGATCTTGAATCGCTTCGTGTCCACCGGCGGATGGACGATGACGCTGTCTCGGTTGTAGTACTTCTTGATGCGCTGCCGGACCGTCTCGGAATTCGCGATGAACACGTCGACGCGGTCGGCGGCAAGCCTGTCCCACACGCGGAGCATCGACAAGAACGGAGGGAGCATCATTTTGATCACCCGCGGAACGCGCAGTTCCTCGACGTACGAGAGCGTGTCCGTCCAGAGGAATCTCGTCGGCGTGTGGCAGTAGCAGATGTGCCTCGTCCCCGGCGGCACGATGATTCCCTTGGCGAACGCGGACGTCGACGACACGACCGTGTCGAATCCGTCGAACCGGTAGTGCTCCGTGGCCGTCGGCATCAGCGTCAGGTACCACTGGAACCGTCGCTTGATCATCGGCGCCCGTTGCAGGAACGACGTTCGAATGTCCTTCCCCCGGAACTGGGGAAGCTTGGATGGATCATAAAACAGCGTAAACGTGGGCGCTTCCGGCCACATGTCCTGTAAAACCGACAGGACCTTCTCGGCCCCGCCGTCCTGCTTCAGATAGTCGTGAACCAAGGCAAGTTTCATGCGGGCATCCTAGCATTCCCTGTCTTTTTTGCCAAAAAAGACGTTTTAAAACGTCTTTCCCTTGATGGCAACGAGTGGCGTCTTCAGCAAGATCACCAAGTCCTGCCACGGGCTCCAATGCTCGATATAATACGTGTCTAATCGAACCTCCTCCTCGAAGTCGAGATCCGCGCGTCCCGAGATCTGCGCGGGCCCGGTGATTCCTGGCTTGATCGTGAGAACTTTGCGGTGGTGCGGCTTGTAGGCGGCGACCTCCTCGAGGAGGTGCGGGCGCGGGCCGACGAGGGACATGCGGCCGAGGAAGACGAGGAAAAACTCGGGGAGCTCATCCAGGTGGAACTTGCGGATGACCTTGCCGACGCGGGTGACGCGCGGGTCGTCCTTCAGCTTGAACAGCGGGGAGCCGTCGCGGAGGTTGCCGTGCTCTCTGATGAACTCGGGGTCGAAGCGGAACTTGTGCGCATCCTTCACCATCGAGCGGAACTTGAAGTAATGGAACGGCTTGCCGGCCTGGCCGATGCGGTGCGTCTTCTTGCCCTCGGTGTCGCGCGAGAACAGCACGCGGCCCGGCTGCTCGATGAACAAAGCAATCGAGACGACGAGCATGATCGGGGACGTGAGGAAGATCAGGGCGCTTGATCCGACGATGTCGAACACGCGCTTGTAGATGGCGCCCCAGCCGTCGAGCGGAGTCTTCTCGACCTCGATCACTGGGATGCCCGCAAACGTGTGGACGATGGTCCGGCCGACGGTGGCAGCGAACAGGTCGGCTGAGTAGCGGAATCCCATCTGGTGGGTGTCGGTGAACGACAGCAGGTCGAGCGCCTCGTCGCGGCTCGCCTCCGGGTTCGCGAGAATGATCTCGTCGATTTCCTTCTCGCCATGGAGAGAGAGGATCTTCCGTCCCGTCGCCTCGTCGAACTTTTTCGCGTGTCCAACGACGCGGAGTCCGAAGCGCGGAAACCGCTCGAAGAACGCGATGAGCGCCTCGGACGTTTTGCCTTCGCCGATCACCACGATGCGGCGCTCGCCGATTCCATAGGAAAGCATCGCGCGCTGGAGCATGCGGATGGCAACGCGGCCCGCCGAGACGAACACCACGGCGAACGCCCACGCGGCCACGGCGATGAAGCGCGATTCGAACAGGACGCGCGAGAAGAAGAGGATGGCGAACACGGCGGCCATGGCGGCGGAGCAGGCGAGGAGGACGCGGGAAAGCTCGGAGGCGATGCGGCGCGGGTGCGTCGCGTACAGCCCGGCCACGGCGAACACGGCGATCCACACGAACGCGATGGGGACCACGACGGCCACGTATCGCTCGAGCGTCATGTCGAAGATGACTGGGCGCACGCTCGTGAAGGCGGGAAGGAACCGCGCGTAGAACGCCGCGATCCCGGCGGCCAGGAGCGCGAGGTAATCGAGCGGGACGAGCGCGAGCGTGAACGCGAGTTCGGATCGTTTCATATCGCTCGTATCCTAGCAAAAGACCCCGCTTTTGGCGAGGTCCTTTGCTGTCCGTGGAAATGCCTGTAAGCCGAATCTTGTCTGCCCGGCATTGCTGCCGAGGAGATGGCAATCTCTCTGATCCGTACGTTGCCGCACGGCTTTAGCGAACTACCAAATTTGTTCTTGCACCGGGAAGGGTTTGCCACGTCACCACGTTGCCATGGGACGAACGCCGTAGCCCTTGCGGACATCGACGTACTTTTCACGTTTCACCGACGCTCCGCGTCGGAAGATCCAAGATTCAAGAACGCAAGACCCAACATTGGTTTCTTGTTCTTCTTGATTTTTGCATCTTCCGGCGCGGGGCGCCGGCTAGTATTGTCTCTGTGGTACTTTCCCTAGGTTTGGCATCCGGTTCCAAAGCGTGAATTGCTCCAACGCCTCGATCCCCGATACGTATGCCTGGCCGCCGTTAGCGGCTTTCCAACCCGACTTGCGTCGGATCACAGTCTGCCTTGCGACAAACCGGGTGTTCGGACTTTCCTCGCGTCCCTTGCGGGAAACGTAGCCATCCGGCATTCCGCGGACATCGGGAGTATGCCAGATTTTTGACGAAAGGTCAAGCATGAAACGAGGGTCGCGCGTTGACAGCACCGTCATTTTCTGGTATGATACACGGCCTTGCCGTTGAAATGGGTTTGACGGTTTTGGGCAAAAAAATGGGGGGTAAATGGATTTTTCTCGCATGCACGACATGACGGATGGACATCAGGCGGGTTCCGTTCTGTGCGGAGGCAGGCATGGCCACGTCGCATCGGTCGCGATCGTGGACGTCAGCGACGTCATTCCGCGCGTCGAGCGGTCGGGACGCGTCGCGTTCGGCTACCCCGTTTCCATCTTGTATGGGATCGACGAGAATGGCTCGAGGCTCTGTGCGTGCCTCTCCATGCAGATCGGCGGCGAGTCGGTGGAAATCGCGTTCGCGCCTGTCGGCGAATTGCCGTCTCCGAGCGCTCAGCGCGTCCTGATGTTCCACACGGGTCTTTCCATCGGGGATGCGGCGACGCTCTATCTCGCCTGCGTCCCGGACCGCATCAAGCGGTCCGTCCGCGATTCGGGCATTGCGATCTAGTCACCAACAACGCACCGCCGATCTCGGCCATGGAGAAGCAATGGACCAAATGAACAGAACGGCGCAGGACGTCTTCGCCAGCTTCCGGGCCATGAGCGCCGAGGAGCTCGTCGCGTACATGGCGGGAAACGTCCCCGGGATGGGCGGCATCCTGCGCGACGCCGCCGAACGGATGGGGGAGACGGACTTCCTCACGTTCTGCATCTTCACGCCAACGGGGGCGGAGCTCGTGTGGCAGTGGATTCGCTGGGCCGTCCTGTGCGGAATCCCGGACGCCTCGTTCCACTCGTTCGCGATGTCGAGGCGCGCGGCGCTCGTGACGAACCGTCGCGGCAAGCCGACACCCGACTGAAACCCAAAAGCCGACCCACGCTGGGCCGGCCTTTTTCTTTAAGCTCGCCGTTCTGCCTCGCGATAAACGGTTGACCTGTGAATGATTGCGATGACAATCACCTGTTTCCCCGCGATGTGAAAGACGACCCGATAGTCGCCGACGCGAAGCTTGCGATGGCCCTTGAGCGACTGTCGCAGCGGAATGCCGAACAGCTCAGGCTGCGTGACCAGCTTTTCCTCGATGGCGGATTTAATCCGTCGTCTCGTCGTCGGATCAAGCGAAGGAATGTCGTCGCGAACGACGGCCGGGTGATAGGCAACCTCGTAGCTCATACCCAGGCGTCGGCGTGCGAGACGGGCTTGAACGGCTTGCGTTCCCGTTCCTTGGCGACGGCAAGCAGGGAAGCGTCCTCGTCGATCTCGATCGCGAGGCGGACGAGATCCAGCGTCTTCGTCGTCACGGACATCTGGTCGCGTGCCGCCAGCCGAGTCAGCACGCGGTTCATCGTCGTCGGAATCGTGAGATGGATGCGGGATTTGGTTGAGGGCATATATCGACAGAGTAGCTCTAAAGTGACTCTGTGTCAAACGAAACGGCCGGCTCGCAAACGAACCGGCCTCTTTCTTTTCCTACAGCGTCACCCCGACCCTCTGGCGAACCTTGTTCATCTTGAACGCGGCCATGCCCTTCGCCTTTTCCGCTCCCTCCGCGAGGATGCGCTTGAGCTCGGTCTCGTCGGCGGCGAAGTTGAGGATGCGGCCGCGGATGGGGCCGAGATACTCGACGACGGCCTCCGCGAGGTCCTTCTTGAAATCGCCGTATCCCTTGCCGACGTATCCGAGCTCGATCGACTCGATCGTGCGTCCCGTCGCGACGGAGAACAGCGTGAGGAGGTTCGTGATGGCCGGGCGGTTGCGGTCGGTGCGGATCTCGGTGCCGGAGTCGGTTACCGCGGACATGATCTTCTTGCGGATCGTGTCGGCGTCGTCGGTGAGCGCGATGTAGCTCTTCGCGCTCGGGGCGGACTTGCTCATCTTCTTCGTGCCGTCGTCGAGCGCCATGATGCGCGCGCCCTCGGCCCGGATCTTCGGCTCCGGGACCACGAACGTCTCGCCGAACTGCTTGTTGAACCGAATCGCCAAATCGCGCGCGAGTTCCACGTGCTGCTTCTGGTCCTCGCCCACCGGAACGATCTCGGTGTCGTACATCAGGATGTCGGCCGCCATCAGAATCGGATACGTGAACAGCCCGACGGTAGGGGACTCGCCCTTCGCCGACTTGTCCTTGAACTGCGTCATCCGCTCGGCCTCGCCCATCTTGGCAACGCACTGCAGGATCCATGCAAGTTCCATGTGCTCCGCGATCCGCGACTGCTGGAACAGGATCGTCTTCGCCGGATCGATCCCGCACCCAAGGTACGTCGCCGCCGCCGACAGGATGTTCTTCCGAAGCTCCTTCGGATCCTGCGGCATCGTGATCGCATGGTAGTCCACGATCATCATCATGAGCTGCGTGGTGTCCTGAAGCGCAACGGCGGGCTGTACGGCCCCGATGTAGTTGCCAATGTGGAGAAAGTTGGTGGGCTGGAGCCCGGTGAGGGATCGTTTCATATGGGGGAGGGGGTCAAAGGTGTCGAAGGGGTCAAGGGGATCGAGGGAGTTTCCGGGGGCGAGACCCTCTTCCTTTTTAGACCAAGCATTAGCTGATTTAGTAGGTAACCTGTCCTTCTTCGTTGGGATTCCAAGGAAACGTACTGTTGTTCCGTAAGGTAGCTCAGATCCGTGGAAATTTCAATGAGTACGGCGCATTCTTGGATGGATCCGTCCGCAATGTTTAAAAATCTGAGATAGTCCGCTAGCGAACTCTTTGCTCGACCTTCGACAATGTTCGCCTCGACGGACACGCTGGCTCTCCGTAGCTGCGAGGTAATTCCAAAGCGTTCATGCGATGGAAACTCTTCCGTAACTCGATAGACGAGTAATGTTAGCGCGTGCGCTTCTCGCCATGCGATGATCTCGTGATACGGCTGTTTCATCTTCTCCATACGAAAAGGGGATTCGACTCACGCATGATATCGAACCCCCTTACGTTTGGCCAGGTATTTATCGGTATCCTTTGGTTCCCCTGATCCCTTTGACCCCCTCGATCCCTTCGAAACCCTTCCCTTACACCTCCATGATCACCGGAACGATCATCGGGCGCCTCTCCATCCTCGCGAACAGGAAGTTTCCAACCTCGTCGCGGACCTTGTCGCGCAATCCGGCCGGATCGACCGCGTTGCCGCCGTTGCTCGCAGACAATGCCTTCGAGACGATCGTCGTGATCGCGTCGTTTATCTCGGTCATGTCCTTCTGGAAGATGAATCCGCGGCTCGTGATGTCGGGCGTGCCGACCACGCGCAGGGTCTTGGCGTCGAACTTCACGACGACGACCACCATGCCGTCCTCGGACAATTCCTTGCGGTCGCGGAGAACCACCTGGCTGACGTCGCCCACGCCGAGACCGTCGACGAACACGTGCTCGGCCGGGATCTTTTCCTTCGTGAGGCGTCCGCCTTCTTTCCAGAACTCCATCACCTGGCCGTTGTCGACGACGAAGACGTTCTCTTCCTTGATGCCCATCGAGTACGCGACCGACGCGTTCTCGCGGAGCATGAAGTGGTTGCCCTCGATCGGGACGTAGTAGCGCGGCTTGGTGAGCGCCAGCAGGAGCTTGATGTCCTCCTTGTAGGCGTGGCCGCCGGCGTGGACGTCCATGATGTCCTTGTGGATGACCGTGGCGCGCTTGCGGTAGAAGATGTCCTTCAGGCGCTGCACCGCGTTCTCGTTGCCCGGGATGACCGAGGACGAGAACACGACGGTGTCCGTCGGGTCGATCTTGATGGCGCGGTGCTCGTCGGTGGCGATGCGGTTGAGCGCGGCGTTCTTTTCGCCCTGGGCGCCGGTGCACACCACGACCACGCGGTTCTGCGGGACGGAGTCGATCTGTTCCATTGTGATGAGCGTGGACGTCGACACCTTGATGTACCCGAGCTCCTTCGCGATCTCGACGTTCGTCTTCATGGAGAACCCGTCGAGCACCACCTTCTTGCCGAGGCGCTCCGAGATCTCGATGATCTGCTTCACGCGGGAGAGCAGGGAGGCGAACGTTCCGAAGATGATGCGGCCCTTGGCCTTCTCGATGATGCGCTCCAGCTCCTCGCCGATGACCTTCTCGGACACCTGGTGGCCGGAGTTCATCGAGTTGGTGGAGTCGCCCATGAGGCAGAGGACGCCCTTCTTGCCGAGGTCGGCGATGCGCTGGAAGTCGGCGTGCTCCGTTCCCGTCGGGTGGAAGTCGAACTTCCAGTCGCCGGTGTGCAGGACCGTTCCCACCGGTGTCTCGACGACGATGCCGGCGGAGTCCGGGATGTTGTGGTTGATGTGGAAGAAGGAGACCTTGAACTGGCCGAGCTGCAGCACGTCGGTGATTTTGGTCACCTTGATGTTGAGCGGGCGCGTCTGGAAGTCGGTCTGGCGGCGCTTGATGATGGCCGCGCCCACCGGGAGGGCGAAGATCGGCGGGTTGCCGATGAACGGCACGGTGTGCGGGATGGCGCCGATGTGGTCGTAGTGGCCGTGCGTGATGATGACGCCGCGGATGTTCTTCTCCTTGCCCTTCAGGTACGTCATGTTCGGGATGATGTAGTCCACCCCCGGCATCTCCTCGTTCGGGAACTCAAGCCCGAGGTCGATGATGATGATGTCGTTCTTGTACTCGAGAAGCGTGCAGTTGCGGCCCACCTCCTCGGCGCCGCCGAGCACGATGACGCGCAGCTTGTCGCCGTTCGGCGCGGAGTGCGTGGTCGTGGAGACGACGCGGGCCGGGGCGGGGGACGACGGGGCCGCCTTCTTGAATATTTTGCCGCGGAACTTGTCGAAGCTGCTCTGGGCGGCCGGCGCGTTCGCGGCGGGCGCGGCCTGCTTCGGGACGGGCTGCTGCGTGGGTCGCGCCGCCTGCTGCGGTCGCGGTGCCTGTGGCTGCCTCGGCGGCATCGGCGGGCGGACGGGAATCGTGGGGATGCGCGGCGTCTTCGGACGCTGGATCGGCGTGTCAATCATAAAGAGTCTTTGAGTGGTTGAGTCATTGAGTCGTTAAGTCGAACAGCCCGGAATGATAATAAACAAATCAATCAAGGACTCAGCGACTCAGCGACTCAATGACTCTAGGTTAATTTCCTTCCACGCGATATTTACGGAGGACGCGACCAGGCATCGTGTCCTTGAAAAAATCACCTGGTGCATGTGGAGAGACTCGAACTCTCAAGCCCGTGAAGGCACAGGCTTCTGAGACCTGCGCGTATACCATTCCGCCACACATGCGTAATGAAAGTTGCGTAAACCACTTTACGCAACTTTCCAATGATTTCTATCTCAGTGCTTTCTTGGTCTTAGTGTACCACGTTTCGATTTCCGCGAAACGGTCCGCGGGGGAGATGATCCGGTCGATGTGGACGTTCCTGATCTTCGTGGCGATCGCGTAGGCGTACGTGGACTGGTAGAGGAACACGGCCGGGACGTCCGCGGCCAGGAGGTCCTGGAAGTCTCGGTATGCCTTGGCGCGGTCGTCGGGATTCGTAGCCTTCCTGGCGGTCTCCAGCAGGGTGTCGACGTTGCGATTCGCGTAGAGTGCAAAGTTTAACCCATTTTCCTTTGTTTGGGAAGAGTGCCAGAACGGATACGGGTCCGGGTCGATTCCGAGGAGCGTTCCGGTGAGCAGGATTTGGTAGCTTTTGGGTTGGATCACGTCGGAGTAGAAACTATCGTTTTCCACCGGCTTTACGTCTGTTTTGATGCCGATCGCGTTCAGTTCCGAGGCGATTATCTCGGCCGCGCGGACAAATTCGGGGTTCTGGACGGTGGTGATGGTGACGGCCAGCTCGTTCGGCGTTCCGTCCTTCGGGGCCTTTGCGAGCTGTCGCACGGTCGCGCCGTCGGGAAGGGCATAGCCGGCGTCCTGGAGCGTCTTTCCCGCGGCGGCCGCGTCGAACGAGATCTTGGCCACGTCCGGGTCCTCGCCGAGCATTCCCGGTAGAATCGGAGCGTCGATGGTCCGTCCGTGCCCGTTCAGCACGTCGCTCACGAGCTTGGCCTTGTCCACCGCCTGGGCGATGGCCGTGCGGACCGCCTTGTCCTTCAGCGATGCGTTGGACGTCTGGTTGAAGTAGATCGCGACCTCGCGGGGGAGGTCGGGGTGGAGGAGCGTGACCGCGCGGATCGCCGACACCTCGTTCTCCATGTCTCCCGGGACGAAGCTCACGCCCTCTACGTTCTTGTTCTCAAGCGCGTGGACCGCTTCCGTCGCGCTGGCGTAGAACTTGAAGACAAGCTTCTGAAGCTTCGGCGCGTCGCCGTAGTAGGACGGGTTGCGCTCGAGGGTGTAGGAAAGGATGTTGCCCGCCTTGTCCTTCGCGAACTCGGCGAACTTGTACGGGCCGCTGCCGACCGCCTCGAGGTTGCGCGAGGCGAGCGGGGTGTTGCGCGCCGCGATGTCGCCCCAGATACCCGCGGGAAGGATACCGACGGTGAGCGTGGAGAGGAACGGCGCGAACGGCTCGTCGAGCGCAAACGCCACGGTCTTCTCATCGACCTCGGAAACCGTCACTCCGCGGAAGCTTACCGCGAGCGGCGAGCGGTACTGCGGGTCCTGGATCGCCTCCACCGTGAATACCACGTCTCGTGCCCGAACGGCCTCACCATTTTGAAACGTCGCGTCGTCGCGAATCCTGATCGTGTATGTTTTTCCGTCGTCGGACACCTGGACGTCGGACGCGAGGTCGTTCACGAGGCCGTTCTTCTGGTCCCACTTCACGAGCCCCGAGTACACCAGTCCCGCCAGGTCCGTGTCCACGTCGGACGCCGACGCGTACAGCGGGTTCACGAACTGCGGCTCGCCGATGAGCGCCTCCGTATAGTCGCCGCCGACCGCCGGAATGTCGACGCGGTGCGTGACGACGTACCAGGTGGCAAGGGAACCGAGCGACAGCACGCATGCCGCGATCGCCCCGAGCAGAACCTTCCTTTCCCCGAGCGTCAGCACCCGCGGAAGCTGCTTCCACTGGCTGAGGCTAGGCAACCCCGCGCCCTTGTGGGCGGAGAGCACCTGGAGAAAGGCGAGGTTCCTTTTTGGTTGGTGGGGTTTGAAAGGGTTTGTGGGCACAGGGTCGTGCGGGATTTGCGAATAACGAATTTGTTACTAAATTGCGTATGACACGAATGGGTGCGAACGTTACGAATACGTTACGTTCGTTACAATTCGCAACATATGCAATTTAGTAACAAATTCGTTATTCGCAAATCCCGCACCTCAGCAATCTCTTATACCAATGCGTTCGCCAAACTCACTCCGAAGAATAGAATTGCGATCACAATGGTGCCCTGGAACAGGCGCTTCTCAACTCCGCGCTTGGTGCGGTAGACGTTGCCTTCGCCGCCGAAGGACGCGCCGAGGCCGGCGCCGCGGGCCTGGAGAAGAATCGACGTGACGAGCAGGGCGGCGAGAATGAGCTGGGAGACGTTGAGGATCTGGTCGGTGTTGAAGGTCATACGATACAAGTTCATGTGTAGGCGAATTGCCAAGAAACTATCAGATATAAGCTTTTTCGTCAATGTGGCCTCCCCATGATATACTTTCCGAAAGAAAGAAGCTATGCCAGACATCGACCTTCTCGCGCACCCGCACCGCAACGTCATCGGCGTCCTCGCGACGGTGGTCGTTTTGGGAATCGTCTGCGGATTTTCCTGGCGCGTGTATCATTTCGCGTCGCTCATCCAATCGGGCACGCTGACCGAGGCCGACCTGGCCTTCGCGAAGAACGTGACGTCGAGCGGGAAGATCGCGAATGCCCCGCTTCCGACGGGCACCGTCGACGTCACGAGCGCCACGGCGCCGTCCCTCGGAAAGAAGGATGCCAAGCTCACCATCGTCGAGTTCGCCGATTTCGGCTGCCCGTTCTCGCGCGAGGAAAGCTTCGTCGTGCACGCCCTCGCCCTGGCGTATCCCGACACGGTCCGCTTCGAGTACCGCGACTTCCCGATCGACGAGCTCCACCCCATGGCCACCGCCGCGTCCGAGGCGGCCAGGTGCGCGAACGAGCAGAACCGGTTCTGGGACTACCACGACAAGATATACGCCAACCAGGATACCCTTGCCGACGAGTCCTTCCCCCGGTTCGCCGCCGAGCTCAACATGAACGTCGGGGAGTTCAACCGCTGCCTCGCCAGCGACCGCAACTTGCCGAAGATCCAAGCGGACGTTGAGGCGGGCGTCGTCGCGGGAGTCCGCGGAACCCCGACGTTCTTCTTCAACGGAGTCCGCGTCCCCGGAGCGATCCCGGAGGACACGTTCAAAAAGCTGATCGACCGATTCTTGTCACCCACGACCTAGCGTATGAGATTCCAGAGACTGATCGCGGTCCCGATGTTGCTGGTGGCATTGTTTGGGTTTGCGGCGCCGGTGGCGAGGGCGGATACGACCGCGTGCTTTTGTAACGTTACGGACGTCGGGGCAACGAAGATCGAGGGCGCTACGGATTCAACGACGTGTAAAAGCAAGTGCCTGGCAGCATATCCAAGCACTCTTGCCGCGAATCCATCCCTCTGGGCATTGGATCCGACGGGGTATCCGCCGGCGATTCTGCAGTGCTGGGCCAAGGAAACGGCCTGCACGGGACTGGGAGGGGTCTACTCGAAGGGAGACCAGCCGGCGGAGTGCCTGCCGGGGTCGCATTACTGCTACGCGGGCGACAACCTGATGACCACCCTCAACGTATCGATTCCAACCCCGAACGGTGACGTCACGCAGGTGGTCAATCTCGCGGATTACCTTGGCGTCATCTATGACTTCTTGATGGGTTTCGCCATGACGATAACCATCGTTCTCATGATGATCGGCGGCATCCGATACGTGATGGGCGCGTCGTCCGGAGACGTCGGAAAGGCCAAGGCCATGATCAAGAACGCGGTCGAGGGGTTCGTCCTCCTTATGTTCGCGTACGTCATCCTCTATACGGTAAATCCGCAATTGCTAAGGCTCCAGGTTCCGAAGCTCCCGAAGCTGCGCGCGGTTCATATCACCGCGGGCGACGAGTCATGCGAATTCTTGCTCGGCGACAACGTGGTGAGCGTCCAGGGCGAGGCGGACGAGTACACGGGAGACGGCGGCTATGTCGTGAAGTACACGGGAGCCGAGGCGTGCGGAACGTCGGGCGAAGTGATCTCAGACCCGGCCGGCGTCGCCGTGGCCGCGGGAACGACGTGCGACTTCGTCACATGCCCGTCGGCCGGCCAGTCGTGCTTCAAGCCGACGTCTGGGAAGTCGGGATGCCATACGTGCGAGGAACTGACCATGATCAACGCAAACCCCTACATTCCTCCGTCCGAGGACGTCTGTTCCAATTTCATCTATCCGCCGGGCAACGTCGCGGGGGCGTCGGTCGCCGGCCTGACTCAATGTATCCTGACGCACGACTCCGACCTTTCCAATTTTCCACCGACGGATATTGGAACGCAGACGATTGGAAACTGCGCAAAGATGGAGATCAACTGCACGAGTGTCACGTCCTGCCTCGGGTATGACAGCGTGTTGCTGAAGAACGCGGATGAAAATGCTTGTTTGAGTACCCTCTACGGTTCTGATACTCAGTTTTCAGATACGTGTGTCTCCGATCCGTGCAAGGTTGCACCCTCGGGTCAGTCATGCGTGGTCATGGGATTGCCGGGTATTACAAGTACGGCCGGTCAAAGTTGCGTAAATTCTGGTTTCCGAAACGCGCTTGTCATCGACATGCAGTCAGCGGACGGGTATTCCGCGTTGCTGAACTCTGGCCAGACTTTGACTTCGGGTGCATCCTGGTTGAGTCTGTTTGCCTCCAGTACAGAAAATGCAGGAAAATTCGCAGCTTGGTTTACCGCAGAGTCATTAAGGAATTTGATGGATAAAAACGGAGATTATCCGACAGGCGCGGATTTCAAAAATGCCACGTGCAATTTTGAATAGTTAATGTCAACGAAACGCGGCCCGTTTAAACGGGCCGCGTTTCGTTTTCCTCCCCCGCGTTTCCTTGACCCTCGCTCCTTCCCGTGGTAGCATCGCAATCGCTTTATCGTGACGTGATTTTTTGACGCTATGGGACAGGAATTCATTTCGGTTCGGGGGGCGCGGGCGCATAATTTGAAGAACGTTTCGGTGGACATTCCGAAGAATAAGTTCGTGGTCGTCACGGGGCTTTCCGGATCGGGAAAATCCTCGCTCGCGTTCGACACGATCTACGCGGAAGGGCAGCGGCGGTACATGGAGTCTTTGTCGTCGTACGCGCGCCAGTTTCTTGAGCTGCAGGACAAGCCGGACGTGGATGAAATCCTTGGGCTCTCGCCGACGATCGCGATCGACCAGAAGTCCTCGTCGCACAATCCGCGCTCGACCGTCGGGACGGTCACCGAGATCTATGATTTTTTGCGCGTCCTCTTCGCGCGCGCCGGCGTTCCGCACTGCCCGAAGTGCGGCGATCCCGTTTCCGAGCAGACGCTCGACCAGATCGCGGCGAGGCTCGAAGGCGGGACGAAGGTTGCTGGGAATCCCGTGCTGTTGCTTCTTGCTCCGGTCGTGCAGAACCAGAAGGGCGAGCACAAGCAGGTTCTTGTCGCGGCCATGAACGCGGGATTTTCGCGCGTGCGGTTCGACGGATTATTGATGGACATTGAGGAGGCGATTTCGATGAAGAAGGACAAGAAGAAGGATCACACCGTCGAGGTCGTGGTCGCGGAGATCGACTCGAAGAAGAACGCGCTGTCCATCAAGGACTGCGCGAAGAAGGCACTCGAGTACGGCAATGGGAACCTGATCGCGCTCAATGACGACAACGGCGACGAGACCTCGTTCTCGCAGTCGTTTTCCTGCGCGCGCTGCGGGACCACGCTGCCGAAGCCGGAGCCGCGCCTGTTTTCGTTCAACTCCCCGTTCGGCGCGTGCGTCGACTGCACGGGCCTCGGCATCAAGCTGGTGCTCGAGCCCGACCTCGTGATCCCGAACCGCCGCCTGACCTTCGCCGAGGGAGCCGTCCGCCCGTGGACGCGCATCGCCGGGAACCAGACGAGCTATCTTCGGTTGCTCGAGGCGGTCGGCAAGAAGCACAAGTTTTCCATCGGCGTCCCGGTCGAGAAGATCGCGAAGGACAAGCTCGATTTGATCCTGAACGGAACCGGCGACGACGTGTACGCGTTCGACGGCGGGGAGGTCACCTTCCCGGGAGTCCTCGCGCAGCTGGAGGCGAAGTACAAGGAGACCGATTCGGAGTACGTCCGCCACGAGCTGGAGGGATACATGCGCACGATGCTGTGCCCGGGATGCGGAGGACGCCGCCTCAAGCCGGAGGTGCTCGCGGTGAAGATCGGCGACAAGAACATCTCGGACGTGGTGAACATGGCGATGGAGGACGTGCTTGCGTTCTTTGAGCCGTACGTTTTGAAACGGTCGAAGGACGGGGTGAAGATCGAAAAGAAAAAGAAGGAGGGGAAGGACGACGGAAAGAACTTTGGCGACCTGTCGCCCGAGGCAGCCATGATCGTCGAGCGCGTCGCGAAGGAAATCGTCGCGCGCCTGTCGCAGCTCATGGACGTTGGAGTCGGATACCTGACGCTCGACCGCGCGGCAATGACATTGTCCGGCGGAGAGGCGCAGCGCGTTCGTTTGGCGACGCAGCTCGGATCGTCGCTCTCGGGCGTGATCTATATCCTCGACGAGCCGTCCATCGGACTGCATCCGCGCGACAACGACCGGCTGATCGAGACGATGAAGAAGCTGCGCGACGTGGGAAACTCGGTGATCGTGGTCGAGCACGACCAGGCCGTGATCGAGGCCGCGGACTACGTGTTCGACGTGGGTCCGGGGGCCGGCGAGTACGGCGGCGAGATCATCGCGGAGGGAACGCCGGCGCAGATCCTAAAGGACAAGGACTCGCTCACGGGCCAGTACCTTTCCGGTAAGAAGGAAATCGCGCTTCCGAAGGCGTACCGCAAGGGCAACGGCAAGAAGCTCACGATCGTGGGCGCGAACGCGTTCAACCTGAAGAACCTCGACGTGGAGATTCCGCTCGGCAAGCTGGTGTGCGTCACGGGCGTTTCGGGATCGGGAAAGTCCACGCTCATCCTCGACATTCTCGGCAAGGCGCTGTCGCGACATTTCTACCGCGCCAAGCTGTACCCGGGAGCGCACAAGATGATCAAGGGGTTGGAAAACATCGACAAGGTGGTCGCGATCGACCAGAGCCCGATCGGACGAACTCCGCGGTCCAACCCGGCGACGTACACGGGCGTGTTCACCGCGGTGCGCGACCTGTTCACCGAGGTTCCGGAATCCAAGATGCGCAACTTCGACGCGGGCAAGTTCTCCTTCAACGTGAAGGGCGGCGGCCGCTGCGAGCCGTGCGCCGGGGAAGGGGTGCGCCGCATCGAGATGCAGTTCATGCCCGACGTGTACGTGGACTGTCCGGAATGTCACGGCACGCGCTACGTCGCGGAAGTTCTCGACGTGCACTACAAGGACAAGAACATCTCGGACGTCCTCAACTTCACGGTCGAGGAGGCCCGCCGGTTCTTCGCCGACCAGCCGATGATCTTCGACAAGCTGAACATCCTCCACGAGGTCGGCCTCGGCTACATTCGTCTCGGACAGTCCGCGACGACGCTCTCGGGCGGAGAGGCCCAGCGCGTGAAGCTCGCGACGGAACTGAGCCGCCGCGCCACGGGCAAGACGCTCTACATCCTCGACGAGCCGACGACGGGACTTCACTTCGAGGACATCAAGCGCCTCCTCGGCGTGCTCCAGCTGCTCGTCGACAAGGGCAACTCGGTCCTCATCATCGAGCACAACCTCGACGTCATCAAGACCGCCGACTGGCTCATCGACATGGGCCCGGAAGGAGGCATGAAGGGCGGCAAGCTCGTCGCGCAAGGGACGCCGAAGGAGGTTGCGAAGGTGAAGGAGTCTCTGACGGGGCAGTATTTGAAGAAGATTTTGTAGGAGGGGCAGATAGGAAATTGGATATCACAATTTGTGATATCCAATTTGATTTAGGGCTGTTTCATTGCTGGGTGCAGATAAAAATTGGATATCACAATTTGTGATATCCAATTTGTCTGGGGAAGATATCCACATTGAAACGATTGACAATTCGTCGAAAATCTGATGAAATGAAGATAGAGAAATGAAGTCCCCACAAACGGTGTAGGGGATTTTATTATTTTTTCCAAACGTATGAAAAATGAAGAACTGATGGTTCCCATGACGGTGATCGAAGGAAAAATATTCCTGCTTCGCGGTCAAAAGGTCATGATCGATCGCGATCTCGCGCAATTGTACGGGGTGTCGACGATGGTTTTGAACCAGGCAGTGAAGCGCAATCGCGAGCGGTTTCCGACGGACTTTTTGTTTCAGCTGACGAAACAGGAGATGGAACACTGGAAGTCGCAGGTATCCGTCACGGTTTCGGACCGCATGGGTTTGCGCAAGCCATTCGTCGTCTTCACCGAGCTCGGTGTCGCCATGCTCTCGAGCGTCCTTCGCAGCCCGCGCGCCATCGCGGTCAACATCCAGATCATGCGCACCTTCTCCCGCCTCCGAGAAATGCTCGCCGAGAACGACGACCTGCGTCGCAAGGTCGAGGCGCTCGAGAAGCAGTACGACGAGAACTTCAAGATCGTTTTCGACGCGATACGGAACATGATCTCGGATGATGCGGCGGGGAAAAGCGAGATTGGGTTTCGAGCGGAATAAAAAGGGTAAGTACTAAGTTTTGCCACCAAGTTTGAGGACAAGGCCGACCAGCAGGTC
>JBAXQK010000015.1:0-24514 GCA_037131775.1 Candidatus Uhrbacteria bacterium
CGCCGACTGTCGGCGGCGTTTTCGTTTTTGAAGAAAAAAACCGTCACTCAGAGTCGCTGAGGACGGCGAGGCATTCGGTGCGCATGTCATGGACGAGGAATCGGCGGAGGCCGCGGAAGCTTGAGGGCGCGACGTTCGCGGCGTTGAGGAGACGGCTCGCGTCGCGGTCGAGACGCGCGGACGCTTCGCCCATCGCGAGGGCGCGCGCGTCGAGATCCGCGCTGACGAGGAACGCCTCGTCTCCCGATTGGAACGCCGAGAACTCCTCCAGCACGGCGATCCTGTCCGCGAACGGCTCGTACGCCTCGGCGATGGCCGCGTACTCGTCGCGAACCGTCAGATCGGCGGTGGCTTGGAAGCGGTAGGCGTCGGCCAGGATTTCCGGCGAGCGGACCGTCAGGCAGAGATGCGAGGCAACGATCGCGAGGCGCATGCGTGTCTCCTGCGTGAAACCGTTGTATCCGATCCGATCGTTCCCGTCAAAAGAAAAATCCGACGGACAGGGCCCGTCGGAAGGGTTGGCTTACTGCGGCTGCGGCGCGTAGAGGGACTTGCCGATCTCCTCCAGGCGCTGCTCCTGGACCGGATCGCGCGTGGCGATCGCCAGGTTGTCGAACCGCTGCACCGGCACGGTCGCCTCCTCGGTCTCGAGAAACCCGACCGTCACCGCGTCGCCGACCCGCGTCAGCGACAGCTCGGGCGACACGTCGCCGGTTCCCGTGAACACGCGCGCGTCTCCGGCGAGCGTGAACAGGTACGTCGTGTTGCCTCCGCGCACGTCGGCCGCGAAGCGCTCGACGACTGCCTGCGCGGTCTCCTCGGTCCCGGTGTCCCCGGCCACGACGCGTTCGCCGCCCTCGGACATCTTGCGCCGGAACTCCGCCAGCGCCTGCTTCACGTTCTCGCCGAGCGCCACCTTCGACGCGTCGGCGCTCACGATGGCGATGCGCTGCGGAACGCCGTCGCCATTCACGATCGGGACGATCCAGGCGAGCTGGCCGTACACGTTCTCGGGAATGGCCGGGGTCGGAACCCAGTCCTTGAAGTTGGACACGGCGCTTTTCACGGCGCCGTTCACGTCCTCCTCGTCGGCCGCTCCGTTGACCTTGTACTCGCGAACCAGGCCGGTGCGCGAGTCCATCAGCACGATGGACACGAGCGCGTTGTCCGTGGACGCGGTGCTCGTCATCCCGCTGAACCAGCACGCGCGACCGTCGTCGGTCCACACGAGCGACAGGTCCGAGTCGGTCGGCTTGATCACGTCGCGCTTGCTCCACACGGAGTTGAACCAGCCGTTCACGTAGTCGCCGTACCAGCCAAGCCGCGCGACCGCCTCGCTTTCCGGCATGATCCGGTCGATCCAGGGCGGAAGGTCCGCGAGCGCGTACTCCTTCATCGCGCCCGTCTCCGGGTCGACCACGAGCGCGCCCACCGGGACCGCGCCGTCATAGCCGACCGCAAGGTCGTAGCGGGTGTAGACGAAGAACGGATTGCCGTCGTCGTCGACTTCGAACGTGGGATCCATGAGTCCGCGCGTCCCGTATCCGCTCCCGACCACGTGCCGCCAGAGGTTGTCCCAGAGATACGCGCCGTCGAGGTAACGCATCTTCCGGTCGGAGACGAGCTTGGGCTCGCGGTCCGGGTCCTCGGCGGAAACCATCACGAAGCCGGGCGAGAAATCCGCCGACGACCAGACCGTGGCGGACTGGTACTCGAGCGGGGCGATCCACATCAGCTCGTCGCGGTACTTCTGGATCTGGTACTCACCGATCCGGAACCGGCTTCCGAGCGACCCGCCCTCCACCTGCGACAACGCCTTGTTGCCCTTCCAGGTTGCCTGGCTGAGCGACACCTGCCGCAAATGCGCCGGATCCACCGGCGACACGTCCGCGTTCCACGTTCCTTCCGCAATGCCGTCCGCCGCGAAGGCGCGGTACTCGGCGGCGTGGAACATCGGACTCGTCATCGCCACGTAGGTGAACGCGACGAGCGCGAGATACACGAGCGAGGTGACGCCGGAGTGCTTCGCCACGGCGCCTGCGACGCGCGAGATTTTTGCGTCCACGTCGTCGTCCATCGTCCTGGCGAAGACCACGGTGGCCAGCGCGCAGGTGAACAGGGCGGAGAAGAAGAACCGCGAGTGCAGGCTCTGCCCGAGCAACGGGCCGGCCGTCTGAAACGGGTTCAGCCAGACGCAGAACGACCAGAACAGGAACTGCGCCGCGAACGTGAGCGCGAAGGTCTTGACCCCCGCCCGAGCGAACAGAACCGGCCACGATCCGGCAAGCGCGATCATCGCGCCCAATCCAAGAAACAACATGGAACCTCCCTATCGTCGACCCCATGCCGACGACGCAAAGGTTAGCAGGAAAATGGCAAAATGTCAATGCAACGGCTATACTTCTCTCATTCACGAGGCGCATCTTCAACCAAACGAATATGAGCGAAAAATATAGTCCCGAGGAGGCGCGCGGGCTTCGACCGAAACGCGGGGAAATCCGTCGGGTCGGCGAGACGCGGCCACGAGCGGCGCGGCCGGATGAATCCGCGCGCGTTCCCGAGAAAAAGGAACCCGAGCCGTCGCCCGAGCTCATCGCGTTGCGATCCGCCGCCGACCAGCTGATTGCCCGGGCGGAGGACCATCTGCGCGCCAGGTTCGAAGAGCGCGGAGGAAACGAGGATCTCGACTACCATCGCACGCAGCACACCGCCGACGTCCGTCGCAATGCCAGGGAGATTCTCCAGGCGATGAGGGACGGCGGCGCCGACGTTTCCGAGCGCGACATGATCGTCGTGGAAGTGGCAGCCGCCGCGCACGACCTCGTGCAGGAATGGCGGGAACGGGACGCGCGGTTCCAGCCGATCACGCCGGACCGATTCGCCTCGGACGACGAGACGGCGGCAAAGGCGGCCGAGCAGCGCAAGGGACCGGTCATGCGCCAGCGATTCGCGAAGTTCAACGAGCGCGCGAGCGTCGCGATGATGCTCGAGTGGATCCAGGAACAGGAGACCGAGAACGAGGAGAAGACGTTCCGGACCGAGGACCTGAAAAAAATCATGGAAGCCGTGAAGGCGACCGTACCGGACTTCGATCCGAAATTCGCGACGGTTCAGAACCTGATCAAGCTCCGCCGCGAAAAGGACGCGACAACCGGGCAGACGGCCGTCGCGGAACGCGTCAGCCCGACCGAGGTTTCTCCGCTCGTCCGCGCCGTTGCCATGGCCGACCTGAGCAGCGCGGGCCGAAACCCGGATCGATTCCTCGCGGAAGGCGACGAGCTGTTCGTGGAAGAGAACCTGGACATGCGCGACCTCGACCCGTCGACGCTCACGGAGAAGCAGAAGAGCGACTACAAGGCGCGTATCGTCGGCTGGTCGAAATCGCAGGCGAACTTCGCGCGCGGACGGAAGGTGATGTTCGAGCTGGAGATCGGCGGCCTGCCAACCGAGGCCAAGAAGAATCTCCGAAAGATGTTCTCATTCGAAACGTCCATTCGCCGGGCCGAGCGTCAGGGATCGGCGCGGGATAAGATGAGCTTCGACGACCTGTACGCGACCGTCGGATTCGCGGAGTCCAAACCAAACGCCACGGAAAATCAGCGCGTCGCCTGAATCGAAAGTCGCCATCCATTGACGGAAGGCGACTTTTTTGATATTGTGCCCGACCGATGGATACAACCTTGGAACACACGATGAACGACGGATTTCCCACGTTCGACCTTACGGACAACCCCGCGGTCAATGCGCGCCACTTCGCCCGCGTCGGCCGCTGCCAGCGCATTGAGCATCTTGCGGACGGACGGATCAGAATCGCCTTCGAGGGCGAGAACGTCTCCGCCGCCTGGATGCGAACGCTGCACGTCACGGCCATCGCCTCGCTTGACGGACACTGCGTTTATTACGCGCCGGTCGAACAGGCGTACGACGAGGACGGCCTCATGGTGATCGTCACCTACCCCGCGTCCCAGTCCGACACCAGGGCCGACTCGCTCGCCGAGACCCTCGCCCCGGCCCGCTGGTCCGGCTACCTCGTGGCCCGCACCGACAGCCACCCCTTCCGCGCGCCCTCGTCAGACTGACGGGGGATTTTTTATGAGATCAGCTTGGTCGTGACAAGGTCCACCGCAAGCTCCGCGTCCAACACTCCCGACTTCATTCCCGCGTCATAGCGAAAGAGGAGATCATGCGTCGCGCGCAAATCGTCGAGCGTGAACTTGCGTGCCTGGTCGATCGCCTTCTGCGCGACGAACGGGTTGATCTCCATCTCGGACGCGAGTCGCTGCGACGACGCGCGTGGATCCTCGTCGAGCAACGCGCGGGCTCCGAGCAAAATGCGAACTTGTCGCGCGAGCATTCCGAAGATCGCGAAGTCCGAGCCGCCCGCGAGTCGCTCCTCCTCGAGGAGACGAATCGCCTTCGCCGATTCCTTTCGGCTGATCGCGTCCACGAGCGCGAAGATCTCGCCGTCAAACGTCGCGCGGACGAGGAGGTCGACGTCGGCGACGGCGATCGTCCGTCCGGAGGAATACGCGACGAGCTTTTCGATCTCCCCGTCCATCTGCCACAGGTCGCCTCCGACGCGGTCGCACAGTTCGCGCAGCGCGTCCGGCGCGATCAGTCCGCCGAGTTCCTTCGCGCGATCGCTCGCCCACCTCGACAGCGCGGATCCTTCCAACAGCGGGCACGCATACAGGTGAACGTCCACGCCCTTCGACAGCAACGCGAACAACGGCTTCTTCTCAAGCGCCTTCGGCTCGAGTGTTTCCCAAAGGACGACCACCGACGAGTCCGGAGTATTCGCCAGGCTCGCCCATTGGTCCTTCGCGTCCGCCTTCGTTGTCGCGACCAAATCGCGGATCACCACCATGCGCTTCGATCCCATGAACGGCAGGCTCGACACTGCCTGCAGGATCTCGCCCGGCTTGTCGGTGCTCGCAAACTCCGCCAGGTTGAACCCGGCCTTGTCGTGCTTCTCGAGAAACGCCTCGCGCAGCTTGGAAACCTTCTCCTGCGCGCGAAACGTGTCGTCGCCATAGACGAGAATCAGCATAGTGAGCGCATCTTACCGCGACCGATGACTGTTGACAAAACGCCTTGATTTCATTATGTTTATTTGGCTCCAGGAACGACATGACAAACGATCCTTTCGATATTGACGATGCGACACAGGCGCATATCGGGTCATACCTGATGCGACATTCCGAAGACACGTGGATCATTTTACGCCCCGCGCTACTGCGTTTCGTCACCGAATACAAGCGCGCTCGCTCGATGGGAATTTCCGAAGACATCGCCGTCGGCATCGCGATCCTGTACGCCGAATGCAAGATGGCAAGAAATGTCGCGACTTCAATCAGTGACGTCATGCCGAAGAACGTGCCGTTTGACGACTTGGGTTGCGAACAGGACATCGCCTCGAAAGCAACGGACCGCGTGGCAGGATTCCTGCACCGAGAGTTCGCTCCGCCTGTCCTATATCAGTTCGTCTGCTGGTTGAAAGGCGATCCCATCAATTCGCGCCGCACCAAAAACGCCTACGTCCGCGAGCTCACCGATCTCCTCTCCGCCTGGCCCAGCCTGCCGCGTACCGTCATCAACTGACGAAGGGCTCGCAACGCATGAGACCCGCTCCGCGCCGCGCTCGGACGGCAATTGCCGCTCCGTCTGACTCGCTCGCCTCGCCGCGGGCTTTTTTATTCGAAGATCGGCCGACAATAAAAAAGATCCCGATTGGGATCAGTCGCGCTGCTCCTCCGTCAGGGCGCGTTCGGCTTGACCGGGACGCGCATGTCGAAGTTGACGCGGTAGTCACTTTTGAATTCTTCGTAGTCGTCCGCGTGGGCGAGGCCCTGGGTAATGACGGCCGTCGTTCCTCCGTGCGCGCGCAGATACTCGAGGGCACGGACCAAGGTCATCTCGGTTCGAAAATATGCCACCGTGTTCGTGAGCAGAATGGCCGCGGCCGCCTGATTCCTCTTCCATGAGGCAAACGCGTTCTGCCGCTGAACGAGCCACTGGTGCAGATGGTAGAGGACGGGCTCCTCGCCGTAGATGATCGGCGGCAATCCCGAGTTGCGAAGCATCGTGATGGGGGCGTAGATCCTGTCCTGCGCGATCATTCCCGCGGCAAGCTCGGCGCGGTCGTATCGCTGGCCGTCGTAACGAAGCGACTGGTCCATTCCCACGTCCAGGTACCGGTCCCACGTGACCGGATCGATATCCGGGCCGGCGTCCTCGATGGTCACGACCTGGACGCGCGGAGCAAGCTCGTCGACGATGCGCAGCGTCGCCTCCTGCGAGCGAATGATGCTCGCGACGAGCTCGGGAGACGCGTCGGACGAATAGACGTGGATCCCGCCGATGAAGACGACGTGGATCGGATCGTGTCCGGGCGCGTTCGTCCACGCGACAATGTCGTCGCGACGGCGCAGCAGGGAACGGACGTACTCCGGCGTGAACTCGCGCCATGCGAGGCAGTCGCCGATTCCCGGCAGTTCCGCTGCGTCGTCGCGCAACGAAAGCGCGATCGCGGCCGGCCTCCAATCGACGCCCGTCTCAGCCGCGCGTTGCGCGACATCCTGAATGTACGACCGCTCCACGGAAACCGTCGTCGATGTCACCGGACGATGCGACGGCCATGTAAACAATGCGCCGATCGCGAGCATTCCAACAGCCACCATTCCGAACGTTCGAGAATTCACGGCAACCTCCCCCGACTCCCGTCGGACGCAAACCGTAGCATCCCAGGCCCGCCCGGTCAATCCGCCGTGGGCCGAATCGCGATCGTGGACAGCATCCCCTGCGACGCGTCCTGCGACAGAAAATAGCTTGCGAGCAGATCGGGATGGCACGCCGTGCACGGCGCGAACGCGTCGACGTTCTTGGCGATGACGCCGGACGAGACGAGCTGGCGCACGACGATCGCGCGCAGGTCGACGCGACCATCCGAGAAATCGTCTAACGAGACAAACGGGGTCTTCGCGATCATCTCGTCGCGCCGCTCGTCATGAATCGCATAATGGCACGACCCGATCGACGGCCCGATCGCTACCACCAACGCCCGGGGTTGGTGGTTGAGCGTCATAACGCGAACGGCTTCGATCGCGATCCCGGCCGCGACGCCCTTCCATCCGGCATGGACGATGGCGACGGTGCGGGTCGTCGGGTCGGCGATGAAAATGGGGAGGCAGTCGGCGGTTTTGATCGCGATTGGAATGTTTGGGAGGGAAGTGACGAGGCCGTCGCAGTCGTTGACCCGCGCGACGACCACCCCTGACCCCTCCTCCCTATGAGGAGGGGAAACGCGGAAAAGAAGAACGGGGTCGACGGTCGCAACGATTTTCCCATGCACGTTCTCCGACACGACCAACCGCGACGTATCCAAGCCAAGCTCGCACAAAAACGTCGCGCGGTTCTCGACGTTCGCATCGATCTCGTCCGCGTTCGGATATCTCGTCGACCCGAACGCAAGCGTCGCGGTTCCATGGACGAGCCAGTCTTGCTTCGACAGTAACTCGGATTGCCAGATGTCATTCATAGGCCGAAGGATGGAAGGCCGAAAGGCCGCAGGGGGCCACCTACGGCCTTCCATCCTACGGCCTCTCTATCCTCATCATGATGACCTTTTCCGCCGATGATGTAAACTGTTCGCATATGATGGATCGATACGTTCCTCCCGAAGTCATCGCCGCCGCCGAGCGGGAGGCGGTCAAACGGCGATTCTCGGAGAAGTCGAGGTACTTCGATCCGGAGCTGTTCATGGAAGGTTACGACGCGATGTCCGCCGAGTTCGACGCGGCCAACCGCAATCGACGGCGAACGCAACTTACCAACCGCTACTTCGACGCATTCGCGCCGGTCGACGATGAAGAAATCGCCGACTCGCAGTTCGAGGATCGGTTCTGCATGCGGGCGCCGGAACGGATCATTAGCGAGGAAGACGGCGCGAGGGAGGGCGGGGTTGCCAAGCTGTTCGATTCGGTCCGCGCGCGCATGTCCATGTCGCGGTACGGCACGATGTGGCAGCAGGGCCCGTCGCGCGTGTTCGACCTACCGTCGGGCAACTTCATCGAGGTCGCGGCGCTCGGCCGCCAGGACGTCATCGGCTCCCACGCGTTCTCCGCCTGCACGGCCATCGTCGCGCGCAAGGAAGCGAAGACGTTCATGGCGCACATCCTCGGCAGCAACACCGACGACCTGAACAAAACGCTCGATGCCATTCGCGCGCTCGGTTATTCCCAGGACAGGACGCGGCTCTTCTCCCCGTTCTGGACGGAACCCGACGGCACGACCATGGATTCCTGGAACCACCGGCTGGAGAAAATCGCCGATGAGCGCTCGTTGCAAATCGACTTCTTTCCCTACATCGGCTATTCCGTCCACAACCCAGACGACATCCGTCACACGACGATCCTCGTCGGTCGCGATGCGCTCTGGTCCGTCGGCACGGATTTCAAAACGACTTATAAGCAGACTAAGCACGGCACGGTTGCCCAACAACGCACGATCATCCGCGGCCTGACCTATCGCGACTACGAGTAAACGAAAAGCGCGTCGATCGACGCGCTTTTTCTTATTTCTTCCACGCCTCCATCTCTCCCCAATTCTTCCCGATCTCCACCTCGACCACCAGCGGAACGTCGAAGCTTGCGACACCCTCCATCATTTCCTTGAGCCCCTTCGCCACCGCGTCCACGGCCATCTCGTCGCATTCGATGACGAGTTCGTCGTGAACCTGGAGGAGCATCTTGGCGGGCCACTTGCTTGTCTTGAGCCATCCGTCCACGGCAAGCATCGCCATCTTCATGAGGTCGGCGGCCGTGCCTTGCACCGGCATGTTGATGGCCATGCGCTCGGCCATGGCGATGAGCATTTGGACGCCGGTGTTGATTTCCGGGAAATAGCGTCGCCGTCCGAATAGCGTCTCGACGAATCCGTCCGTGTGCGCCTTCAGCTTCGTCTCGTCGAGGTACGTCCGAATCGCGTGGTGGATCTGGAAGTAGCGGTCGATGAACCCCTTGGCCTCGTCGATCCCCATCCCCGTCGATCGCGCAAGCGACCGCGGCCCCATGCCATACAGGATCCCGAAGTTGATCGCCTTCGCGGCGCGGCGCTGCTCGCTCGTCACATCCGCCTCGTTGATCTCCCAGACTTCCGCGGCCGTCCTCGTGTGAATGTCGGCACCGTCACGGAACGCGTCGATGAACGGCTGGTCCTTGGCGATCACGGCCGCGAGGCGCAGCTCCACCTGCGAGTAGTCGGCCGCGATCAGGACCTTGCCCTTCTCCGCGACGAACGCCTTGCGGATCTCATTCCCGAGGTCGGTCTTGATCGGGATGTTCTGCAAGTTCGGCTCGACGGAGGAAAGCCGTCCCGTCGCCGCGACCGTCTGGTTGTACGTCGTATGGATGCGCCCGTCCTTCGCGACGAGCTTCGGCAGCGCTTCGACGTACGTCGACTGGAGCTTCGCGTGCTCGCGATATTCTCCGACCAGCGGGATGATGTCATGCGTGTCCTCGAGCTTCTCGAGCTCGCTTGCCGCGGTCGAGTACCCCGTCGTCGTTTTCTTGACCCCCTTCGTCGGCAGCTGCAGCTTGTCGAACAGGATCGTCGCCAGCTGCGAAGGCGAGTTCACGTTGAACTCCTCTCCCGCGAGCTCCTGGATCTGCTTCGTCAGCGTCTCAATCTTCTTTCCGAGCACGTCCCGCAGCGTGTCGAGCGAGTCGACATTCACCGCGATCCCCGACTTTTCCATCTCGCACAGCACGGGAACGAGAGGCAGCTCGATATCGTTCAGAAGCTTCGTCATCCCCGCGTCCTTCAGCTGCGCGACCATCGTTGTCGCAATCGTTGGAAGTTGTCGCGAGACCTCGCCGAGGACATTCAATTCCTTGTCCGTCCCGAACGACGCGGGCAGGACGACCGTCGGCACGATCGCTGCGAGATCGTGTGACCGCGACGCGGACGAAAGAAGGTACGAGACGATCATCAGGTCGACCATCCGGCTGTCCGATTTCCATCCCGTCAGGTGCATCGTCCGCTTCCAGTCGTGCGTGACGATCTTCCCGGCCCCCGCGATTTTCTTCTCGACCATCGCGAGCAGCTCCGCGTTCGGGCTCGGAATCACCACCGTGCTCGTCGCGTCCGACACCGCCACCGCCGCCAGCGTCGCCCCGAACAAATCCGGCGCCTGCTCCGCCACGATGATTGCGACTGTCTCGTCGGAGATCCCGTCCAGCGCCGTTGCCACGTTTGC
This sequence comes from Candidatus Uhrbacteria bacterium, assembly GCA_037131775.1. Classification (GTDB taxonomy): domain Bacteria; phylum Patescibacteriota; class Patescibacteriia; order UBA9934; family GWF2-40-263; genus YC12-FULL-57-11. The sequence continues at coordinate 10,256 of JBAXQK010000015.1, forward strand.
GGCACCGCGGACGATGGTAATCTTTCCACCAACCTTCGTTCCGTCGCGACGTGCCGAACCCTGCTCACCTTTCGATGCCGCCTCGTTCTGCAGGTCGAGACGCTTGATCAGATTTCGAAAGTCGAGTTCCCTGTATAACGCCAGTAACTTCTGCAGGTCCGGCGTCCCGACCGCAGCCTTTTCGAACGAGAACTCCGGCAACGGAACGTCGCGAACGATCGTCACCAAATGCACCATGTCCCGCGCGACCGTCTCAAACCCCGCCAGTTTCTTCTCGATCGACGGCTTGAGCTTCCCTGTCCCGACCGCCGCGAGCATCCCCTCGACGCTTCCAAACTCCGCGATCAATTCCTTCGCGCCCTTCTCCCCGATTCCCTTCACCCCCGGAATGTTATCGCTCGGATCGCCGCGCAGCGCCTTATAGTCGATCATCTGCTCCGGCTTGAACCCGTACTTCTCAATGACTGCCGCCTCGTCGAACGTCTTCGTCTCCGAGATTCCCTTGATGAAGTAGACGAGCTTCGTAGAATCGTCTACCAGCTGCATCTGGTCCTGGTCGCCCGTTACGATCAACGTGGTCATCGTCTCCTTCTTCGCCGTCGTCGCAAGCGTCCCGATCACGTCGTCCGCCTCGAACCCCGGCACGGACACGGACGGAATCCCGTAGTACGTCAGAATCTCCTGGATCAGCGGGATCTGCTCGTACAGTTCCGGCTCCTTTTCCTTCCGCTGCGCCTTGTACGCCTCGAACTTCTCATGCCGGAACGTCTTCCCAGGAAGGTCCCACGCGACCGCCATGTAGTCCGGTTTCCACTGCTTCAAAATCGTATCGAGCGCCATCGCGAACCCGTACGCCGCGTTCACCACGCGTCCGTCCTTCGTCGTCAGCGGGGGGATGGCATGCCATGCGCGGTGAAGCAGGGCGTTGCCGTCGAGGAGAACGAGCGTTCTGTTTGTTTGAGTCGTCATACGATCGACAGCTTACGAGAAAAGACGGTCCGCGTCCATCCGTCGACGCATACAAAATCCCCGCGGTCGACGTCGACCGCGGGGACGAATATTTACGACTTCCCGAACAGCTTTCCTTCCACGTTGATCTCCACCGAGTCCACCGTGTCGAACTGCTCAAGGGTCTGCTGGATCTGGTGGCGGACGGAGTCGTCGACGCAGGCGTTGCGCGTGATCCGGAGCTGGGAGGAGAAGTCGGCCTTCGCCTCGCTGTTTGAGATGACGAGCGAGAGGAGCGACACGTCGCCGGGAATCTGCGTCACGTACCCTGCCTTCTTTTCGTCGGCCGTCGGTCCCTTCAGCAGCTCGTAGACGGACGCGCGGCCGACGGCGGACGTCTCGGCCATCCTGCGCGGTACGGGATACACGTCGGAACAGTCCCGCGACACCTTCTGGAGATTTCGGTAAAACACGCTGACGTCCGTCGTCTTCAGGGACAGGAGGTTCAGGTCGACCGTGACCACGTCCTGGTCGGTCCCGTCCTTCGGCGACGCGTCGAACACCTGGAGCGTGAACGCCTGCGCCGTGAGCGCCGGGAGGAACACTTCGAACGAGAACGGGCCGAACTTTCCCGCGTCCGCCGCGCGCGTCATCGCCGAGCCCGTTGCGACGACCGCGCCGGTCGAATCCTTGATGCGCCATCCGAACTGCTGCTCGAACACGCGGCCGAATCCGGTCACGACCAGCGGGGAAGTGACGGCCGCCTTCGGCTCGGGGGAGACGACGATAAGGTTCTGGGTCAGTGCCACGGCGCTCGTCAGGTCGACGATCCGCGTCGACGGGTCGCGCGTTCCTTCCATCTTGAACAGCCCGCCCACGTCGGCGGCCACGAGCGTCGAAACGGCCCCGGCCTGCACCTGCTCCAAGCTTCCGTCGACCAGCTCGACCGTCGCGGTCCGATCGGCATCGTTTACCGCCGTCAGGACGGCGTCAAAGGCCTCGGCCCTCGGCGTCACGATCGCCTCGCCCGAATCCACGGCCATTTCCGGCTTTTGAAACACGCATCCGGCCCCAATGAACAGAATCGCCAGGAAAAGCGGGATAAGGTTCTTCATAGTCCCGGTATCCTACCCGACTCTTGCCCGGCGCGCAATCCTCTGCTAAACTGCCCCACATGGCCCGAACATGGCGGTTATAGCACAACGGCTCAGTGCACCTGGTTGTGGTCCAGGCTATGAGAGTTCGACCCTCTCTAACCGCCCCACAAAAGAACCTCCGACCGGAGGTTCTTTTGTTTTGACATTCTGTTTTATGACGAATCCGTGTATTTTTGCAACATTCCAACTCTGTAAACCAATCACTTGACAGATTCAGTAGTTTCTGCTACCTTGTCACTCACGATCCGCAAAGATCGCCGTCTTCACAGAGTTTCCGAACATTTCGGACATTCTCAAAGATGCACACCACTTACCCTACGAACGTTGTCGCCGATGGTCGGCGACAACGGGAGGGGGCAGACCACAAGGAGGTCTCAATGGACTGGAGCCACACGGAACCTGAGGGCGCGTTCTGCGTCGTCAGCGGCACGGGCGCTCGCTTCTACGGCGATACCCGTCAGGAAGCGCACGACGCCATGATGGCAGACGCGATCGCGACGGCGAAGGCGCTGGCGAAATTCGGCAAGGGATACCTCAACGCCGACGTCGTGGCCGCGCTCCCGGCGCTGCCCGACGGGTACGAGTACCTCGTGCTTGAGCGGTCGTACAGCTCCTGGAACGGAGACTACGAGACGCCGGCAACGAACGTTCCGTACGAGTGGCGAACGTTCGCCGTTCGGCGTGCGTCCGAGGACACCGTCGACGGCAACGCGGCCGTCGTCTGGCGGTCGGGCAAACCGCACGACCGCGAGGAGGCGTACGGACGGGTCACGGGAACCGTCGGGCGCGGCCCGGTGATTCTGCGCCACCGCGACGGATTCTTCGTCAGCGACGGGATCTCACTCCCTCCGGAGTCGATCGAGTTCGCGGACGGCGCGTGGGTTCCGCGGACGGCCATCGACCTGCCGTACCGAGGGGACGAGGGCGTCACGCCGCTCGCGCCGCCGGACGGATACGGCATCGTCCTCGTCCTCGTCCGGGATACCGGCGACGACGGTCTCGGCGACTACAGGCGCTTCTTCGCCCTGCCGTTCGGCGAGCAAACGCTGTTCTGCGACGACTTCCGTCATCGCAAAATAGTGCTTGCCACCGTGACGGTCACGGTCGAGCCGTCGCACGTGTCGAAGAGCGAGTGCTTCCGCGAAGGCAACCCCACCATGCCGCCCGGCACGATGGAACTCCGCGACGAAGCCTGGATCGCGTACGACCGCGACGCCTGCGACCGTTGGGACGCGGAGGAAAGGGCCAAGCCTCCCGGCGGAGGCTGGGGCAGCCGTCCCGCGGACGAGCCGTAGGCCCCTGGCGATCCGACCCTGTCGGATCGCCCTCTTATCAAAGCTGCCGAACGGTTCGGCGGCTCTGCGAGAAACTTTTGGAGGCCATCATGGAAAAATCCCTTCGTCTTCTTCGTGAGCTCGTGCAAAGCGCGGCGTTCGTCTGTCCCAGGTGGAGCGCTTCATGCGCCTGTGCAAGGAGGAGGCCGTGCCCGAGGTCATGGTCTACTCTCCCGCCGGATCGAGCGAGCGATACGATTGGTACCAGATGTACCAGGCGTTCGTGTTCAGCGCGCGGAAGGACATCGCCGGAACCGTCTGGTGCATAGTTCCAGGACGCGGACTCCTGGTGTTCGACGCCGACGGGAAGAACGAACAGCCGTACAACGTCTGGGACCCGTCGGCGGAAGTCTTCTACGACGTCAACCTGTGCGACATGGGCGCAACGAAGTGTCCCCGCCGGAGAGGGAGGCTCTCATGAGAAAGACCGGCTGATCCCTGGCGATCCCGCGCGGTCGCCCTCTTTCCACAGCCGTCGACGACGTCGGCGGCTGTGCGAGACGACGCATCCGGGTTTCTCTACTTCTCTCTCCGCGGAATCAACCGCGGCGAGGCACAACCGGAGGTTGTCATGAAGGCAAGCAAGTACGTGGCAAGGGTTCAGTGCGAGCGAAGGGGCATCTGGTACGGCCCGAAGCCGTCGCTGGGCGAAGGGACGACGCGCGACGAGGCACAGAAGGCGCTGCTCGCGGACATCGCGACGCAGGTCGTGTACGACGCCGTGCTCCCCGGGGACATCGCGGTCCCGGCCGAGTTCGCGGAGTCGATCCCGGACCGGATGCCCGATTTTTACGGGCTACTGATCCTGCAGATCGGCAACGTGAAGGGACGGGAGACCGAATGGGACTGGGCGGCCGTGCCCCTTGGGAAGTTCCGGCTTCTCAACGCGTGGGACTACGCCAACGGAAAGATCCGCGTGGATGCGAGGCTCGTCGCGAGCGGCACGCCCGTGTGTCACGGCGTCACCGACTGCAATGACGACAGCACGGTGCTCCGTCTGCCCGACCGCAGCCTGAAGTTCCGGGACGGGAAGTGGGTCCCACGCCGGAACATCGGCGCGTACTGGGAGGACAAGCCCACCGAAGCGGACGCGGCCACATAGCCGCGCTGGCGATCCGACCCTGTCGGATCGCCTTCTTATCAAAGCTTCCGAACGGTTCGGCGGCTCTGCGAGAAAACAACCTGGAGGCTTTAATGTTCTTTGCTCAAGTGTTCGGTCTGATTGGGCGCGGCAACACGCAGGAAGACGCGGTCGCGAACTGCATGGCAAAGGTTGCGAAGCGGGTCGTGTCGATGACGCCCGTGGGTACGAACGACCTCAGCCTGGTGCCGAACGATGTGGCCGAATGGCTTCCGAAGACCGCTCCTGACGGGTACCGCCTCGTGGTCATCGGCTACCACCATGACGCGGAAGCCAACGATGAGAATGGCGCGATCGACTTCTCCCGCGGGGAGGCGAGCTTCGAGCCGCGAGCCGAGTGGAGGTGCTGCGCGGTGAAGGCCAACGGCTGGGTGACACTCCCGAGCGGCGGGATCATGTCGCCGTCGTCGTGCCATGGCCAGGGAGCATGGACGATCGTCCACCGGGTGTTCGGGAGCGACTTCATGAACGGAGGGATGAACTGCCGCGACTGCGACCTGCCGAAGGGAAGCATGGAGTACGTCCGCGGCTACTGGCTCCCATGCCGATCCGTGCGGTTCGCGCGGCCGAACCCAAACTACCTGGAGCAGAACCCCGGTCCCCCGAACGGCCCGGGCAACCTGCTTCTCCGCTGACTCCGAGGCGAGATCGAATCTCGTCCTCTTTTTTTATATCCAAAAGACGACCCGTGCGGGTCGTCTTGTTTCTATTCTTCCTTGAACGTCCGCACCACCGCGTCGGCCTCGTTGAGCAGATCCGCGGTGTTCGCCCCCGTCCCGGCCGTCACCTCGATCACATAGACCCGGTCCGTTGCATCGACGATATACCGCACCGTCGTCGCAGCGCCGCCTTCCACGTAGCACGGTTTCAAACACTGCTGAACCGCGCGCACCGCCTTCGCGCCGTCGACCGTATCGGGCGCGGCCGAGATGAGCACGTCTTTGTCCGAGAAGTCTTTGTAAAGATCGCCAGTCTCGTCCTTCATGAACGCGACGATCTTCGCGACGTCGTCGTTCGTCCAGACAAACCCGTTCGAGATTTCCTCAAAGGTCTTTCCATCCTTTGTCACGTCCCGTACCGTCACGTTCACGCCGTTCGCGTTCGGACTCGTCAGGAACTCATACGTCCGCAAGCCCTTCTCGTCGCGCGTCGCATCGGTCGAAACCGTCGTTTTCCAGTTTGCGGGAGCGACGATTGTGAACGGAAGGGCCTCGTTCGCAGGAACGTTAGCGCCACCCGTCGCGTACGGCGGACTCGACCAGTTCCGCGCCGCGAAGACGACGACGGAAAGGACGCTGACCGCCGCGAGGGCGGAGAGGACGATGAGGCCGGTGCGCTTGATGTCATTCATAGAAATGTTTCGAACGATCGAATCGTGGTGCTCCCGGCAGGACTCGAACCTGCAACCTGGAGCTTAGAACGCTCTCGCTCTATCCAATTGAGCTACAGGAGCACGACGTGACGATCGTCCGCTCAATCCTAGCGGAAACGGGACGTAGTTTCAATGGCGAAAGAAAAATGAGCGCCGCGAGGGACGCTCAGAAGGTGAAGGCCGCGGTCCGCGAGAGAAGGATGCGACGGTCGTCGTTGGAAGTGCCGTCGCGGGAGAACCCACTCTCGTAGAGGCGGGACGCGAGCGCGAGCTCCGAGGAGCGAACCGCCACGAAGACGTAGCGCGCTCCGGAACCGACCATGGCGACCAGAGCCTGGTTGGCGAGCGCCCTGCCGATCCCCTGGAGCGGGGCCGACGGACCTACCGAGACGATCAGGGCCCACGTGTCGCCGGCATCGACCATCTCGCGCGCGTTCGGTACGTAGCGGTCGAAACGGAGCGCGTTGGCGAGCTCCTGAAACGAATGGACCGGCGCCGCAAGCGCGAAGCCGAGCGGGGCTCCCGTCGACTGCCGCGTCGCGACGATCCGCACCGACGACTCGCCCCGGAACAGGGCGACAAACTCGGGACGATCCTGCTTCGGCAGGACGTACGGGGCGACGGCCGCCTCGTAGAGCGGGAGCAGGAAGCTCGGATCCGACTCCGGGGTCAGCGTCGCGATGGCGACGCCTCGGTTCTGAAGTGGGTTGTGGCGCGCGGGAAACGAAAGGACGGTCGGTTGCATGATTCTCCTCAACGTCGGATTGACGTTCGCGAAAGAATATACGAAAACCGACGGTTTGTCAACCGTCGGCTTGTTCTATCTCCTCCTTCTTCCCATGGAACTTTTTATGCACGTCCTTCAAATGCTCGTTCGTCACGTGCGTGTAGATCTGCGTCGTCGTGATCGACGCGTGGCCGAGCATCGATTGGACGCTGCGGATGTCCGCGCCGTTCATGAGCAAGTCCGTTGCGAACGTATGTCGCAGCGTATGCGGCGTAATCCGCTTCGTAATCCCGGCCGATCGCGCGTATCGCTCGACCATCCGCTGGATCGAGCGCGGCGTGAGCGGACCCGTCTCTTCGCGTCCCGCCTTGGCGCGGTCGTGGGAGACGAACAGGAACGGAGACGCGTCCCGTCGTTTCGCGAGATACGCCTTAATGGCGACCTTGGCGGCGTCGGACAGGAAGACGACGCGGGCCTTGTCGCCCTTGCCGCGGACCGTGAACTCGTCGCGTTTGAGGGCGATCCCGTCGATGCGGAGGTTCGCAAGCTCGGAGACGCGCATGCCAGTCGCGAACAGCAGCTCGAGGATCGCCGTGTCGCGCAGAGCGATCATTCCGGTGCTTTCGCGGCCCGGGACGGCGAGAATCCGCGCGAGCTCGTCGGGCTCAAGAAAGGAGACGATGCGCGACGAGGCCTTCATCAGCTCGATGTGATCGGCGGGAAGCGACTTGATGTCGTGGCGCGACAGATACTTGAGAAACGAGCGCAGCGCGATGAGATGATAGTTCTGCGTGGACTTCTTGATGAGTTCCTCGTCTCGCCCCGGCACCTCACGGTTCAGGTAGAGGCGGTACTTGTGAATCATCTCGCGCGTCACGTCGGCCGGCTTCGGATGCTTGGCCCATTCCGAGAAGCGGCGCAGATAAAAATCATAGTTCCGAATCGTCCGCGGGGAGCGCCCGCGGTCGACCTCGAGATATTCCAAAAAGTCGGTGATGAGTTTGTCGAAAGAGGACATAGCATCCACAGTATACCTGTGTTACCATGGCGCAGCTATGGACTGGGTCACGCGCCTCCTCATCGGCACGCTGGTCGCGACGGGAATCTTCGTCGCCGTTGTTTCCGGTTGCGATTCCGTTCTCTTCCCGACGTCGAACGAAGGCGGTTCCTGCACCGAGGCACACATCATCCCGTTTATCCCCACCCACGCGACCCTTGTGGATATCCCGTTGATATCCCGGATTCTCCTGTTCCTCGTCGCCATCGTCCTCGTCGCCATCGCAATCCCAAAGACAAACTACGCCATCGACGCGGACGCGAGACGACGGTCGAGAGCGGGGCCAAGACAATCGATGCCGTTCTACAAACGATTATTCCTCCCCTACCTCTGCGCGACGCGAGATCCATAACAACGCGACGACCACCCCTGACCCCTCCTCCCTATGTGGAGGGGAAACGAGTATGGTGGAAACGCGGACGGACAAATTCGTAATGTTCGCTTTCAATTCGTGACATACGCAATTTAGTAACAAATTCGTTATTCGCAACCCCGATCACCATTTCATCAACTCACCAAACACTATGGAATCCAACTTCATCGATGCCATGCCTCCCCGCTCGGCCTTCTGGCTGGGCTTCGTCACCGCCATCCTCTCGCTTGGAACGCTCGGCTTCATCGTCCTCGGCTCCTGCACGCTGAAGGGAAACTGCCCGATCACGGTCGGCGCCCCCGTCGCAGTCGCAGCCGCGCCGACCCCGGCAGCCGCGGCCCCGACCCCGGCAGCCGCCCCGGACGCCACCTCGATCGCCGTCTCCAAGATCCCGGCCGTCGACGCGAAGACCGACCACATCCAGGGCGACGTGAACGCCGCCGTCACCATCGTCGAATACTCCGATTTCCAGTGCCCGTTCTGCGAGCGCTTCCACCCGACCCTCAAGCAGATGCTCGTCGACTACAAGGGCAAGGTCCGCTGGGTCTACCGCTACTTCCCGCTCTCCTTCCACCCGGAGGCGGTGAACGCCGCCGTGGCCGCCGAGTGTGCCGGACAGCAGGGCAAGTTCTGGGAGTACGGCGACAAGCTCATCGACAACCAGTCCACGCTCGGAGCCGACCTCTATAAGAAGCTCGCCGCCGACCTCGGCCTCGACGCGAACAAGTTCGCCTCCTGCCAGGCCGACAAGTCCATCACCGACCTCGTGAACAAGGTATCCGCCGGCGGAGGCGCCGCGGGCGTGAACGGAACCCCGGGCTCGTTCATCTTCAAGACGAACGCGAAGGGAACCGACCAGGCCACCATCATCAAGGGCGCCCAGCCGCCCGCCTCGGTGAAGGCAGCCATCGACGCGCTGCTGAAATAATCGAAAAAACGGGACGGATCACTCGATCCGTCCCGTTTTCTTTTCCCACACGACCGCGACCCCATGCGGGCCCTTGTCGTCCCAAACCTTGTATCCGTTGAACGTCGTATCCGCGTTCTCCTCGAGCCGCGCGCGACGGTTCTTTCGGAACCGCGTCCGATACACCTTGCTTACCTCGGGACGATTCGACGAGCTCTGTCCCGCGAAGTCCGGCGGCAGGGCCACCATGTCGAACCCGCCGCGCTCAGCCACGCGTATCGCGGCCTGAATCGTCTGTTCCACGAGGTCGTCGACGGACACGGTCCCGAGCAGGTTTTGCCTGGGGTTGTTCGCGCGAATGACGAGGACCTTCTCTCCGGACGGCGTCCTTGCCTCCACGAACAGGACGCTTCCCATGATCCGTTCCTTCCCGTCGCCGCGGTTCGTCACGTACATCAGCGACCGCACGCCCGGGAACTCCCCCTCGGCAAGCTCCTGGTGCTTGCTCGTGTAGCACGCGTCGCCGATGTCGCCGGAAAAGACGTGCGGCACCGCGCCGGTCGCCACCAGTGCGACAGTCTTATCCTTTCCGAACGTGATCCGTTCCATACCTTCTTTCAATCGATCGACCTCCTGCGCCGCGAGAAGGATCGGGTGCTTGTCCTGCCGGTCCGTCTCCAGCTCCCAGGCGGAACGGAACGCGCGGAGCAGTTCGTCCCCGAGCGGATCCGGATTGTCGCCGTGATGGGCCTGGTCCTCGGCGAGGAAATGCTCGAAGACGAACAGGCGCAATGCCTCGCCCAGGCGCTCGATCGAATCCGCCGTCAGCGCCGGCTCCTCCCGCGTAACATGGATGATCTCGCGCGCCCAGGACGAGTCCCTGGCATTCGACTGGAGAAAGACGATGGAAAGAGCAAGCCAGTCTTCCTTCGAAAGTTCCGCGCCCTGCGCCGCAAGCTCGCGAATCTGCCGGTTCATCCAGGCGAACATGTCCTTTCTCAGGCCGGAAGCGCGGTCGAGGTCCGGAATGTCCGCGGAGCAGCTTTTTCCGAGAAACAGGTTCCGAAGCGTCTCGGAGGCCGGCTCCGCCTCCTCGGTGGCAACGTCGCAGGCTCCCCTGAGTTCCCGATAGAACCGTCCGGCGCTCGTCGGCATGTCCGGCCGTTCCGCGAGGAGCTCCTCAATCTGTCGTGCCGCGTTCTCTCTCGACTCCGGCGGAGCGGGACTTCGACGCGCCTCCCGGACCGTCAGGTCCATTCCCCTCGTGCGCGGCGGGTCGCGATGGTCGAAATACGCGTCGGGAGGCGTGAGCGCCTCGCGGCGTTCCGGATCGGCCCAGGTCTCCCGCAGCGTCGCGACGAGATCCGCGGGGCTGTCCTCCGCGCGCGTCCACATGGACGTTCCGACCATGGATGAGAGCATTTCCAATCCGAGTTCCGTCGAAAGGCTCTTTGGAATCTCGTCGTTCAGCAGTTCGCCGACGAGCCGCGCACGCGTCAACTTCATCTCGTTGACGATCTGTTCGCGAATCATCCGTCCGACGCGCGGCCCGATCGTCTCCGTCAGTCGTCGGCGCTGTGCTTCGGACTGTTCCGAGAAATCCTTTCCGCGCTTCAGCTCCATGAATATCTCGGCGAGCAGTGGGGCGTTCGACATCCCGAACTGCCGCACGAACTCGAGCAGGATTTTGCCATCCTCGGCATTTCCACGGTCGATCGCCCCCTCTTTCGCAAGCCGTTCCACCAGCGGATCGAAGTCCGTCACCCACGGGTCGTACATCGCGCGCGAGCTTCGCGCCTGGAACCCTAGCAACTGTTTATAGACGGGCGCCCACGCATCCATTTCAAGCACCGGACGCAGGGATTCCGGAAGCGTCGCGGTCACGAAGCTCGGCGGAAGCGCTCCTGGAAAATCGTCAGCGGTCAGCCCGAGCCGTTCCGCGACCTCGATGGCCCGCTTGTCCCCGTTCCGGATCCCGTTCACCATGCGGTTACGGTCGAAGTCGCGCGATTCCTTCGCCGTGGCGATCGCCCGCTCCGCGCAGTCCGTTCCGGTCATCTTGACCATGCGGTCCAGCTGGAAGAAATCCAGTTCGCGCAGCAGGGTCCGCGCGCGCTCGTCGATGACAGGCCGGAGCGCGGGCGATTCGAATGCCTCCGCGCCGATGCCGTGGATCGCCATGAACTTCGCAAGCGTCTTTCTCCACGAGGAGGGCAGCCCCTTTTCCAGTGCCCAGGCCAGCGTTTTGACGGCCGGATCTTCCAGCTTCATGCCCTGCGCCTCCAGCGACCTGACGGCCGCCTGAAACTCGGGAAGATTGCGCTCGAACAGCTTCGAGAAGATCGCCTTTTCCTTCTGATGCTTCCATTCCTCGTCGCCCGTCTCCGCGAACACCGCGTCGTACATCAGGAGGTCGGACGAAGAGATCTGTTCCTTGTATGAATTTCTTGCCAGAACCCTTGCGATCGTCTCCCGTCGTCCCTGTGAGAGCCGCTCCGGCCCGATCTCCGAAAAGACTTCGGCGAATTTCTGAAAGACGCTGTCTACGTCCGAGAGGAGCTTGCGCGCGGCATCGGTCGCCTCTTCGGTCGTAGTCACTGTCGCGTCATGCCTTCCACCCACGGCCGCCTGAACCCCGTAGCCAACCGTCTGCAGGACCTCCTGGCTATTCATGCCATATAGAACAGCAAGTTCCTTGGCTTGGGCGAACGCCTCCTTTCGCGCAATGGTATCGACGGCGCGCGCAACGGGGCCGCGGCCGCGGTTCGTCGCCTGGCGGTCCGTGATCTCAAGCGCGCGGAGCAGGGTGCGGATCTTCTCCCAGTCCCGCTCCGTCGCGCGTTCCGCGATCGCCCCCTCGAGGGGCCACCCGCCCACCGATCTCGCCCCCTCGTTCCCGAACCGTCGGAAATATTCCAACAGCCCGTCGATGTCGTTGTGCCGCAGATATTCCTCGGCCGCGCTTTGCCGCTCCTTCCCGGTCGGCATCTCGCCGGCCATCCCATAGTCGCGAACGTACGCGTCCACCACCTCGGGCTTGTCTTTGCAAAACGCCTGGTGGATCCCGGCCCGCGCGTCCGTCTCAATCTGTTCCGGGGATGGCTCGAATGCCGTTCCGCGGAGACGACCGAGAATTTTCTCCGCGTCCTGCACGCGGTACCGAATGAAGTTCCCGACGCATCCGCGCAACATCGACATGACGGCGCTCGATTCGAAGAACGACTCGGGGAACGGAAGGTCGAGCATGGCGATCACCTCGCTGTCCGGCTTGGAATCCCTCGCACTCTTCGCAACGAACTCCAGGGCGGCCGCGATCGCCTCCTCGGACGCCAGATATTCCGGCTGAATCCATCCGTCCCTCAGCTCTTCCGCGACAAACTCCATCCATCCGACCCGAAGGCTGCGGCGCACGCGCTCCTTCGCCACGCGCAGGAACTCGGGAGAAGACGGGCCCTCGGCGAGAAACGGGTAGAGCCGCTCATACGTCTCGGTATCCCCGCCTTTCTCCTTCGCGACGAGATATCCGTTCAGCGCAAGCGCCTCCGCGTGAATCCGGTCCGCGTCGGAAAGCGGGCCGTTGTTCCTTAGAAAATCCTCAAACCAAAACGGCTTGCCGATAAACAGATCGTCCTTCGCCTTCTTTAGGTTCGCCGCCCGCGCCTCCTCGTCCTCCGGTGAGTTGATGTCGATCGCCATACGGCCACAGTATACCGCGTTTTTCCGACGTTGGCCCTGGACAAACCGCCGGTTCCGTGCAAACATCCTTGGACGGAGAACCAAATGGCAAGACTCATCGACGCCGCTCACAACACCGTCCTCAGCTACCCACGGCTCGTCCGCATCCGCGGAAACGGAAAGCCAATGGAGGTCGTCGTGCGTCCGAATGCGGACGAGCCCGGCTCAGCTCCGCGCACCCTCTGGGTCCGGTTCGCCACCTTCGACTCCGAACCGGAAACGACCGTGACCGCGCTGTCGTTCACCGGCTTCCTGAGCGATTCGTACGCCGCGCTCGAGGAGAAGTCGTTCGACGCGCTCGACCCGGACCGTACGCAACTCGTCCGTGGAAGCATCGACGTGCCGATGGGCACCGGACAGATACGGCCCGACCCCTCCTGAGGCGCCGAGAACCACCATGGCTCGATTCATCACGGAGACACGAAACGTCTCGAATCTCCCAGGGGACCGGATCTCCCCCGCGTGCAGCGAGGATTTCCTGATCGGCTTCGACGTCGACCCGGATCCGAGCCGCCAGATCGCAATGCAGACCTCGCTCTTTCTTCGCGTCACGGAGACAAGCCCGAACGGAACGGGCGACGAGCTCCGGTTCGCCGGGTACGTCAGCGACTCGTACGCCATGCTCGACGAAGTGAACATGGGAGAACTCGACCCGAAGAGAACGCAGTACGTCGAAGGAACGGCCTTCCTGTCCACCAACACCGGCACGATCCGTCCCGCCAACGACTGACCCAGCTCCTGCGCCAACCCTGGCGCTTTTTTCTATTTCGACAAACAAAAACGACGAGCGCATGGCTCGTCGAGACTCGAATCGTCACGCGACCGTCTCATCCCATGTGGTGAGCACGGGCCGCTTCGAAGACGGGGACGTTCAGAAAGTAGTTCCATTTTGGCTGGAGTGACCAATCCACAACGCGTGGGTCGTCGAACAGGAACAGGTGCTGGTGCCGGCCGGGATTCTCGCGATCCTCCTTCCAGTCCCAGACGTGGACCCACTGGTGAGAGTAGGGTTCGTCGAGATCGCGCTCGTCGATGACGCGGTTGCAGTAGTGGCGCTGTTCCGAGACGTAGCAGTCGGGGAAGGAACGCCGGATCTCACGGATGGGGATGGCGAACGGGATGATGATCGACGCGACCCTGACCCCGCGGTCCATCATTCTGTGGCCGAACCGGAGCACCTCGTCGGACGCCGCCGGCCGCTGGTCTTCCTGGAACATGTCGGTTGCGAAGAACTTCTCATAGAAGACGACGGCCGCGTCGCACCCGTCCATTTTGGTCGAATTCGGCGATCCGCTGACCACGTGCGAGACCGACGGATCGAAAAATGGCGTTTCTACGAGCTTTCTCGGGGTATGAAACCCAACAAAAACCTTCATTTTGACCTCCGCTGACACCCTAACGTGAACATTGACGAAAATCAACCCTTTTGCTATCCTTAGCCGGTAATTCACTCTTGCGACGCCGCCTTGGAGCCGGGCTCAACTCCGATTCTCGGACGCGCGTGACCA
>JBAXQK010000016.1:0-22415 GCA_037131775.1 Candidatus Uhrbacteria bacterium
ACCAATCTCAGCCCTCCGCGAGCGAGCTTCCCGCACGTGGGGGTTGCTTTGACCTGGATGCCGTAAAGGACGAGATCAAGAAGCGGCAGGGGGAGATGGAGGCGCCGGACTTTTGGTCGCGCGGGGAGACGGCGCGGAGCGTGTCGAAGCGCGTGGCGGACTTGCAGAAGGAGGTTTCGACCTGGGAGGATTTTTTGAAGGAGGTCGACGAGCTGACGGAGCTTGAGTCGCTGGCGCGATCGGAGGACGATGAGGCAACGTCCGCCGAGGTCGTCGCGAAGATCGCGTCCCTCGAGAAGCAGTTCTCGCAGATGGAGTTCACGACGCTGTTCTCCGGCCCGTACGATGCCGCGAACGCGATCGTCGCGTTCCACGCCGGGCAGGGAGGGACCGAGGCAAACGATTGGACCCAGATGCTGATGCGGATGGTGCTGCGGTTCTGCGAGGGGAAGGGATGGACGATCGAGATCCTCGACGAGTCGCGCGGGGAGGAGGTCGGGTACAAGAGCCTGACACTGCGCATCACCGGGCGGTACGCGTACGGCTATCTCAAGAGCGAGGCCGGGGTGCACCGGCTCGTGCGCATCTCGCCGTTCGACGCGGAGAAGATGCGGCACACCACCTTCGCGCTCATCGAGGTGCTCCCCGAGCTCGACGACGTGGACCAGGAGATCGAGATCAAGCCCGAGGACATCCGCATCGACACGATGACGTCGAGCGGCGCGGGCGGACAGAGCGTCAACACGACGTACTCCGCGGTGCGCATCGTCCACCTTCCCACGAAGATCTCGGTCCAGTGCCAGAACGAGCGCAGCCAGCAGCAGAACAGGGAGACCGCGATGAAGGTGCTCAAGGCCAAGCTGCTCGCGATCAAGATGCAGGAGCGCCAGGACGAGCACGCCGAGCTCCGCGGCGAATACCAGAGCGCCGACTGGGGGAACCAGATCCGCAGCTACGTGCTGCAGCCGTACCAGCTGGTGAAGGACCACCGGACGGACCATGAGACCAGCGACACGCGGGCGGTGCTGGACGGGGATCTGGAGGGGTTCATGGAGGCGTACTTGAGAGACAAATTAGAAAGAGTCAAGAACCAAGAAAGGCAAGAACCAAAGAAATCACAAGAATCAAATTAAAAAATTGAAACTTTTCTAGATTGTCTCCTGACTCCTCCTTGCCTCTTGCTCATCTTGGATCTTGTTTCTTTCTCTATCCTATGCCTAAGTTCAAAACCGCTCTCGTCACCGGCGGCGCCGGATTCATTGGGTCCCACGTCGTCGACGCGCTGATCAAGCGTCATATCAAGGTGTTCGTGATCGACGATTTGTCGACGGGAAAGAAGGCGAACCTGAACCCGAACGCGGCGCTGTACAAGACGTCGATCCTCGACCCGCGGATGCCGGGCCTCGTGGCGAAGCTGAAGCCGGACGTTGTCTTTCACCTCGCGGCGCAGATTGACGTGCGCAAGTCCGTCGACGATCCTGCCGGCGACGCGGACATCAACATCGTGGGGACCCTGCGCCTCGCGCACGCGGCCGCGGTCGCGGGCGTGAAGAAGTTCGTGTTCACGTCGAGCGGCGGGGCGATGTATTCCGACGACGTGCGGCCGCCGTACTCCGAGGCCGTCCACGCCGATCCGATCTCGCCGTATGGCATCGCGAAGCACGCCGGGGAAATGTACCTCGCGTTCGAGAACCGCATGCACAAGCTCCCGTACGTCGTACTCCGCCTCGCGAACGTCTACGGTCCGCGACAATCCTTGTCCGGCGGATACGCGGGAGTCATTTCGAAATTTTCGCAGACGATGATTGCGGGCAAGCCGTGCGTGATCACCGGCACGGGGAAGCAGACGCGCGACTACGTGTACGTCGGCGACGTCGTGCGCGCGCAGATGCTCGCGATGGAGAAGTCCGCGGCGGGGATCTATCACGTCGGGACGGGCGTCGAGACGAGCGTGCTCTCGCTGTTCAAGAAGATCAACAAGCTGACGGGCGCTGGACAGAAGGAGTCGTTCATCCCGGCGTTCGCGGGGGAGGTGATGCGCTCGGCGCTGGATTCGTCGAAGATCGCGAAGGAACTTGGATGGAAGGCCGAGGTCAAGCTCGACGATGGATTGGAAAAGACGGTCGAGTGGTTTCGGAAGAATAAGTCGTTGAGTCGTTAAGTCACTGAGTCGTTGGGTCAGCGGAGTCTTTTCGTATGGCAGTAAAAAAAATTACCAAGAACTCAACGACTCAACGACTCAAAGACTCAGTGACTCTCGCAATTTCCGTCCTCAAGTCCGGAGGCGTCGTTTTGTTTCCCACCGAGACCGCGTACGGCCTCGCCGCAGACGCGACCAATCCGCGCGCGGTCCGCCGTGTATTCGAGATCAAGGGCCGCGAGCCGGGCAAGACCCCGCCGCTCATTTGTGCCGACCGAAAGACCGCCGAGGAGTACGTCGTGCTCGATCCGCTGCTCGTCCCGCTCGTCGACGAACATTGGCCGGGAGCGCTGACCGTCGTCGGGAAGGTGGGGAAGGGCCTTGCCTCCGGGGCCGTCAAGGAGGACGGCACCGTCGCCGTCCGCGTCTCGCCGCACCCGATCGCGAAGGCGCTCGCCAAGGGGATCGCCGGTCCGATCGTCGCCACGAGCGCGAACGTCTCGGGGCTCGCGACGTGCTATTCCGTTTCCGCCTTTCTCAAACAGCTCAAGGCCGCCGGCCACCCCCAGCCCGACTTCGCCATCGACGAGGGACCGATCCCCCGAAGGAAGCCGTCCACGATCGTCTCGGTGAAAAAGGGCAAGGTGGTCGTTCTACGCGAGGGATCGGTTGTGATTTAACGCGAATGGGGTCAGGTCCGGAATCCGGAATTTTATATAATTCCGGATTCCGGACCTGACCCCAATGGATTTTATGCATGTCGCCAAGAAACAATTCGGCCAGAACTTTCTGAAGGACAAGGGGATTGTCCAGAAGATCATCAAGGCGGCCGAGATCGTGCCGGGGGAGACCGTGCTTGAGATTGGGCCGGGGACGGGGATTCTGACCGAGGCGCTCGTTGCCGCCGGCGCGCGCGTCATCGCCGTCGAGGCCGACCGCGACCTCATTGCGCCGCTTCGCGCGCAATTCGGCGACTCGATCGAGCTCGTCGAGGGCGACGTGATCTCACTCCATCACTCCATCACTCAGTCACTCAATGACTCCTCCACTCCCTACAAGCTCGTCGCCAACATTCCTTACAACATCACCTCGAAAATCCTCGAGACCTTCCTCGCCTCGAAGACCCCGCCCACCCGCATGGTCCTGATGGTCCAGCTCGAGGTCGCGGACCGCATCGCCGCCGCGCCGCCCGATATGTCGCTGCTCTCCGTGGTCTGCCAGGCGTATGCGGACGTCAAAAAAGTGTTCAATGTCTCCCGTACCGCGTTCAAGCCAAGCCCGAACGTCGATTCCGCGGTGGTACGGCTCGACCTTCACGTTTCCCCTCCTCATGGGGAGGAGGGGTCAGGGGTGGTCGTCGCGGGAAACCGTGTCGACCCCGAGAAAATCATCCGCCTCGCCAAGATCGGATTCTCCTCCCGCCGCAAGCAGCTCCACCGCAATCTCACGGGATCGAATATCGCCACGTCCGCGGCCGTGAAGGAGGCCTTGACGCAAATCGGATTGCCCCCCGAGGCGCGCGCCGAAACCCTCTCTGTCCACAATTGGATTCAGCTGGTGGGCATGCTATAATGTTGGGAGAGAAGTGGGTTGCGAATCACGAATTTGTTACTAAATTGCAAATGACACTAATTGTTACGGACGTTGCGTGTTTGTAACGTTCGCTTCCATTCGTATCATATGCAATTTAGTAACAAATTCGTGATTCGCAAATCCCGCCCGTCCCAACCATCATGTCCCTCCTCTCCCAGCTGAAACACAAAGGCGACGAACTCACGAACGAGCAGAAGGCTGCGTTCGTGCTTTTGACGTTTCTTGGGCTCGGCGGCGTCGTGCTCGGGTTCCTTTCGTTCGGCGCGAACATCCGCCGGCCGTTCGACATGCAGCTCGCCAAGTCGGCCAACTCCGCGCCGTACCTCACCATCGACCAGAAGGACGCGGCCGAGAAGGAGGCCCAGAAAACGCGAGATACCGACGCCGACGGTCTCACCGACTACGACGAGCTCTACGTGTTCCGCACCTCGCCTTACATCTCCGACACAGACTCCGACGGCATTGACGACAAGACCGAGGCGTACGCGGGGACGAACCCGAACTGCCCGGAGGGGAAGGCGTGCGGGGGCGTGACCACCGGCGACGCTTCCGGAACGAGCACCGCGGTCACGGACCTCGTTGGCGGAATTACCGACTCGGGGATCGGCTCCGACCTGTCCAAGTATGACTTCAAGTCCGAGGCCGACGTCCAGAAATACGTGAAGTCCATCACCGTCGACCAGATTCGCAAGGCGCTGGCCGAGTCGGGCGTCCCGCAGGAAAAGCTCGACGCGATAACGGACGAGCAGCTCCAGACGCTCTTTGCGCAGACGGTCTCCGCCTCGTCCAAGAACGGCGAGCTCGACGCGATAACCCAGAAGATGCAGGCCGACGCGGCGGCGGCCGCCCCGGCGGACGACACGACCGCGACCACCACGCCGTAGATCGTCCCTGGAATTCTGTATCATTCGCTCGCTATGCTATCCTCCTCCCCAAAATTCCGACGCGGCGTTGCCATTCTCATGGCTTCCGTTCTCGTCGGGGCGTACGCCCTCGCATTCCTGAGCATGGCGAAGACCGCGTGGGCGGCAGACGCGCCGCCGACCCAGGTCAACGGGGCAGTTGAGGTGGCGACGGGCGCGTGCCGAGGGATGAGCACAGCGGTGAGTCCCGATCCGTGCGAGGGGGCAAACGAGGCGGTCAAGGCCGTCGACAGCAAACTTCTGAGCCCGGCCATGCAGGTGGCCCTTCTTTCGGCTCTCACGAACCTTGCCACGTTCGTCTTCGACCGGATCGCCTACGAGTCGGCCATCTGGGTCGCCACGGGCGGACAGGGCGAGTCGCCGCTGTTCAACGCGAAGGGCGCGTCCTCGGCGTGGAAAGACTTCGGCATGGACATCGCGGGCGATGCCATTGGCGAGCTCGGCGATGCAATCAAGACCGGTTTGAATACGAATTTTGATATTTGTGCGCCGGCCGGGCCGAATGGCGCGCTGTTCAGCCTTTCCCTCCAGCTCGGCCTGAAGCAGGCATACCAGCCCACAGAGCCGAAGTGCGATTTCCAGAGCATTCGCAGCAATTGGGATTCCTTTATCTCGACCACGGCCGCGCAGGCGCTCAATCCGTCTCAGACCGTCCTGAAAGCGTTCGCCCAAGGGTTCGCCCCGGGCCAGAACGAGCTGTCCGCCTCCATCGGGCTCAACCTGAGCGTCCATCAGCAGGTGCTCGAGGCAAAGACGAACAAGCTGGCAGAGCAGGTCAACTCGGGCGGCTTCAAGGCCGTCACGGACGTGATCACGGGCCAGGTCAAGACCCCGTCCTCGCTTTTGCAGAACTCGTTCCAGCATGAGATCGACAAGTCGCGCGAGTCGGGGACGGACCTGAACATGAAGGCGGCCATCGCCAACGCCGACCTGCTCGGAAGCATGTTCCTGAACGTGGCCGGCGTGTTTACGAACACGCTCCTGTCCACGCTGATGAACAAGATCTATACCGGGTATTTCGCCGTCCAGCCCGACTCCGATCCGATCAACGGCGAGCTCGCGAACGTGGTCAGCCGCGAGGACGCGGCCAAGCAGTTCGCCTCCATCATCACCGCGGCGCCGACTCAGATTACCAACTACAGCGTCCTGTCCGAGTTCGTTTCCTGCCCGGGATCCGGCGGCATTACCGTGCGCAATATCAACAACTGCGTACTGGACGCCGGTTTCGCCTCTGCCGTCGCCCGCGCCGAGTCGGGCGTGCCGATGACCGTCCAGCAGGCCATCGACGAGGGCTTGCTTCACGGCGACTGGCCGATCATCCCGAACACGGGGGTCGACGTTGCCAAGAACCAGGACGTGCTTTGCTATACCTACGGGTACTGCTACGGCAACATCGTGAAGATGCGGAAGGCCCGCATCCTTCCCATCGGCTGGGAGATCGCCGCCAGCCGCAACAGCGATTCCAACACGGCCACGCTCCAGGAGATCATCGACGGATACGACAACTGCGGGACGCAGGGCGGGGGAATTGACTCCACCCACCAGTGGTGCCACCTCGTGGACCCGAACTGGGTGCTGAAGTACCCGGAGACGCAGTGCCGCGCCTACGTCAACGGCGAGCTGCAGATCTCGACCCTTTCCCCGGGCCGCGCCGGCACATGCGCCGATACCCCGAGCTGTATCTCCGAGAATAACGACGGGTCCTGCAACGGCGGATATGGCTACTGCGTGGAGGAAAAGAACACCTGGAAGTTCCGCGGGAACGACTGTCCGGCCGAATATGCCACCTGTCTCGCGTTCAAGAACGCGGACACGGGCGCGACGGCCGACTATCTCCTGAACACCGTCGATTACGCCAACTGCAACGCCGACAACGCGGGCTGCCTTTGGTATCGCACCAACAAGTACTCCGACGACGCCGGAACCGTCGATGACACGTCGGACGATACGTTCAACTGGCTCGCGGGCACCGAGACGTTCGATACCGCGGCGCACACGGACGTTCGTACGGCCTCATCGTCGCCGTCCTCCTATTCGTACGACACGACCGGTGGGACGACGGAGTCCTACTCCAACTACGCCTACCAGGACCGCATTTACTACAACAACAACGTCTCCTCCTGCGACTCGTCGGCCGCGGGATGCTCGGAGGTGTACAAGATCGGCGACTCGCTCGTTCTAAACCTCGTTCAGAACGCATCGTTTGAGATTTCCGATAGCGATTGCGGCACCGCGCTGCCGGAAGACTGGACGGGGGTGGCTTCGGCGGACTTCGATTGCTCGTCAGGCTCCGCGTACTATGGCAGCGGCTTCGTCTCGACGTCCGCGACGTCCGCGTCGATCACGCAGGAAAACATTCGCCTTTCCCCGAACTCGTTCTACACGCTTAGCTTTTACGCGAAGTCCGCGTCGGGAACGAGCGAGGCGCTCGCGAACCTTTCTCTCGTTGACGAATCCGGAGCGGCCGCGGACACCCGTGGCACCTCTTTCTCGGGGGACTGTACTCAGGAACGCGCCGGAAGGTACGAGGTGTCCGTCGTCGACGTCGCTGACGCGTGGACCCAGTACTCCTGCACCTTCACCACGCTCGACGACCCGCTTTACGCGACGGTTGACCTTTCGTACGTCACCAACTCCGTCTCCTTTGACTCCGTCCAGCTCGAGCTCGGCGAGAACGCCTCCGACTTCTCGGAGGGATATAACACGACCAGCCCATCCCCATCCTACCTCCTCCTCCCCCCGTCCTACCTGAACTGCTCCGGCGCATCCACCGACCCGTCGGAGTGCGATTCCTATGCGCAGGTCTGCAGCGCCCAGGACGTCGGCTGCAACCTGTATGCGCCCGACAATGGCGACCCGTCCGTTCCGGCAATCGCGCAGTCGCTCGACGAGTGTCCTTCGGAATGCGTCGGGTACGCCAGCTACAAGCAGGAGGCCACGGACCGCCAGGCCGAGAGCTTCCCGCTGTACCTCATCGCCGACAAGGCAACCTCCTGCACGTCGGACGCCGTCGGATGCGACTCGTTCACGAACCTCGACGCGACCGACGCGGGCGGGGAAGGAACCGAGTATTACACCGACATGCGCGCGTGTCTGAAGACCAGCATGACCGGCGATGCGCAGAACAACCAGGACGCCACGTACTTCACATGGGAAGGTTCCGACGCTTCCGGCTACCAGCTGGTTACCTGGACATTGCTGAAGAGCAACATGCGATCCCGCGACCTGACGTACGCCGGCTCTGGAAACGTGGACGCGAACGTCGCGCTCGGCCCGTGCGTATCCTGGAACGTGACTTCGGAATCCGCCGTCGTCTGCGTCGACGAGACCGCCGGCGCGTACGCGGACATCGCCGCCGACACGGAGTGCGACGAGCACGACGACATCTTCGCGAACCCGAACTGCCGCGAGTTCTACGACGACAGCTCCGAGGGAAACATCCATTATCGCGAATATCCGTCCACCATTTCCGTCAGCGACGACTGTCACCCGTACCGCTACACGGCCGGGACGCAGGATGACTGCGACCTCGGCGGCGGCTACTGGACCGACGTCGGCGACTGCCGCTACTTCGGGCTGCCCGCGGAGTCGACGGAGTGTTCCGAGGTCTCGGCCGGATGCCGCTCCTACACCGGCGGGGGAGGGCGCAATGCCAGCACCGTGTACAGCGACGACTTCGAGGACGGGTCGCTTTCCGAGTATCACGTCGACGCGGCCGGCCCGACCGTCTCCGTTTCCAATGAGTCCGTCGCAACCGGCGGGCATTCCATGCGCGTGGAGATCGCGTCCACGGGGAGCCAGTCCGTCACGACGGCCATGACGTACCTTTCCTGGCCCGATCCGACGCTTGCCTACGACTCCGCGGATTCCGTCACGACCTGCTCCGGGCTTGGCTCGGACCACACGGTCACCTCGTCCGGCTGTCTGATCGACTACGGCGACGGCAATCCGTGCACGGTCGCGGAAGGCGACGTCAGCTGCGGGACGCTGAGTGGCCTCCTTGTCCAGGGAAAGACCTACCAGCTCAACTTCGGGGCGAAGGGAAGCGGTTCCATCCACGTCACGGTGGTCGACAAGGGCGGAGTGGGAACGACCCACGACTTCGTGGACCCGACGGACGGCCAAAATGACAACGACGCCCTCTCCCTGGACAGCGGATGGCACGAGTACACGCTCGGGCCGCTCGACACGACCGATTTCTCGACCTTTGATGACGCGTCCATCCTCGCGTTCAGCAGCAGCGCGTCCTCCATCTTCTATCTCGACAACGTCCGCCTCAAGGCGCTCGAGGACAACGTCACGCTCATCCAGGACTCCTGGGTGGTCCCTTCGACGTGCGACACGACCCCCGACGGCGCGCCAAGCCCGCAGTACTACCTGGGCTGTCAGGCGTACACCGACCAGAACGGCGACGCCGCCGACCTGTACCAGTTCTCCGACCTCTGTTCCGAGGAAGTCGTCGGCTGCGAGGCCATTTACGACACGCACAGCTCCGACAGCGCGTATGGCATGACGTACAATGCCCGATGCGTAAACACTGCCGGAACGGTCGAATCCAACACCGACTGCGTGCTCGAGGGGGAAACGGCCTGCACCATCGCGTCCGGAGATACCTTCTGTCTCTTCGACCGCGCCGGCTCGCTGCCGTCGACCTTCCCGTCCGCAGATGGGTTCGAGCTCCAGATCGGCCCCGAGGCCGCGGTCGTGGAAGGGGATTCGCCCGCCTACGTCGTCGACAACGGTTCCGCCACCTGTACCGCCGAGAACGTCGGCTGCCAGGAGATCGGCCTTCCGACGTACAGCCAGGACAAGACCGAGGTGACCGGATTCACTTCGACGTACGTCATCAACGACCCGGACTCCTACTCCGACACCCTCTGCGAGGACCGCTCTCTTTTCTGCGCCGAGTGGTCGAGCACCCAGGACGGGAACTTCTACTTCAAGGACCCGTCCGACCAGACCTGCGAATACCAGAGCGGCGTCACCATCGATTCCACCACCTACTCCGGCTGGTTCAAGACGGGCACGAGCGAGCCGTGCTACTGGACGGACACGAACGGCGACGGCGTCTTCGGACCCACCGACGATTCCTCCTACCTCATCAACGGCTCCCAGTACGGCGTCTGGCGCAACGGCGACGACGATTATTCCGGCTGGGTCGCCAGCTGTCCCTCGTCCGCCGACCTCTGCACCGAGTTTGACGACGAGTCCGACACCGGCTCCGGAACGTACCCGGCCGGCACCCCCTACTACTTCCTCGACGACTCCTCGCTCTCCGAGGACTCGCTTAACGCGTCCGACCAGTGCCAGGGACAGGTGAGCCAGAAGGCCGGCTGCGGATTGTTCTACGACTCGGACGTGTCGGCCCTCACGTACAACACGACCGCGTCGTACATCGCGTCCGTTCACGCCGACGTCCTTTATGGCGAGGCGCCGGGGGCGAAGGTGGACCCGATCTCGTGCAAGGACGGGGGAGAGGATATCGTCGCGACCGACGGGACCAGCTTCAATCCGTGCAAGAGCCGTTGCCAGTACGTGCTCGCAGACGCCACAGACTCCATCGTGACCCCTTCCTCGGAACTTATCTCGGGCACCACGTACGACGACCGCTCCTGCTTCGAGGACGCGGACTGCCCGGACATCGGCACCGTGAACGGCGATACCGCCGCGGGAACGTGCGTCGACACTCCCGACAACTCGCTCTCGAACGACGCCAACCGCGTCATGAAGGTGTACCGCGACCGCCAGTGCGCCGCGTGGCTTTCGTGCCGCTCGAGCAAGGTGTCGTGGGACCAGCGCACCAGCAAGTACACGACGGTGTGCGACTCCGTCGGCCTTTGTACCAAGTACACCGGCACCGGCGACAATTCGAGCTGCACCCAGTGGGCCGAAACCGACCCGGTCCTCCTCGACGCCTCCGAGTACGCCGGCCGCGACGTGACCTGGAACGGTTTGGATTTCTCGGGCTACGCGATTCCGAACCAGCTTCCTATCGATCATTACTCGCAGGTGAACATCGCTCCGGATACGCAGGAAGCCATTTGCGCCATCCCTGCCGCCAACGTTGGCGGTGGAACCCCGGAAATCGACGGTGACGCGTTCGTAACCTACGACGCCGAGACGCACGACTGTTCCGCGGACGGCCTGTATACCGCGAACCGGACGTACGCCCAGGATTTCCGCCTGGCCTACAACGCCGGCCCGTGCAGCATGTCCGACTCCGGCTGGGGAGGATCCTGTACCGCCGGAACCTGCGCGAGCACCGGTTACGCCTGCGGCAGCTCGGATGATTGCGACACCGCGAACGCCGAGATTTGCGTCATCGGCCAGTGCCAGTACGTCGACTCGGCGATCGCCACCTGCACGACCGACGACGAGTGCTCGACGGCGAACGGCGCCACTTCCGGCTATCAGACCTGCGACATCACCCTCGCCAAGTGCGTCTCCAACCTTGCGGAAACCGGGTCGGATTGCCATGACTCCGCGGACTGCACCGCGCTTTCCGGCGCCCGGTGCACCCCGAACGCCACCTCCAAGACCGGCTCCTGCTACAACAACCAGTGCCTCACCGACCTCAAGGGCGACCCGCTTACGGCCGGCACCGCCGCCGAGGTAGAATGCCGCGGGTATCCCGAGACGATGTCCCCGTGGTCGGAGAAGATTCTGGACTCGAGCTCGGGAAACTCTTGGATTTCTGGGGATGGCGGAGCCTTGTCGCAGCCAGAAGGGGCGATACCGTCCGGCGATACAGTTCCGAGCTCAGTCGTTTCCGATTCCCGGCCGTACGCCTTCATGTATGGTTTCCAGTCGAATGACGTCTGTGCGCCGATTCTTGATTCGAATGACGATTACGATCATGACGGCGATGTCACCGAGTTCGTACCGAACGACAAGTGTCTCTGCTCCTACACCAAGGCAACTTATGGCGACGGGGGAACGTATCGGTACTACCCGCCGAACTATTCGACGACTTTGACGGGAATCTGCGTTGGTGGAACGCACCCGGGCAAGCAGTGCACGTCAGGGAACTCGGAAGTCGATTGCGGAACCTATGGAATTTGCAACACCCTCAGCCGCGAGGATAACATCCTTGGCTGGGAGGGGTATTGCCTCGAAAAGGATTCCTCGATCCAACTCTACGGCAGCGCCGATGAGAACGATCGCGCGTGTTTGACATGGCTGCCGGTTGACCAGCTGGCCGGGAGTACGGATTTGTATGGGAAATACCTGGAGGCGGGGTTCCCGGCGACCCCGACGTATTTCTGTGGAGAGATGGAGGATTCGTATGACCTGAAAGTGGGGAATACCATTGAGGATGATGGTAGTGGGGTGGGGCCGGCATGCGCGGAGTCGAAGTATGGATCTGGCTCGCCGTGTAATGGCGATAGCGGATGGAGTGATTTCCTTGGGTGCGTGGAGGGCCATCCAGATAAGTCCTGTGTTTCGTCCGTTTGGTGTCCCGACGGCTATTTCGCCGTGATGACGGGTCCGGGTGGCTTGTCGAAGGTCAATGGAACAGACGAGGCCTGCGAAACTGGGATCGACCATGACTGCCCGTTCTTCTGCGTGCCAAAAGGTTCGTACAAAGGATCTCCGTCCACCGTCGGAGACGTGTCATTCGCAGCGGGATCCGCGTGTCTTCCTCCGTCAACTCTGGATTCATATCCGGTTGAGGGCACTCCGTCCGCAAGTCTGGCAAACGTCCTTCAAAAGTATTACTCGGCCAGACACCTCAACGACTTGCTTGGGACAACTCGTGCGTACGGAACAGGTGGCTATCTGGCATACCAAGATCAAGGAGATGAAACGCCTTATCCGGCGTTCGATCTATATATTGTCAAAGATCAGGGATTTGACGGTTCCACGCCAGATTTCAACTTTAACACGCTTCAGGAATATTATGACGACTGCCGAGTCAAAGGGCTCGTCGGCAGCGACGTAAGCAAGCTGATCTTCCCGTATGAAAGCGTGTCGGAGATGCTTTCTGCCATATCTGACCAACCTGGCAACGCTCAGGCATACAGGAACCTGAAGTTTGGTGCGGACAGCTACACTGCCTGCACCGCGTTGGCACAGGTTTCCAGCGACGTTGCGGACAGCGATGGAAATTACAACTGGGCTTGGACGGACCGTGATTGGTCGTCGTCTCCGACTGCGTATCCCATCCAGGAATCCGATTCCTCGGTCAGCCAGCTCGGCTATATCAATTCGACCCCGCAAGCGATCTATGGAATGGCAACGGATCTTGGAACATGGACCGACCAGTTCCTAAACGCGGATCAGTGGCCGATGAAGGCGGACATGTGTACGTCGATTAGCGGAGATTCGACGGTCCAGACGGTCGGCGACGTGACGGACGGGGAGGCGGTCTGCCCGGACGGATCCACGCTGTCAGGAACGGACGGCTCGGATGCGAGACCGTACTATGACGTAGGCCTTTCGGCGCAGATCTCGTATACGGCCGCGCTCGGGTCAGCGTATGAGAGCAGTTGCAGCAACACTACCGATTGTTCGTGCGCCACGGAAACGGAAATTGACGATTGTGACGTCGGTGTTTCGTGCGGAACTCCGACCGATACGGATGGAGACGGAACCGCAGACACCTCGCTCTGCGTGGGCGGACCAAAGGAAGGATACGAGTGCAATACCGATTCGGACTGCCAGACAATCAAGTGCGTGAACGCAAAGGAATACCATATCGAAACTTCAGGCGAAAGTGTTTATTACTTAGATAATTATGTCTGTGCGTATCAAGACAGTTCTGGAACAGTCTCCGATACCTCCGCGTTCGCAGAAATTGAGGGTTCGCAAAATGGAATCGCTCGCCTCCGTCAGATCTTTACGAAGGCGATGAACGTGCAATTCTTTCGCGACGGAATGAGCGAGTTCACAGGATCGGAGTCCGTGGGCAGCCTGTTTGACGGAACGGATTGGGCCTTCGGTTCGCAGGGGTATAACGCAATGCATGCTTCGGATGGCAATATTGACACGTCCGTCTCCGATACGGAGTCTTCGGCGTACGGCCCCTGGTATTACGGTCAGAGCACGAACTATGCCGCGGAAGGCGATCCAACTGACGTGCCCGATCCAACCGCCCCAACCCCACCAACCGTCCTCTCCGTCGGCGAATGCAACGGAACCCACTGCGTAGAAGGCGACGAAGGAAAGTTCTCCGTGAACGAGCAGTCGAGCGGAACGATCTCGGGCGGCGACGGGGCAAAGAGCGTCAGTGTGTCGTTCTTTACCTACGCCGACAAGAACCAGATGCCGATTCGGTCGATTCGTATGGATTGGGGGGACGGGGATCAGGGTTCACACGAAGGAGGCGCCTGGCCGATTTCGCCGGAGTCGCAGTCTGGATCGTCGGCTATCACCAACTACTATAAGAACCAGCGTGGGTACGATTCGGATGATGCCCCGATCTGTGGAACGACCGACGAAGGCTGGGGAACAACCACCAACGCGTGTGCGAACGGGTATGCGACGTTCAATCATAGTTACGTGTGCAACGCGAACCTTCTGAACGAGATTCCCACGTGTCTATACGCGGATGGTGATGGTTCCACGTCTACCCGCCTTCTCAACTCCCCATGTAAAGATGGTGGTATCGGCGAGGCCAACGCTTGCGTATTTCAGCCGAGGTTGTTCGTGAAGGATAACTGGGGCTGGTGCGCTGGAGAGTGCACGGGAAGGACGGACGGGTGTTATGGGGCGGAGTGTAATTCAAACAAATGCCCGGACAATGACTCATCTAATTCGCGAGGAAATGATTGCGGAGACAGGAGTAATTCAACTGTGAATCCATGGGTAAACTTTGATGGATTCGTCGAAGTTTCGCTGTAAGAATTAAAAAACCGGCTCAGACCCCATCCTGAGCCGGTTTGATTTTGGTTAGAAGTTTACCAAAATCTCGACAAAATTTTTTTCTGACGATGTGTCGATCTGCGACAGGTACGATACGTGCAGCACGCTGAGGTCCACGTCCACATGTCCGCCGCCGCAAGAAGATCCGTCCGTCTTGCAGCCGTAGTACTTGTCACCGGCCATCGTGGCGGTTATCTCTTCGCCGTGAAAGGCTCCCGTGATCACGATCCCAAACCCTCCACCCTCGAGTGCCGCATGATCCGTCTCAACCTCCCAGTACTGGTCGTCACCTTCCTCGTGGTACTGGTCGTTCGGGGCCAGGCCCCATTCGCCGGGGATCCATGCGTCGAGGGTTCCTGCGCTGTCGCCGCAGATGGGGTCCGTGCCCGCGACCCACGACGGGTCGGTGCAGCCGCCGGTGGACCAGGCAAAGGATGACGGGTCGGCGCCGTCGGCGGTGGCGGTGGTGCTCTTGGCCACGAACAGGGCGGTGGGCGAGTCGACGATGACCCAGTAGATCCCTTCCTTCGTGACCGTGGCGGTGCACGAGCCCGACGTGGCGTCGCAGGTGGCGGAGGCGGGGGTTCCGTCCTCGTAGCCGTTCTCGTCGCCGAGGTAGGCGCTCACCGTGCCGGTGACGCCGGCGGGGAGTTCGACGGTGAACGGGGCGCTGATGTCGGCGTCCGCGTCCGAGTCCGAGTCGGCGTCGGTATCCGTGTCCGCGTCGCCGGTCGACGTGGAGTCCGTGTCCTGGGTGCCGGTGCAGCCGAGGAGAACCAGCAGGGTGATCGTGAGCATTGCGTGCCTTCCTTTTTTTGTAGTTTCTCCACCAACGCCTTGCCGCCCAGCTCATTCCGGGCAACAAAACCGCATGGCAGAATGTACAGCCATCTTAGGCTCCTTTTTGGAGTTTTGTCAATGCGAGTTGCTAACGTTAGCGAAGAAACGACAAAAAAACAAAAACGTGAATGGGGGTCAGGTCCGGAATGGGGAATTTTTCCCCATTCCGGACCTGACCCCCATTTTTAGTCACGACGCATCCCTCGGATACGGTGCGCGTGTGGTTGGCCGCGGACATCGTCAGCGGTGAGATCGTGCTCTGCGACCTGAGGCTTCCGGGAATCGATGCGGCGCTTGCGGTCGTTCCGGCGTCCAAGGTGCGGGATCAGAGGGGGGGGGAAGGCATCTCGTTCCAGTTCTCATCATGAACGACCATACCTTTGTCTCCTGTGGCAAAACGGATGCCTGGTGGCAGCTCGTGTTGTTTCATGAGGCGGTGCACGTGCGCCAGTATCAGGAGGGCCGTTCCGATCCGCGAACGCTCGACCTGACACGGCCTCCTCGCGACGATCGCGAGGCGCGGCGGTTCGCGGAACAAAAATGGTGCGCCGAGATGGAGGCGCACCAGGAGGAGGTCGCGTTCGCGCGACAGATTGGGGCGGAGAAGTTGCTTGGCCCGTTGGCGACGTGCGCGACGGAACGCGCGTTCGACCTGGCGTTGCTTGGACACCTTGCGCACTTTGAGACGCACCCGGCCGTTCGCGCCTATTTCGAGAAGCGGCTGCGGTGGCTTCGACGCTCGCTTCCGGACTGACGGTCCGGAATTTTTTTGTCCGGGAAATCCAGCCTGTCCGCGAAGCCGCTTGGATGGCCGATCCCGTGAGGTTCGCATCCTTCGAGGTCGATGACGACGTAGAAGCCGAATGCATCTTCCGCTTCCATTGGGAGATTGTCGATGATGTCCATTGTCCGCTCCGACGAAAGAAAAAAGTCCGGGCGCGAGATTGCGCTAGGACTTTCTTTCGTGTCTCCATCACACCATGGAAACTGCTTTTTGTCAACGGATTGGTTGTGGATAATCATCTCGTTATCCACATGCGAGCTTGTCATCCCTCGCATTTACCGTAATAATACCGTCGGAACGTTCGTATCGACCAAAGAATGAGTCACTCCCCTCAGTCGTCGCGCGACAACTTGTATGGGTGCCACCCAGCAAGGAGGTTGTCATGACCGGTCAGCGGAAGGATACGAACGGCTATGCGTGCGGCGATGGCGGCTTCAGCTCACGGGGGCATCCGCTTCCCATTGTCTGCCCGACGGCGTATCCGTTGCTCTGGGAGAAATCCCGGACGACGCGTTCGTACCAGCCGCCAAGACGGCCGATCTGGGGAAACCTGGAAACGCCCGAAGCATAGAGCCACCCGCCAGGACGGACCCAACGGGGACCCTGGCGGCCTCCTTTTCTCGACGAGGATTCTTCCCTCGTTTTTTTTGTTGGCCGCGGCCGACAGCCATCGTGCGCGAACGGAAAAGATCCGTATTTTGTCGACGTTTGCGACGATTTTTCTTCTGTCGGATCTTTCCAACATTATTACATTTTTATGCTTTAGTTAGCCTAAAAATGCTTGACAAATGTCGAAATCCGTGCGATAATCCATGCAGACAAACGGAGCATCTCATGACTCTCTTTCACGACATCTTGGCAAACCCGCTTGCCTTTCAGTTCTTCTTCGCCCAGCTCGCCCTGAATCTCGTCGGGTTCCCGATGCAGATCTGGCAGCTCTGGAAGGCGAAGAACTCGAGCGGACTGTCGCTCGCCAAGTTCGGCTTCCTGCTATACACGCTCGCGGCGGGATTCTGCTACGTCACGTTCGCGAAGCCGGATCCGGTCATCGCGGCGAACATCGTCATCCAGTTCGTCTGCGCGGCGGTGATCACGGCCCAGATTGTCCACTACCGCCGCGTTCCGGGCGGACGGCGACCCACGATCACCCTGCCGCGCCTCGCCTGAGCCGCGGTTTTTTATGCCCGCGACCGCCAGGCCATCTCAAAGAGCGCCCGGATCGTGTCGCCGAACGCCTTGCTCGTTATGACGACCGTGAGGATGTCCGGCCGGTAGGAGAACAGCATGATGCTGTTGCCGCGAACGGTGATCTCGGCGTGGATCGGAAACTCGGACGCCGCGACGATCCGAACCTGCGAGTAGGGGTACGACGGCGGGCGGTTCGGGTCCGGCGTCTCCATTACGAGGAGCGTCCGGCAGGGAACGTGTCCCTCGGTGAGCCGGTCGAGATGGTCCGGCCTGCGTCGCACGATGTCGGCGTTCGCCTCCGCGTCGTCGAGCGGAAGGATCTGAACGAATTCGCCCTCTTCCTCCATGAAGATGTCCCGCGCGGTCTGCAACCCCTCGGCCCCCTCGAAGTAGCGGATCTGCGGCTTCTCCTTCCGCGAGTTGTGGAGCGCGTTCAAGAGCGGGATCGCCGTAAGCAGCTCGCGCTCCTTCTCCTCCAGCTCCCGTCGCTGCAGCCGCAGGACGGTGAGCAATCGCTCCGGCGGTTCGGCCACGAACAGCTGCTTCTTCCCGTGCGTCGTGGTGCTCACGATCCCTCGCCTCATCAGCGCGTCGACGAGAAGATACGTCGTCGTTCGGTTCACCCCGGCCTTGATCGCCACGTCCTGCACCGCCGCGGGAGAAAGTTCCAGGAGGGCAAGGTACACGGTTGCCTCCTTCTCGGACAGGCCGAGGTTCGTCAGCTCGAGGGTGAGATGGTCCATACGGGGGCAAGTATACGCGATTGGGGTCAGATCCGGAATGGGGAATTTTTCCCCATTCCGGATCTGACCCCACCAACCTAATAATTCACCACCTAATCCTATGTCCCGACCGCTACGCATCGAATACCCCGGCGCGCTCTATCACGTAACCTCTCGCGGAAATGAGAAAAAACCCATTTTTCGGCGCGATTCCGATCGCGCCGCGTTTCTGCAGATTCTTGCGGATGTCTCGAACGTTCACAATCTCGTCGTTTACGCATACTGCCTGATGGGCAATCACTACCACCTGCTCGTTGAGACGGTTGACGGCAACCTGTCTGTGGCCATGCGCGACCTGAACGGCGCGTATTCGCAGCGGTTCAATAAAGTCCATGGTCGCGTCGGACATCTGCTCCAGGGCAGGTACAAGGCGTTTCTAGTCGAGGAGGACGCATACCTTGCGGAGGTGGCGCGGTACGTGGTGCTCAATCCCGTTCGTGCCGGGATGGTCGGCGTTCCCGGAAGGTGGAAGTGGAGCAGCTACCGCGCGACGGCCGGGACTGCCACCGCGCCCCCGTGGCTTCGGATCGAGTCGGTTCTCGGATTGTTCGGACCGGACGTGACGGCCGCGCGGAAGCGCTACTGTGAGTTCGTGCGCAAGGGGATTGGAGAAGCGTCTCCGTTCGACGATGTTGAGGAGGGGATGATCCTTGGCAGTAAGCCGTTTGTCGACTGGGTATACGGGCAGTCGGAGGGAAGGGAAGGCGTTCGGGAGTTTCCGCGAGGCGAGCGGATCGTCGGGAGGCCGTCGCTTGCGACGGTGTTCGACGGCGTCGTCGGTCGGATTGAGCGGAATGGGGCCATCGTGTTCGCGAGGGAGCGTTGCGGGTACTTGCTTTCCGAGATCGCACGGCACCTTGGGCTTGATCCCTCTTCGGTCGGAAAGGTTGTCCGACGAAATTTCGGATCCACGGCCTGACATTGCCAATGCGATCGCGCCTGCCCGAACGCACTGCGCGAACGCGAACGGGCCGCGAATGGGGTCAGGTCCGGAATCGGGAATTTTTCCCGATTCCGGACCTGACCCCATTCGCGGAGAATATAATCGGAAATGGGAAGAATTCTTTAAGAAAAATCCGAATGCGACCGATTGTGATATTCTAATGTTCGCGCGAGAGCTTGCGAGGCAATATAATCTTGAAACTCACTTCTAGCGTATGGATCCCTGGTTCGACCATCTCTACACGATGTCCAACTCGATGAATCGGCAGGCGCTGCATCTCGATA
Source organism: Candidatus Uhrbacteria bacterium (assembly GCA_037131775.1). Taxonomy (GTDB): domain Bacteria; phylum Patescibacteriota; class Patescibacteriia; order UBA9934; family GWF2-40-263; genus YC12-FULL-57-11. The sequence continues at coordinate 19,342 of JBAXQK010000016.1, forward strand.
CGGACGAAACGTTCGGCCGAGACACGGCCGATCGGCTGCTTCGCGGCGATCTCGTACCGCGCCAGCCAGTTTCCTTCCGCCGCAAGCAGTTCGGAAGCAGGCCTACGGATTTGATCGGGACCACGTGGGCAATCATCGAGCTCGCAAGTGACAAGCTTATTGACGTGCTGCGGACCGGGAAGTTCACGGGATGGTCGACGTTCCCGGTTGTCATTTAAGACAAGGAAGGGAATGAGATCCCGGGTTACCATGGGCTGGCGGTGACAGGGCGAAGCGGTCCAATAAAGGACGACCTGAGCGTATACGGGCCAAAACCATGGCCGGCCTTCCCGGAGAAAAACATGCAGGTCGCCAGGGGCATGTTCTTCGACAAAGAGACGTGGGACGGAACTGATCTCTTTATTCCAGAGGGAACGGCGATGGTCGTTGTTTCCGAGCCGGTCAAGCTCGCTATTGAAAAAGCAAAGCTTACCAACGTGGAATGTAATAGACTGAGCGACCGTGAGAATACGAGCTTACCAACGATCTTTCCGGCAGAATGATCGAGTGAGGTTCCGATATGGATATCAAACTCATCAAAGACATCGAGCGAATCTCCGCCACGGCGGAGTCGGTCGAGGCGGGCTTCGCGGCCATCCTCGACCGGTTCGCGGTCGCGAAACCCGATTGCGATCTCGCATCGCTTCGCGCCCTCGACGTCGCGGCCGACTCGGCGCGGCTGGAGGAATGGTTCCGCGGGCTTCTCGCGACGGAACCTCCGTCCTCCGACATTGTCACGGTCTACTTCGGCCTCGTCGAGATGAAGCCCGCAGGCACGCAGGACCACCTGTGGACGCTCTACGCCTGCGGCTTCGTCGCCGGCAGGGAACCCGGCCCCGCGCCGGATTGGTGGCCGGCCGGGCGGTACGCGGATTCCGCCGTCCTTCGCGCCGTCAGCGAGCTTCTCCCGTCCTGGCCGGAGGATGTCCGCCTCGACGCGGAGTTTGCGCTCGTCCTCGGCTATGCGCTTCTCATCGGACGGTCGCTCGCGAGGACGGTCGGGACGCCGGGCTTCGAGACGTTCGTCGGGTTCGACGAGGGCGATTTGTTCAAGGTCAATTAATCTCAAAACGCACAACGCATATGTCCGATCAGCTACTTGCCGAGATCCGCGACCTGCTTGTCGAGGGAAACGCGATGACGCGAAAGAGCATGGAGCGCGCCGACGAGATTATGGCGATGTCCAAGGGATCGGCGGCCCGGGTGAAGACTCTTTCGACCATTTTCAAGGTCTTCATGGTTCTCGCGGCAATCGTCATCCTTGTGCAGTTGTTCCGATAAGATTCAAACCCTGTCGAGCGATCGGCGGGGCTTTGGTTTGCCAATCCGTGCCATTTCCGGCAAACTGTCCCCGTATGATCGATCTCAATCTTCTGCGTGAAAACCCGGATCTCTTCAAGAAAGCGTGCGTTTCCAAGAACTCCAAGGTCGACATCGACCGGGTTATTTTTCTTGATTCCGAGCGCCGGCGCGTTCAGCAGGAGCTGGACGGGGTGAATGCGGAGCGCAAGGAGGCGGGGAAGAACCGTGACGTTGAGAAGGGAAAGGCGCTGAAGGAAGCGGCGGCCCTGCTCGAGGCCGAGACGCTTAAGATCGAGGAGGAATTCCGCCCGCTCGTGTTGTCCGTTCCGAACCTGCCGAGCTCGGACACTCCCGTCGGCAAGGACGATTCCGAGAACGTCGTGCTGCGCCAGTGGGGAACGAAGCCCGACTTCGGGTTCGCGCCGAAGGACCACATGGCCATCGGCGAGGCGCTTGGGATCATCGACACGGAGAAGGCGACCGAGGTGGCCGGGACGCGGTTCGCGTACCTGATGGGCGACCTCGTGCTGATGCAGTACGCGCTCCAGCAGCTGTCGTTTTCCGTCGTGACGCACGAGGGGACATTGAAGACGATCATCGAGCGCGCCGGGCTCTCCGTCTCGTCGAGGCCCTTCGTTCCCGTCGCGCCGCCGCTCATGATCCGCCCCGAGGTGTTCCTCAAGATGGCGCGCCTCGAGCCGAAGGACGAGCGGTACTACCTTCCGGCCGACGACCTGTTCCTCATCGGCAGCGCGGAGCATACGCTCGGCCCGATTCACATGGGCGAGACGCTGAAGGAGGCACAGCTCCCGGCGCGCTATGTCGCGTTCACTCCGGCGTTCCGTCGCGAGGCGGGAAGCTACGGGAGGGACACGAAGGGAATCCTGCGCGTCCACCAGTTCGAGAAGGTAGAGATGGAATCGTTCACCGCGCCCGAAGACGGCCAGGCCGAGCAAGACCTGTTCGTGGCGATCCAGGAGCATCTCATGCAGGCACTTGGCATCCCGTACCAGATCGTGATGACCTGCACCGGCGACCAGGGCGACCCGGACGCGCGGCACCTCGACCTCGAGTCGTGGATGCCGGGACAGTCGCAGTACCGCGAGACGCACTCGTCGGATTACATGACCGACTATCAGACGCGACGGCTTGGAACGAAGGTAAAGCGGGCGGACGGAACGACACAGTTCGTTCACACAAACGACGCCACGGCGTTCGCGGTGGGGAGGACGATCATCGCGATCCTCGAGAACTACCAGCAGGAGGACGGTACCGTGACGGTCCCGGAAGCGCTGATCCCATACATGGGGAAGGACAGGATCGTGCCGCGCGCCTAGCGTTACCCACAGCGGATTGTCCCGAGGACTCCGACAATCAAACCGACGAATGAACGCGCGGAAAATCCGCGCGTTTTTGATTGTCCTGTCAGAAAAACAGGACAGAAATAATGGCTAATATTAGCCTAAAAATGGTTGACTTTTGGCCGTTTCCGTGGCATGCTGGTATCAGATCGCACAACGAATCGATCGCCAAGGCGGCGGCTGCCTGGAACGAGTCAACGGACACGGGAGACTGAGGACGACGTCCAACGATCCGGCCATGTGGGACGCAAGGCGAGACATGCGGCGATTCAAGGATTTTCCAGGCAGGATTCGGACGGCGGTGTGTGGGGACTTCATGCCCGCCGTCCAACGAGGCGTTCCCCCTCCTCGTAGGGAGGAGGGGTCAGGGGG
>JBAXQK010000017.1:0-20763 GCA_037131775.1 Candidatus Uhrbacteria bacterium
ATTTGATATGATTGTCACGAAATTGATCCTCTGATAATCGCTGTTTTCCTATGGCAATCGAATCGAAGATGCGTCGCCCGACCGCGTTCGGACAGCCGGCAGAGACGGGGACGCCGAAGAAGCGGATTCCATGGCTTGCCGTCTCTCTCGTTGCCATCGTGATCGCCGCGTCGGCATTCGCCTGGTGGTGGTTTCGGATGCGTGCCGTGGTTCCCGCCGGTCTTTCGACGGACGCGGCCGCCACGGTCCCGTCAGGCGCGTACCAGGCGGTGTTCCTCGACAACGGACAGGTGTACTTCGGAAAGCTCGAGACGAGGAAAGGCGAATTCTACCGCCTGTCGAACGTCTATTACATGCAGCTGCAGGGAAACACGCAGGCCGCGGCGGACTCGGTGCTCGTGAAGCTTGGAAGCGAGGTGCACGGGCCGGCGGACTTCATGGATATCAACCCGGCGCACATCCTGTTCACGGAGGACCTCACCGGCGACTCGAAGGTGGCGAAGGCCATCGCGGACTACGTCTCGAAGCGGCAGGCGAAACCCTAATCATCCTATGACAAACACCAACAAGATTTTCTCCGGCGTCACAAGGTGGTCGATCTACCTCTCATTCTTCCTCGTCCCGATATTCTTCCTTCCATGGACGAACACCGTCCTCGAGACCGGCAAGCAGATGCTCCTCGTGATCCTGGCCCTGCTCGGCCTGATGAGCTGGCTCGGAAACATGGTCGTGAGCAAGAAGCTGCTGTTCCGGACCGGATGGGTCAACGCGCTTCCGGCGCTTTTCCTCGTCGTCACCCTCGTCGCGTCGATTTTTTCTCTGGCAGGCTATCAGACCTGGGTCGGTGACGCGGGCCAGGAGTATGCCAGTTTCCTGACCGCCGCCATGCTCGCGATGCAATTTTACGTCCTGCTGAACGGCGCGGACGAGCCGAAGGTTCAGCGCGGCGCGTTCCTGGCGACGCTCCTTGCGAGTTCGATCGCCGGGATCGTCGGCCTGCTCGCGACGTTCAACCTGGCCTTCCTTCCGTTCGACTTCGCCAGGTCCGTCGGCTTCAACACGGTCGGGCCGACGGTCCTGTTCGGGACGTATCTCGTCACCGTCATGACCATGGGCTTTGCGGCCTGGCTCGTCTCCTCCAAGGCGAAGGACAGCGTGATCCCGTCCGGGTCGCCGGTGGGAATCCTGATGCGCGCGCTGATCGTCGTCACGTCGCTCGCCGCGGTCGTCACGGCGGTCGTGGTCGACTTCTGGGTACTGTGGATCCTCGTAATCTTCGGCGTCCTGCTGATTGCCGTGTTCGCGTTCCTTCAGCCGCAGACGTTTCCGGACCAGCGCAAGTTCGCGATTCCGCTGTTCGTCCTTCTCGTGGCCGTCCTCCTTCTGTTCGTCCGGACCCCGTTCACCGTAAACATGCCGGTTTCCGTGTCGCCGTCGTATTCATCCTCGTGGGGAATCGCGCACTCCACCCTGAAGGAGGGATGGCGCCAGCTGGCCGTCGGCTCTGGCCCGGGGACGTTCGCGTTCGACTACGCGAAGTACCGCCCGATGGACGTGAACGGGACCGCATTCTGGGACACGCGGCTCGATCGCGCGAAGTCCGACCTGCTCACGCGTCTCGCCACCACCGGCGTCGCCGGGTCGGTCGCATGGCTCGTCTTGATGCTTTCCGTCGCGTTCCTCTCGCTCTCGCGCCTGCTCCGATCCGACCGGGACAGCGAGGGGTGGAAGATGACGTACGTGCTGTTCGCGGGGTTCGTGACGCTGCTGCTCGGACACCTGCTCTACGGCTCCGACATGACGCTTTCGTTCCTGCTCTGGGGATTTGCCGGCCTCCTTGCGGCGCAGTCGTCGCGCGGGTCGATGGAGACGGATTTCGCGAAGTCGCCGCGCATGGGCCTCGGGTTCTCGTTCCTGTTCGTCTTGGCGACGGTGGGCGTTCTTGCCACGCTGTTCGTGACGGGCGGGCGCCTTGCCGCGGAGGTCGCGTTCACGCGGGCGATTCGGCTCGACCAGGCGCGCGCGCCGGTTGAGAGGATCGTCGCGCAGCTTGGAACGGCCGTTCGGTATAACGCGCTTTCCGACATCTATTACCGAAACCTGTCCTCGGCACTTCTCACGCAGGCCCGGCGCACCATCGCGTCGGCGGCGGGGAAGGACCTGATCCAGGACCAGAAGACCTCGGTGACCAATTCGGTCGCCATGGCCGTGAACGCCGCGAAGGCCGCCACGGACAGCGAGCCGAACAACGTGGACAACTGGGTGGCGCGCGGATCCATCTACCGCGACGTGATGACGTTCGTCGCGAACGCGGAGGACTTCGCGGCCGCCACGTTCCAGCAGGCCGCCGTCCTTGAGCCGGGAAATCCGTCGCACCAGGTGAACCTGGGCCGCGTCTACCTGGCCGTGGCCGACCGTGCCACGCAGATGAAGGCGGCGGAGAACGCGGAGCTCGCCGCGACGGCCGCCAAGTCCGAGACGGACAACCTCGCCCTCGCGGAGCAGGCGCTCCTGAAGGCGATCCAGCTGAAGCCCGACTACGCCCCGGCGCACTACTACCTGGCCGCCGCCTACGAGCGCCAGGGACGGCTCGCCGACGCGGCCTCGCGGCTCGCGGCGCTGCGCCAGGTCAGCCCGAGCGACGTCGGCCTCGGCTTCCAGCTCTCGATGCTTTATATCCGCCTGCAGAAGCTGGATCTCGCGCAGGCCGAGCTTGAGCGCGTCGTGGCGCTTTCGCCCGATTACTCAAACGCGCTCTGGTACCTCGGGGCCATCTACGAGAAGAACGGGGACAAGGAAAAGGCGATCGCTGCCATCCGGCACGTGAACGGCCTGAACCCGAACAACGCGGCCGTTGCCAAGCGTCTCGACGAACTGGTGAACGGCAAGTCGGACGCGTCCATCCCGGTTCCGGTCGAGGATGGCACGGATGGCGCGACGGACGCGGCGGCGAGCGCGGACGGCTCGGCGGCGACGGACGGGAACGGGGTCGTTCAGCGGGATACGGGAGCGAACCCGTAGGAAAATCAAAGGCCTGCCTGAGATTCTCAGGCAGGCTTTTTCGTGAGGCAGGCGACGATTTCCTTTTCGGCCTGGACGATCGTTTTGTCGGGGAACGCGACGCGCACCTCCTCGCGGGTTCCCGTTGGCCTGAGTGCGGCGGTCAGCGCAAGAACGTCGGTCGGCCGCTCGGCGCGGATGATAGCCACGATCTCATGCGCGGCCGTCTCGTAGATCAGCGCGACGACCTTCGCGTCCGGCGTCGAGGCGATGAGCTCCTCGATCACGTCGGGCAGGTCGGCTTCCTCGGCGCCGGCATGGAGGAAGTCCTGCTGGGAGAGGAGGGTCCAGACGAACGACGCCGCGGCGTCGACCTTGAGGCGGGCAAGCGCGCGGCCCCAGAGCCGGAGCGTGGGGACGGAGCGCGTGCGGTACAGGTTGTGCACGATCGCCTCGCGCCGCGCGCCCTTCGCCACGAGCTTGCTCGCGGTCTGGAGCGTCTTCGGCGAGACGTTCTTCGTCTTGAAGCTCTTGGTCTTCGAAATCATGCCGGTGAGAAGCGCGGTCACCACCTCCTCGTCGAGCAGCCCGGGCTCGATCGCCTCGACCAGGTCGTGGACCACCTCGCTTACGGAGACCGCGGTGAGGTCGACGACGTTGAGCTGGCCGAAGTGCTCGTTCTCGGCGCGGTGGTCGATGTTCAGGATCGGCGTGCGGTAGAAAAAGTCCGGATGATCGGAATAGAGATGCGCGCAGCTCTCGAGGTCGGCGGCGCCGAGGCAGACGATGAGGTCGTAGCGGTAGCCTGACGACGAGACGTTCAGGTCCTTCGCGTCCCAGAATCCTTTCTTCGGCGACAGGTGGATGACCAGCTTGTCGTCCTTCATCTCGTAGGTGAGCTCGTCGACCTTGGTTCGCGACGCGTCGATCTCGATGACGAACCTTCGGAGGTTCTCGAGGACGGTGGATACCTTCTCGTGTCCGGGGAGAAAGTGAAGGTTCTTCGGGGCCGTTCCGTCGGCCGCCACGATGTCTGCCTTCTTGTCGAGCTTCTCGAGCACGCGCGCGAGGCCGATGGCGGAGGCATAGCCGTCCGCCCCGGCCGAGCGGGGAACGCAAATAAGCGGTCGCGTGGACCGCTTGATCGCCTCCAAAATCTGTTGCGTTTCCCCAAGAGCCATGCGTTTGTTCGGAATTCCAGCGAAATACTACCAACGCTCGGTGTTGGTAGTACCAACACCGAGCGTTGGTAGTAAAATGTGTCAGTAACCCTCAACAAGCATGGGAAGAGGTTATATTACTTGGGGTTTGGAGGATCGTCAAGGGTCCGGGACATTGCCCAGAACCCTCGTTTCGCCTACACTACGTACATTATGGCGAAACAAGACATTCCAAAGGCCTACGACGCAACAAACTACGAGGACGGCATCTATGCCGCCTGGGAGGCGAGCGGCCTCTTCAATCCCGACAATCTGCCCGGCGACCGCCCCGAGGCGTTCTCCATCGTGCTTCCCCCTCCGAACGTGACCGGCACCCTGCACATGGGGCACGCGGTAATGCTTGCGATCGAAGACATCATGGTGCGCTTTGCGCGCATGCGTGGCAAGAAGACCCTGTGGATACCCGGGACGGACCACGCGGCGATCGCGACGTCGACCAAGGTTGAAAATATTCTGTTCAAGACGGAAGGGAAGACGCGCCACGACGTCGGCCGCGAGGAATTTTTGCGGCGCGTCGAGGCGTTCGCGCAGGACAGCCACGACACCATCGTGAACCAGTGCAAGAAGATGGGCGCGTCCCTCGACTGGAGCCGCGAGGCGTACACGCTCGACGCGAAGCGCAACCACGCGGTGAACGTCGCGTTTAAGAAAATGTACGACGACGGCCTCATCTATCGCGGCCACCGCGTCATCAACTGGGACCCGGTGGGACAGACGACGATCTCGGACATCGAGATCGTGTATAAGGAAGTCGAGGCGACGTTGTACACGTTCCGATACGCGAAGGACTTTCCGATCGCGATCTCGACGACGCGCCCGGAGACGAAGGTGGGTGACACGGCCGTCGCGGTCCATCCGGACGACGAGCGGTACGCGGCGTTCGTCGGGAAGACGTTTGAGAACATTCCGTTCGCAGGGACGACGATTTCGATCACGGTCGTCGCGGACAAGGAGGTCGACCCGACGTTCGGCACCGGCGCACTTGGCGTGACTCCGGCGCACAGTCTCATCGACGCGGATATCGCTGCGCGGCATGGGTTGGCGATGAAACAGGTGATCGGCGCGGACGGCCGCATGACGGTCGACGCGGGGACGCTGGTCGCGGGACAGACGACGAAGGAGGCGCGCGATACGGTCGCGGCATGGCTGCGCGCGCAGGGGCTCGTCGAAGGGGAAGAGAAAACGATGCAGAACCTCGCGACCGCCGAGCGCTCGGGCGGCACCGTCGAGCCGATCCCGATGCTACAGTGGTTCATGGCCGTCCGCAAGGAATTCGAGCGCAACGGAAAGACGGTCACGATGTGTTCGATGATGCGCGACGCCGTCGAGTCGGGAAAGACGAAGATCGTCCCGGAGCGTTCGGAAAAGACCTTCTTCCAGTGGGCTGACAACCTTCGCGACTGGAACATCAGCCGTCAGCTTTGGTATGGACACCGCGTCCCGGTGTGGTATCGAAACGACGAGACGTTCGTCGGAATCGAGGCTCCGGAAGGCGACGGATGGACGCAGGACCCGGACACGCTCGACACTTGGTTTTCCGCCGGAATGTGGACGTTTACGACGCTTGGCTGGCCCGATAAGACCGCCGACCTTGCGACGTTTCATCCGACTTCGATCCTCGAGACCGGATATGACATCCTGTTCTTTTGGGTCGTCCGCATGATGCTCATGACCACGTACCTGATGGACGAGGTCCCGTTCAAGCTCGTCTACCTCCACGGCCTCGTCCGCGACGAGCAGGGGCGCAAGATGTCCAAGTCGCTCGACAACATCATCAACCCCCTCGACATGATCGCCAAGTTCGGCGCCGACGCCACGCGTTTGTCGCTCGTGATTGGATCGACTCCTGGTAACGACTCGAAATTGTCGGAGGAGAAGGTGGCGGGGTATCGGAACTTCACGAACAAGCTGTGGAACATCTCGCGGTTCGTCTTGTCGTCGGTGGAGTTCCCAGGGACTTTAGTCCCGTCGGGCGCGGTCGACGCGAGCGCCACTAAAGTGGCTGGGAACCAGCAGTCCCTCGCCGACCGCTGGATCCTCTCCCGTCTCGACACGGTCGTCGCCTCCGTGACGAAAAAGCTCGACGCGAACGAGCTCTCGGCCGCGGGCGAGGAGCTGCGCGACTTTACGTGGAACGATTTCGCGGACTGGTATCTTGAGATTGCAAAGATCGAAAAGGGAAAGGACGCGATCCTCATGACGGTCCTCGAGACGCTGATGAAGCTCTGGCACCCGTTCATGCCGTTCGTGACCGAGCAGATCTGGTCGTCGTTCAAGGGAACGACGCTCATGGTCGAGGCGTGGCCGACGGTCGCTGGCCACCGCGACGAGGCCGCCGAGCGCGAGTTCTCGGTCGTCCAGGAGGTTGTCACGACGATTCGCAACATCAGAGCGATGCAACGCGTCGAGCCGGCCAAGAAGGTCGTTGTCACGGTCGATAATGCCTCGGTGCTCGCGCATGCCGACGTGATCAAGTGGCTCGCCCGCCTCGAGGACATCTCTCTCGGCGACAAGCCTGGCATCCAGCTCGTCCTCGGCGACATGGACATGGTTGTCGAGCGCGCCCGTCTCGAAAAGGAACGCGACGACCTCGCCGCCTACGTCGCGTCGACCGACGCGAAGCTCGCGAACGTTGAGTTTACGTCGAAGGCTCCCGAGAAGGTCGTCGCAGGGATGCGCGCAAAGCGCGACGAGGCGAAGGCGAAACTGGACGCGATCATCGCGCAGCTCTCGTCCTAACGCGACGACCACCCCTGACCCCTCCTGCCTATCAGGAGGGGAAACGTATGAGAATATGACGACATTGCACCAAGCAAAACAGCTCGTTTTGACCGAGCTCAAGAAAGCGGTCGGCAAGGAATACACGCCGTCCGTCGACGATCTCTCCTATCCGCCGGACGCGAAGCTGGGCGACCTTTCGTTCGCCTGCTTTTCGCTGGCAAAGGGACTGAAGCGCAATCCCGTCGAGATCGCGACCGAGATTGCGGCGAAGATCGGGCCGAAGGGGTTCATCAGGTCGATCGCGTCGGCCGGGCCGTACGTGAACTTCTCGCTCGACGACGCGGCGTTCTGCGGCACGGTCGTGGCGGAGGTCGCGGCGGAGAAGAAGGCGTACGGCACGAGCGAGGTCGGGGCGAAGAAGCGGATTATGGTGGAATACGCCAACCTGAACACGCACAAGGACGTGCACATCGGCCACCTACGCAACATGCTGGTGGGGCAGACGGTCATCGACGTCCTTCGCGTGAACGGATACGACGTCATTCCGACTTCCTACATAAACGACCTCGGGGCGAACGTCGCGCTGTGCGTCTGGGCGGTCAAGAATCTCGCGCACGGCGTTATCCCGGAAGGCGAGGAACGGATCTCCTTTTTGCAGAGGATGTACGTGGAGGCAACCGCGCTCAGCAAGGCGGACGAGAAGGTCCACGCCGAGGTTTCCCAGGTCCAGCGCGACCTCGAGGCGGGGAAGGGTCCGTTGCTTTCGACGTGGAAGAAGACGCACTCCTGGTCGGTCAAATACCTGAAGGCCGTCTTCAAGGAGTTCAACTTGCCGATCGACGTCTGGTACTTTGAGAGCGACCTGATCAAGGACACCAAGCGCACGATCGAGGATCTCATCGCTCGCGGAATCGTTACCTCGAGCCAGGGCGCGTGGATCGTCGATCTCGAGGAGGAGAAACTCGGGGCGAATCTGCTCGTGAAGACGGACGGCACGTTCCTGTACAACGCGAAGGACATCGCGCTGGCCATGAAAAAGGAGGAGGACCACCATCCGATGCGATCGATCTATGTGATCGACGCGCGGCAGTCGCTTCTGATGCAGCAGCTGTTTGCGACGCTCAAGCGCATGGGCTTCACCAAGGATCTCCAACATCTTTCCTACGAGTTCGTCACGCTCAAGGAGGGCGCCATGTCGAGCCGGACGGGAAACATCGTTCGCTGGGAGCCGTTCCGTGACGAGATGTTCAAGATCGCGACGGAAGAAACGGCGAGGCGCCACGCGGACTGGGACGCGAAGAAGGTCGCGAAGGTCGCACATGCCGTGGCATTCTCTGCGATCCGGTTCGGGATGCTCAAGCAGGACCTCGACAAGAAGATCACCTTCGACATGGCGGAGGCGATGAGCTTCGAGGGGTTTACCGGGCCGTATCTGATGTACTCGTTCGCGAGAATGAAGAGCATTCTGAAGAAGGGTTCGAAGGGGCGGAGGGTCGAAGGTTCGAAGAGTCGCGAGTGGGTTCCGGCGGAGCATGCGCTGGCCCTCGCGCTGGCGAAGTATCCGGAGGTCGTGTTTGCCGCGGGGCAGACGCTGCGGATCTCGACGGTGTCGCAGTACCTGTTCGACCTGTGCAAGGCATTCTCTGACTTTTACGAGAACGCGCCGGTGCTGTCGGCCGAGCCGGACGTGCAGGCGTCGCGTCTGGCGATCGTCGAGGCGGCGGCGCAAACGCTCAAGAACGGCCTCGCGCTCCTCGGGATCGAGACGGTCGACGAGATGTAAATCGAATCGCGGAACGAAAAAGAGCGCCTATTCGGCGCTCTTCGTTTTGATCAGGTGCATGCGGAGCTGGATGAGGCCGAGCGCCATCAGGAAATAGGCGGCGAGGTAGATGAGGTCGCCATACCCGCTCACTCCCCAGGTGCCGTTCGCCGCCTGGTAGAGGAAGTTGTAGTCGGCGAGGTACTGGACCGCGAGGGCGGCGAGGATGAACAGCACCTTGTTCTTCATCACTCCGCCGAGCGTCTTGCGCGACAGCACGTAGGCGAGCAGCGCGACGGAGACGTAGAATGCCTGGCCGAGCGGATAGCCGAAGTCGAGGAACGTCCTGAGCGGCGCGGACCAGTCGAACTCGTATCCGACGAGGAAGTTGTAGTAGGAAAGGCCGAGTATGAAGACCGGGATGATCGTGTACTGGATCTGGCCGACGAACGATTTGATCGAAAGCCTGATCCCGGACGCCTTCGCCAGCATCAGGATGCCGTACGCGTACAGCGGGATGCTTCCGAAGTAGCCGAGGTCGGCAAGCGACGGATAGGGCATCTCGACGCCCGCGAACAGGTTGTAGTAGCTGAACACGCTCTGACCGAGCACTTGGAACAGAAGTCCCGCTGCAAGCGCCCCGATCGCGCGGCCCATGACGCTTCTCATCCCTCCCCACGACTTCGCGATGACGAGCCCCCAGACGCCGCCCCACAGCGCGACGGCCTGGTACGAGGCGCCCCAAAGACCCTTCGCGGCAAGCGCGTCGTCGGAGCTTCCCATCGAGGACGCGTACATCCACCAGAGCAGCAGCGCGACGAACAGGAGTCCGGCGAAGATGGAGGCCCAGTCGGTTTCCTGCGGGGTTGTTTTTTCTTCGATCATAGGATGCCGCCATTGTACCACACCGTCATTTCCCAATCCATGCGACGCGGTACTTTCGGAGATAGGTGTACGGGTGGAATCCCTTCTTGCACGTCTTGAGCCCTTGGATTCCGAGGTCCTGCTGGTAGTTGAGCAGCTCGCATCCCATCGCGGAGAGGACCTTTGCCGTTTCCTGGATCAGGAACTGATACACGCCCACGCACCGCGTCGGATCCGCCTTCTCGAAGTGCAGCATGCCATAGACGCCGTGAAGCCGTTCGCTCACCGTGAATCCGACAAGCGAACCGTCGACGTACACGCCGAGTCCGATGAGCGGACGGACCGTCGCAAGCTCCAGCGCCTGGGACATCGCGCGAAACTCGGTGTCCGTGCTCGTCGCGGGCAGCCCCTTTCTGTGCGCCCAGCCAAGAAAGAATTCCTTCAGGGCGTCCTGCGTCGTCGGGTTCGTCAGGTCGAGCGCGCGCGTTTCCGACGCGTATGACTTCGTAAACCGCGTCACCAGGTTTCGGTTCGGCTTCAGCCGGCTTCCCGCGAACGTCTTTAGCCGCTCGGTCGAGAGGATGTAGTCGTGGTTGTCGGGGTCCTCCGTGATGCGGAACCGGTCGGGATGGATATTGCCGAGGGAAGAGCGAGGGAGGAGCTTGATTTCCGGCTCGATCCCTTCCTTCGCCATGTGCGCGAGCAGCGTATTCGCCGTCTCGTCCGCGTCGTTCGTTCCAAGGAACGAGTAGAAGGGCTTGCCGGTGAGATAGTCCGAGAAGCGGACGACGAGGTTTCCGTTCAGCATGCAGGTTGCGACGGTACCGGTCGTATTCCAGGAGAACAGGCTGGTAAAGTTAAAATCAGAATAAGGGTCGAATTGCGCGGCAATCGCTTCGACGTGCGCGCGGTGGCTGGCGGAAAGCGGCTCGAAATGGGGGAAGGTCGGATGCATGGCGCCATCTTACCCGCCTCCTGCGTTCCACGGCAAATCAAATCGTGCTATGATGGGCGAAACATATGTCTGGAACACAACAGCTTGTCATGCGCATCATCAAGGACCAGGAGCTGGTCATCGGACCGCTTGCTTGGCGCGAGGCCGGAAAGGTCGTCGGGCTTAAGATTGGCGCGGACCACGCGGTGAAGGTGGACGGGGACTCCCGATCGATTCTGACGGGGCTTGTCCACCAGTACGAGGGACTGTTCGGCCCCGCGTCCGTCCAGGTCTGCCGCGACGCGGTGCGGTCGCTGCTTCCGAAGATGTCGGAGGAAGATGTCCCGGACGTTTTGAAATAGATTTCTCTGATCGGGTATGGGCAAGAAGGGAACGGAGGCGACGACGGCCGAGGACGTGAACCGCGAGCTGTACGTTCGCAACGCCGAGCTCGCGGTGCGCAACAAGACGCTGTCGCTCCTGCACAAGATCGACGACGTCACGGTTCGCGCGCTGGAGACGGACGAGATGGTAGACGAGATCGTGCATGCGCTGGACGCGGAGTTTTCGTATCCGTTCGTGGCCGTCGGCCTGTGCGACGAGAAGGGGAGGCGCCTGGTCTGGAAGGCGTTCGCGTGCATTGACGGGAAGACCTGCCCGTTCCTTCCGGTCGAGAGCATGAAGCCGCTCAGCCTCGCCTCGCGCACGAACGCGATCGCGCTCGCCATTCGCTCGCGCCGTCGCCGCGTGGCAAGCACTCTCGCAAGCGTGCTTTCGCCGTCGATTCCCGACGAGCACGTGAAGCTGTTCGCCAAGTCCTCGCGGGTCAAGAGCACGCTTGTGCTCCCGCTCGTTTCCGGGGACCGCCCGGTCGGCGTGCTCGTCGTCGGGATGGACCGGTCGAGCCGCGACCTCACGGCCTATGAGCGCGACACGTTTTCCTCGCTGATCGGCCCGATCACGATCGCCATTCAGAAGGCCGAGACGTACGCCCGGCTGCAGCGGACCACGAAGCAGCTGCGCGAGGCGAACCACAAGCTGCGCGCGCTCGACGCGATGAAGACCGAGTTTTTGTCGATCGCCTCCCACCAGCTGCGCACCCCGCTTGCCGTAATGAAGGGGTACATCGGCCTGCTGAAGAGCGGTATGATGGGTCCGCTCGTGCCGAAGCAGGACGAGACGCTCGGCCGCATGGCGGACGGGACCGAGCAGCTTATTCTTCTTGTGAACCATCTGCTCGACGTATCCCGCATCGAATCGGGCCGGCTTGTGATGCGCCTGGTGCCGACGGACATTCGCGGCCTGCTCGAGGGGGTGACCAAGTTCATCCAGGGCAAGGCGCAGGAGCGCGGCCTGACGCTGTCGTGCGAGATGCCGGAGGTGCCGGTGAACGTGGACGTCGACGTCGAGAAGGTGAAGGAGGTGTTCATGAACCTGCTCGACAACGCGGTGAAGTACACCGAAACCGGCGGCGTGAAGGTGCGCATGTGGACGGAAGGCGGGCTCGCGAAGGTGTCCGTTTCGGACACGGGCCGCGGACTGACGGCCGAGGACCTGGAAAAGCTGTTCCAAAAGTTCGTGACCGGTTCGGCCTCCAAGCACGTGCAGACCACCACCGGCCTTGGCCTGTACGTCGTCCGCAAGCTGATGGAGGCCATGGGAGGAACCGCGATCGCGGAAAGTCAGGGCACGGGAACCGGATCGACGTTTATTCTGACATTCCCCCTGAAGAAGTAGGATATTTGACCTCACGTTCCCCCGTGCTACACTCTTTTTGTTATGTTTAAGCATCAAGAACAATCGCGTATGGCATCTTCCGGACAGGAAACGATCATCGCGCAGGGAGTCAAGGTCGAAGGCGACTTCACGAGTACCGGCGACGTGCTCATCGACGGCGAGGTGGCGGGGACGGTGCGTACCGCCGCGAGCCTCCGCGTGGGAGAAACGGCCCGAATCAGCGCCGACGTGACCGCGGCCACGGCCGTGATCGCGGGCGAGATCCAGGGAAACGTCCACATCCAGGACCGTCTCGAGCTCCTGGACACGTCGGTCGTCCACGGCGACGTCGAGTGCCGCGTATTGACGGTGGCAGCGGGAGCGACGGTGAACGGGAGGGTGAGCATGGGGGGTGGGGAGAAGGAATAGGTTGGTGCAGAGAGCGGGATTTGCGAATAACGAATTTGTTACTAAATTGCATATGATGCTAATTGTTGCAAACGTCACGAATTCGTTACGTTCGTTGCCATTCGTGTCATACGCAATTTAGTAACAAATTCGTTATTCGCAACCATGTATTGCTACATCTACGACGACCTGACCCAGCACCAGCGGTTCGCTCCCGAGCTTGCCCTTATTGAGAATCGTCTAACCGACCTCGGAATCGCGGGGAAGATCGTGCGGATGGCGCTGTTCCGGAACGTGCAGGAGATGGTTCGCGACGAGATCCGGCGCGGGACCACGAGCGTGATCGCGGTGGGGAACGACGAGACGGTGCACAAGGTGATCGACGTGATCTCCGGGACGAACGTGGTGCTCGGCATCATCCCGCTCGGCGAGGGAAACGAGCTTGCGGCGCTCCTCGGCGTGCCGCACGGGCTCGCCGCCTGCGACGTGCTGTCGGCGCGCATCGTGGAGACCATCGACGCCGGGATCGTGAACGGCAAGCGGTTTCTCACGAGCATATCGGTGCCGAACTTCGGCGCGGAGCTGACCTGCGACGGCGCATATCGCATCACTCCCGACGAGCCAAGCTTCCTGGAGATTCGCAACCTCGGCGGCGACGCGTCCAAGAGCGAGCGCATCTCGGACCCGACGGACGGCCGCTTGGAAACGATCCTCCGCGTCTCGGTGAAGCAGGGCTGGCTCGGCCGCCGGTCGGTCTGCGAGAGCGTCCTCCCGCTCACGACCCTCGCCATCCGCAGCGAAACTCCGATCTCGATCACCGCCGACGGCGAAGAGATGACGGGCACGAGATTCGACATCGGGATCGAGAGCGGGGTGATACGGGTGATATCGGGGAGAAATAGAAAGTTTTGAGTGCGAAGAAGCGGGATTTGCGAATAACGAATTTGTTACTAAATTGCATATGACGCCAATTGTTACGTACGTAACAAATTCGTTACGTTCGTTCCCATTCGTGTCATACGCAATTTAGTAACAAGTTCGTTATTCGCACATGGACGCTTAGCTCAGCTGGTTAGAGCAACTCGTTTACATCGAGAAGGTCGCAGGTTCGAATCCTGCAGCGTCCACCAAAAATACGCGACCGACGGTCGCGTATTTTTTGAAAGAAAAATCCCGGCTGGTTAGCCGGGCTGAGAGAGGATGTCCGTCGGGGCGTTCGCGCAGTGGAACTCGAATCGGACGTCGTACGGTCCGACGAGGAACAGGCTTGCGTCGTTCGTTCCCCAGCGGATCAGACCCTTGTCTCCTTGCGTGGTATCGATGGCGGGGTGCCCCAGCAGGCGCTTGAAGTCGTGCTGCGAGACCGCGAACGCGACGTGTCCGGGCTGGTCGACGGGCAGTCCGGGGAAGTACACGACATGCGTGCGGCTCACGCTGCCAACGTCCAGGCGTTCTCCGGGGCCGGCGTGGTCGATCCGTTCCGTGACCGTGCGTCTGGTTACCTTCATTCCGAGGGATTCCCAGAAATCGACGATGTGCGCGACTCCGTCGTCCTCCAGGTAGGGCAGGGCAACGTGGTCGAGGCCCAACGGGCCGGTGATCGGTTCAAACGTTCTCATGAGTCGCTCCTTTAGCCCCGGAACCCTAGCAGATCGACCTCCTCTTGCCAAGAGTCGGCCCTTCGCGTACACTTTCGGCACGAAATCACATTCGTCGCGAGCGGTCGTGGTGAAATGGTAGACACGCCAGCTTGAGGGGCTGGTCCTAGCAATAGGGTGGAAGTTCGAGTCTTCTCGACCGCACCAAAAGATCCCCTGGGAAACCAGAGGATTTTTTGATAGGATGTCCGCACTATGTCTGTGATTCCACGCATTCTTCTCGGCATTGCCGTCATGGCCGTCGGCACGCTGATGACCTTCAAGTCGGAAACGATGCTCGAGTGGTTCGGCGAGAACGCCTGGGCCGAGGACAAGCTCGGCTTCGGCCAGTCGCGCCTGTTCTACAAGATCCTCGGCACCCTCGTCGCGTTTCTTGGCATTTTCATCATGACGAACATCATCTCCGACATTCTCGGCGGGGTGGCAAGCGTGTTCGTGCGCGGGCAGGGATGACAACGCGTCACGTTGACGAAAAACCGTTTATCTCGTTTAATATGGGCGAAATAAGACACTGAGCATTTCCGATATGAATTTCGACCTTCGACCCCTCGCCCATCCGTCCTACTGGCTGACCCTCGAACCTCCGAACGTCTGGGATGGCGCAGGCCGCGGGCTTGCCGTCCTCTTCGTCCTGATGCTCGTCGCGAGCGTGCTCGTCCGCCGCTTCAAGATGGCGAAGGCCGTCGACAAGATCCAGGCCGGCGTGTATCGCCGCGTCTCGGAGATGCTCGCGACGCTCGGGTTCGTCGGGCTCGTGCTGTTCTTCTTCAGCTTCGAGCAGATCCGTCTCCTCGGCGCCCGTCCGCTGTATCTTGCCTGGATCGCGGGCCTGGTCGTCTGGGTCGTCTGCATCGTGAGGTTCGCGAAGACCGAGGCCCCGGCCGTGCGCCAGAGCGTCCTCGACCGCCGCGCGCTTGAGAAGTATCTGCCGAAGCGCCGGAAGTAATATGATCGACCCGCGCCGCGCGTTCGGAAATTCCGGGGAAGACCTGGCCGCGGCGTTCCTGGAGAAACTTGGGCTGTCCGTCCTTGAGCGAAACGTCGTGACCTTCGCGGGGGAGGCCGACATCGTCGCGGAGGATAAGGACGAGATCGTGTTCGTGGAGGTGAAGACGCGGCAGAGCGACGAGTTCGGCTGGCCCGAGGAATCCATCACGCCCCCGAAGTTCCGCCGGATGCAGCTGACGGCCGAGGCGATCCTCGCGGAACGCGGCTGGGAAAATCGTTTTTGGCGGCTCGACGTGATCGCGATCCGGATCGTCGAAGGCGGGGATCCGGAGATCGTCCACCTGAAAGCCGTTGACAAACCGTACGGAGGCTGATATCTTGAACCCATCAGAAACCTGTCGGCAACGGCGGGTTTTTTAAAGAAGTGATGGAGTGATGAAGTCGTGGAGTCGTGAAGTGACTCCGGATAAAATAACTCCATCACTCAATAACTCCATCACTCCACCACTTTCTATGCCATCACCCATCGAGCAGGCAATTCGGCAGATTTGCGAGGAGAAGGGGCTCGCGTACGAGTCCGTCATCGACGCCATCCAGTCGGCGCTCGCCGCCGCGTACCGCAAGGACTTCGGCGACAAGAACCAGAACATCGACGTCGAGTTCAACACGGAGGACGGCACCAGCCGCGTGTTCGACGTGAAGACCGTGGTCGAGGACATCGACCTCGAGGAGCTCGCGCGCATCGAGGAGGAGCGCAAGCAGAAGGCCGCGGACTTCGCCGAGAAGATCGAGATGGCGCGCAACAAGGGCGCGGACATCGCCGGCATCGAGCTCGAGGAATCCGACGGGACGCGCTTCAACCCGAAGACGGACATCATGCTGTCCGAGGCCCGCATCCTGCGGTTCGGCTCCACCCCGGAGCTCGGCGAGGTGCTGCGCCTCGAGTTGCCGCAGCCGGGAGAGTTCGGGCGCATGGCCGCCATGACCGCCAAGCAGGTGATCACGCAAAAGCTGCGCGAGGCCGAGCGCGAGGTGGTGTTCAACGAGTACAAGGAGCAGGAGGGAACGATCGTCAACGGCACGATCCAGCGCTCGGAGGGCCGCATGGTGCTCGTCGACCTGGGTCGCACTGCCGGCATCCTTCGCACCGAGGACCAGGTTCCGGGCGAGCGCTACAAGCCGGGAGACCGCGTGAAGGTCTACGTGCAGCAGGTCGCGCTCACCACGAAGGGGCCGCAGATCGTGCTGTCGCGCGCGGCCGACGAGTTCGTGCGCAAGATGTTCGAGATGGAAATTCCGGAGGTCGGCGACGGCGCGGTACTCATCAAGGCGGTCTCGCGCGAGGCCGGCTCGCGCTCGAAGGTGGCCGTGACGACGACGGACTCGCAGGTAGACCCGATCGGCGCGTGCATCGGCCAGCGCGGCACCCGCATCCAGACGATCATCTCCGAGATCGGCGGCGAGAAGGTGGACATCATCGAGTGGAACGAGGACGTCGCGTCGTTCATCGGCAAGGCGCTCGCGCCGGCCAAGGTGAACCGCGTCGAGCTGAACGAGGCCGAGCAGTCGGCGCTCGTGCACGTGAATCCCGACCAGCTTTCGCTCGCCATCGGAAAGGGCGGCCAGAACGTGCGCCTGGCGGCCAAGCTGACCGGCTGGAAGATCAATATCGCGGAGATCGCGGCGGCGGCGAAGGAGGCGGTCGAGGTTGTCGAAGGGGGCGAGGCGGCCGTTGAGACGGCTGTCGCTGCCGAATAATACGCTATGAACATTTTCCACGAGGGGCTGTACCGGCCGCTCTTCAACCTGCTCATCTGGCTGTACGACGTGATTCCGGGCTCGGAGCTCGGGTTCGCGATCATCGCGCTCACCCTCGTCGTGAAGCTCGCGCTGTGGCCGCTGACCCACGCGTCGCTGAAGTCGCAGAAGGCGCTGCAGGACCTGCAGCCGAAGCTCGACGCGCTGAAGGCCGAGCACAAGGACGACAAGGAAAAGCTGGCGAAGGCGATGATGGAACTGTATTCGTCGGAGAAGGTGAATCCGCTCTCGTCGTGCCTTCCGATCCTCGTTCAGATCCCGATCCTGATCGCGCTCTACCGCGTGCTCTCGGCCGGGCTTCACGTGGAGTCGCTTTCGGACCTGTACGGCTTCGTGCACAACCCGGGGACGATCAATCAGATGTTCCTCGGGATCATTGACCTCGGCCAGCGCAACATTCCGCTCGCCGTGATCTCCGGAATCTGTCAGTTCTTCCAGACCCGCATGCTCATCGCCCGCCGCCCGCCGAAGCAGGTGCGCGGAACGCCGGTGGCAAAGGACGAGGAGATGCTGACCTCGATGAACCAGTCCATGATGTACATGATGCCGGTGATGACAACGGTCATCGGCGCGTCGCTGCCGGGCGGGCTCACGCTCTACTGGGTGGCCATCAACCTGATCTCCATCGCGCAGCAGTACCTGGTGTTTCACCACAAGGCGAAGAAATAGCCCGAGAAAAAGAACCGTCTTGGTTCTTTTTTCGTTCCTGGTACACTACGCCCATGCCGACGCCGCTCGAGCAATCGATCCACAGGACTGCGACCTGGTTTTCTCTGTTTGAGACTCCCGTAACGGTCTTTGAGCTGTGGAAATGGATGCAGGAGCCGGATCGGGCGTACTCGCTGGAGGAGACGCACGCGGCGCTCGAGGGGGAGTGGCTCCGGGACAGGCTGGTCGAGGTGGATGGGGTGTGGACAACTCGGTTGTCAGGAGTGTCCGCGACCGCGTCCGAGCGTCGGACGCGGTTTCTCGACGCGGCGCGGAAGTTCAAGAAGTTGCACCGGGCGATGCGGTACGTTCGTCTCGTCCCGGGCGTCGTCGCCGTGGCGGCGGGGAACACGCTGGCCTGGTGGAACACGCGGCCGGACTCGGACATCGACCTGTTGGTCGTCACGCGGCCGGGGATGGTCTGGCTCGCGCGGCTGCTCGTCGTCATGCCGTTCGCGCTGCTTGGAAAGCGTCCGGGCGCGACGGCGGTCGATCCGTTCTGCTTTTCGTTCTTCGCGACGACGGAGTCGCTCGATTTCTCGTCGCTGCGGTTGGAAGGAGGGGATCCGTATCTTGCGTACTGGGTGAGATCGTTGGTCCCGGTGCTGGATCGGGGCGGAGTGTTTGATCGGATCGTCGAGGAGAACGGGTGGACGCAGGAAATTCTGTCGAACGTCGAAATATCGCGACGACCACCCCTGACCCCTCCTCCCAATGAGGAGGGGAAACGAAACGGCGGGGACGGGCGGTCCTTCGTCGCGACGACCTTCGAGCGTCTCGCCAAAACGATCCAGCTCCGACGATTTCCCCCAAAGATCCGTTCCCTCATGAACGTCGATTCCCGCGTCGTCGTGAACGACCGCGTGCTCAAGTTCCATGAGAACGACCGTCGCGAGGAATATCGCGACAAACTAAACGAACTATGCGCCTCTCCCGCACCCGCCTCTCCAACTACCTCGTCCTCCTGATCCTCCTCGTCCTTCCGTTCCAAACGCGGTGGATCTTTAACGACCTTACGATCGCGGGCCAGCCGTGGGAATACGGCCGGATGAGCCTGTACGCGGTGGAGGCGATGATCATGGCCGCGTCCGCGCTGCGCGGGACGATTCAGCTCGACGCGAGGCTCGACGCGTTTCTCAGGCCGACGATCCTGTTTCTGGGGGCGCTCATGATCGGCGCGTCGTTTTCCCAGAACATCACCCTCGCCTTTTCCGCCATCCTCCACGCCTCGGCCGCCGCCGCCCTGTTCGCGCTCCTCCTCGACGAGCGTACCGACCCGGCGCGGGCCGCCTCCGCGTTCGTCTTGGGACTGCTCGTCCCGTCCCTTCTCGCCTGGTACCAGGCTCTTACGGGTCTCTCGCCTGCCTCGACCGTCCTCGGCCTTGCCTCGCACGACGCCGCCACCCTCGGCGCCTCCGTCGTCGAGACCGCGACGACGCGCGTCCTTCGCGGCTATGGCTCGCTCCCGCATCCGAATATCTTTGGCGGCTATCTCGCGATCGGCACGATCGTCTCGGCCTGGCTTGTCGCGAAGGGCCGACGCGCCGGCTACGTCCTCCCCGTCCTCGCCGCGACGCTTGTCGTGACGTTCTCGCGCAGTGCGTGGATCGCGACGGTCGTCGGGCTGGCAGTCATCGGCGTAAGCGTATTTCGTGCGGTCGTACGAAAGTCACCCGGTACCGTTCGGCGGATGACCCTCGTCGCCTTCGCCTCCCTCTGGCTCGTCATCCTCGCCGTCGCGACCTTCCACACGCCGATCTTTACGCGCTTCGACCCGACGGCCCGGCTCGAGGAAAAATCTATCGCAGAGCGCACGTCCGAGTTTCCGCTCTGGCCCGACGTGATCAGGATGAACGCCTTCACCGGCGTCGGGGCGGGGAACTACACGTTCGCCCTCGCGACGCTGTATCCCGGAAAGGACATTTGGTTCTACCAGCCGCTGCACAATGCCATCCTCCTGTTCCTCGCCGAGACCGGCTTGCTCGGTCTCCTCGTCGTCGCGCGGTTCGTCCAGGTCCTCGTCGCATTCCTCCGTGCCAGACGATCGCCAGCCGAGCGCGTCGTCGCGATCTCAATCCTCGCCGCCCTCCTCGTCCTCGCCGTATTTGACCATTACCTCTGGAGCCTCTGGCCGGGGATGAGTCTCGTCGCCGTCGCGCTGGCGATCGCGATCCGGGCGTGATATAAAATGTCCATATGAAATCTGAAATGCAACGCGGATCGGAAATCGAGCCAGGGGAGAAGGCGGATGCCCTTGCCCTCGGAATTGAGAGCGTTGGAATGATAGTAAGGCTGAAGGATCGTCTCCAAGCGTTATCAGACGCGCGGTCGAGAAGGGGTGACGTCGATCGCGACGTGGCGGAAGCCAGGGAGAAATATAGCGGGACGATGCGCGCGCTCGAACTGATGATGGGCCAGTACGACAATAATTTTATGGACCTCGACGATCTCTGGTTGTTAACAACCGGAGGAGTTATCACCGGAAAGCCAGATCTTCTCCGGCTCACGTCAAAATATTTTGACGAACCGGAATGCCATGACTATCTCCCGATATCCGATGCCCTGTCCGCTGAGATCGCGCGCATGCAAAAGTTGCCCAAGGGAATCATCCAGAGTATGACCGGTTGGGGCTGTACTCGGTCACTCTTTAGATTACACGGCGGAACCCTCGATGAGTATCCGCTCGATCGCGACGCCGATCGAATGGGCGTGGTCGACCTCGTAAAATGGCGATCCGTCAAGGAACTCAACCCTAAACGTTAGTTCTTCTTGACACGCTCCGTACAACTGATAAAAATAGGACGCTGGCACTCGACATGGAAGACTGCTAGCGTCTTGTTTTCATAAAATCCGTAAAATCGCCCATTATGCAACTCCGTCCCATCGGCGACCACATCATCGTCAAACCGCTTGCGAAGGAGGAGAAGTCAATCTCCGGCATCATTATTCCGGACACCGTCGAAAAGGAACGCGCCGAGCGCGGGGAAGTGGTCGCCGTCGGCCCGG
>JBAXQK010000018.1:0-19953 GCA_037131775.1 Candidatus Uhrbacteria bacterium
AATATCGACAGGGCGGAGTTTCAGAAGGCGTTTTCCATCGAGCCGAGCGTCGCCGGTCACGTGGAGTCGTCGCGCCGCACGTTCGTGTTCGTCCCGGAAAAGCTTGCCCCTCTTACCGCGTATACCGTGACGCTCAAGGGGACGCTTCCTCTCATCGGTTCCAGCGAGACGCTTGGCGACGACGTGAAGTTCGCGTTTGAGACCGCCGCGGAGGGGGAACGCGGAACGACGTTCGACGTGCAGAACCGGTTCGTGAACGTGACCCCGTCGCAGACCGTCGCGATGCCATTTTTCTATGGTCCTTCCGATAATGCTCCGGGGAGCCCGGTCCCTCCGCACATGAAGCTGTACCGCTACGCCTCCAAGGACGCGTTCGTCGCCGGAATCAACGCGCAGCAGGGCGCCTGGCGCGCCACCACGACGGCGGATGATTTTTACGACACGAAGAACCAGAAGCCCACGCAGGAATTTGACGCGCAGGTTACCGACGACAACGGCCAGAGCTACGCGGTGTTTCCCGCGACCGTTCCAGACGGATTTTACATTGCCGACATCACCGAGGCGGGCGTCCGCGCCTATGCCTTCCTCGTCTCGAGCGACCTGACGAGCTACGTCTCGCGCGCCACGAACAAGACGCTGTTCTGGGTGAACGACGCGGTTTCGGGCAAGCCGGTGCAGGGGGCGACCGTCGGATTCCTTGGGAACGCTGAACGCGGCACGACCGACGCGCAGGGAATTGGGTCCGTCGCGACGTCGGAAGGACAGGGATCGTACGTCGACATCCGGTCGGGTGATCAGACCGTCTTCATGCCGTTTGACGGGAGCGGCGCCGTCCGCAACGTGGACAACGTTTCCCAGGGAAATTGGACGTACCTGTACACCGACAGACCCACGTACAAGCCCACGGACACGATGCGCTTCTGGGGGTACGTCGAACGACGCGATGACGCGGTACGGCCGTCGAAGGTCACCGCCGACGTTGGGTTTGCCAAGGTCGACGTCGACGTGACGAAGAACGGGACGTTTTCCGGGACGATCGACATCAAGAGCGTGGACCCAAGCTACTATCCGCTCCAGATTGTCTGGGACGGGCAGGCCGTCGCGACGCGGACGGTAAACGTGAGCGACTATGTGAAGCCCGCGTACACACTTTCCATCGAACCGGACACGCGCGCCGTGTTCGTGGGCGACAAGATCGGCTATGCCGTTCATGGAGCGTTCTTCGAAGGGACTCCGGTGAGCGGCCTCGAGGTTCATGTCACTGGCGACTGCGGGCTCGACCAGGTGGTGACGCTCGATGTGGCCGGAAACGCGCACGGCTCGTTTTCCTGCGATTACGAGAATGGCCAGTACTACCCGATGTCGAAGTGGATGAACGCGGTGCCAAACCGGCCGGAGGAAGGGCAGATCAGCGGCGGGAACACCGTGCTTGTCTTCGGTCCGAAGGTGTACGTCGACGCGTCGTACCAGAACACCCGGACGGAGAACGGCGTGGGGACGGTCGAGGCGACCATCCGCAACACGCAGGCCGTCGACTCGCAGGATCCGCTCGTCTTCGGTCCGACGACGCGCGCCGGACAGGCAGTCAACGCGACGGTGACGGAGATCACGTACGTTCGCCACGAGATGGGACAGACGTACGACTTCGTTCGCAAGGAGGTGATCAAGCAGTATTCCTACGAGCGCGTGGAGAAGAATGTCGCCACGGTTCTTCTGTCGTCCGACACCGACGGGGTCGTTCGCTACCAGTTCTCGGCGACGAACAAGGAGGCGAACTACCGCGTGGACCTGTCCGCGACCGATGAACTTGGCCGGACGGACTCGAGGGAAATTTCCGTCTGGCAGCGCACGGATTTTGAGCGCTACGACTCCTCGAACGCGCTGTCGTTCAATAACGATGACGTGGATCCGAAGCATGACCAGTGGAGCTTTCCGGGATATAAGATCGGCGAACAGGTGCATGTCTCGGTGTACCAGCACGGCACGCCGTTTGTGGCGCCGACCGGGAGCAATTTCCTGTACTACCAGGCCCACCTTGGAATTCGTGAGACGGAAATAACCGCAAGCCCGTCGTATTCCTTCCAATTCGACGCGAAGGACCTGCCGAACGAGTCGGTATACGGCGTCCTGTTCGATCACGGCCTCTACCAGCAGGTCGGGCAGATGGGATGGTGGTACGGATCGATCGGATTTCCGGTCTCGTACGATTCTTCCCAGTCGAAGCTCACGGTCGCGGTGACCTCCGACTCATCGACGCACAGGCCCGGGGATGAAGTGTCTCTTTCGGTCCATGTCACCGACAAGGGCGGGGCGCCGGTTTCTGCCGCCGTGAACATGAACGTGGTCGACGAGGCATACTACGCGCTCTATCCCGAACAGGTGAGCCCTCTTCAGGATCTCTACCGCTGGGTTGACGACGGCGTGATTTCCACGGCCGTCACGGAAAGCGCGAGGGTGGCGTCGATGGGGGCCGAGAAGGGCGGAGGGGGCGACCGCGGGCTTGGACGCTCCATCTTTAAGGATACCGCCGACTTCCAGGTGATTGAGACGAATTCCGCTGGCGACGGAACGATGAAATTCAAGCTTCCGGACAACATCACGCAATGGCGCGTCACGGCGCAGGCGCTCGACGCGGCGGGGAAGCGCGCGGGCGACACGAAGATCGAGGTCAATGCGACCCTGCCGTTCTTCCTGACCCCGGTCATCGGACAATCATACCTGACTGGCGACGCGCCAACGCTGATCGTCCGTGCATCGGGAACGATGGTCGGGCTCGGCGACTCCGTTCAGTATGACATTACGGTTCCCGACGGATCATTCGAGCAGAAGACGTCGGCCCCGGCCGGAGACACGGTCCGGTTCGACCTGCCGACGCTTGCGCTTGGCACGCACAACGTAACGATTGACGCGAAGACGGACAAATACCAGGACAGGATTACCCGCACCGTAACGATCGTCCCGTCCCGTCTCATCCGTCCCGTCGTCGCCTCGACGACGGACATCGGTTCCATCACGGGGGCGACCGACCGCATGACCGACCTGACCTTCCTCGACGCGGGGAAGGGCCAGTACTACGGGGAGCTGCAGGGCCTGATTGGTTGGTGGGGAGACCGCGCGGA
Source organism: Candidatus Uhrbacteria bacterium (assembly GCA_037131775.1). Taxonomy (GTDB): domain Bacteria; phylum Patescibacteriota; class Patescibacteriia; order UBA9934; family GWF2-40-263; genus YC12-FULL-57-11. The sequence goes on from JBAXQK010000018.1 coordinate 3,120, forward strand.
CGAGTCGCTCGCGCGCGTGGAGGCCGCCCAGCTTCTGAAGGACACGTTCGGCGAGGATGAGTCGACCGGCGATTTCGTCCCGAGCGCGTACCAGGACCGCGGCATCAAGCTGTTGCCGTACGGCAGCGAGGATTTCGACCTGTCGACGCGCGTCGCGTTGCTCGGTTCGGACACCCCGTTCAACGAACAGAACCTCGCGGCCTACTTCCAGGACAGGCTCGACGACAAGGATCATCCTCTCACTCCGGTGCAGACCGCCATGGCCTTTGCGGCCCTGTCTTCGCTCGGCGAGCCGGTCCTTGCCCAGTTCCAGCGCGCCGTCCCGACGCTTGGCGACGATTCCGACGTGCGCCTCTGGGTGGCAATGGGCCTTCACGCGGCGGGCGACGACGAGTCTGCGCGGACAATGTATCGCGACCTCGTGACGAATGAGGGCAAGCAAAAGGACGGGTACATCTACCTCCCATCGAAGGAGCTCGAATCCGCGGTCGAGCGCACCTCGCTGCTCGCCATTCTCGCCGGCGGCCTCAACGAGCCGCAGCGCGATCAGATCCACGATTACGTCACCAATATGCCAACCGGTGACACGACGCTGCCGCTTGAGCGCGTCCTCTACGTGAAGGAAACGCTTCCGAGCCTAATCGGTGACGCCACCGAGTTCTCCTATAGCCTGCGCGGAGAGCGCAAGTTCGTGACGCTCGTCGCGAACGGTCAAAACGTTCTCTCATTCAAAGTTTCGCCGGATGAACTGTCGCAGCTTTCGATACAGGTGGCAAAGGGAAGGCTTCAGATTGTCAGCCACTACGACACGGCGCTTGTCGACCCAAATGCTCCGGTCGACGCGGACCTTGGCGTATCGCGTACGTTCTCCGTCGGAAACGCGGTCGCCTCGACCTTCAAGGAAAACGACCTGATTCGCGTCACGCTGAAGTACGCGGTTCCGAAGACGAACTGCTCGAATCCGGACAGCCAGGTTCCGTGCGAGTCGTACCAGCTCACGGACGTCCTTCCGTCCGGTCTCGTCGCGATTACGCCGTCGCAGAGCAACATGTGGTCCGAGATGTCCGGCGACGCGTGCGCCGACTATCCCTCGAGCATCGTCGGCCAGCGCGTGACCTTTTTCGTCAACGAGTTTGGCGGAAACACCAACTGTCACGACGCGAACTTGCTCTACTACTACGCCCGCGTCGTCACCCCGGGAACGTACGTCGCCGAGCCGGCCTACATCCGGTCGTCCCGCACGCCCGACATGAACAACCATTCCGATGCCGCGAGTATCACCATCACTCCGTAACAAAATCCTCAAGACAGCGGTTTCCTTCGCCGCTGTCTTGGTTTTGACCGCGATGGTTTTCCTGGTCGTCCAAACCGTCGTCGGCCGTTCCCGCGTTTCCTTCGGCGTTTCCCCTCCTCATAGGGAGGAGGGGTCAGGGGCGGTCGATAGTAGCGTCTCGAAGTCCCACGCCGCCTATCCGATCACCGGAATCCTCGGCATCAATGACGTCATCAACGCCGTCGCCGCGGGGATCACCCCCAATCCCTCCCTGAACGAAGGAGGGGAGACGCAGATGAGCGAAACGTCCGATTCCTCAACGATTTCCGCCGCCATCCTTCCGCATCACACCATGACCGGCCCGCAGTTGTTCGGTTTTTGGACGGAGCTGTCGACGCACTCCAACCCGTCCGTGATCGTGATCGTCGGTCCGAACCATCCGAATCTAGGCATCGCCCAGGTCCAAACCACGCATGGCGACTGGCCGACCCCGTTCGGGACGGTCAGGACCGACGACACGCTCGTCGACAAGCTGATCGCGACAGGGTCCGCCACGGACGAGCCGTTATCGTTCGTGAACGAGCACTCGATCGGCACGCACGTCTCGTACGTCGCCAAGCTGTTCCCTGGAGTTCCCATCGTCCCGGTCATCGCCAAGTCCACGGCCGACGAGGGAGAGGCCCGATCATTCGAACGTTCGCTCGCGTCGGTCCTTCCTCCGGACGCGCTCATTGTCTTCAGCATCGATTTCTGTCACTACCTACCGGCGGACAAGACTGCCCAAATGGACGCGGAGACGATATCATTTGTCGACGCCCGCCAGTACTACCGGATCCAAGCACTCCATTCCGACCATCTCGACTCGCCATTCTCCCTGATGACGTATCTGCTTTGGAACGATTTTTCGGGAAATGACTCGACCCTCGTCTGGCACTCGTCGTCGCATGCTATCCAAGGAACGCCGGACGCGCCTGGAACGAGCTATTTCGTCTACGAGTCGACGCGCCCGCTGCCACCGAAACCTCCCCCCACCTACGAGGAACGGAAACAGGACCCACCGACGGACCTCACCGCCGTCGGCGACATCATGCTTGGCCGCAGCGTCGCGACCGCCCTTGCGAAGACGACCGTCGAGTCCGCGTTCTCGTCCGCAAGGTCCGTCGTAAACGGCAGCGGCATCGTCTTCGGCAACCTCGAATCCGTCCTCACCTCGTCCGACCACGACACCGGCAAGTCCATCCACTTCAAGGGCGACCCGGCGCGCGTCGACGTCCTTCATTATCTCGGATTCACGGACCTTTCCGTCGCGAATAATCACGTCGATGACTACGGCAAGGCCGGCTGGTCGGAATCGGTCCAGATCCTCAAGGACTCCGGTTTTCGCCCTGTCGGCGATTACAACGACCATCCGGTCCCGACCGTCGGACTTCCGAGCGATCCGCAGGCAAGCGACAGCGCGACCCTTGCCTCCGGGTCACCCGGTGACCCGACGATCGTCTTCCTTGCCTACCAGGATCTCTACCACCCGCTCGACAACGCCCAGATCGCCGCGGACATCGCGTCCGCCAAGAAGCTCGGCGACGTCGTCGCGGTGTCGTTTCACTGGGGAGTCGAGTACAACCACGACCACACGGCGCGACAAACGGAACTCGCCCACCTCGCCATCGACGCCGGCGCGACCCTCGTTATCGGCAGCCACCCGCACGTTCTCGAGGGAATCGAGAAATACAAGGACGGCCTGATTCTCTACTCGCTCGGAAACTTCGTGTTCGATCAGGTCGGAGAGGACCAGAACGAGTCGATCGTCGTGAAGTTCCACTGGAACGCCGACGGAACCCGCGCCTTCGAACTCGTCCCGATGCGCATCGTCGGAACGTTCTCGCGCGAAGCGACCGCCGCAGAATCCGTCTGGACGATCGGAAGGATCGCGTCGTGGAGTCCGGATCCGACGTTCGTTCACGCGGGGGAGATCGCATGGTAGGAGCGCCTCGTCGTTGAAAATCCCGCCTTGTCCATGGGAAGACGGGATTTTTGCTATCTTCGCGGGACAAATTAAAAACGACCCTCGAGCGGGGTCGAGGGTCAGCGGGCCTGGACAGTCGTTTGTACCGGCGCGACGGGGGAGATGCCACCGCCGACGGTGACGGTCGCACTCCAAGATGTCCCGGGATCGAACCGCGCGAACGCCTGGAGTCCGTCGGGCTTGTATGTCCAGCGATCCACTTCGTCCGAGAATCGTACCTCGTACTTTTCCGAGCGTTCGAGTCGCTGGTCGTTTCCGGTCGCGGTGAGTTCCGGCCAGAACGTCTCGTGGGTGGTTCCCGACGTGGTCTTCGTCGTTACGACCGGCCAGGTGTCATAGCGGTACTTGCACCAGTTCTCGAATACGTCGCACTGGTCGTAGCAGGTCTCGTAGACCATCTTGCCATTGCAATCGTGGGGATTGCAGTCTTCGGTGCCGGTGCGTGGGCACTGGTCGTAGCACTCGTCACACACCTCGTCACAGTCGGCGCCACCCGCCCCGTCCTCCTTGCAGCTGCTTCGATCCACGTGGCAGTTGCACTCGTGCTCGTTGCAGTTTTCCGTGCCGGAGCGTGGACACTGGTCGTAGCACGTCTCGAATTCCATCTTTCCGTTGCAGTCGTGCGGACGGCAGTTTTCCGTCCCGTTTTTGCGCCGCTCGCACGCGGCATCATATGCGTCGGACGGCGCGCTTCGCTGCCATCCTTCGCCGTTGTTGACCAGCCGTTGGCGCAGGGTGGCCGTGTGGCTCCATGCGATTGATTCGACCCTTGCGACAACGTCGCGCGGCCACAGGAGGAAGAACAGCAACGCGGCGCACCCGATCAGGCCCGTGGCGATGCCTCCGACGAGGACGAGGCTTGCCGCGTTGCTCGGCGGCTTGAACTCGGGTTCGAACGAAGCCGGGAACGGATCGTGTCCGATGCTCTCGTGGTGCTCCGTAATCGGTGCTTGCGACGCTAGTTTCGTCGGATTTCCCGCGCCGCAGTTGCCGCACGAGCCGTTCGGTTTCCGCTGGTCGGAACCGCAGCTTTCGCAGCTCCAGTTCGGCCCGGCGTCGAACACGGCCCGGGTGGCCGCGTCCGTGACCTCCGCCGCCTCCAAGTTCTCGGGGAGGCGATACGCCTCCTTTTTTTCCTTCTTTTCCCGCGGGTTTCCGCAGGTAACGCAGTTCAGGTCAATCCCTTTGTTGATGGTCGGGCATGACGTGCAGGTCCACTCCATCTGGATTTTCACGCTTCGTCGAACGTGCGGCATTCGTGTCTCCTGGGAAGGTCCGGCGTGTCTGCCGGCTGAGAAAGATATCAGAAAATTCGAAAATGGTCAAGGAATCTTCGCTGTCGCAGACGGTGAGCGCGGGCGACTCACCGTCGGAGTCGAACTGTGGATAACTAACCCTATTTTTTCATTGACGCGTGGTTCCAATGGGTCTATCATGGCAATAAGTGGTACCGAGTGGTACAAAGTGGGGAAGCAAGAGACAATGGGTTTCTCGCTGAACCGCTTATTTTTTTCTAAAAAATAGCACTCGGGACCACTTCCTACTCGCCCTATGTTCATTGGGGAATACAACCACACCATCGACGACAAGGGTCGCGTAGCGATCCCGGCGAAGTTTCGTGGAGACCTCGCGATGGGGGCGGTAGTGACGCGGGGTCTCGACGCTTCGCTTTTCCTGTTTCCCAAGGAGGAGTGGGACAAGCTCGCCGAAAAGTTGGCGGGCTTGCCCCTGGGACAGTCCAATTCGCGCGCATTCGCCCGACTCATGCTTGCGGGCGCAATGGAAGTGGATGTGGACAAACAGGGAAGGATCATCCTGCCGGAATATCTCCGACAGTATGCCGGGATGTCCAAGGCGGTGGTAGTAGCGGGGCTCTACAACCGCCTTGAACTCTGGGACGCGGAAAAGTGGGAGGCCTACAAGAAGATGACGGAGGCGGAAGTCGGTAACATTGCCGAGAAGCTCGGCGAACTGGGGGTCTAGATGATTATGGATGAACCTACGCACATTCCCGTACTGGTCACCGAGGTGCTCGCGCATCTCGTAGAAAGACCGGAGCAACAAGTCGCGACGACCCGTGGGGCGGGTTCCGCGCAGCCGGAGGGCCGGCTATTCATCGACGGCACCGTGGGGCAGGGCGGGCATGCGGAGGCAATTCTCTCGCATGCCGGCCCTGGGTGCCGCATCCTCGGTTTCGACCGGGATTCTGCCAACCTAGCCATTGCGAAGTGGCGTTTGGAACGCTTCGGCACGGCCGTCACGCTCGTGGAGGACAGTTACGCAAACGTTAAGGCGCATGCCTATGCTCACGGATTTGATCAGGTGGATGGGATCCTACTCGACCTTGGGTTTTCTTCTGCTCACATCGACGATCCAGAACGCGGATTTTCTTTCGCGCATGAGGGACCTCTGGACATGAGATACGACCGATCGGGCGATCTCACGGCCGAGGGGATCCTGAACGGTTGGAGCGTCGAGGACCTGTCGCGCATCTTCCGAATTTACGGGGAAGAACCCGCGGCGCTGCAGATCGCGAAGACGGTTTACGCGGCGCGGAAGAAGTATCGAATCACGACGACGACCCAGTTCGCCGATCTCGTGGAGACGGTCGTTCACCGGCACGGCAAGACGCATCCGGCCACAAAGGTTTTCCAGGCGCTCCGCATCGCGGTCAACGACGAGCTCGGCCAGTTCGAGCGCGTGCTCCCGGACATGGTCGACCTGCTAAAACCGGGCGGACGCATCGCGATCATCTCGTTCCATTCCCTCGAGGACCGCATCGCAAAGCATTATTTCTCGGAACAGAACGGCGTGACGCTCAACGTGATCACGAAGCGCCCAGTCGGCCCGTCCGACCAGGAGGTCCGTTCAAACCCGCGGTCGCGCAGCGCAAAGCTCCGCGTCGCGGAGAAGATCTCATAACGTTCATTGTTCATTGGAGGCTATGTCCAAGTTCTCACAATCATTATTCTCCGGAGCGGCAAAGACGCGCACCGCGGTCGCGTTCTTCGGACGAAATGCCATCCGTCTGAACCTGATCACGCTGACCATGCTCGTGCTGTTCGCCGCTGCATACATCGTGCAGGTCAACGGATCCGTCGCCAAGGGCTACGCGATCCGCGAGCTGGAAGACCGGATGCGGCAGTTGAGCCTCGACAACCAGAAGCTCGAGGTGACGGTCCGCGAGGCCCAGTCGCTTACAAACGTCACTCGCTCCGTAAAGATGCTCGGGCTCGTCGCCGCCGAAACGCCAAAGTACCTCGCCTCCGCGACGCCTGCCGTCGCGATGCGTTAAACTCCCATGGCCCTCGCGCTCGATACACAACAGGTTGGAACGTTCCTCACGTCCATGAATTGGCTCACGCCTTCCTGGGACCTCTTCATCATTCTCTTTTTCGTCGTCGCTTCGCTCATGTACGGGATGTCGCTTGGACGGGACCGCCTGCTCGTGATCCTGATCTCGATCTACGTTTCCCTCGCCGTGGTGAAGTATGTTCCGTTCATCACCGATTTCAACGCGACCATCAACCTGAATGACGCGTTCGCGCTGAAGATCTCCGTTTTTCTTGGAATATTCATCGTCCTGTTTTTTCTCCTGTCCCAGTCGGCCCTCATGCGAACGCTCGGCGTGAACAACGAGCACGGGCCCGTGTGGCAGGTGTTGTTGTTTTCAATACTGCACGTGGGGCTTCTGATTAGCGTGACGCTCTCGTTTTTCCCGGCGGACGCGGCGAACGTATTGTCTCCGCTGACGCGAACGCTGTTTGTCGGCGATATCTCGAAGGCCATTTGGGTGCTGCTGCCTGTGTTTGCCATGGCGTTCGTCGGAAGGTCGAGAATCGCGGAACATCATTGACAGGCGCGGATGTAACGTTTCGTCGCGATGGGTGTATAGTGCATTTGTGAAGAGCGATTTTGCACGCTTTTATAAAGAGAACATAGATCGTATCCACCGGTACGTTTTTTTTCGTGTTGGGAGAAATCGAGAAGTGGCGGAGGACCTGGTGTCCGAGATCTTCCTGAAGGCGCACAAGGCGTTCGATACGTTCGACGAGAATGTCTCAAAGTCCGCCTGGATCTATCGGATCGCGCACAACCACCTTGCCAATCACTATCGCGACCAGAAGCACGACGTCGACGTCGAGGACGTGGCGCTGACATTGGTCGGAGAGGACGGGAATCAAACGATGGAACGCCAGGAGACGGCCATGATCCTCCAAAAAGCGCTCGACCAGCTGTCCGTCGACGAGCGTCGCATTGTAACGATGAAGTACCTGGAAGGGTATACATACGAGGATATGGCGCCCACTCTCGGCAAGGCGGCCGACGCGCTCAAGGTGGCGACCTTTCGCGCCATGAAAAAGTTGAAAACATTGTGTATTTCCTCAAAGCAAAATTAAAATGGTTCGGCCGAAAGGCGAATCCGACCCGCGCGTTCAAGAACGAGCTCTATTTGCGAATCGTCCCGAAGCCGATTGTCTCCTACCGTCAGCACGCGTTCCGATTCGCCGCCGCCGGGATTGCGTCCCTCCTCGTCGTCTTCGGGACTGGGACGAGCGTCTACGCCTATTCCAGCCCGGACGTGAGCGACGGGCATCCTCTGTATCCGATCAAGCACGGGATCGAGCAGATTCAGGAACGCCTTGCGCTCAATCCCAACCAGCGCGCCGCGTTCCACGCCGACATGATGCAACGACGCATGGCCGAAGCCGAGCGGCTTGACCAGACGAAGGAGGAGATCCCGAAAATCCTTGAGTCCGCGGCCGCGGAGCTCGACCTGTCCGTCGGCGAGCTGAAGGCCGATCTCCGCGATCCGGAACAGCGGAATGAAGTCATCGACAAGCTGTCCGAGACGAACGAGCGTTACGCCGACGTGCTCTCTCGTGTGCCAAAGGCCATGGATCGACCTGAAATGACGGGTCGTCCCGACGGACTCCGCAGGGAGCCTCCGTCGCCGGAAGGAATGCGCGCGCGTCTGAAGATGCTGCGCGACAATCGCCAGGAATCGTCACCGTAACTCACTAACACGCACCTATGTCCAACCGTCTCTCGCGCGGATTCGTCGCGGCCCTCATGCTCGTGACCGTCCTCGCCCCGTTCTCAAACGTCGCGAAGGCCGCCGATTCCGAGTCGACCAGCCCCATCTCCTTTTCCGGCCAGCTGATCGAGCTTTCCTCGACGACCGCGCCGACCACGATCGTGGTTCGCAAGGATCCGGCCGGCGAGTTTACCGACTATACGGTCGACATTGATACGAGCACGAAGTTTGGGACGAACGCGATCAACACGACGGTCATGGACGACTGGATTACGGGCGACGGAATGAGCGTCGTCGGGACGCTGAACAACAACACGGGCGTCGTCACCGCGACTACGGTCGTTGACGCGTCGCTGAACCCGCAGAACATGCGCGGGCTGAACGGCTGGATTTCCTCCATTGGCACGAACAGCATCTCCGTGCAGTGGCAGGGAGCGGAGCATAATGTGAACGTGATCTCGACCACGCACATGGTCGTCGGATCCACGAACCCGGCCGCGATCACCGACTTCAAGGTCGGCGACCGCGTGCGCATCCGCCTCGACAAGGGGACGGAAAATGCGCGCATCATCGTGGTCCTGCGCCGCGGCGATGAGATCTTCCTCAAGGCCCGCACGCGCGGATTCTGGGCAGAAGTGACGGATATCGACGAGAGCGGAACGTCCGGTTCCATCGACGCCACGCTGCTTGCCAACCCGCACCTTCGCGACGGGGACGCGAACAACATGGTCGGAACCGAGGGCGACGCGATCAAGATAGACTATGACGAGAACACAAAGCTCGTTCGCAAGTTCATGGGAACCTCGGACATCTCCGAGTTCGCCATCGGCGACAAGCTGTTCGTGGTCGGCCGCGTGAACGACGACGGCACGATCTCGGCCCGCCTGATCAAGGACGGCAGCATGTGGAAGAAGGGCGTTGCCAAGCACGTGGGAGTCATCCACTCCGTCGATACCTCCGCGAACACCTTCACGGTGACCGCGCTCGACGGCGGATCGTCCGCGACGACCGTGACGGTCTCATACTCGGGCGACACCGTATTCATGGAGTCCGGGGTCGCGAAGACGGAAAGCATCCTCAGTGCCGGATTGGAAGTGCGCGTCCGCGGAATTGCCCGCAATGACGCGGGTGCGATTTCGATCACCGACGTGGACAGCGTCATGATCATTCCGGTCGGTCCCCATGGAGGACACGGAGGTTCCTCAAGCGGATCCTCGTCCTCCGGTTCCTCCGGGTCGCCGAGTTCGTCTGACACCTCCGACTCGTCGGACGAATCGGACTCCTCCGACTCATCCGACAGTTCCGACGGCGAAACTTCGAGCAACACGCTCGCCGACCTCGTCGTAAGCGACATCGAGCTTTCCGACGATAACCTGGTCGTCGCGACGCTTGAGAACACGGGGGAAACGGACGTCACGGTCCCGGTCTCCGTCAACTTTTACTTCGACGGCGCCCTGACCTGGACCTACAGCTCCTCGACCCTCTCCGACCAGTCCTTCCTTCAGGGAGGAGAGTCCTCCACGGTCACTCCGCAGTCGATCGCTTCGACCACGACCGTGAAGGTCTGCGTCGATGAGGGCTCGGCCGCCAGCGAATCCCGCGAGGACAACAACTGCCTGGAAAAGGTTCTGACGGTCGGATCGACCCTCCCGAACCTGACGGTGACGGACCTGTCCGTTTCCGATTCCGGCCAGGTGACCGCGACCCTGAAGAACACGGGCTCGACGGACGTGACCGTCCCGGTGGCCGTTGACTTCTACCTGAACGGCACGAAGACCTGGACATACAGCTCCTCGACCCTCTCGGACAAGAGCTTCCTGGAAGCCGGCGAAGACTCGACGATTTCCCCGCAGGCCATCTCCACGTCCACGACCGTAAAGGTGTGCGTCGACAGCGGCAGCGCGGTGACCGAGTCGAGCGAAACGGACAACTGTTTGGAGGAGGTCCTGCAGCTCGAGGACGAATCCTAGCTCTCGTAAAAGCCCCGCTGGTCTTCCAGCGGGGTTTTTGGTATCGTTTGTCGACTATGGAAATCAAACTCCACAACTCCCTGACTCGCAAAACCGCGCCGTTCGTCCCGATTTCCCCCGGGCATGTCGGCATGTACTCCTGCGGCCCGACGGTGTACTGGTTCGCCCACATCGGGAACATGCGCGCGTTTTTGTTTTCCGATATCCTCCGCCGCGCGCTCGAATATAACGGTTTCGACGTGACGTTGGTCATGAACGTCACCGACGTCGGCCACCTGGTGGGCGACGTGGACGACGGGGAGGACAAGATGATCGTGGCGATGCTGCGCGAGGGGAAGTCCGGCTATCAGATCGCCGAATTTTACGCGCAGGCGTTCTTTGCCGACCTTGCCGCGCTGAATATCAAGCCGGCGAACGTCTATCCACGAGCGACCGAACACATTCCCGAGCAGATCGAGATGGTCCAGGCCCTCGAGCGGAAGGGATTCACGTACCGGACGTCGGACGGGATCTATTTCGACACGGCCAAGCTGCCGTCGTATGGGCGCCTGTCGGGACAGAAATCGGAGGACAAGAAGGCCGGCGCGCGCGTCGACATGGCTGAGAAGCTGAATGCGACGGACTTTGCGCTCTGGAAGTTCTCGCCTGAGGACATGGAGCGCGAGATGGAATGGGAATCGCCGTGGGGTATCGGGTTCCCGGGCTGGCACATCGAGTGCTCGGCCATGTCAAAGAAATATCTCGGCCTGCCGTTCGACATCCACACCGGCGGCATTGATCACATCCCGGTCCACCACGAGAACGAGCTCGCCCAGGCAATGGGTTCCGATGGCGTCCTCGAGGCCAACGTATGGATGCACAACGACTTCATCACCGTCGACGGCGGCCGCATGGCCAAGTCGCTCGGGAACATCTACACGATCGCGAATCTCGTCGAGAAGGGGTTCGATCCGATCGCCTACCGCTACTTCGTCCTCGGCTCGCACTACCGCTCCAAGCTGAATTTTACGTGGGAGGCGATGGAAGGCGCGCAGAACGCCTTGAACAAGCTGCGAGAGATCGTACGCGACTACCCGTCCGTCGTCCCCCAAGTTCCTCCTCCTGATAGGCAGGAGGGGACAGGGGTGGTCGACGAGCCGTACGCCTCCCGTTTCCTCGCCGCCATAAACGAGGATCTCAACACCCCCGCCGCCCTCGCCGTCGTCTGGGACCTCGTCAACGACGCGACCGTCGACGATGCCATGAAGGCGTCGACCCTGCTGCGCTTCGACGAAGTCCTCGGCCTTCGCCTCTCCGACTATCTCGGAAAGCAACTCGACGTTCCCGCTGACGTCACCTCGCTTGTCGCACAGCGCGAGGAAGCGCGACTGTCCAAGAATTGGGGCGAGTCCGACCGTCTTCGCGACGAGATTGCGACGAGAGGATTCGTCGTGAAGGACACTCCACAGGGCCCCAAGATTTCTTTGGCCTGATTGTGGTACAATGTTGCCGATATGGCAGACCTCATTCCCAAGCCGACGGAAACGATTTCAGCGAGCGTCGAGCAGCCCGCAGTTGAGACACCCAAGGTGTTGGGCGCGGTGATTGAAACTGTCGAACCGGCGGCGGAAAATATTGGCAGTCCGGAAGGATCCAAGATCGATCTCGAATCCGTCGACGCGTTACGCGAAGAGGAGCCGGCCGCGGAGGAACCCGTCGCGCCGGTTCGACGCGCACCGGTCCGTGCCGTCGCGCCGGCGAAGGATCCGACGCTCCAAAAGATCGAGGATATCATGGGCGAGGATCTCACGGATGCATTTTTGAAGCTGTCTCCTGAAAAACAGCAGCAATTTAAGGAAAAAGGAGAGGAGACGGCAAGCAAAATACGGCAGATCATTGAGAGCGCCAAGGTCAACACAAAGAAGATCTTCGACCTGATTCGCAAGTGGATGAAGATGATTCCGGGCATCAACCGGTTCTTCCTTGAGCAGGAGGCAAAAATAAAAACGGACAAAATTTTGAACCTACGGCAATGACATTCTTTTCATTCGGCATCGAGGACGCGGCGACCCTCACTCAGACTGTCGCGACACCGGGCGCGAACGACGCCCAATACGCCCTCTGGATATTGATCGGCGTCGGCATTTTGCTTGCCGTCCTCGCCGTATTGTTCGCGATGCGCTGGTATTTCCGATTCCGAACGAGCGCCCATCACGCCACGTTCGACCGCATCACGCTGCTCGTGTGCGTCCCGAGGTTCCGGCACAAGGAACAGACCGAGCGCGTGGCCGGCAAGGAACAGATGCAGGAGGTCATCGGCGCGGCCGAGACGTTCTTCAGCACGGTCGGCGGACTCAAGGTCCACCACGGATTTCATGCCTGGCTTTATGGCCGCCATGACGAGATCGCGTTTGAGATCGTGGTCCAGCACAAGGAAATCCGATTCTACGTGACGGTTCCGCGCGAAATGGAGCAGATCGTGACCCACCAGCTATCGGCGTGTTATCCGGACGCGTTTCCGGAGCTCGTTGAGGATTACAACATTTTCGCCCCCGATTCGACAATCGCTGGGTGCTATCTGGTTTTCAAGCGCGAGCACGCATTCCCGATCAAGACCTTCCGCAAGATGGACCGCGACCCGCTCGACGGCCTGACGAACGTTCTTTCAAAGGTTCCGGAAGGCGAGGGCGCGTGCATTCAGTTCGTGGCCCGTTCGGCCCACAAGCACTGGCGCGAGCGCGGAATCGCGATCGCCGCGCGCATGCTGCACGGCATGTCGATGGAGGAGGCCGTGAAGGGGGCAAAGAAGCAGAAAATCAACATCGGTGAGATGACGGGCTTGTCGAGTTCGGAGGAAAAGAAGCCCGAGGAGCAGCGCAAGCTGTCGCCGCTCGAGGAAGAGACGGTCAAGGGTCTCGAGGAAAAGGCGAGCAAGGCGGGGCTCGAGGTTTGCGTTCGTCTCGTCGCGGCGGGAAAGGACGCGGATGCCGTTCATACGACGCTTGCCGGCATGGTCAACGCCTTCACGCCGTTTAGCATCTACCAATACGGCAACTCGTTCGTGAAGGTGGTCCCGCCGTTCAAGAAGCGGTTGATCCGCCGGTTCATCCACCGCACGTTCGACGAGAACAACAAGATCACGGTCAGCTCTGAGGAAATGGCCAGCATGTGGCATCTTCCGACCCCGTGGACCGAGACGCCGGGAATCAAGTGGCTTGGCGCCCGGAAGGGAGCCGCGCCGAGCAACGTGCCCACCGGCCCGGAGCAGGGAGGCGAACTTGAGCTTGGATTCAACGTTTACCGCGGCGTGAAGACGCCTATCTGGATGAAGGGGCCGGACCGTCTCCGCCACATGTACGCCATGGGTAAGTCCGGAGCCGGTAAGTCCGAGATGATCGCCACCCTCGCCATCCAGGACATCGCCCTCGGCCACGGCGTGGCCGTCCTCGACCCGCACGGCGACCTCATCGAGCATATCCTCGGCAACATCCCCAAGGAGCGCATCGACGACGTGATCCACTTCAACCCGTCCGACCTCGACCGGCCGATGGGATTGAACATGCTCGAGTCCAAGGACGAGGACCAGCGCGACATGGTCGTCGCGGAAATGATCTCGATCTTCTATAAGCTGTTCCCGCCGGAAATGATCGGCCCGATGTTCGAGCACAACATGAAGCACGTGATGCTCACGCTCATGGCCGACATCGAGAACCCGGGAACGATCGCCGAGGTTCCGCGCATGTTTTCGGACCAGGAGTTCGCGGACACGTGGATTGCCAAGGTGAAGGATCCGATGGTTCGGGCATACTGGGAAAAGGAAATGGCCAAGACGAGCGACTTCCACAAGTCTGAAATGCTCGGATACCTCATCTCAAAGGTCGGACGTTTCGTTGGAAACGAGATGATGCGCAACATTATCGGCCAGCAGCACTCCAGCTTCGATTTCCGCGAGGTGATGGACTCGAAGAAGATTTTTCTGTGCAACCTGGCGAAGGGAAAGACCGGCGACATCAATGCCAACCTGCTCGGCATGATCATCGTGACCAAGCTCCAGATGGCCGCCCTTGGCCGCGCGGACATTCCGGAGGCCCAGCGAGAACCGTTCTTCCTCTATATCGACGAGTTCCAGAACTTCGTTACGGATTCGATCGCGACGATCCTTTCCGAGGCACGTAAGTACAAGCTCGCTCTTATTCTTGCCCACCAGTACATCAGTCAGCTCTCGGACAAGGGGGATACCAAGATCAAGGACGCCGTCTTCGGAAACGTGGGAACGATGATGGTGGCGCGTATCGGTCCGGAGGACGTGGAGACGCTCGAGAAGGTGTATGCGCCGGACTTCGGCGGATACGACATGATCAACTCGGACAAGTTTACGTGGTACGTGAAGATGATCGTGGACAATGCGTCCATGCGGCCTTTTACGATGGGTCTGACGCCGAAGAGTAAGGGTGACCGCGAGCTTGCCGAGGCGATCAAGGAGCTTTCGCGCCTCAAGTATGGCCGCGACCGTGCGATCGTCGAGGCAGAAATCGCAGAACGCTCCCAGCTTGGCGTCGATGACCGTGGCGGACAGCTTCCGGAGGCGTCGTCCAGCATCTTCTAAGCGGAATCGACGAATACAAACATCAAAAAAACCATATGTCCGGATTTCTGTTTGAGGACGAATTCCACGCCGAGCCAGTCGACGACGCCTCTGCCACGTTCCCCTCTCCTTCAAACGGAGAGGGACAGGGTGAGGTCTGCGATCAAGGTTCGGCAGCCAACGACGGCGCTCGCCTCGAGCTTGCGGTTCGCGTGCTTCGCCAGATGCACGATAGTCTCGGCCACGTGATCTCGCTTTTGGAGGGCGCGGAATCGACCGACGGCTCGCGTCGTGTCACCGACCTGTTGGTTGCAAAGCGTGCCATGTCGCAGATGATGGACGCGTCGACCGGGTCGCGGACGATCGAGGGGGTGTTCAACGGGTCCCACATGATCGGCCCGGACGGCAACGCGTACCCGGTTCCACCGAACTATGCGTCGAAATCTCGACTCGTCGAAGGTGACGTGTTGAAACTTGTGATTCGTGCCGATGGAACTTTTGTGTTCAAGCAAATAGGGCCGGTTGAGCGCCGTCGAACGGTCGGCTGCGTAGCCATGGATTCGTCCACAGGTACCCACGTTGTGATTTGCGGCAATACCGCGTATAAAGTGCTTCCAGCCACCATGAGCTTTTACAAGGCGGACGTCGGCGACGAAGCGGTGATTTTGCTGCCGAAGTCGAGAGAATCCGTCTGGGCGGCCATCGAGAATGTTGTTAAGAAGTAGACCTTGGGGCTTAAGGCTGAAAGGCATAAGGCTTAAGGATTTTTATAAACTTTCCTCGTTTCCCCTTAAGCCTTTAGCCTTACGGCCTTAAGCCCTTGTGGAATCTCTTTATCGCAAATACCGTCCGTCCACGTTCGCCGACCTGACCGGTCAGGACCACGTGCGAACGACCCTTCAGAACCAGATTTCCTCTGGTTCTGTTGCGCATGCGTATTTGCTGACCGGACCGAGGGGAGTGGGAAAAACGACCGTGGCCCGTCTCATCGCGAAGGCGGTGAATTGCGAGGGGGTCAAAGGGGTCGAGGGGACCAAGGGGGAGCCGTGCAATGCGTGCTCGTCCTGCCTGGAGATCATCTCCGGGTCGGCGCTGGACGTGTTTGAGATCGATGCCGCGTCGCAGACAAAAGTCGAGGAGACCCGCGAGAATATCGTCGAGAGCGTCCGGTTCTCGCCGAACAAGCTCAAGTACAAGGTGTACATCATCGACGAGGTCCACATGCTGTCGACGTCGTCTTTCAACGCGCTTCTCAAGACGCTCGAGGAGCCGCCTTCCTACGCCATCTTCATCCTGGCCACGACCGAGATACACAAGGTTCTCCCAACGATCATCAGCCGATGCCAGCGGTTCGATTTCAAGCGTATCTCCGTCGAAGCCATTGTTGAGCGGCTGAAGGGGATCGTCGCGAAGGAAAACATCGTCGTCGACGACGATGTCCTCCGCGAGATCGCCCGCCATGCCGACGGGGGACTGCGCGACGCCGAAAGCGTCCTTGGCCAGGTCCTGGCATTGGACGAAAAGCACATCACTCTCGACATCGCCTCCCTCGTCCTTCCGGCAACGAACGCCGCGATGGTCGACGAGTTCGTCGTTTCGTTGGAAAAGAAGGACGCGCCGACGGCACTTCGCCTCGTCGGGGAAGGGTTGGAGCGCGGCGTCGACCTCCCGCATTTCGTCGAGGACGTCGTTTCGGCGCTCCGTGACAAGATGCTGGCGGGATTCGCAGGGACTTCAGTCCCGTTCGTCGTCTCGACGATCGACCTCCTCCTCGAGGCCCGCCGCCAGATGAAAACCACCAAGATCGTCCAGCTCCCCCTCGAGATCGCGATCATCAAGGCGTGCTCGGTTGCGACCGTCGCAACGACAACCCCAAAACAAATAATTCCTCCGCCACAAACTACAAATTACTCAAACCCCCACGCTCCCCAGCCCTCCGCCCGGATAATCCCCTCAACCCCCGTCG
>JBAXQK010000019.1:0-19570 GCA_037131775.1 Candidatus Uhrbacteria bacterium
AGTTCTTCGCGACGTCGGTCGAGGCGGGGAGATGGCTGGATTTCAACGTAAAGAAGGGCGACATCGTCCTTGTGAAGGGATCGCAGAGCGCACGGATGGAAAAGGCCGTAAAGGACCTGATGGCCGATCCACTGCGGGCGGAGGAACTGCTGGTCCGACAGTACGGGGCGTGGGTCACGGAAGGTTGACCGTTTTCGGAAAAGATGGTTTACTCGATTCTCCAAATGGTTTGGAGAGGGAGGAGGACATGAGACGCGTTTTGGTAATCGACGACGAGCCGGCCATCTGTGACATCGTTGCGATGGCTCTGGATGCCGGCGGGCAGTTCGCGACGGAAACGGGGACGACGGGCGCCGAGCTGTATGCCATGCTGGACGCGCACGACGACGTTGCCGCGATCATCTGCGACAACCAGCTTGTCGGGGAGACCGGGCTCGAGATCCACGCGAAAATCAAGTCGTCGCTTCGCGCGCGGAAGATCGCGTTCTTTCTTCTCCATGGCTCCGGCGCGGATCTCCGCGAGCGCGTCGGCGAACGGTACTTCGGCGAGCAGGAGATCGTCGAGATCCACAAGCCGATGCACAGCATCCTCGCGCTCACGGCGATCGTGGACGCGGAGGTGACAAGGCTGAGGTCGTAGGGCGACGGAAATCGCAAAGGCACGGGTCTGACCCGTGCCTGTATTTTATGGACTCGGTTTTTGTTCCGTGCCCTGCTTGTATAGTTGGGCGTAGATTCTATTTTGGTCTTCCTTGGTTCGTGCCGCGGGCAGCGCGTCCAGGAGCATGCGTTCCCTTGCGGTCTTTCGCATCTCTTCGGCGGTAAGCGGTCGCTTCTCCATTCTCCCGGCTCTGAGCGTAGCGCCCGTCTCCCTTCCTTTTGGCGTCGCGTTGAACGCGTCCTCCATTTCCTGGTCCACGGGAGAAAGCACGCGCGGCGCTTCCCTGGCTGGCAACGCGGGCGGATTCCACCGTTTGCGTATTTCGTCGATCGTCGGGGCATTTTTCTCTCGATCCGCGACATGGAGAGCCTTAAATTTTGCGGCGCTTTTTTCTAAGCGGTCTGATTTGGCCGCGGTCGGCGGCGGTGGAGATTCCTTCGGTTTCGGCGCGACGACCCCCTTGATTTCTTTCATCAGGTCGCCAGGGGCATTCTTTAAATTTTCCCAGAATCCAGGTGGCTTTGGGGATGGGGAGGATCGCATAGGTTTGGACGAGGGAATTCAATGCATAAACGATATCATATCCCAATAAAAAACGCACCTAGCGGTCGGTGCGGGTCAGAGGTTCGTCGCGGTTGTGCGGAGGTAGAGGCCCAGGCGGATGCGCGTGGCAAGATCGCCTGTGATGTGAACCTCGTGGCGCGGGAGAGCGTCATCCGCGGGTATCCGGTCGTGGAGGTCGCTCTTTTCGACGTGCTGGGAAATGGCGGAGCACGGGTCCTTGTCGAGCCAGATCAGATGCTGGCGCACATGTTTTCGCGCCTGGCGCTTGGCACAGAAGGCAAACACGTGCGACTTCCGCTCAGGATCCCGGTACGCCAGGATCCCACCCGACTTCTTGCCGCGTCGCGTGAACGTCAGCTGGATGCCCGCGAGCGCCGTCTCCTCGTCGGTCTCGTCGATGCTCGCGTTTCGCCGCGCGAATTCCTCGAACGTCGACAGCGCCTCCTGCACGATCTCGGCCGATCCTCCGTCAACGATCTCCGTCTCGAGGACGGACGTTCCCGCGAGCGGGGAGTTCTCGACGAGCGAGAGCATCTTCCACTCGCTGCCGTCGCCAGTTGCGTTCCTGACGATCACGTGCCGCGCCGCGTCCTTTCCGTGCACGACGAACGCCGTGTACGTTCTCCCTTCTTTTATTCCAATGATCGCCGCCTTGCCTTCCTGGTCAAAGAACGGACTGAGAAGTTTCATTGAATCCTCCGCACGGGTTGATGGTCGTGACCGGACGATAGTCGATCTTTTGTCGAGTGTCAACGGTGTGGGCTGTGGAGCGGTGAAGAAAAATCCGCCGTGCGTTACCGCAGGCGGAAGGAGAAGATGGTCTGAAATTTGTTCTCCGAGTCGACGGTCTCGACGATGACGGCGTCGGCCCACGCTTTGGCGATCTCCGTAACGAGCGGCTGGACGCTCCCGAGACGATCATGGCTGGCGCGATACGTTGCCACGCCCCTTTCGCGCAGCAGCTCCTGGAGCACGAAGGACGTCTCCAGGAATTCGCGCGCCTCGTCCGAGAGCTTGGACATCCACTCGGCAATCTGGAGATCTTGGATTCCCTGCGCGATCTGCTTGGCAAGGGTTGCCGAGCGGATGGCATAGCGCAACGGACCCGGCCGCGCTTCCGATTCCAACGGGGACCGCCAATCGCGGAGATCGGCGGAAACGAACTTCTTCGACAGGTCGTTGGTCCCGCGGGCTCGGGCCAGGCTGAGCCATCCGCCCAGGACGGCATTCGCGTCCGGACTATCCCGGATGCCGCCCCATTCCATGAGGGCCTTCAGTTCCATCAGGGTTTCGGCGGCTTCAGAGGCATCCGACACGTACTGTCCGGTTTGCGCGTCCCAAATCCGGTAATCCCAGCCGGCCTCATAGGGAAGTGCGTCAAGATAGATAGCCATTTTGTTCACCTGGTGTTCGCGTAGGGTAGGGGAGAATTGCGCGGGAGTCAAGGTGGCCGCTAACAGTGTCTCCTGCGGTCGGTGTCAGGACCCCACATTGGCCACTCAATGCAAAAATCCCCACGCAGTTGCGTGGGGATTTTTTGTTTGTCCACGATGAACTCAAGTGTTACCGCTGGCTCTGAATCAATCCGAACAGCATCTTCGAGACGGTTTCAAACTCCGCGTAAAACTGCTGAAACGTTTCCGCGTCGACAGAGGCGTCGTCGAGGAGAAGCTCAAAGAGCGATACGCACTCGTAAACCGATCCGCGCGAGATCGTGTAAAAGTTCCGTTTGTCCCCGAGCGAAAATTTACCGCTTCCTTCCGCGATGTTGATAACCATGCTGATCGATGCCCGCCGCAGCTGGTCGCGGAGGTAAGAGTCGATGGTCCGGTTCGATCGGAGGAGCTGCTGGACAAGCTTGTTCAGCGACTTGGCCTTTTGGTAAACCTCCAACTTCTCAAAGTCAAACATAAAAAGACTTCTACCCTAAATACAAAATACACACTACTCCGTACTCAACAATTTACAAAGAAATTGTGTGGGTGTGGGTATTGTGTACTTTGGGAACAATTTCTTTGGAAATTGTTGGTGACCTCACCGGGAATCGAACCCGGGTTTGCTCCGTGAGAGGGAGCCGTCCTAGCCGCTAGACGATGGGGCCGCGGTGCCGTGAGATTTGCTCACGGCGAGAGAATATCATGCCTGCTCAGATTGATCAAGCGACTATCATCTTTGCCGTCGCCTCCACCGCGGCGCGAGCATACGGGCGCAATCGCGGCTCGATCTGGTCCGGGTCGATTTCCGGCCCGAGGATGCCGAGGCCGATGGGCTTCATGAACTCGAGCATCAGGCGGATGATGGCGTCGTACACCACCTCGCCCATCACGAGGCCGTGCTTGGTGGCGCCGCGCTCGATGATGCCGAGCGCCACGCAGCCGTGGATGTCGCTGCGCATCAGCAGGCGCTTGAGCGCGAGCGGCTTCTCGATGGATCCAGGGACCCACACGAGCTCGACGATATTGAGCCCGAGCTCGGCCGCGGTCTTCTTGGCCTCGTCGAGCATTTCCGAGACTTCCTTCGTGTGGAACGAGCCGAGGACGATGGCGATATTTCTCATACGGATTTTTTTTAGTATCGGATTACGGATCTGGGGATGTACGGAACTACGGATGTACGGAATTAGAATAAATCGATTATGTCGTTGGGTTGTTGAGTAATTTGGCGGGATCGTTTGCTTGCAGGCGCAGGACTTCCGTGACGGTGTCGACGATCGCTTGCGTTCGCGAGTCGATCTCGATGTTGACGTGGTCGCCGGCCTTCTTGAAGCCGAACGTTGTTAGTCTGAGCGTCTCGGGGATGAGCCAGACGCGGAACGTCGACGCGTCGCGGTTTGCGTCCACGACCGTGAGCGAGCAGCCGTCGACGCCGACGAACCCCTTCGACAGGATGTACTTCATCCATTCCGACGGGACGCGGATCGTGATGACGTGGTTGTTCTCCGGGGTCTCGACCGAGACGATCTCGCCCATTCCGGTCACGTGTCCGCTGACGACGTGCCCGCCGATCTCATCGCCCGCGCGGAACGAGCGTTCGACGTTGACGCGCGATCCTTCGACGATTTGCCCGATCGTCGTCAGACGAAGCGTTTCTCCCATCGCGTCGAACGTGACGCGATCGCGCTCGATCCCGACCGCGGTCAGACAAACCCCGTCGATCGCCACCGACGCGCCGGTCGACAGTCCGTCCGTGAAGCCCGACGGCATCTCGACGACAAACGTCGCAAGGCCGGGCTTTGCGTGACCGGTGACGACCGTTCCGAGTCCGTTTACGATTCCTGTGAACATATGGAAGTATCCTACACTCAAGGACTCAACGACTCAAGGACTCAGCGACTCTGTGCTATAATGCCCTCATGCTCCTGCAGGAATTGTTTTTTGAGATCGGGACCGTCGTCATCATCGCGGCATCGCTCGCGATGGTCGTTTCGCGTTTGCGGCTTCCGCTCGTGATCGCGTATATCGTCACGGGGATTCTCGTGGGGCCGAGCGTGTTCGCGCTGACGCGGAATCCGGAGACGTTCGAGGCACTGTCGAAGATCGGCGTCGCGTTCCTTTTGTTTACCGTCGGGCTCGGGCTGAACTGGCGGAGGATGAAGGACGTGGGAGGGATCGCGCTTGCGACGGGCGTGGGGCAGGTGTTGGTGACGTCGGTGATTGGGTTCGTGATCGGACGGATGGTCGGGCTTGAAACGGTGACGGCGCTGTACGTGGCCGTGGCGTTCTCGTTCTCAAGCACGATCGTGATCGTGAAGCTGCTCTCCGACAAGGACGAGCTCGACACGCTGTACGGCCGTATCAGTGTGGGGTTCCTACTCGTGCAGGACTTCATCGCCATGTTCATCCTGCTCGGCCTCGGCGCGATTGGAAGCGGCGCGAGCCTGCCGGACATCGTCGCGCAGACGCTCATCAAGATCGCGTTCCTCGTCCCCGTCCTGATGGTCGTGTCCGCGTACGTCGTCCCGCGCCTCGTGGCGTTCGCCGCCAAGTCGCAGGAACTGCTGTTCGTCTTTTCCGTCGCCTGGTGCTTCCTCATCGCGGGCCTGCTCGTCTGGTTCGGCTTCGGCGTGGAGATGGGCGCGCTCATCGCGGGCATCACGCTGTCCGGTACGGTATTTGAGCGCGAGATCGGCGCGCGCATCCGGTCGCTTCGTGATTTTTTCCTGTTGATTTTCTTCGTCGTTCTCGGGACGCACCTGAACGTCTCGTCCGTCGGTTCGCTCCTCGTCCCGACGATCGTCTTTTCGCTCTACGTCCTCATCGGCAACCCGATCCTCGCCATGCTCGTGATGCGCGCGCTCGGCTACCATCCGCGCACCGGCTTCCTCTCCGGGACCACGGCCGCGCAGATCTCCGAGTTCTCGTTCATCGTGATCGCGGCGGGAATCGCGCTCGGCCATATCGACCCGTCGATTCTCACGCTTGCGACGACGGTCGGACTTGTGACGATCGCGACCTCCTCGCTCGTCATCCAGCATAACGCGGCCATCTACGACATTCTTCGCCCGGTGTTCCGATTCATGGAGCCGGCACGATCGCTTTCGCGCGAGCACAAGGTCGTCCATCCCGAGGTAAAGACGTATCTCTTCGGCCTGCACGACATCGGCACGGCAGCCCTCTCCGCCCTTGAGGAATTGCGCCAGCCGTTCGCGGTGGTTGACTTCGATCCGATCGTGATTCGCGATCTGACCGCGGTCGGCATCCCGGCCATTTACGGCGACGCGGGCGACGACAGTTTTCTCGAGGAGATCGGGGTCGAGCGCGCGAAGTTCATCGTGTCGACCATTCCGGACGTGAGCGTTTCGCTCGAGATTCTCGGTTATCTTCGCGGCGAGGGGTTCGCAGGGACCGCCGTTGTCTCCGCCCGAACCAAGGACGAGGCGGAAAAGTGCTACGCGGCCGGCGCCACGTTCGTGATTATCCCGACGGTGCTCGGGGGAGAGAAGCTGCGCGAGTTGCTGTCAGAAAAGAAAACGCGAAGAGTATCCTGGCAGAAACTGGCTTTGGACCGATAGCGTGCACCCCGTTTTTCTTAGGCTTGACACGATGAATTAGCACTCGTACAATGAGAGTGCTAATTTTGATTTTATGCGTCTGGAACCACGGCAAGAGGCCATTCTGAAGGCGATCGTGGACGAGTACATCCGGTCGGCGCAGCCGGTCGGGTCGCGTCTCGTCGCGGAGCTGTCGGGGAGCAACGTGTCGCCCGCCACCATCCGCAGCGAGATGGCCGCGCTCGAGGACGCGGGATTCATCGTCCAGCCGCACACGTCGGCCGGACGGATACCCACCGAGAGGGCATACGTCTACTATCTCCAGAACTTCGTGTCCGCAGAGCCTGGACACGCCGCAAGCGACCAGCTTCGCAAGTCGGTCGCGGACGGCCGCTCGACCGGAGCCGGAGAGCCCGACATGCGCGACCTGGCCCGGACGCTCATGGAGCTGTCGGGCGAGATGGCCATCGTGGCCGTCGATCCGCGCAACAGCTATTACTCCGGCGTCGCCAACCTCGTGGGCAAGCCTGACTTCAGCGACATCGTCGTCGTCCAGGAGCTTTCCCGGATGCTCGACCGCTTCGACCAGCTGGTGGGCGAGGTGTTCGACCGCATGACAAGCGAGCCGCAGGTTCTCATCGGAAGCGAGAACCCGTTCGGCAAGGACATGAGCGCGGTGATGGTGAAGTGCCGGCTGCCAAACGGACAGATTGGCATCCTCGGATTGATCGGCCCCATGCGGATGGACTATGGAAGGAACCTCGGACTCGTTACGGACATTCAAGAAATTCTAGACGATTCACTATGAGCGACGAACAAGACGTGACGGTCGAGCCGACTGTCGAGACACCTGTCGAGGACAAGGCAGCCGAGTATCTTGCGGGCTGGAAGCGCGCCCTTGCGGATTACGACAACCTGAAGAAGGAACAGGGACGCGAGCGCGTCGAGATGCGCGCGGCGGCAACGGCCGACGCGGCGAGCCGGATCATCCCGGTGATCGACAACTTCGACACGGCGGTGAAGTTCGTCCCGGAAGGGATCGACGCGAAGCTTAAGAACTGGCTGATGGGAATCCTGTTCGTCCAAACCCAGCTCGACGAGGTCCTCCTCCAGATGGGAGTGGAACCATTCGGCGAAGTCGGCGACCCGTTCGACGCGAACCTGCACGACGCGGTCGGTGAGCGGGCCGACGAGAAGGTCGCCGCGAACGCGATCGTCGAGGTCGTTGCGCGAGGATGGAAGCTCGGCTCAAAGGTAATCCGTCCCGCAAAGGTCATCGTGCAAGCGTCGTAACTCAACGACTCAATCACTTCATCACTCAATCACTCTTTATGGCAAAGATTCTTGGAATCGACCTTGGAACGACGAACTCGTGCATGTCCATCATCGAAGGTGGACAGCCGAAGGTTTTGGAAAATCGCGAAGGGGCGCGCACGACGCCGTCGATGGTGGCGGTGACGAAGACGGGCGAGCGGCTCGTTGGAGCCCCGGCGAAGCGGCAGGCCGTCACGAACGCGGAGAGCACGCTGTTCTCGATTAAGCGTTTGATTGGTCGCCGGTTTGATGACGCGGAGGTGCAGCGCGACATGAAGACGATGCCGTACAAGATCGTGAAGAAGGGCGACGGGGTCGCCATCAAGATGGCCGACAAGGAGTATACGCCGGAGGAGATTTCCGCGATGATCCTTGGAAAGCTGAAGGCGGACGCGGAGGAGAAGCTTGGGGAGAAGATCACGCAGGCCGTCATTACGGTTCCGGCGTACTTCGACGATGCCCAGCGCGCCGCGACGAAGGTTGCTGGTGAGATCGCGGGACTCGAGGTCCTTCGCATCATCAACGAGCCGACGGCTGCTGCGCTTGCGTACGGTTTCGACAAGAAGAAGGGCGAGCAGGTGATGGTTTATGACCTTGGAGGCGGAACGTTCGACGTTTCCGTGCTCGACGTCTCGGCCGACACGGTCGAGGTGAAGTCGACGAATGGCGACACGCACCTTGGCGGCGATGACTTCGACCGCTGCATTATCGACTGGATCGTGGACGAGTTCCGCAAGGCGGAGGGGATCGACCTCGGCAAGGACCCGCTCGCGCTGCAGCGTATCAAGGATGCCGCCGAGCGCGCGAAGATCGAGCTGTCGACGGCCCAGCAGACGGAGGTGAACCAGCCGTTCATCACGTCGGACGCCAACGGCCCGAAGCATTTGTCGCTCTCGCTGTCGCGATCGAAACTGGAAGAGCTTGTCCGCCCGCTCGTGGAAAAGACGCTCGGTCCGGTGAAGAAGGCGCTTGAGGACGCGAAGATGGCGAAGGGCGACATCAACGAGATCGTGATGGTGGGCGGGATGACGCGCATGCCGATGGTCCAGAAGGCCGTGGAGGATTTCTTTGGCAAGAAGCCGAACATCACGGTGAACCCGGACGAGGTGGTCGCGGTCGGCGCGGCGGTTCAGGGCGGCGTGCTGCAGGGCGAGGTGAAGGACGTTCTCCTGCTCGACGTGACCCCGCTGTCGCTCGGCATCGAGACGATGGGAGGCGTGTCGACGAAGCTGATCGAGCGCAACACCACGATCCCGACGTCGAAGGCAATGGTCTTCTCGACGGCCGCGGACAACCAGTCGTCCGTCGAGATCGTCGTCCTCCAGGGCGAGCGTGAGATGGCCGCGGACAACAAGCCGCTCGGACACTTCACCCTCTCCGGAATCCCGATGGCGCCTCGCGGCGTTCCTCAGGTGGAGGTGAAGTTCGACATCGACGCGAACGGGATCCTCAACGTCTCCGCGACGGACAAGGGTACCGGCAAGAGCCAGCAGATCACGATCACCGCGTCGACCGGTTTGTCCAAGGACGAGATCGAGCGCATGAAGCGCGACGCCGAGGAGCATGCCGACGAGGACAAGAAGAAAAAGGAAATGATCGAGCATCGCAACCTGGCGGACAACATGATTTATACCGCCGAGAAGATGATGAAGGACGCCGGCGACAAGGTGACCGACGAGGAGAAGAAGGACATCGAGGAAAAGATCGCGGCGCTCAAGGCCGTGAAGGACGGCGATGACCACGAGGCCATCAAGAAGGCCGCGGACACGCTGTCGGACGCGGCGCAGAAGGTTGGGGCGAAGATGTACGAGGAAAAAAAGGCTGAGGGGGCTGAGAAGGCTGAAGGGACTGAAAAAAAAGACGAGCCGATTGATGCGAAGGCTGACGAGAAATAAATATGACTCAGACGCACGTGGCGCGGTCGTTTGACGAGCAGATCGTCGCGTTCGCGGAATCTCAGGAAGGATGCGTGAAGACGGCGGGCGGGATGATCCCGCCCCCGTCTTCGTGTTCGAAGTCGGTCCACTCGATGTACGGAATCGCGCAGTGGCACCTCGCGACACTGGTGATCGTGGTCCTGTTCGTCGGCCTGATGATCGAGCTCCTGATGCTGTCGATTCACCGCGGCGGGGGAGGACACTAGGTCGAAAGAGACAAAATTCAAGAACACAAGACACAAGGAAATTTCAACAGACAAGATAAAATTACATGGCCAAAGATTTCTACAATTTGCTCGGAGTATCGAAATCCGCCTCGCAGGACGAGATTAAGGCTGCGTTTCGGAAGCTGGCGCACCAGTATCATCCGGACAAGCCGACGGGAGACGAGGCGAAGTTCAAGGAGATCAATGAGGCGTATCAGGTGGTTGGCGACGCGGAGAAGCGCAAGAAATACGACCAGTTCGGGTCGGCGGCGTTCGACGGGAGCCCGGGCGGCGGACAGGGATTCGGTGGCGGCCAGGGGTTCGGAGGGTTCGATTTCTCCGGGTTCCAGGGCGGCGGGTTTGAGGATTTGGGAGAAATGTTTGGGAGCATGTTCGGTGGCGGAGCAGGCCGCCACGCCGCGCCGAGAGGGAATGACATCCAGGTTGATGCCGAGCTTACGTTTAAGGATTCGATCTTTGGCGTCGACAAGGAATTACACCTGTCCAAGTTCGACGCGTGCGAGAAATGCGACGGCAAGGGCGCCGAGCCTGGGACGAAGATGAAGGATTGCGACGACTGCGGCGGCAGGGGCGTCAAAGTCGTCCAGCAGCGAACGATCCTCGGAACGTTCCAGTCCAAGGTCGCGTGCGGGACGTGCCGCGGCGAAGGAAAGGTTCCGTCGACGAACTGCAAGGCGTGCCACGGCGACGGAATCGTCCGCGGAAAGAAGACGCTCACGGTTCACATCCCGTCCGGCGTCGAGAACGGCAACACGCTGCGCGTCCGCGGCGGCGGCGAGGCAATCCGTGGAGGACAAACCGGCGACCTGTTCGTCCGCCTCCACGTGAAGAACGACACGCGCTTCGAGCGCGAGGGATCGACGATCTACTCGTCGCTCAACCTCGGCTTCACGCAGGCCGCGCTCGGGGCGAGCATCGAAACGGAAATTATCGATGGAAAATGGAAATTGGAAATTGAGCCGGGCACGCAGTCGGGAACCGAGATCCGCGTCCGCGGAAAGGGAGTCCCGGCAGGCAACGGCCGAGGCGACCACGTGTTCATCGTCCAGGTCGTGACGCCGACGAAGCTGTCGAAGGAGCAGAGGAAGATGCTGGAGGAGTTGAATCTGAACTAGTAAATCGCTCAACATACCTCACAGCTGCAATGTATGTTGAGCAACTCAAGATACATTGCAGCTGTGAGGTATGTTGAGCTGCTTGAAAACGAATATGTTCGAACTTCTCTCAACCAACGGAAAATCCCGCCGAGGCCGTCTTACCCTTCCTCATGGAATCGTCGAGACGCCCTGCTTCATGCCGATCGCGACGAAGGGGGCGGTGAAGACGCTGTCGTCGGCGGACGTGGAGGCGCTTGGGGCGTCGATCGTCTTGTCGAACACGTACCACCTGCTGCTTCGTCCGGGGTTGGAGGGGATAAAAAAGCTGGGAGGTCTCCATCATCTGATGGGATGGAAGAAGCCGATCATTACCGACTCGGGTGGGTACCAGGTGTTCAGTCTCTCGAAGATGAACAAGACGAACGAGGAGGGCGTCACGTTCCAGTCGCACATCGATGGCAAGCGGATTCATCTGACGCCGGAGCTGTCGATGCAAATGCAGGCGGCAATCGGGTCCGACATCGTGATGCAGTTCGACGACGTCGCGGCCGGCGACTCGACGCGCGAGCGGTACGAGCAGGCGATGGAATTATCGCTGCGCTGGGCGAGGCGGTGCAAGGACGCGCTGCCGCCGGGACAGAACCTCTTCGGAATCGTCCAAGGCGGTACGCACGAGGACCTGCGCCAGAAATCCGTCGAGGGACTCGTCGAGATCGGGTTCGACGGGTACGCGATCGGCGGGCTCTCCGTCGGCGAATCGCGCGAGGACGCGTATCGGATCGCGGAGTTCATCTGCGACAAGATGCCGGCGGACAAGCCACGGTATTTTATGGGCGGGGGAATGCCGGAGGAGATCGTGCATTACGTCTCGCTCGGCGTGGACATGTTCGACTGCGTGATTCCGACGCGAAACGCGCGGCACGGGACTCTGTTCACCTGGGCGCAGGATCCGACGACGATTGACTTCTCGAAGCGACCCACCGACTTTTACAAGAAACTCAACGTGACGGGCGAGGCTAGCGCGTTCGACGAGTCGCCGGTGGACGCGTGGTGCGACTGCTCGACGTGCAAGACCGTTTCCCGCGCGTATCTCCGCCATCTGTTCTCGGTCGGCGAGATGCTGGCCATGCGGCTGGCGACGATCCACAACCTGCGGTTTTATCTGCGACTGATGGAGGAACTGAGAAAAGAAAAGGGCGCCTAAGGCTAGGCGCCAAGGTCGACGGAATTCGTCGAGTGGTGAGAGACCTGGATGTCCGGTTTGTCGGAGATCCAGTTTTTTTCGACCGCGCGATGGATGTCGCGGGTCATGTTCGTTCCGCTGCAATCGCTCCATGCCGCTGCCGCGAGCTTGCCGGCCTGGATGCCGCGCCTGACGGTCTCCTCCTGGTCCGTCGTGATGCACGGACAGGCGATGGCGACGATCCTGGCGTCCGGACGAGCCTCGCGGAGGAGAACGACGAGCTGCATCATCTCGACAAACTTTCGTCCGCCGACGTAGACGGTCGCGATCATCGGGACCAGAGGGTCGGATTCCTTCCGAACGACCCGGACGACGTCCGTTTGGATCCGTCCGAGCGTCAGCTCTGAAAACAGCAGCGAGGTCAGTCCGTCGGCACGGAGAATTTCCGCGGGCAGCGCAGGCCTTCTGGATCCGATCCGGTTGTAGCTTGCCACCACGTGCGTGAGCGACGCGTCCGCGTGGATCAGACCGGGGAGGACGGCCTGTATGAAGTGCTGGCAGGGGGAGAAGGCGGGGAGGGGCATGAAAACCTCTGGGTTGTGCTCGGAGGATCCGCGCACGAACCGGCAGGATACGCGATTATTGCGCTTCTGTCAATGCAATCGATTTATGGTAAACTGTACGCATATGGTTTTGCGTCTCGTCCTCACGGAACTATTCGACGGCATCGTCTCGCTTCCGGCGTGGTGGTACACGCGCGGCCTCGCCATCATGACCGCATGGTTTCAAAAATTCGTCCGGGACGCCTCCGAGCGCTTCTCGCTCGGGGTGTGGGTAAGGAACCTGTTCGTTCCGATGTACGGCGACACTGAATGGAGCGGGCGCGCGATCAGCTTCGGCGTGCGGTTCGCGATGATCTTCGTGCGCGGTGGCGCGGTTGCCGTCTGGTCGTCGGCCGCGTTCGTCGGGCTTGCCGTCTACGTCCTTGCCCTTCCGATGGCCATTCTCGGCTTGCTCTACCACGCGGTCGGGCTGATTGTTTTTTAACATGATCCCTTCGAACCCCCCGATCCCTTCGACCCCCCGCGCCGGCGTCCTCATCGACGGGAAGGCTTATATTTGGTCGGAACGGCTAGACGACGCGTCGCTCGCGAAGAAGCGGCTGGCACAAAAGGTTCAGACGGCCGTCAGCGCGGGAATCCTGGCCGCGGCATTCCTATTTTTCCTCTGGTTCGGATGGGGGATGTACCTGTACGTGATTCCCAGTGGAATGACGGCATTCGCGCGCGCGGTATTCCGTCCGAGCTTCGTGGGATTGTCGTTCTCGCTGTTCTTGCTGGCGTCGTCGTTCGTGTTCCAGCGGATGTGCGAGGTGACGCGGAGGAAAACAACGATGCCAGACGGGACTAAAGTCCCTGGGAATTTCGAAATTCAGAGGGACTTTAGTCCCGTTCCGGAAGGAGAGCGCGTCAACGTCGCCGACCTGTACCACCCGGACGCGATGAAGACGGTCGAGGACGCGTATAAGCTCGCATCTTCATTCGGTCACGCCTCGATCCAGCCGCTGCACCTGTTCATCTCATCGTTGTCGCACGGCGACGTTCCGGTCGTCTTCGGCCGTCTCGGCCTTCGGTTTGACGCGATAAGCGACGCGATCAACCGCCGTCTCCTTTCCGTTCCGACCGGCCCCGGGCCGACCTTTTCCGAGGATGCCGAGCAGACCCTGATCGCGGCGTTCCAAAACGCGGTCGTTCGTGACCGATCGTCCGTTTCCCCCATCGAACTGTTCTACGAGTCGTACCGTCGCGACCCGTTCGTCCAGGAGCTCCTGTACGACGTAAAGGTCGACGAGGCTCGGCTCTCGAACGTCGTCGAATGGATTCGCATCACGGACGCGCTCCGGGAGCGGTACGACAAGTACCGCCGCGCCGCCGCGTTCAAGCCCACCGGGCCGATGAACCGCTCCATGACCGCCATCCAGACGCCGGCGCTCGATTCCGTTTCCGAGGATCTTACGACCGCGGCGGTGGGAGGACGCCTGCCGATGCTCATCGGGCGCGACGCGGAGATGGAGGAGCTGTTGC
Organism: Candidatus Uhrbacteria bacterium; assembly: GCA_037131775.1. Lineage (GTDB taxonomy): Bacteria > Patescibacteriota > Patescibacteriia > UBA9934 > GWF2-40-263 > YC12-FULL-57-11. The sequence continues at coordinate 14,058 of JBAXQK010000019.1, forward strand.
GCGTGATCGAGGGCGGCGGTCGAAGCGTCTTGCTTGTCGGTCCGGAAGGCGTGGGGAAGACCGCGCTGATTTCGGGACTTGCCGAGCTGATGGTGCGGGAGGACGTTCCCAAGATGCTTCAGGACCGTCGCCTCGTGAGCGTCGTGCTGTCGGCGGTCATCTCGGGAGTCGACGCGTCCGAGGCACAGCAGAGACTTATCGGCGTGCTGAACGACTCCGGACGCTCGGGGAACGTCGTACTCGTCATGCAGAACATCGAGCAGCTCGTCGAGACGGGGTCGGAACTCGCCTCGCTCCTCGTGGACGCCCTCACGCGCCGAATGGCATTCGTGATCGCGACCACGACCCCCGAGGCATACGCGCAAACCTTCGAGCGGTCGCCGATCTCCCGCGTCTTCGAGGTCGTGAACGTTCCCGAGCCAGATACGACCGAGGCAATCCGCATCGTCGAGTCGAAGGTTGGCACGATCGAATACGATCAGAACGTCATCTTCACGTATGACGCGGTCGAGCGGTCCGTCCTTCTCTCCGACCGATACGTCCACGCCTCCTACCTTCCGAAGAAGGCGATCGGCGTCTGCAAGGAGGCCGCCCTCGTCGCGTTCAAGGCCCGAGGGGAGAACGCGATCGTCACGGGCGACGACGTCGAGAAGGTCCTCGCGGCGAAGACGGGGATCCCGATGACGCAGGTTTCCACGGACGAGAAGGACAAGCTGCTGACGCTCGAATCGACGATCCATGCGCGCGTGATCGGGCAGGAGGAGGCCGTGAAGGCCGTGTCTTCGGCGCTGCGTCGCGCGCGGACCGAGCTCCGGGCGCAGAACCGGCCGATCTCGACCTTCCTGTTTCTAGGCCCGTCCGGCGTTGGAAAGACTGCGCTCGCGAAGGCCGTGGCCGCGTCGTACTTCGGCGGGGAGAACGCGATGCTTCGGTTCGACATGAGCGAATACCAGGACCAGGCGAGCGTGTACCGGCTCATCGGCGCGCCGGGAGGGGACAGCGGGCTCATGACCGAGGCCGTCCGTCGCAACCCGTTCTCGCTCATCCTGCTCGACGAGTTCGAGAAGGCGCACCCGAACATCCTCAACCTGTTCCTCCAGGTGTTCGACGAGGGCCGGCTCACCGACTCGGTCGGTCGCGTCGTCGACTTCACGAACTGCATCATCATCGTCACCTCGAACGCGGGAAGCGCGTACATCCAGAAGGCCGTGTCCGAGGGGGTTCCGGCCGACCAGATGAAGACGCGGCTCATCGAGGAAGAGCTGCACGGAACGTACCGACCGGAGCTGCTGAACCGCTTCGACGGGATCATCGTCTTCCACCCGCTGACGCCCGACGACGTCCAGCAGATCACCTATCTCATGATCGCCCAGGTCGCCGAGCGTCTCGAGGCGAAGGGAATCATGTTCCGCGCAACGGACGAGGCGGTCGCGGAGCTGTCGACGAAGGGCTACGACCCGAAGTTTGGCGCGCGACCGTTGCGACGCATCATCCAGGAAGAGGTGGACAACGCGATCGCGACGGCGTTGCTTGAAGGACGGGTGAGCCGTCGCGACACGATCGTGCTGCATCCGGGCGGTCGGATTGAGATTGAGAAGGGAACGGCGCTATGATCGGGTCGTTCTTCGGGGCATTTTTTCTCGCGACGGTCGCGACGGTCGTCGTCCGTTGGCTGGCGTTGAGATTCGGAATCGTTGACCGTCCGACCGGCGGACGGAAGATTCACGCGAACGCAACGCCGCTGCTCGGCGGACTGGCGATTTTCGCGTCGGTCGCGACGGTCATGGTCGTTCTGCTCGGCTCGACGAGCCTGCTGACGGGCGGCGACGTGACGGCGACCCATTACGTCGGATTTCTCGTCGCGGGACTGATCCTCATGGTCGGCGGATTCCTTGACGACAAATACAACCTGCCCGCGAAGGCCGCCATCGTCGCCCCCGTCCTCGCCGCGCTCACCGCGATCGCGTTCGGAATCGAGGTCACGAAGCTGACGAACCCACTCGGCGGCGTGATCCTCCTCGCGCACTGGCAGTCGAATGTCATCGTCTTCGTCTGGCTGATGGTCGTCATGTACACGACGAAGTTCCTCGACGGCCTCGACGGACTCGCGACCGGCGTCTCGTCGATCGGGACGCTCATGGTTCTCCTGCTCGCCTCGACCGCCGCGTACTTCCAGCCCGATGTCGCCACGTTCGCGACGGTATGTCTCGGCGCGATGCTCGGGTTCCTGGCGTTTAACTTCCACCCGGCCAAGATTTTCCTCGGGGAAGGCGGCAGCACCTTCGTCGGCTTTATCGTCGGCACGCTCGCCGTCATCTCGGGCGGAAAGCTCGCGACCGCGCTGCTTGTGATCGCGATCCCGATGCTCGACGTCGTGTGGATCATGGTTCGCCGCTTCCGCGCCGGAGGACTTTCCCAAGTGTTCAAGGGCGACCGCAAGCACCTCCACCATCGATTGCTCGACCGCGGTTGGAGCCAGCGCCAGATCGTCGCGGCCTACTATCTTGTCGCCATCGTCTTCGGCTGCTCGGCGCTGTTCCTCCAGAGCAAGGAAAAACTGATCGCCCTCGCCGCCATCGTCGCACTCATGTTCGTCGTCGCGATCGTTTTGTCGAAGCAGGACAAAGCACTATGATCCAGCCTCCGCAGCGGACGCACGAGCAACGGGTTGCATCGCGACGATTCTTTCGGTTCTGGTCGATGGTCCCCGCGTTCGTCGTGATGACGGGACTCATCGTCTTCTATCTGATCGTTTGGATATTCGGACTCTGGAAAACGCCTCATCCGACGGTCCGTTTCCCCGACGGGACAATCATTTCCGTCGAGATCGCCGATTCCCCGGAGGAACGCCGCATCGGACTCTCCGACCACGTCTATCTTGACCAAGACCGCGGCATGTTGTTCCTATTCGATGACCTGTCGCGTCCGGCGTTCTGGATGAAGGGGATGCGGTTTCCAATCGATATCGTCTGGTTGCGCGACGGGATCGTCGTCGGAATCGAGCCGGATATGCCCGTCTCGACGGACGTGAATCCTCCAAGCGTTCGGCCAAATGGCGATATTAATGAGGTTTTGGAGCTGAATGCCGGGATTGCCGCGGAACACGGACTGAAACGGGGCGATTCGCTTGACATCCAACTCCCGTAACGGTACTATTCCGCTGTAATTCGTTAGGATCGCAGGCAATACCGCCCGAGGGGACTGGGAAGCCGCGAGTGAAATATGTTCGCAGTCATTAAGACCGGCGGAAAGCAGTACATTGTCCGCGAGGGACAGGAGCTCAAGGTTGAGCTGCTGGAGACCGAAGCGGGCAAGGCCATTGCGTTCGAAGCCATGCTCGTCTCCGACGAGGAAGGCAAGAGCGTGAAGGTGGGAGCGCCGTTCGTCACGGGAGCCGTCGTCTCGGCCACCGTCGTCGAGCACGGCCGCGCCGACAAGATCCTGGTGGTCAAGTACAAGCCGAAGGTGCGCTATCGCCGCCACGTCGGTCACCGCCAGCCGTTCACCAAGCTCAAGATCGAAAAAATCTCCGCCTAGCGCGGAGATTTTCTTTTGGGGAATCCTCTTGACAGTAGAGGATTTTTGCTTTATCTTGGCCTTCCTATATGGAGCGGGCATGACGACACTCTCAGGACTCACCGACGCGCAGATCGAGGAAATGCTCGCGGAAAACGCGAAGCGGATCCCGCAGTCCATCCACATCCCGTCGATCGAGGAGCATGCCCTCGGTCACGACAGCCAGGAATCGAAGGACTTCTTCGCCTCCTGCAGCCACGCGGCCGTCAACGACCGCATCCTTCTCATCCGCCTGCGCCACGCGCGCGACCAAGCGGAGGAAGCGGCCTCCGCCGCCCACTAGTCGACCCCACGCGGTCGGCTTTTTTCTTTACGAATCCCTCCGCCCCTTAAGTGCATCCCCCAGCGTAATCTCGTCCGCGTACTCCAAACTCGCCCCGATCGGCAGGCCCCTTGCCAGTCTCGTCACCCGTCGTCCCAATGGCGACAGCTGTTTTGTGAGATACATCATGGTCGCCTCTCCATGGACGGTCGGGGACAACGCCAGGATCACCTCGCGGATCGATTCCGTCGATCGCACGCGTTCCAGCAACTCGCGGATTCGCAGCACGTCCGGCGTGATCCCCTCGATCGGATTCAATGTCCCGCCGAGGACGTGGTAGTGCCCGCGATACGCGTCCGTCGACTCGAGCGTCGAGATGTCGCGCGGTTCCTCCACGACGCAGAGGATCGATTTGTCGCGCTTCTCGTCGCGGCAGATGTCGCACGTCTCGGCCTCGCCGTACGTGAAGCAGGTCGCGCACACCTTGATGTCCGCGAGCGCGACGACCGATCGGGCCATTACCTCGAGGTCGTGCTTCGGCAGCTTGAGCAAATAATACACAAAGCGCAGGGCCGTTTTGGGCCCCACGCCTGGCAGCCGCGCGAAGCTCGCGACGGCGTTTTGAATTGGTTCCGGGAAGCGGCGCATGCGGATTGTTTGTCGTGAGTAGTGAGTTGTGAGTAGTTACGACTGTTCGTCGAGGGACCTCGTCAGACCATTGAGCATTCTCATGATATCCGTAAGCTTTTGTTCTAGACCAACGTGGAATTCATTTGAAATGTACCCCAGGCGCTTCGCAACTTCCAGTTGGGTTTCGAGCTCGGCACCAGAGCCATATGCAATCAGAACAAAATGTCTGAAGTCTTTCCTGGTGCCACGTCGGCTTCCCTCTGCGACGTTTGATGGAATTGAGACCGCACATCTGCGTATCTGTGAGACCAGTCCGAAAAGCTCATGCTTCGGAAACGATTCAGTCTGTCGGTACACATCAGTGACCAGGTTCATGGCGGCTTGCCAGACATTCAGGTCTTTGTACGATTGTACCGTCATATCGACTACTCACTACTCACAACAAACTACATACCCAAGCTTTTAATCATATCCTGCAATCCGCCCATCTCCTTCATCTTGCCGGCCATTTCCTTCTGCAGGTCCTTCGTCACGTTTCCGAACGCCTCGATGAGCGCCTGGCTCAGAGCCGGCTTGTTCGTCATCAGCTCGTCGTCGATGTCGATGGAAAGGATGCGCTGGTTGCCGTTCATCGTGATCCTGACCTTTTCCTTTCCGCCGGTGCCGGTGCAGACGACCTCCTCGAGCGCGGACTGCATGTTCTTGGCCTGGTCGCGGATGTCCTTGATGGCTTTGATCTTGGAGAACATATTGGTGGGTTGTTTGTAGTGAGTAGTGAGTTGTGAGTTGTGAGTAGTGAACGGGTGGAATGATAGCAGTTTCGTCGTGTTTCGACTACTCACTACCAACCACTCACTACAAACTATCGACCGGCGGAGGGACGAAGCCGTGATCGACCGGCGGCGGGGCGGACGGCATTGGGGGCGGGACGGGCATGTCGGAGCCGTACTGGTTGCTGCCGCCCATGCGGAGGTCGAGGTTCTTGAAGCTTGTCCTCGTCTTGTCGAAGAACAGACGGACCATTCCCGTCGGGCCGTTGCGGTGC
>JBAXQK010000020.1:0-16277 GCA_037131775.1 Candidatus Uhrbacteria bacterium
ATCCCTTCCCTCTACGTCTCCGGCGAAGAATCCGCGCCGCAGCTCGCGGGACGATTCTCTCGACTCGGGCTCGACGCGTCGAACGTCAACTTCCTCGAGGCCCTGCCGATCGAGACGATCGTCGCGACGATCGAGAAGGAGAAGCCGGCGCTCGCGATCGTCGATTCCGTGCAGACGCTCTCGTCGTCGGATCTCGACTCGGCAGCGGGGACGCCGGCGATGGTTCGATATGCCACTTCCCTTCTGCTCGAGCTGGCGAAGCGGACGAACATCCCGGTCCTGCTCATCGGACAGGTGACGAAGGACGGGTCGATCGCCGGGCCGAAGACGCTCGAGCATCTGGTCGACGTCGTCGTCTCGCTCGAGGGCGACCCGGTGCACGCGTATCGGATTCTGCGCGCCGCGAAGAATCGGTTCGGCGCGACGGACGAGGTGGGTGTGTTTGAAATGACGGCGGGAGGAATGAAGGCGGTCGAGAACCCGTCGGCGCGATTTCTCGAGGAGCGTCGCAACGTCCCGGGATCGGTCATCGCCGCGGCCGTCGAGGGATCGCGCGTGTTCCTCGTCGAAGTCCAGGCGCTCGTGGAAAAGGCGAGCTACGGGACGCCGACGCGGCGTGCGTCCGGGTTCGACCAGAACCGGCTGCAAATGCTCTGCGCGATCCTGTCGAAGCACGCAGGATTGAAACTGGGCGAATCGGACGTGTACGTGAACGTCATCGGCGGCCTCGAGCTGCGCGAGCCGGCGGCGGACCTGGCCGTGTGCGCGGCGATCGTCTCGGCGTCGCGCGGAACGGTCGCGGAGAGCCCGACGGTATTCGTCGGCGAGGTCGGGCTTGGAGGCGAGGTGCGGTCGGTCGTCCAGATCGAGCGGCGTGCGAGCGAGGCAAAGAGGATGGGGATCGACAAGACCGTCGGGCCGAAGACGATCAAGACGGTCAAGGACCTTTAGTTACGAATAACGAATGGGTTGCTAAATTTCATATGATGCCAATTGCTACGAACGTAACGAATTCGTTACGTTCGTGACCATTCGTGTCATATGCAATTTAGCAACTCATTCGTTATTCGCAAATCCCGCTCATTCCAAATGCACCCCATCCAACTCCCTCCCCACAAACTCTTTCAATAACGGATGCCCCTCCAACTCCGGATCGGCCGCAAGAACCCGCGACGCCACGTCGCGGGTTTTTTTCATGAGGGGGACGTCGGCGGGGGTCGCGAGCTTGAAGTCCGGGAAGCCCGACTGGGCGCTGCCGAAGACGTTCCCTGCCCCGCGGAGCTTGAGGTCGATCTCGGCGAGCTCGAAGCCGTTGGTGGTGCGCGTCATAGCGGTGAGGCGCTCCTTCGCGTCGGGGCTCCAGCCGTCGGGGGCGAGGTAGCACGTCGAGGCGATATCCGACCGTCCCACGCGTCCGCGGAGCTGGTGGAGCTGGGAAAGTCCGAAGCGCTCGGCGCCGACGATGACCATCATGGTCGCGTTCGGGATGTCGACGCCGACCTCGACGACGGTGGTCGAGACGAGCAGGTCGACGGCGCGGTCGCGGAACGCGGCGATCATCGCGGCCTTCTCGTCGGACGGGAGCTTGCCATGGAGGATGCCGACGCGGACGGTCCGCGGAAGCGTCCGCTTGAGCATCGCCGCGACCTCCGAGACGGACTTGGCGCCGAGCGCGTCGGACGGGTCGATGAGCGGGCACACGACGAACGCCTGGCGGCCAAGAGCGATCTCCGCGACGATCTGCGCCCACATCGCGGCGCGCTCCTTGTCGAACACGAGCTTCGTCGCGACGGGCTTCCTTCCCTTCGGCATCTCGTCGAGGATCGACAGGTCGAGGTCGCCGCAGATCGTAAGCGCGAGCGAGCGAGGGATCGGCGTCGCGGTCATCGAGAGGAGGTGCGGCGCGGGCAGCCGGTCGAGCAGCGCCTTCCGCTGCTGCACGCCGAACCGGTGCTGCTCGTCGACGACGACCAGTGCCAATCCTGGGATCTCGATCCCCTGCTGCAGCAGCGCGTGCGTCCCGACGAGACAGCGGACGCGACCGTCGGCGACTGCCGCGAACAACTCCTTGCGCGTCACGGACTCGCCCCCGATCTTCGCCTGCGACGCGGTAAGCAGCCCGACGAGGCCGACGCTGTCGTCCAAGGAAAAGAATCGTCCGAGCGCGGCGTGCTGCTGCGAGGCGAGGATCTCGGTCGGGGCGAGGTAGGCGGCGGCGTGGCTGGCACGGAGGACGCCGGCGATCGCGATGGCGGCGACGGCGGTCTTGCCGCTTCCCACGTCGCCTTCGAGGAGGCGGTTCATCGGGCGGTCGAGCGCGCAGTCCTGGACGATCTCCCAGGCGGATCGACGCTGGGCCTGGGTAAGCGGGAACGGGAGGGATCCGACGAACGATTTCAAAAACTCCGCGTCCGTGGCGACCGGCGTCGCCGGCCGCACGGCGCGTTCCTTTCGAACCTGGGCGAACATCAGCTGGTGGATGAGCAGCTCGTCGAACTTGAGGCGCGAAATCGCCGCGTCGAGCTCGGCGCGGGACTCCGGGAAATGGACGTTGCGAATCGCGACGTCGCGGGCGGGAAACGACTCCTCGTCGCGGATCTCGGCCGGCAAAAAGTCGATGAGTTCCCCCGCCGCCGTCAGCGCGTGCTCGATCGCCCCGCGCAGCCTCCGCATCGTCAGCGTACCGCTGAGCCCGTACACCGGCACGATCCGCCCCGTGTGCACCCTGTCCCCCGCCGGCTCCCACACCGGGCTCACGATCGTCCGCACCCCGCCGAACCGGCTGTCGACTCGGCCCGCGACGGAAATCCGAAACCCGGCGCGCAGCGTTTTCTCGAGGTACGGCTGGTTGAACCACGTGACCTTGATCTCGCCCGTCTCGTTCTCGACGATCGCCTCGGTCAGCGTCACCTTCCGGTTCTTGCTCGCCCGCGACTCAATCTGTCGCACGCGTCCCGTGACCGTCACCGTGTCATCGTGGCGCAGCGACCCGATGGGCCGGACGACCGAATAGTCCTCGTAGCGGTACGGGAGGTACAGCACCAGGTCGCGCACCGAGACGATTCCAAGGTTTCGAAGATCCTTCGCGGCAAGAGCGCCGATGCCGGGGATGGACGTGACGGGCGATGAGAGGTGGAGGGACATAACGCGGCCACTGTAACAAAAAAACCCGCCGGTGTCCCCGACGGGCCGTACCTACTGGGGCCGCGCGACCATGCGCTCGATTTCCTGCCTGATCCTGCTGATCCCATACCCGGTCGGCACGGAAACCCACGGGACCGACGCGGCGCGACATGCCGGCAACACCACGTTGTCCACGTCGTGGCCGATGAACCGGCGCAGGATGATGACAAGATCCACCTTTCCGCAGGCGACCCGATCCCGTACCTGCGCGAGCAGGTTGCTCCGATCGGCGGACGGGTCCCAGGCGAGCTCCGCGAACCCGAAGGCGTCCTGAATGCGAACCCGGTTCGGCTCGCGAGGATCGCCGCCAACCATTACCGCTAGCTTCCCGCGCGTGAAGGCGAGCCAGGGCCAGCCAGCAAGTACGGGAGCGGACTCCTCGGCAATCACCGCGACCGCCTGCGACTTCCTGCCCGCGGCGCGGATGGCTCCGCGCAGCGTCTTGTACTGGCCGGTGGCGTCCAGATCCGAGAGGAACGGCTCGAGGATCCGCACGACGCGCGAATCGCTTTGCGACACGCCTCCGCGAATCGCGACGTCGAGGGAATCGAACACGTCCTCGGACGGCTCCGCGTTCTCCACGGACAGCTCGAGCAGCCGGATGAGACGGCCCGGCGTGACGCTTCCGTCCGCCGACTCCGCCGCCACGTCGGAAAGCTCGTTGAGGTACGCCTGCGCGTCATGCTTCCAGGTTCCTCCCAGGGGACCATGGTCCCGCTTCGCGCCGTAAACGTACCCGATCTGCGTGCGCGCCGCGTACTTCCCTACGGCCGAGATGATCGGCGCGGCCAGACGGTCGTCCAGGCCGTGAGCCTGACGAAATCGGGTACGCGCCACGACATATTGGAGCAGAAGAACCTGGATGCCGGGTGGGAACATGCCCAGGCGACGCTCGTCCCGGACAAATTCGAACAGATCGGAAGCCTCGTCCTCCATCGCCTCGGGCGGATGCCGAAGGACCGGCAACCCATCCCGCAGGGCATCGTGCCACCCGGCCCGTTCGGCCAATGACGGCCCCGTGCCGCGGTCGGGATAGGAAACGATCACGCACGATGCCTCCCCTCGCGCGGCAATCGGTTCGACCGGGACCGTTTCGGCGGGAAGGCTCGGAGGCAACACCTCTGCGACCGCGACCGGCGGTTCCAACCGAGGAATTCCACTCGGCGCGGCAATCGGAAGAAATCCGATCCGCATTCCGTTTTCCTCCGCGCGCGCGACGAGACGCGTCCACCGCGCCAGCAGGTCGCTCAGTTCATTCTGGATTTCTACTTGAATTTCCGACGGTTCCATGCAAAACCTCCTGCAGGAACCACAAGGGTGATGCAAAATCGCGATTCTGTCAATACGTCGCGACGACAAACAAAAAGACCGTCGTTCGGACGGTCTCTTTGTGGTGCGCTTGGCAGGACTCGAACCTGCGACCCTCAGCTCCGCAAGCTGATGCTCTATCCAACTGAGCTACAAGCGCCAAACTACGGCTTTCAGAATTGGCCGATCCAATCTTGAAATCTCAGAGTTTATACACTCTCCGCAGCACTTCCGTCAAGGTTTCGCTGGTTCTGTCCAGGTTTTCCAGGCAAAACGGAAGAAGTTCCTTTCGGACGACGTTCGGATCGACATCCTCGAGCGGAATGGCGAGCATGGGCTGCCAGAGCTGGCGGAAGGTGACGTACAGGAGCTTCACCTCCGGCGGCTCGTACACGAGGGCGAAGTCGCGAATGGATCGGAAATCGTAGTACGTTTCCCCGACGACGAGACCCGTGCTCGTGACGGCCACGGGAATGCGGTCCGGGTGCTTGAAGTCGGAGATGAGCGTGATGATCCCCGCCATGAGGATAATCACCGCGAACAGGAAGTTCGCCGTCGCAATCGAATATACGATCAGCGACACGCCCGCGACGGCCATGACCATGTACCAACGACGCGACCGCGTCTGCCGCGGATACTCGTCAATTTCCCAGACGACGCGAGGTCGGCCGGGACCGGCGAGCCGGTATTCCGATTCGGTTTGGATTTCTTCCTCCATAAAATGTTCGTCGAAGTGGCGGAGAGAGTGAGATTCGAACTCACGGAACCTTTCAGTTCGCCGGTTTTCAAGACCGGTGCCTTAAACCGCTCGGCCATCTCTCCGTGAGAAAAAGATCGGGACAAGGGTCGAGCTGCTGTCATTTTACGCGATTCGAACGCCATTGTCCATTGGACGAAAAAGACAACCCGGATTGGGTTGTCTTTTTGTGGCGGAGAGGGGGGGATTCGAACCCCCGCGCCGAGAATACCCGGCCTACAGGATTAGCAATCCCGCCCCTTCAGCCTCTTGGGTACCTCTCCGGGTGCCGTCAGATTACCGGAACGGGATTGAAAGATCAAGAGCTGAATAAGCGAAAGGGGTCAGGTCCGGAATCGGGAATTTTTCCCGATTCCGGACCTGACCCCTTTCGCGCTCCCTACCCACCCTGGGCGACGACGAACCCCCAGACGCGCTTCGCCCCCGCCCTCTTGAGCGCCTCGGCCGCCGCGTCGATGGTCGCGCCGCTCGTGCAGACGTCGTCGCAGACGATGACCGACTCGGGAACGGGGCCGACCGTTTCGAAGATTCCATCGAGATCGCCGACCTTCCGTTCCGAGGCGGAGCGCTGGGCCTGCGAGGCCGTCGCGGTCGTCCGTTGCAGCAACGATTTGTGCGGCGTGCCAAGGGCGGATGCGAGCGATCGTGCCACTTCCTCGGCCTGGTCGAAGCCTCGGTGTCGACGGCGCGATACATGAAGCGGAAGAAAGGTAACAACCGCGTCCGCAGGAAACGACGATCGATCGCGCGATCCTACCGACTGCCTTATCCACAGGTCGATTGCCTTCCCCATCTCGGGGTCGGCGTGATATTTCCAATTGGTCAGTGCCTCGCGGACGATCGCGTTTCCATACGGCGCGACGGACGTAAGCCCATCAAGGAACGTCTCGGGGCGACAGTCCGCGCACGTGGTCGGCGATCCCGTCGCGTGGCAGAACGCGCAGCACGCCTCGGCGGGCCGCGGAACAAAGGTCATGGCGCAGGAGTCGCACCAAGATGATCCTTCGGCGTTGCAACGAAGACAGAAACGCGGAAAAATCCAATCGAGGACGCGAACTATTTCCACACCGCGTTCCCCACCTTCCACTCCCCGCCCTCCTTCGCGAACGACAGGACCAAATCCTGATATTTTACCGTCACGTTCTGCACGTCGCCCTTTGCCTCCTCGCGCTGGGTGGTAAGCGTCACTTGCGCGGTACCGGCCGTATCGTCCTCCGCGTCGATCGTCACGGTAATGACGCGCGTCGTGACGCCATAGTATTCCTTGGGGCTCACGGCCGTCTCGATATACTTCGCGGTCGTGGCGGCATAGGACGCCGACATGAGCGGGAGCACGTCCGTCAGGTTCGCGAAGTCCGCCTCCGTGGAATAGCTCCCGTAGCGCTCCGCGAACGTCTTCGAGGCCGACTGCAGGCTTGCCGACGCCGTGCGCACGGCCTGTTCCTTCTTGGCCTTCTCCTGGGTGACGGTCGGCTTCGTCGGGGCGGTCGGAAGCGGCTTCTCGGCCACGACCGGCGGGACGATCACGATCGTCTTCGGCTTGGGCTTCAAAAAGAACCAGAGCAGGAACGCGATCAGAAGCGCCAGGGCGACGAGGATCGCGATCAGAATGTTTCGACGTGTTTTCGGAGACATCATACGCTAGCTCTGCATCGACGATTTAATCCGGTCCGCCTCCGCCTGCCCCGCCGATTCCTGCGCGATGAGCGCTGCCGCCGCGTCCGCCGCGGCCTTCTCGGCCTCGCTGGGCTCGTCCTCGTCCGACTCGCTACTATCGACCGCCCCTGACCCCTCCTCCCCATGAGGAGGGGGAACGCTGTCGCGCTCCGCCGAGATCTGCGCCTCGAAGTCCTTCTTTGCCTTCTCCATCTGCAGCAGCTGCTGCGGGTTCGTGGTCACGATCTGGTCCTCCGCGTACGACGCCACGATCTTGATCGCCGCGTGCTTCTGTCCCGCGAAGAAGATCCCCTCGCCGACGCCGGACTCGAGCAGGAGGAACTTCTCGCCGTCGGTGAGGTTGAACGTCTTCTGGATGAGGTCGACCGCGCTCGGGCTCTGCTTCATGAGGAGCTGGAGCGACGAGTTGTTCACGATGGCCTGGCCGTACTGCGAGCGCAGGAAGTCGTTCACGTCCTGGGTAATGGTGGTGATCCCGAGGTAATACTTGCGGCAGCGCTTCACGAGGGCGAACACGAACCGCGCCGAGTCCTCGTACTGCATGAGCCACCACGCCTCGTCGATCACGAGGATGCGCTTCTTGCGGACCGATCGCACCACGTTCCAGATGTAGTTGACGATGGTGTAGATGGCCGTCGGGCGGAGCTCGTCCTCCAGGTCGCGGACCGAGAAGATGACCAGCTGGTTGTTCATTTCCACGTTTGTCGGCTGATTCAGGAGGCCGGAGAACGTCCCTTCCGTGTACTTTCGAAGACGAGCCACGAGGTTTTCGGCGCCTTCCATTCCCTCCAGCACGTCCTGAAAGTCGGTAAGCACCGGCGCGACGACCGTCGAGAGATCCGTCGTCTCCGGCGTAATGTCGTTCTTGGCGTACGCCTCGATGAGCGCGCGGTCGAGCACCGAGTCCTCCTCCGGCGTGAATCCGACGGCACCGCCCGCGAGGATCGGCTTTCCGATCATGATGCGCAGGAGACCCTTCAGCGTGATGACGGCGCTGCGGATGATGTCGTCCACCTTCGTTCCCTCCCCGACCGCCCGCGGCAAATCGAACGGGTTCACCTTGGCCGGCGACGCGAGCGACACGTTGATGTACGTCCCTCCCACCGCGTCGGACAGCTGCTTGTATTCCATTTCCGGGTCGATGACGATCACGTCCGTGCCCATCATGAGCGCGCGCAGAATTTCAAGCTTGATCGCGTACGACTTTCCGGCTCCGGAAGTGGCGAATACGACCGAGTTGGCGTTCTGCAGGCTGAATCGGTCGAACAGGATGAGCGAGTTGTTGTGGCGGTTGATGCCGTACAGGATGCCGTTGTCGCTCGTGAGGTCGCTCGAGATGAACGGGAACGACGCCGCGATGGGCGACGTGTTCATGTTGTAGGTGATCTGCAGCTCGTCGTTGCCGAGCGGCAGCGTGGAGTTGAACCCCTGCTCGGTCTGGTAGAACCCGGTCTTCGTGTAGATGAGCTTCGCGCCGAAGATCGCCTCGACTTCCTGCGTGGTCTTCTCGAGCTCCTCCTCGGTCTTCGCGTACAGCGTGACGTAGAAGGCGAACTGGAAGAAATGCTCGATCCCCTGCGTGAGCGAGTCGCGGAGCCCCTCGATGTCGCGCAGCGCCGTCTCCTTGATCGGGTCGCGCGGCGCGCCCTTGTCGGCGTCGGCGTAGATGCCGGCCGTCATGATTCCCACGCGCTTCTGAAGCTGCTTCAGAACGAGGTTCGACGGGAGCGGATAGAAATACATCGCGATGTCGAGCGTCTTGTTCAGGTTGATGACCGGCGCCGACCAGCCGAGGCCGATGTGGCGCGGATACGTAATGATAAACAACGTCCTGGCATATACGCCGGACAGCCGCAAAAACGTCGGCTTCACCTCGAACGATCCCGGCGAAATGATGTCGCGCACCGTGACGACGCCCTTTCGATAGATGCGCTCCTCCTCAAGCGCCAGCCGCTCAATCGCAATCCGCGCCGCCTCGGGCTTCTGAGCCTTGGGGGCGGAGGGAGGAGGGGCCGGCGAGGTATGGGAGAGTTGTTTGATGTCAATCGCCATAAAATAGGCGGGATTTGCGAATAACGAATGTGTTACTAAATTGCATATGACACGAATGGCAGCGAACGTAACGAATACGTGACGTTTGTAACAATTAGCGTCATATGCAATTTAGTAACACATTCGTGATTCGCACCCCCGTTTCTTATTCCTCCGTCCGGATCTTCCCCAGCTCCCCCAGCCTCTCCTCCTCGAACAGATCCGGGTTGTACGCGTTGTAGTACAGCTCGATCAGTCCCTGGGTATCGAGCCTCGCCGTCTGAAGGCCCATCGAGAGGAGGTTGCCGGACGCCATGTTCGTGCGGCGGGCCAGCTGCTCGCGGCGGTCCTCGAGCTGCTTGTCATTGAGCTTGGCGGCGGCTGCGGGGGAAAGGACAAGCGAGAGGCGCTGGAAAAATCCCCGCTTCTTGTTGGTGAGCGGGTCGTACGGGATCACCACGTAAAATCGCTTCTGCATGATGTGACCGAGCTCCACGAGCTCCGTGACGAACGTGCGGTAGTCGCCGATCTGCGTCCGGAGCAGCTCGTTCTGCGTCAGTTTCTCCTGCTCGCCGAGCGCCACGATGTAGTTGTCGATGTTCATCCGCCGGCTTTGGATCACCACCTGGATGGGATAGTCGAGCCCGTTCAGGAACGTGACGTACGCCGAGATGATGGCCTCCTGCTCCTGCTCCGACTTCAGCGCGAAGTTGATGCTCGACACCAACAGCACCGATCGGACAGTCCCGTCGTTCATCAGCACCATGTCGTCGCGAATCTCGGCGATATCGAGATACCGCTGCGTGGCGGGGCCGGGTTTTTGGGAGGGTTGGGTGGAGGTCATAGGAGATGGAGAGAGCGGGATTTGCGAATAACGAATTTGTTACTAAATTGCATATGACACGAATGGCAGCGAACGTAACGAATACGTGACGTACGTAACAATTAGCGTCATATGCAATTTAGTAACAAATTCGTTATTCGCAAATCCCGCTTCTCATTCCTCCGGCTTATACACACCCCCCGTATTCACCACCAGCGTCAGCTCCTGCAACCGACTCGCGTTCGCGAAGGTCTTTCTTGTCCTCGTCGGCGGCGGGGGCGGGGCGACCTTCGTGAGGTGGGCGCGGAGCTCGGCGTCGTTTTGGCGCTTGTCCCAGATGCGGAGCCTGGGCTTTCGGAGGGTCTGGGTGAGGTTGAGAAGGAAGAGGTGGAACGGCTGGCCGTTGACCTTGGCGAAGGCGAGGATGACGGAGAACGCGAAGAACGGCACGCCGGTAATTGCGAACCAGACGATGGGCATGAGCTTCCACATCACGGCGAGCGTCATGAACATCACGAGGGTGATAATGAACTGGCGGCCGGTCAGCGGCCCCATGATCTTGTCCTCGTTGTCGATGAACTGCGGGACGACAAACTGTTCCATAGGTTGCGAATGGCGAATTTGTAACTAATTTTGCATATGATACGAATTGCAACGAATGTTACGAATTTGAACCGACGTCCGTTTCGGTCCCTCGCGAATTAGCAACATTCGCATCAATTCGTATCATATGCAAAATTAGTTACAAATTCGCCATTCGCAAATCCCGCACGTCCCTATTGTATCAAAATCTCAGGATTCCGTTTAGCTCCACGATGGCGTGGAGCTCTTCGTCCTTCAAAACTTCCTCGCCGCGGGAGCGCTTGTCGGCAAGGGCGTCGACAATGCTCTTCCCCGCCATCAGTGCCTCGCGGGAGACGGCGACGTACATTTGGGACAGCGGCGATTCGCGCCAGGCCTTGATGGCCGCGATGCGGTGCTCGTAGCCTTCCTGCGCGGCGAGCTCCACCTTGTCGCGGATACGGAGAATTGCCTGCTTGGGATCGGAAGAAAGCCGTCGGAAATCCGACAGCGTCAGCATGCGCAGCTCCTCGACGGGACCGGCCAGCTTGCGCTCGAACCGGATGTCCTCCACGATCGGCCGTCCGCTCGCGGTGGTAGGAATCGTCGCCGCGCTCATGACGGGCGTCACGACGGGCCCGGCCGCCTTCGTCGCCTCGATCGCCGCCTTCACCTTCGACGTGTCGATGCTCTGCGCCCGCTGCTCCGTCGCCTGCGCCGCCGGAATGGCCATCGACGTACGAGCCGACGTCGACGGCTCGACGTGCGCATCGGGTGCCTTCCCCGTGATCTCCGCGTACCGCTGCGACATCACCTGCGCCTCCTGCGCCGTCTGCTTTTCAGCCATTTCAGCCCTCTCAGCCTTCTCAGCCACGATTTTTTCCTTCAAAAAATCCGTCTTGGCCCCAAGCGCCAGATGATGCATCGCGTCCATGTTCTCAACCATCTCCATCGCGGCAACGAGCGACGCGCCTGACATGCCCACGCCGCCGGACTCAACGGACGCCTCCATCTTCTCCCGCGTCCCGAACCCGTCCCTCACGTCCCGAAGCCGCGCGTCAATGATATGGTCGAACCGCGTCCGAACCTCGCCGGACGGAAACACAAGGTTCGCCTCCGCGACGATCCGGTCGGACGCAGCCTTCGTGTCGGTAATGAGCATCGGCGTCTCCATCGCGGCCTTCTTCGTCTCCGCGATCTTCGCGACCTCCGCCGCGTCCGCCTCGGAGAAATGATCGGCCTTCGCGCCCGCGACCTCTGGCGTGGCAACCGGCTCGGCAGGCTTCTCAATCACGACCGGCGGCGCGACCGGAACCATACCAAGAACCTTCCCCGCCTCAATCTCATTCATTTCCAGTCCACCGGTCTTCACCGACCGCACAAGCACCGCCATCGCCTGCTCCTTCGTTCGCACGCCGTCATGGTGTGATGCCAGGATGAGCTCGAGGCGGTGCTGCATGATTGGGTCGGAAAACACGGCACCCTTGGCGGCGAGGGTTTGGTGGATTGGGGTTGGTTCGGGGGGCTTTGGAGGCTCTGGAATCTTTTCGACTTCGAACGGCTTGATGCCCTCGTATTTCGACAGGTCGGCGCCCCAGGCGGACAACTGGGCTTTTACGTCGATGGGGATCCATTCGGAAATGGGAAGGAAGGAGTTTGCCGCGAACTCACACGCGGACGCCGTCAATATTTCTTCGGGAACGCCAATGCCTTTGAGGAAGGACGGAAGATCCTGAAGCGACGCATCATTTCTAACCGCCTTATCCTGATAGGAGAGAAGGGCCGTTCTTCCCTCCTTTGGAAGACCGTGCGCGCTTAGAAACGCCTTGACGAATGAGAAATTGTCGAAGCTCGAAAGAAAATCAAGTACGGGCTCGGGAACGACTGTCGTCGACGGTTGTACGTTTTGTTCCTCCGACATACGCGCTTGAATTTATCCTACGCTCTTTTTCCTCCTCGGCTAACGACGGCCCTCGCCTCTGCCAAACGACTCCGCATTTGTGCCTTCCCTTCCTCCAACTGGTATTTCGCATCTTCTAGTTCCCTGACTCGATCATTATTCGCGTCAGCGGTAGCCACCGGTATCTCAGCGAGTACGCTGTTAAGTGATTTCTGAATACGTGCAAGGTCTTCCGTGGCGACGGTGACGGTATACGTTGCGGACGTAAGATTGCTTGCTGTTTCATCAGCTTTGATATTTTTCAGCTGTTCGCTCATGTAGTCCTCAACTTCTCCTGCTTGAGTCTGATATTCGCTCGTGTTACCTCGAGTGCCGTCCGTGTCAGCCGCTTCCGTAATGGCTGGTAACACGACGTTTAGAACCCCATTGTCCATTTTTGTTCGCTGTTCAGGAGTTGCTTTTTTGTAGGATTTAACCAGGCCTTCCGCCGCCTTAATGTCAACGGCTCCCGCGATTGCCGATTGAACCTTAGGATCGCTCAGCATTGACGACGGGATATTGCTCAGCACGTTCGGGTTTGATTTTACGGCGGCTTTAAGCTTTGCAGGATCAGCGCCATCAAAATTACCCGTCGCATCAAACTTGAAACCGAGGGCGGATTTAGCCGCCGCCTGGAACAATTTTTGATCAGCAAGCTTTGCCGCGTCGCTTGGATCGTCCGAATTCATCAGCCGACTTGCAAGATCGGCGCGTCCTTCAACCAATTTCGGCGTCGGGTTCGCCGCAAGTTCGTCGAGCGGAACGAGCGCGAGGTTTGCAGGAGAAAGGCCTTCGTGCACGCCCGTCCTTCCCTTCCCATTGATCGCATCCTGCTTTTTCTTTCCGCGCTTTCCACGCTCGACGGCTTCCTTTTCGGTGAGATACCGTCCTTTAACTTTTTCGTTTTTATCGTCGAGTTTGTTTTTAAATCCACCCGACCCATCCGGCTCCATCACATATTCGTTCTTATCGTAAATGTCCGACTCGACCTCCGCAAGCCGATTCTTAACCTTTTGATCGGCATACGCCGCGACGTCGAGATCCTTCGCGTTCGTGGAATCGATCTTGTCGAACTTATTAAACAGGTCCGGCCGGCCCTTTTCCATGTCTTCAATCGCTTCAAAGTCCTTCGTTCCCTTGAGCGCCTTCTTCAGGCCGTCGATCTGGCCTCCGTCCACGAGCTTCTTGAGCGCGCCGGATGCCTCCAGCTTCTCGCGCATCTTCGGGTTCTTAATGGCCTCGGCGAGCAATCCCTGCGACGCGGCGCCCTCGAATGCCTGGCCGCCGCCGTTTGCCATGCGGACCAGCTCGTCGACCTTCGTTTCGTCGCTTGCGCCCTTGTACGTTTCCTCGGCGGACTTCTTCATCGTGGTTGCAAGATCAGCTTGCCGGGCATCGGCGGACATGGAGAGTGCGCGTGCCGTACCGGCCATGGATGCCGGCATCTTCTTTGAGAGATCGCGCATTCCTTGCGCTCTCGCCGCTTGGCCTTCCCTTGTCATCTTCAAGGCACTCCAATCGGCCTTTCCGGTAGCCATCTTGGATCCCGCGATCGCCAACCCGGCCGCCCCGGCTCCCAATGCCAAATCGCCTGCGCCACCCGCGAGCGCCGCGCCGCCGGCCTTTACCTTCCCTCCCGCCCACTTGGTTCCCTTGTCTCCGTACTTCCTCGCCTGGGCCCCCGCGAACTGGTTGATGAATCCTCCGCCCTTGCCGGCGGCGAGGAGGGAGCCGACTCCGCCCTTGACGCCCGAGCAGATCTTGCTTGCCGCGTCCATGCCGGCCATGAGCATGGCCATGCCGATGACGAAGCTGAGGAGGCTCTGCCACTCGAAGATGGAGGTGATCATTCCAGACGCGATGCCGACCTCGCCCTGCGGGGCCACGGCGGAGAAGCCCGAGTCCTGTGAGGCGATGAAGCCGGAGCCGGCCACGGCGAGGGTAAGCCAAAGGAAGAAGGTGAGGACCGGGCCGATGGAGCAGTAGCAGATGAAGTTCTTCCACCAGTCCGCGTAGCTTCCCTTCGCCTGATCGAACGGCACGACCTTCGTAAACCAAGCGAGCGGGGCCATCACGATGAGGATCCAAAGCATGACCACGCGGTACACGAGGACGCAGAGGAGGATCATCACCACCGCGAGCACCCACACCATCATGAACACGGCCGCGACGCCGGCGGCGAAGAGGTCGAAGGCGCTGGTTCCGGTCGCGGCGACGCCGTCGGCGGAGTTTGCAAACTGGTCCGCCTTCGCGGAAAGGGAAAAGATGTCGCCCAGTCCGAGCATCTGGATGAAGTTTCCCCCGGCGATGTCCTTGAGCGCGTTCGCGAAGGTGAGCATGATGACCTGTGCGAAGTCGATCATGATGCCGCACAGCGTCTTCGAGAAGTTGATGACGATGGCCATCACCATGATCTTCGGCACCTGCTGCCTCCATTCCGTCTTCGCCACCCCGAAGATGGTCTGCATGGCGACGATAATGAGGATGACGACGAAGAACATGTTCACGACGTCGCGCACGATGGCCCAGCCCGTGTTCACCACCGGCGAGCTGGTGAACCCCTGGTACTGCATGATGGGGATCGTGATGTCGAGCACGGCGACGACAAGCTTCCCGATGACCTCCGCCATGGCCATGGCGATAGCGGCGAAGATGGAGAGCAGCGTGTTGGTGAGGCTCAGCGATCCCGCCAGCGCCGGATGCGCGGCCGCCATCATCCCGCCCGAGACGAGAATGGCGAGCGCGCCGAAGCGTGCTCGCTTGGAGGTGAGGAGGGAGCGGAGGCGGGTGAGGATCCGGTGCATAGTGGGGACATTGTACCATGCTCGGGGCGTGGGTGCGAGGGGATTTGCGAGCGGGATTTGCGAATAACGAATTTGTTACTAAATTGCATATGACACGAATTGTTACGAACGTCACGAATTTGATAGGGACGGGCGGAGAACTCGACGGTAGATAACTGAATCGACGTCGAAACGGACAAGGATGCCGAGCGGCAGCTTTTTTTGAACAAGGTACTGGACGACCTGATCAAAATCAGCCTTTCGGAAGCTTCTGCCAGCCTTAAGTTCCAAAACAATCTGTTCATTCACGAGAAAATCCAGGATATAACGTCCGATCGTCTGACCATCGCATATCAGCGGCGCATGGAGCTGTTCCCGAAATCGAATCCCCTTCTTTCGCAGATGAACCGCGACTGCCTTCTGATAATACTTTTCCCGCTGTCCTCCCCCGATCTCGTTATGAGCGTCGAAGCAAGCCCCGACGATCTGATAACTCAACTCCGGCAATACCAACCTTACAAACCCCATATCATTGGCAACGTTCGCCCCAATTCGTGTCATATGCAATTTAGTAACAAATTCGTTATTCGCAAATCCCGCTAACCCCAGTATAAAAATGACCCAGGCCACGAGGGACCCGGGTCAGCACCGAAGCCTTAAGCCCCGTCGCCGTTGGCGAACAGCCCCGACGTCGACTTCGTGAACCCCACCAGGTAGTCCCACCCGCCCTGCGACACGCAGAAGTCGCTTGCGACGGCGTCGGTGGCGTCCGTGCAGAAGTCGTAGTTGTCCCACCAGTCGCCCGCGTCGAGGTAGCTCGTCGCGGACGTTCCGTCGGACTGGATCGACGAGAGCAGCGTGAGCTCGTAGTCGTCGTAGGCCCAGTCCGTCGTGTCGACGCAGACGTAGCCGGAGGCGACGCCGTCGGGGCTCGCGAGCATGGATGCCTGGAGCGTCCAGTCGAGAGAGTCCCCGTAGCCG
This sequence comes from Candidatus Uhrbacteria bacterium, assembly GCA_037131775.1. Classification (GTDB taxonomy): domain Bacteria; phylum Patescibacteriota; class Patescibacteriia; order UBA9934; family GWF2-40-263; genus YC12-FULL-57-11. The sequence goes on from JBAXQK010000020.1 coordinate 16,044, forward strand.
ACCGCGTAGGCGTCGGCGTTGTCGTAGGGGGAGCGAAAGCCGGTCGATGAGAAGCAGACGTAGGGATCGTCGAGGTAGACGTAATCGCCGGAGCTCGACGTCGAGGACGAGGAGCTGTCCGAGGAGTCGGTCGTCGAGTCGGTGGACGCGGTGTCCTCCGTGGTGGCGGTCGACGCGGTATCGGAGGCGTCAGCCGCAGACCCCGAGCTCGTCGAGGGGTCGCACGCGTCGCCC
>JBAXQK010000021.1:0-16207 GCA_037131775.1 Candidatus Uhrbacteria bacterium
GAAGTCGTGAAGTCGCCGTCGGCCCCGATGGAGCCGATCCCGGTCATGTTTCCGGTCGTCGAAATGTCCCAGTCCGCGGAATCGATCGCGACGGTGGAGCCGTTCAGCGTGGTCGTATCGTTCGCCGCGTCGCCGAGCGTGATCGTATCCGCGTCCGCGTTGATGCCGATCTGGACCAGGTCGCACGCCGCGCTGTTACAAATCGACGCCGACGTCGCGTTGATGTTTCCAAGGTTGATGGACCCGGCTGCGATTGTATCCAACCCTCCTGCGGCAATCGTAATGTTTCCTCCGGACGCAACTTTGAAGTTCGTATAGTCGATCGTCGAGGCTGCGCCGCCCTTCAGCGCCAATGTCCCCGTCGTCGCCCCGATTCCGATCACGTCCGCGCCGGCGCCCGTGCCGATGCTGATCGTGTCGATTCCGGCGCCCGTGCCGACGTTGACCGCGTTCGTCCCGCCGCCAGTCGATACGTTCACCGTGTCGCTACCCGTCCCCTCGTTGTCGAGCGTGATCGTGTCGTTTCCCGTCCCGGTCCCGACGTTGAACGCCCGGGCGAGCGCGCCGCCCGCGCCGATGTTCATGGTGGTCGCCGCGCCACCGAAGTTGATCGTCGTCGCGTTCGTGTTCAGAAGGTTGAAGGAGACCGCGGTCGTGACGAGGTCGCCGCCGTTCACGTAGACGTCGCCGGAAGTCGTGAAGTCGCCGTCGGCCCCGATGGAGCCGATCCCGGTCATGTTTCCGGCCGTCGAAATGTCCCAGTCGGAAGAATTGACCGCGACCGTGTCTCCGTTGTCGCCAAGCGTGACCGTGCCATTGGCCGTCATCGGAACCTGAAACGTAACGGTACTTCCCCCGCCGGTAACCTCAAAGTTGCCGTTGACGAGCAACGGTCCGTTCGCCGTCATCGTTCCGTTAAGGCTCATCGTGTCGTTCGGAGACCCGATCGTCAGCGTATCGGGCGACGTGTTGTCCGAGCCGATGTTGATCGCCTTTCCGGATGTTCCGGTTCCGATGTTCACCGTTCCGGTCGTTCCCGAGTCGAGCGTGATCGCCCCGGTAGTCCCGCTGACGATGCTCAGCGTCGTGGCCGCCGCGGAGGCGATGTTGCCGTTCGCGGTCAGCACTCCGGCAAGAGTCAGCGCGCCCGTTCCCGCGACGAAGTCCGTTCCGGCGTTCCCAATGTTCACGATCGCGTGGCTCGCCATGTCGAGGCCGAGGTCGCCCGATATCACAAGGGAGCTGAACGTTCCGACGCCACCGGCCGAGATGGACCAGTCCGCGTCGGTCAGACTGACGTTCGCGGTGGCTCCGCCTACCACGATGCTCGATGTCGCGTCGCCTACGTTCACGCTGTCCGTCGCGCCCGAGACGCCAAGGTCGACGGTCCGCGCGCCGACGCCGCCCGCGCCGTCGCCCGTCGCGCTCACGACCACCCCCGAATTCCCGTCAATCTGAAGCCCGATCGAGTGGAGGCCCGCGTCGGGGGTTATCACGTTAATATTGGAGTTCATCGTTCCCTGGTTGTCGTCGCTCGCGATCGCCGCGATGCCCGTCAGCGTTCCCGCGGTGCTCACGGACCATCCGCTCGAGGAAATGGCGGCTGTGTCGCCGCCGTCGCCGAGCGAGACGATGCCGTTCGCCGTGAGCGTTCCCGCGAGGGTGAGGCCGCCCGTCCCCGTGAAGTCTGTTCCGTTGTCGCCGATGTTCGTGATGACGTTCGTCTGCATGTCGATATCGCCAAACAAGGTCAGTGACGACGTCACGGTCAGGTCCGTAAACGCACCGGTCCCGGCCGTCCCGGCAGCCCCGATTGATACGAACTTCGCCGCGCCAGCCGCATCGACATACCAATTGTCGTCCGTCAGCGAAAGCGTATTCGAGGCGATGGCCACCGTGTCCGCCGCCGCGCCGATCGTGATCGTGTCCGCGCCGGGATCATTCATGATCACGTCGCCGGTTGCCGTCAGGTTCGTAAACATCGCGGAACCGGACGTGCCGAATCCAATCGAATTGAAATTCGCGTTTCCTCCCGCGGTCACGTTCCAATTGTCGTCGTTCAGGGCAAATGCCGTCCCCGCCAGCGTAGAGCCGATCGTGATCGTGTCGGCCGTCACGCCGCCCGTTCCGATGGAGATTGCATCCGCGCCGGTTCCAGTCCCGAGGTTGATCGTCTTTCCATCGTTGCTCGTCCCGACGTTGACCGTCCCGGTGGTTCCGGAATCTAGCGTTACCGTCCCGGTCGTACCGCTCACGATGCTCAGCGCCGTCGCTGCCGACGTTGCGATTCCACCGTTCGCGGTAATCAGCCCATCAGCCGAAATCGATCCGATATTTGTCATGTTTCCGGCGGTTGAGATGTCCCAATCGGAAGTATTGATGGACAGCTGGTCGCCGCCGTCTCCGATGACCGTATCCTGCGCGAAGGTCAGGTCGCCCCCCGTGATCGCGAGCGACATGTCCTGGCCGGCGCCCGTCGTGACCGTCCCATTGCCGTAGGACGTCGTCCCCGCGACGAACGAGCCGTCGCTGTAGACCGATCCCTCGACGCCAAGCGTGTCGGCCACGAACAGATCGTTGCCGGACAGCGTGAACGCCGCGTTCGAGAGCGTCTCGTCGCCTGCGGTTCCCACGAGCACGTTCCCGTCGTCCTCGAACGTCCCGAACGCCCCGGTCTCCCAGAGCGACGAGCCGGCGGGAATGTCCGACGTAAGGGCGAGCGTGCCGCTCGCGTCCGGAAGCGCGATGATGTTGCCCGCGGTCGGATTCGTGATCGAGAGGGTCGTCTGGAACCCGTCGATCACCGACCCCTCGAACGAAAGGGCGCTCGTTCCCGCGATCGTCGCGGCGGTAAGGTCGAACGCGCCGGTCGCCGTGTCGCCGGTGGACGAGAGGAACGCGGTCGAGTCGAGGCCGTCGAGCGACTGCGAGTTGAGCGCGAACGGCGCGGCAACGAGCTGCTTGCGCGGAACGAGCGTCTCTCCTCCGACGACGACTTCCAGGAAGACCGCGCTATTGTCCGCAAACACCGAGTCCGGAATCGCGGCAAAGCCGGATCCCGTGTCTCCAAGGTTTACGGAAAAGAGTCCGTCGGTCAGCGGGACGACCATGTCGGCCGTCGAGCCGCAGGCACTGTCGTCGTTCGACCAGAGGCAGGCCCCTCCGGCGACGAGCGTATGAAACGAAAACTGCATGTTGACGTTCGCGTCGGAAACGGGGTTTCCGGAGGAATCCAGCAGCCGCCCCTGGTATGAGATGGCATTTACAGGGGCGGCCGCGTAGGCCGTCAGGATGGGCGAGGTAAGAACCGCAAAGGCGACCAGTGCGATGAGCACGGCCGCGAACGGGCGAGGAAGTCGGTTTTGAATTATCCACTCATTCATACCGTTTTCTCATGCGACAGCTTGACGTCGCGCGAGAATTCCGATGGCTCCGTTAAACTGCGATAGTCGATCGGCCGAATCTCGGCTTTTTCGAATCCTGGCTTTTCGTAGACGGTGTAGTACTCGTTCGGCCCGAGAAGGAAGGTGTACCGGCCCTTGCTGTCCGTGACCGCGGTCTCGAGCAGCTTGTTATATTTCGGTTCGAACACGCGGGCGATCACGTGCTCGAGCGGCCGGCCCGTCGCCTGGTCGTACACGATTCCCCAGGACTTTGGCTTGCGGGGAACCGCGAGGCGGCGAACGAGGAAGTGGAACGCGATCTGGACGCCGACCATGCCGATTGAAAAGGCGGTCGGGCGGATGATCGCGACTACGATGGCGAGCAATACGCCCAGCACGGCGACGACCCTCTGCAGCATGCGCAGGCGCGCTCGGCGCACAATTTGCTTCGGGGTTCGGTGCTCGGCAGCCTGTGCCGGATCGAGCGGGATGTTTGCAGACACGCTCGCATTCGCATCCGTCACAAGGATTGGCTCTCCGTGGTAGACATCAAGGAACGAACCGTCGTCCTTCAGCCCCCTAAGATAGGCGGACGGAAAGACGAACTGGCTTTTGAGCGCGGCGATGCGGTACCGACCCGGGGGAGGAAGGAAAAAATATCGTCCGCCCTTGTCGGTGACGCGACTCTGAACGAGCCTTCCGACCACGCCCGTCTCACCGTTCCAGTCGTCCGGCATTCGGAACAACCGCACGGTCGCAAGGTCCAAAGGTACTTTCGTCACGGCGTTATAGACCACTCCGAACGCCTGGCGCTTGCGACGCCAGAAGAAGAGGAACGGGGACGTGAAGAGGTATTGAAGGAACGGAAGAAGGTCGAAGCTGGTAAAGAGCACGGCGGCAGAGACTGCCGTTATGGCGGCGAGCGCGGGGGTGGAGGCCGCGGCCGCCTGTTCGACTCCGGGAACGGAGCGAACGGCTTCGAGCGACGCGGACACGATGTTGCCCGCGACAGAAAGGTTCGACGTCACCGCGCCGGTGAGAGACGTCGGAGGAGCGACTTCCGCATCGTGCAATTCCATGCGGATGGCCTGGTTGGCAATGTGGTCCGTCACGGAAAACGTCCCTGTCTCGGCATGCAAGTACCCGCTTGCATCCGCGGAAAGAGCGTACGTCGTGTTCGGTACATACCATCCGAATAGCCCGTCGTCTGCGGTCGTGATCGGATTGAACTGCCTAAAGGGGGATCCGTCCCAGGAAACAGTGCCGTTCTCGAGCAGCGTGACGTTCGCGCCTCCGACGCGAGAGATGTGTCCGTCCCGTTGGGAATAGGCATACCCATCGCCTATGACCTCGAGGGTAAACGTGATGGACTGGACCGTTCCATCCGTGTAGCTGATGCTCACCGCGGTTCCGTAATCGGCGGGCGTGCCTGGGGAGGCAACGTCGGCCGCATACGTTGAGCCATCCTGGGCCATGGCCATGATATAGGCGCTGGCGCCAAGGACGAGCTGGACGCGTGAGACTGGCTTAACGATGTGCTGTGTCTGCAGCACGATTTGCAAAGGACGGTTTCCGAGCAGGCGAACCGTGCCGGAGCCGGACGGTTCAAGCTGGATGAGTCCTCCCGCGACAAAGAACGATACGTCCCCTTGGGGGACAAGCTCCCCGGCCGCGACCGTGGTCGGGGGAATGGGAAGCGCCGGTTCTGCCGGGGTTTCCGTCCCTGCAGGGATCTCTTCCGAAGGCGCCGCCGGCTCCGCGGTCGGAGCGGTCGCGACGGGCTCGACCGGAACGGTCGGCTCCCCTTCGGGAGGAGTCACTACAGGTTCGGGCACCTCTACAGGCGTGGGCACCTCTTCTACTGGCGCATTCGGGGTACCCGAACCGAGAGCGCCAGAAGCGAATTGCCCAACGGTGTCATACGCGAAGACACCGACGTAGTAGGTCGTCCCATTGGTGAGACTGGTAACGGTGGTCGAATTGGCTATGCCCGTGTAGACAACCGTGCAGCTCGAATCATCCGGGCCGGACGGATATCCTGAGGCACACAGAAGGACGCGGACGCCGGCGAAGTCGGCGTCGGACGGATTCGTCCAACTGATCGTGAGCGAGCCGTCCCCTGATGCGACGGAAAGATTTGAGACGTTCGTCGGAGCCGGGTTCGACGAGGTGACGAACGTGGCATCCGAAGATGCGGAAGAATTACTCGACGCGTCGGTCGATACGACATCGAAGTGATACGTCGTTCCTGCGTCGAGGCCGGTGACGATGACCGAGTGGCTGGTGGTCAGCGTCGAGTCACCCACGACGATGCCGTAAGAAACGGTCGTCCCGTAGTTGACGTAGCTCGTCGCCGGCTCGTCAGTCGTCCAGGTAATCGTGGCCGATGACGAAGACGTGACGGTCGCGACGACGTAGGAGATGACCGGAGCGCTCGCGTCAGTGGTCGAAAAAGTCTGATCCGAGGAGCTGGCCTCGTTCGAACAGAGGTCCTTCGAACGAATGCGAACGTGGTATGCCGTTCCTTCGGAGAGTCCCGAAAGAGCTTTTGAGTGCGACGTGACGAGGCTCGTGTCCGACTCCGTGCCGGACAAATAGGACGTCGTGGTCCCGTAGTCGACCGCGCTGTCCGCGTTCTCGTCGGTGGTCCAGCTGATGGTCGCAGCCGACGCGGTGATACTCGAAACGATGACCGAGGAAATCCCCGGGGCCGTCGAGTCTCCGCATCCGCCGCCTCCTCCGCCTCCGCCCCCTCCGCTTCCACCCGATGCAGGGACCGTTCCCGTCACTCCGACCGATCCCGTCTCAAGCATGGGAAGCGCGATCGATCCGGAGTCGCCGAACGTTCCGGCGATGGAGAGGTAATAGGTTCCCGCGGTGGCCGGGTTGGCAACCTGGTTGGCTCCGATTCCCGAAGCCGTCGCGTTCGTGCCGATCTTCACCGTGATCTCGCTCGCCGCCGCGATCGCGCCCCCATCGCCGGGGCAGATCGTGATCGTAAGCGCGTCCGACGCCATCGCGACGGAAGCCTGCTCCGCGCCGCCGCAGTTCGCCGCGGTGGTAAGGTCGGCCCCGTCGTCCTGAACGTCCACGTCATCCTCGACGACGGCGGACGTGTCGAACGCCGAGCTGAACCCGATGACGACCGTTTCGCCCTCGGACACACCGCTCGGAGCGGTAAAGACAAGGAGATGATTCGCGCCTGCCGACGTTTGAAGCGACGTCGGGTAATCGTTTGCCGGGCTCACCGTGGCCGCGTATGAAGCAGCCGCAACCAACATCGTTACGCTAACGATGACGGATACGACGCTCCAGAACGATTTTGAAAAACGGTTGAGCACACACGGATTTCCCAGGGACTTTAGTCCCGTCGGGCTATTGCTGGCCTGGCTGGATGCGACCGAGCCGATCTCGGCCGCGCGAAAGGACCTTCGAAAGAGCGAGGAGGATGACGACGGCCATCGCGGCGGTCAAAAGGAGATGCAGCGGGAACGTCCAGTATGAAAACGACTTGGTGAGCGCCTGCGAGCCGGACTCGATGACAAGGGTCGCGTGAATCGGACCAATGGCGAAGTTTGCGATCTGCGAACGGACGGATTCGACGAACCCGACTGGGTTCGGACCGATCGATCCGGAGAACGAGCGCGTCGTCATGGGAAGGACGCGGCCGCCTTCCACGTTGATCGGCTGCGACGCGACGAGGCGACCGAGCGCATCCGTCAGCGTAATCGTTCCGGTTGGAACCGACGCGACGTTGCCCTGGTTTTGCACGCGGAAGACGAACTGTCGCGCGAGATCGAACGGGCCGTCCGCGGCGTTCGACGATGAGAGGTCGAGCAGCGCGAGCTTTTCGACCGTCTCGCCTTCGACCGTGACGAAGAGCAATGACGCCATCTTCGCCTCGACGGTCGCGCCGTTGGACGCGACGACTTGCGACGGCGAGGTCGACACCGTGATTGCGGCGTAGACCGTTCCTGAGGCCGCGTCCTGCGGAATCGTGACGGTGAACGGGACATCGACCTTCGTGTTAGCCGGGATCGAAACGATCTTTACGGGAAACGCAATCCACTCGGGGAGGCCCGAGTGATCCGTTTCAAATGGAATGAACGATGGTGTGGACGTTTCTCCGGGGACGAACTTGAGCGTTCCGAGATAGTACGTCTGTTCGGCGCTCCCATTGTTGATAACCGCGATCGTATCCTTGATCGTTTCACCGCGCTTGCCCGACAGGTCGAGCGTTGCGGGGGCGATGGCGAAGGCAAGGGCGCGAAAGGGCATCCACAGCAGGACGACCGCACAGAAGAAAGGAAGGAGACGGCGGAGCATACGGTTCCGTTAGTAGTTTCCCGAAACGATCAGCGTTAGCGTCTGCGCGTAGGCGCCTTCGACGGTCAGCGCGTCTATCGCGGCCTTCGCGACGAGAAAGTTGCGATCGTCCGAGATTGAGGTTACCGCGTCGGCGACCGTCTGGAAGGAAGTCGTGAACGCGGAATCGGCCGTGTCGAAGGTGGACGTGGCAAGCGTCGTATCGGACGATCGCGCGCCGTATTCCTCCGAGCCGACGGTAACGGACCCGTCGACGATGGAATTGATCGTATCCGCGCCGTTGCGGAAGTCTCCGTCGGAAAGAACTTGGACGACGTAGCCGGCCTGGGCCGACGTGCTGACGTTCATTCCGATGACGGACGTACGCACCGCGGAAGCGCTGAGCGTTCCGAAGGACGAGGAGTCACCGTTCAAGAGAACGATGAAATCATTGGTCCCGTCGATATCCGGGGCCACGCCGCCGTCCTTGAGGGCGTCGACGGTAATCGATCCCCCGCCGATGGAGACGATCTTACCGATCGCCGTTACCTGGTCCGCACCCTTGTCTTGAAGAAGGGCAACCATGTCTCCGACGGTAAATCCGGCTGGATTGCACGAAATCGTGAGCCCTACGAGTCCGGTCGCCGCCTTTGAGACGCCGTTGTCCTGCGCAAAGAACGAGAAGTCGAGAACCTGGGTGGAAACTCCCTGGCGATAACCTGCGCCAAGCCCGTACGACGCGCTCGACGAGTCGCCGATTCCGGCATTGCCGGTAGTGTCCTGGAGCACGTAGGAAGGGGAGGAGCTGGTGTCATCTCCGCCATTTCCAACGGTATCCCACCGAATTTGGTAATCCGTTGAGGTCATCTGGGCAAAGGCACAGGCCGTCGTACCAAAAAACCCCGCAAGTACCATGGCTGCGACGATCGTTCGCATATAAAAACCATTCGGTACTACCATTATACCTTGAATACATGGTTTGGTCAACAGAATTATTAGCTTAGATTAGCTAAAATATTACTATCTCTGAATACTATTTTTGCGATTTTATTAAATTTACCCACAGATTCTGCACTTTTTACTCACTTGTCCACAAAAATACGTATTTGTGTACACTAGTGTGGACAAATACACGTTTTTGGACGATTCTTACTACAATTTGTTTTGCATTGACAAATTTTTAGACTCAGGTAATTACTCACGAATCTGTCATGCTGTCAGAACATTTTGAACAGGTGGATTCTCCAATTTTTGATCTTTGTGTTTCACGTAGAACGTTATCACTTCGTATCTTGTATTGCGTATGCGCACCCGTTCGTGTGAGAACATCGACGTTCACAGTGACGAACGCATTTAAAGGGTTCGCCTACGCTTCGATTTTCCACCGAGCATATCTTACAAATACATGACAGCTGCATGCTTGTATGAACGAGGATAGAGAAATGGAAGCATTCGGTTATACCGCAGCCAATTCCACTCTTTCAATCACCCATGCGACCGAAACGAATATCCAGATGCGTCCAACTCGAATTGCAGACACATACGTCGCAGCAAGAAATGAGATGGTTACTGAGGATCACTCCATAGCAAGGAGTTTCTATGTGACGAAGCAACCTCCATGATCGATTGCTTTGCAAACAATGTCGACAGGGAGACCGTGGAAGATACGGAAAGATCGGATTAGGAGCGAACGAATTGGCGTAGGCGTACTTTTTAGAGTTCGCCTACGAGGTTAAGCAACGCGATAATCAAATCAACAAAAAAGACTCATCTTTCGATGAGTCTTTTTTGGTGGACCAGTGGGGAATCGAACCCCAGACCTCTGCAATGCGAATGCAGCGCTCTACCATCTGAGCTACTAGCCCGTACGATGCGTTCCTTTACCGACTATTTTTAATGTTCCGCGTGAAACAGTTCGCCTAACAGTCACAGACCATAACTCTTTGACTAATCTCAGGCCATTCAGATGACGAGCGGTCGAATGGTGCCCCCAGAGGGAATCGAACCCCCATCTTGCCCTTAGGACGGGCCAGCTCTATCCGTTGAGCTATGTGGGCACGCAATGCTTGCCCCTGTCACCGGATAACTCTGTCCATCTTACGTCCATGCGTCGTAAAACGTTTGTCTTATCCACTCGCTCCTGTATAGCCGAGGCGTGCTATACTTGTGCGGCAGTGCCGAAATTATAGAGCACCTTAACGATCCCGTCAAAGGCCCTATGGTAATTGCCCCTTTCGCATTTGTCCTCATCGTCGTCGGTTTGCTTATTGTCTTGTGTTTCCTAGCTTTTTTAGCATTTAGCCGTCGGTCCTCCGCGCCAGTCGCACAGGATCCGGCGGTGCTTGTGAATATCTTGAACGATCTTCGCCGCGAACTCACGGACGCTACCCACAAGAACCGCACGGAAGTTCAGCAACGCCTCGACGTCATGAGCGACCAGCTCCTCAAAGGACTTTCGGAATCATCCTCGACACTCCAGAAACACTTTGCCCACAGCTTAGGCACATTCAAAGACGTTACCGAACGTCTCACTAAAATCGACGAGACAAACAAGCAGGTCCTCGAGTTCTCAACGCAGCTCCAAAGCCTTGAGAATATTCTCAAGAACCCGAAGCAACGAGGAATCCTTGGCGAGTACTGGCTCGAAACGCTCCTTGGTCAGGTTCTCCAGCCGGGACAGTACAAGATGCAATATGACCTCGGCGTCGATGACGAGACGGGAGCCAAGCTCATCCCAGACTCGGTGATCTTCGTCAAAGAAATGTTGATACCGATTGACGCAAAATTTTCCCTCGAAAATTATAACAAGGTTTCTCTCGAATCAGATCCAACTCGTCGCGAAGTTCTCGAAAAGGAATTCAAGTCCGACGTAAAAAAGCGCATCGACGAGACGTCCAAGTACATCAAACCCGACCGCGGCACTACAAACTTCGCCTTCATGTTCGTCCCGGCCGAAGGGGTCTACCACAGCCTCATCGGCGCCTCCGTCGGCGCCGTCGCGGTCAACTCGCGCAACCTCATCGAGTACGCGTTCGAGAAGGGAGTCATGATCGTCTCGCCCACGTCCTTCTACGCCTACCTCCAAACCGTTCTCCTCGGACTGAAGGCGCTCCAGATCGAAGAAAGTGTCAAAGAGATCCAACAGTTCGCCGAACAACTCGTCCGCCACCTCAAGTCATACGAGGATTTCCACAACAAGGTTGGAAAGAACCTCGAGGCGACATACAAGGCATACGCGGATTCTGGAAAGGAGTTTAAGAAGATCGACAAGGATATCTTCAAGATCACCGGAGGAACCGCAGGAAAGTCTCTGTTGCCGGTCGAGATCGATCGTCCAGTCATCGAGTAACCGACGATTGTCATTCCATCTATTCCATGGTAAACCGTTCGCAATTCGCGAACGGTTTTCGATTCTATGGAACTCTGGCAGCAAGAACTCCAGCAATGCGTCCGCACGCTCGATCAGCTCGAGCATTTTGTTGCCACTGGGGATCGTGACGAGATGAATCGCGTGCTCGCAAACATGCGGCTCTCGATCACGCCTCACACGCTGAAGCTCATCGACTTTTCCAACATGGCAGACCCTCTACTCCTCATGGCCGTGCCGCAAGCAAAGGAGCTCTCGATCACACCAGAGGAAATGTCCGACCCGATCGGCGATGAAACGAAGTCGCCCGTCCCTTTTTTGACGCATCGATATCCCGATCGCGTTCTCATCTACGCGACGTTCTCATGCTCGCACTATTGTCGCTTTTGTTTTCGCCGAGAAAAGACCGGCGCCGCGACTCCAGGCCCGTCGACGCACGACATGGACGTGATCGAGCAATATCTTGTCGCACATCCGGAAGTCGACGAAGTAATCCTCACCGGCGGCGATCCGCTCACGCTGCTCGACGCGCAGATCGAGGACTGGCTCGTTCGCCTTCGCCGCGTCCCGACGATCAACCGCATCCGATTCCACACGCGCGTCCCGGTAAACCTTCCGTCACGCATCACCGACAATCTCATCGAGATCTTCCGTCGTCACCAGGACGCGACGCATCCAATCTACGTCGTCACGCATTTCAACCACGCGCGAGAGATCGCAAAAGAAAACGTCGAAGCAATCGCCAAGTTTGTCAACGCTGGCGTAGTCGTTCGCAACCAGTCCGTGTTGTTACGTGGGATCAACGACGACACGGCAACGCTCACGACACTCTTCAAGACGCTCACGAACGTCCGCGTCGTCCCTTACTATCTCCACCAACTGGACCTAGCCCGCGGGACAAACCACTTCCGCGTCCCGATCGCGCAGGGTATCGACCTGATGCGTCGGCTGCAGGGGACGGTCACGGGGATCGCCCTCCCACGCTACATGCTCGACCTGCCAGGAGGAAAAGGAAAGGTTCCACTCGCACACCCGTTCATCCGTCCTTCCCAAGTTTCCCCTCCTCATAGGGAGGAGGGGTCAGGGGTGGTCGACGCGCACGGTCTCGACTGGACCGCCGACTCCCCCTTCGGCGAAACCGTCCAATACCGCGAACCGTCGATATAACGAGTCCACGGACCACCCCCAACCCCTCCTTGCGGAAGGTGGGGAGACGCATTTATTGACGTTTCTCGACTCCCGGGCTATACTCCCCCTACGCTATTTATTCCCACGCTCACGGGAACACATACGATATGCCGATCAAAGCAAACGCAAAGAAAGCCCTTCGCCAGTCCCTCAAGCGCGCGGTGCGCAACAAGGCGGTCAAGGACGAAATCAAGTCGCTCCGCGTGAAGTTCCGCAAGCTGGTCACTACCAAGGAAGTGACGGGTGCCACGGAGGCCGCGCGCCTGCTTGGAAAGAAGCTCGACAAGTCCGTCTCCAAGAAGGTCATGAAGAAGAACACCGTCGCGCGTCTCAAGAGCCGCATGATGGGAAAGCTGAATGACATAAAGAAGGCGTAGGCAAGATACGACCCTGCCGTTCGTGAATGGCAGGGTCGTTTTTGTTTTACGCGGATCCATTGACAATTGCCCCAAAATCGAGTATCCTTCTCGCTTGCGCCGTAACGGTTCGACGCAAGACTCGTTTTCCAACACGTCCGATAATTACGTCGGATCCACACCACCAGAGGCCACATGCTCTTTCTGCTGATCGCCGCCGGATGTTCCACTCCGGCCAACGTGACGAACAACTACTACGAGACCATCTACGAGGTCGCCCCGGACACGGGAATCGAGGAGGTGCCCGCCGCGGTCGAGGACACCGGCTGGCAGGACATCAATCCGCCCGCCGAGATCGCGGCCAATGTCACTCCCGAGGAGTTTCGCTCGACCCGTTCGCGAAGGACGGGGTCGTGTACTGGTTCGACGTCTCGGAGGAGCAGGTCGCCCAGATGAACAGCGACTGGCTCAACAGCGGGTACGGCTGGTACGGCCCGCTGTACACGGTCGACGACGAGGGGTCCGGCAGTACCTACGCCGACCACCTGTACGTCTTCGACGGGACCAACGTCGCGGACTACGGCAAGGTGCAGACCGGGGTCGTGGGACAGTCGTCCGGCACCACGTGGACGGCGACGACCATCCCGAACCTGTCGCTCGACAGCAACGAGTTCGTGGACGGCGAGTACTTCGACTACGCGACCCTTCTCGACCACGGCCGGCTCAACAACGAGAGCGTCGGCTCCATGATCGGCGAGCCGCTCGCGCTCTCTATCTGGGACGCGATGGGCTACGCGGTTCCGCGCACGAGCTACGCCTACGTGGGCGGGACGCCGTGGCAGGACGACCAGATCCTCATCCCGTACGCCTTCGTCGAGGTGTACAAGCCCGCGTTCTGCGCGGACCACGCCGACTTCTTCGGCGGGGGATGCACGAACATCTGGGAGTGGTACTCCTATGACTTCAGCGCGGCCAACGTCGCGATGATCAACGAGAACTGCGAGACGCACGGCGGCTGTACTACGGACCGCCTCACCGAGTTCGCCACTGCCGTGGACGACAACCTCTACCAGCCCGGGTTCGAGGAAGCGACCGCCGCGTACTTCGACTGGCCGGCGTTCCAGACGGAGATGTGCCTCAGCTGGTACGCGCAGACCGGCGACGATTACGTGCACAACCTCAACAACATCGTGCTCATCGAGGGCGACGACGGCCTGTTCCGCGTCATGCCCTGGTCCACGGACATCAATGCCGGCCTCGGGTGGGGCGGCGCGTGGACGGGAATGGACCTGTGGGGATGGTCCAACATGTCGCTCGGCTGCGAGTACGATCCGACCTGCTATCAGGAAACGATCGCCACCTGCACGGACGTGATCGACCGCGTCGAGGTTCTCGACGTCGCCAACACGATTCTCCCCGGCCTGTACGACCGCCTCCAGGCCGCGGCCGCTCCCTGGGGCAACGACGGGGGCGACGGCATGCTCCGCTCGCCGGACGCGGGAGAGTACTCCACCGCGTACAGCTTCTACTCCGAGCGTGCCGAACTCGCCCGCGCCGAACTCGCGGCCTACGTCGAGCCCACCCCGTGCACCAACCCCTGGGGCGGATGGGATACCGGCGGCGACTGCGCTGACACGGGAGCCATTGACACCGCGACGCCGGACACGGGAGTCATCGACACCGCCGTCCTCGACACGGCCCTCTGATCCCTGCGCGCAACTCTGCGCGCAGTTTTTTCTTTGCGAGGATGTGATAAAATGTTCGCGCATGGAATCAAAAAACAACATCGCAACGACGAACGACGTGCTCCGCGTCTTTTGGCAGCACGCGTGCGCATACAAGGGAATGGCCGTCTGGATCGTCGGCGGCATCGTCATCGCCACCGCGGCGGACTCCGCGCAGCCGTGGGTCTACAAGCGCATCTTCGACCTTCTCGGGCAGTACGTCCCGGCCGCGACCACGATCCAAGCGTTCGTTCCCGCGCTCGTCCTCCTCTTCGCGATTCAATTCGTCGGGTGGTTTTTCTGGAGACTGATCTCCGCGATCACGAACCGGTTCCAGCCTCTGGTCATGCAGGACCTCGAGCAGACCGGGTTCGAATACCTGCTCGGGCATTCCTTCCAGTTCTTCGCGGACCACTTCGGCGGCTCGCTCGTGCGCCGCGTCAACCGGCTCCCGCGCGCCTTCGAGCGTCTGGCGGACGAGATCGAGTTCTCGATCCTTCCCACCGCGATCGTCCTCATCGGAGCGACCGTGGCGCTGGCGCTTCGCTTTCCTCCGCTCGCGGCCATTTTCGTCGCCTGGTCCGTCGTCTTCATTGGGTTCAACGTCTGGGCGTCAAAATGGGCCGTCGTGGCCGACATCGAGCGCGCCCGGCTCGATTCCGTTGCGGGAGGCGTCCTGGCGGATGCCATCACGAACGCGATCACGATCAAGCTGTTTCCCGCGCAACGAAACGAGGCGAACCGCTATCGGAAGGCAACGGACGACTACACGCGGGCACAGACCGTTTCATGGGACCGACATTCGGTCATCGATGCCGTGCAGAGCTTCCTGATGATCCTCGTCAACGTTGGGCTCATGTGGCTCGGCGTCGTCTACTGGCTGAACGGAACGCTCACGCTCGGCGACCTCGCGCTCATCCAGTCGTCGCTCACCCTCGTGTTTGGAAAGCTTTGGGGGCTCGGCCGCTCGTTCCGGCACATCTACGACGCGTTCGCCGACGGCAAGGAAATGGTCGACCTGCTCCTTGAGCCCCACGCCGTCCGCGACCGCCGCGGCGCGAAGGCGATCGACGTGACGAAGGGAAAGATCGAGTTCCAGGACGTCACCTTCTGCTTCCACAAGACGCGCTGCGTGCTGAGCGACTTCAACCTGACCATCAAGCCGAAGGAAAAGATCGCGCTTGTCGGGCCTTCCGGCGCGGGAAAGACGACCATCACGAAGCTGCTGTTCCGGTTCTACGACATCGACGAGGGCAAAATCCTCATCGACGGCCAGGACATCGGCAAGGCGACGCAGGACAGCCTGCGCGATCAAATCTCCCTCGTGCCGCAGGAGCCGATCCTCTTCCATCGCACGCTGATGGAAAACATCCGCTACGGAAGACAGGATGCGACGGACGAGGAGGTGCGAGAAGCGGCGCGACGGGCGCGGTGCGACATCTTCATCGACGAGCTCCCCGACGGGTACGGCACCTACGTCGGCGAGCGCGGAGTGAAGCTCTCCGGCGGCGAGCGCCAGCGCGTGGCCATCGCGCGCGCCATCGTGAAGAACGCACCGATCCTCGTCCTCGACGAGGCCACGAGCTCGCTCGATTCCGAGTCCGAGCGCCTCATCCAGGACGCGCTGCACGAGCTGATGCGAGACAAGACGGTCATCGTGGTCGCGCACCGATTGTCCACGATCATGGAGATGGATCGCATCCTCGTCATCGAGGGCGGAACGATCGCCGCGCAGGGCACGCACAAGGAGCTGTTGAAGAAGAAGGGAACGTACCGCAAGCTCTGGGACATCCAGGCGGGCGGGTTCGCGGAGTAAGATTGAATGCCGCCGCCGACTGTCGGCGGCGTTTTCGTTTTTGAAGAAAAAAACCGTCACTCAGAGTC
>JBAXQK010000022.1:0-15880 GCA_037131775.1 Candidatus Uhrbacteria bacterium
TGGTGAACCAGCCGCCTAGCGTGTGGAACCAGATCCTCGAGGAGCTGAAACAGCTCTATACCCTGCAAACCGAGGAAAACAGGGCGGCGGCGTTTGCTGGATAGAACTGCCAGGAGGGAGTTGAACCAGTAGAGTGATGGGGAGTGAAGCTGTGCTATTTGTGGTATTTTGTTCAAGCTAGGGGTATCAAGGAATATGGCTAAATACAGCGTAATATCAGCGTTCATGTCTTGACAAAGTGGTCAAAAAGTGGTATAGTATTTCACGCAATACGATGAGAGCCGGGGCGAAGCCGGTGCTCACCAAACTCGACCGAGGGTCTTTCAAAAGAAACTGGGGAGAGAGCCACAGCCATCCGTGGTCCCGATAGCGGGATGGCCAGCCAGAGCGCTGATGTTTGAGTTGTTTCTCTCGAGAAATACCCCAGACATCAGCGTTTTTTCGTGGAGCTTGCCCGGTAGGCCAAAACAAGGCCTTTCGAGCAAGAACCCATGAGGAGAGAGAATCTCGTGGTTTCGCAATCGGTCCCATTTCGGGAACGTCTGCTGGCAAGCAGGCCCACCTACAGGAGGCACACATGCGTACCTACTTCGGCTTCGGAATCGCAGACAACATGTTCCCGGCGGGGACTTCCACCATCACCCGGCGTGACCTCACCCCCGACGAGGCGAAGTCGGTCATCAAGGAGGGTGTCGAGGTTTGCCTCAACCCGTCGCACGCGCTCACCATCGGGGTGATGCAGTCGCGCTACGGGATCGAGGTCGCCATCCCCGCCAAGGCCCCGATCGCCAACCTCGCCAAGGGGGACCGCCTGCTCGTCATGGGCGTGTCCGGCCTCCCCCGTCTCGAGGGCCGCCACGAGTACACCGCCGAGGAGGTGGCGGGCGCCAAGTTCCGGTTCGGCCTCTACTCCGTGGAGTAGTCGAACCAGCCTCGCCGCGTACGGGATACGCGGAACCACGAGGACACTCTTCCCGACGAGCCCGGCCAATGCGATGCACTTTGCAACGGCCGGGACCTCAACTTCCCGCATCACTTGGTGGTGCGAGATGAGAGGTCCTTCACAAGGTCCAGATGGTCAGCACTTGGCCCGTCAAACATGGCGGTTCGAGTGCTGTCCAACCTGGACATGCAGCTCAAGTCTCCGCGAATAGGACGCCGGCGAATATCTCGCCATAGTCCGAAGGTCATTTCGACCATTTCGCAAAGACACGAGCAGAAGGCAAGACAATGACGACCAACAATACCCCCGCCTCCACCCTCACCTGGTCCGATGGCATTGGTTCGCGCGGGCGTGGCTCGTGGCTCCTCCTCATCAAGGGGGAAACGATCACTCCGTTCAAGGGGCAGAACGTGCCGGGCACCGTCGTGGTGCGCGGAACCGACTACACCAAGAACGGAAAGTGGAGTCACACCACGTTCCGCCTCGAGCTCGCCCCCGGCGTCCGCGCCATCAGCGGCAAGGACGGCTGGGAGACCGGCAAGTTCGTCGAGGGGCTCCGCAGCGCGGTGAGCGGTTCCGGACCGATCGACCGCTGGCCCGACGCGGCGAACGCGCTGGGTGTCTCGGTCCCGGCGGCGATGCAGTTCCTCCGCGAGTGGCGTCCGAAGGCCGCCGAGGCCCTCGATACGGTCGACGCGCAGCTCGAGGCCCTCGAGGAGGCCGCGGGTGCCGCCATGGCCACCGACACGGAGACCGTCGTGGTCTCGTTCGGTAGCCCGACCAACCGCATGATCGCCGCGGGGTGGTGGAAGGACCCCAAGGCGATCCCGGGCCACGACGGCGCGCAGATCGCGCTCGTCGACCCGGAGAAGGGATGGTACGACGGCAACATCGCGGTGCAGGGGATCGTCGGCACGGTCATCTCGGCGGTTCACGCCGCTGGGATGCACGGAGGTTACTGCTCCGTGACGGTGGCCGTGGTCCCTGGGACCGTGGTCGCCAAGCCCGAGCCGAAGGTCGAGGAGCCGGTCGCGATCAGCGCCCCGGTCGTCCCCGAGCCCGCGCCGGTGCCGATGGCCACGCCCATGATGGCCTCGGCGACGATGGACGACCTGCTGGCCAAGTTCGGCAGCAAGCGCCGCTAGTCGCCCGGAGGTTCTAGGTCTCCGCCACATTCGTTCCTGCCGAGCCGGCCATCCTAGACAGGCCGAGCTCAAACCCTCCCCATGCACGGATCGCATGGAAACGGAGGTTACTCGATCCAACTCGAACCCGGGAAGCGCTGCACTTGCGCGACCCGGGTTTTGACATTTCTAGGTTATTTTCTAAACTGTACTTGCCAGTACACTTTTCATGTGTTAGCATTTCCGTACTATGCTCTGGGTTTCAGACGATGCCGAACTCAAGTTTTTGGAGGCGGATGAGAAGTACAAACTCCGCGAGTTTTTGGAGCGCCGCCGGTATCGGGTCTCGGACAGTCCGCTCACCTATCGCCAGATCAATAACTTGGCATCCGTCGGGCTCTTGCGCGACGCGCAATCCGAGGATGGAAAATGGCACAAGTTTTCGTTCGTCGAGCTTGTCTTTCTGAAGATCGTCCTCGAACTACGCGGACTTGGTTTTGAGAACGGCCAGCTCAAAGGCCTGCACAGGGCGTTTCTCGAACAACGCAAGCCGATCACCACGGGAAAGGACGGCAAAATAGACACCCCTGCGGGTTACGCCTTCATGGCCATCGGTTACGCCATGCTGCAAATGCAGATCGTTCTCACGGTTGCGCCAGACGGCGAAGTTGGTTTTTTCAGCACGACCTACTTCATCAACTTCGCCTCGAAAAACACTTCGTTTGCATACATCAACGTCAACAACATCGTGAACGACCTGCTAAAACAGCTCGGACACAACGCGTCCATTCCCTACAAGACCTTCATCGACCTCTACGCCGACGTACTCGTCGGGAAGGACAAACTCACGGACAAAGAACGCAAGCTCGTCGAGCTCGTGCGGTCCGGCGACTATACGACGGTTCGCGTACACAAGAAGGACGACAAAACTTGGGTCGTCCATGGAAAAAAAGAAGCGGATGGCAAAGGCGTCGGCCCGCTCGAGCTCTTGAAGACGATCGAGAAACGCGACTACCAGGACATCACCATCCAAACGCGCGGCGGAAAGGTGTCGCACTTTTCCGTCGAGGACGTGATGAAAATGTGAGCGTGTCGGATAGTGTTGGCGAGAGTTCCTCGTATGCGCTGGCCGAGTTCAAAAACCTAACGTCATTCGTTGCCAAGAAGGACCTGGATCGGATGTGGCACACAGTTGCCATATTCGAGCTATGGTCGAGCACGAGGCTCTCAAGGCCAAACTTCGCAAGGAGTTCGATCGGTTGGAAATACAGGACGAGCACACGAGAGATGAGCTCACTGCCGCTCTCAACGGTTTCGCCCAGTTCATCATCGAAGCGTATGGAAACTGAAATAAAACACATGCCGCAGGGCGGTCCACAAACCGAGACAGGCAAAGCCGTCTCGAAGTTCAACGCGCTCACGCACGGCATTTTGCGCGAGACGTTGAGCGAGTACGAGCAAGGGGTCGAAGACGGCCTACTCGACGATCTTGAAACCGAGTACCGCCCAGCCAGCACCATTGAGCGGATGCTCCTTGAACGCATCGCGACCACCTATGTGAAACTCCGCCGCGTGGCCAAGGCCGAGCGCGAGTTCATGCGTTCCGTCCTTGATCCGCACGTCGTCGTCACGAAATCCATCCCCGGCTTTGAAGTGCTACAAGTCACGCACACGGTCGTGGAGCGCGAGGGCTACGTTCCAAAGCTCGGCTTTGAAGCGGTGAACCAGCTTGCATCCGTCTACGGCCGCTACGAAACCAATCTCGAAAACCGTCTCTATCGGGCCGTTCGTGAGCTCCGGGAACAACGCGCAGTGAAAACCACCGCGTGAGTTCGTTTCGCAAAACAGCTATGGACCAACCCCACAAACCCCAAGCCATCGCCTACTGCCGCGTCTCAACGACCGATCAGGTCAAAGACGGGTCTAGTTTGAGTGTGCAGGAACAGGGGTGCCGCAAATATATTGCGGAGCAGGGTTGGGATATCGCGCATGCGCCGTGGATGGAGGAGGGCGAAAGTGCGAAGACGACGGACCGCACCATGCTGCGGGAGATGATGCGTTGGTGTGAGAAAAACAAAGGCAAAGTCGATCACCTCGTCATCTACCGCATCACCCGCCTCTCGCGAAACATGGAGGACTTCATCACCCTCAAAGTGTTTTTTCGGAAACTCGGTATCGCGATCGTTTCCGCCACGGAACCGATAGAGGACTCCCCGACGGGACGGTTTCTTGAAAACGTCCTTGCCTGCCATGGACAACTGGAAAACGAAAACCGCGCGGACCAGTCGAAAGACGGAATGGTCGATGGGGTTCGCAATGGCCGCTGGATGTGGCAGGCTCCGCTCGGCTACAGAAACAGCGGCGGCCGCAAAACATCAAACCTCATTGTCGTGGAACCGTTCGCCGGACATATCCGCCGGGCCTTTGAGCTTGTTGCCAGCGGTTATACGCCACAAGAGGTCGCGACCAAACTCAAACGTGATGAGTTCCGAACCAAAGCAGGCAAGACGATAGGCGTTCAGGAACTCGGCAAGATACTCCGCAAGCCAATCTACAAGGGCGTCATCAAAGCGTTCGGAAAACTTTGGCCAGGTTCCTACGCGCCCATCGTTGAGGTTGATCTTTTTGATCGCGTACAAGCAATCCTCGTGGGTCGCAACCACAAGCAACCGAAATATCTCATGCAGCGTGAGGACTTTCCCTTGCGTGGCTTTTTGGTTCATTCGTGTGGCAAACGCTACATGGGTAGTTGGTCGAAAGGCCGAACCAAGCGCTATGCCCATTATCACTGCCGCGCCTGCAAGAAAACAAACATCTCGCAGGAGACGGTTCATGCCGAGTTCGATTGGTTCATTTCGCAACACGCCATCAAGCCCGAGTTCGCCGCTTTGCTCAAGATCGCGATCGAGGCGAACATGAGCTCGGCAGCGGAAGATACAGAACGCAAGCGCAATGAGCTATCTCGCCGCATCCGTGAGTTGCAGGGCGAGCAGGACGCAATCGCACAGAAAAACATGGCGAACGTGATCGACGACGACACGGCGCGGCGGATGATCGGCGAGAAAAAGAAGGCGATCATCGAGTGCGGACACGAGCTCGCCCTTCTCCCAACCGGCTCCCAGCGCGTGAGCGAGGTCGTGGACTTCGGTTTGCAGAAACTCCAAGACCCTCGAACCGCTTGGCACGCCTTTTCTTTGGCTCAAAAACAGCGGTTCCAGACGCTTCTATTCCCCGAGGGTGTCACGTTCGACCAAGGAAAATGTCGAACCGCCAAAACGGCGCTCATCCTACAAATAAAAACATCCCTCCACGAGGGAGAGATATCTTTGGTGACCCCACGGGGAGTCGAACCCCGGTTACCAGGATGAAAACCTGGCGTCCTAACCATTAGACGATGAGGCCGTGCGTGCCGGAATGATATTGGGTTTTGGCAGTATCGTCAAGATGTCGCGAAATATTGTATAATTGTACCAATGAGTAGGTTTTGGAAAAAGCCGGACATAAGTTTTATGCGAAATGATAAGGACAAAGCCATCGCGTTGCGCCGACAGGGAAGGAGTTACGGCGAAATATGCAAAGCTCTCAACCTTCCTTCCAAGGGGACGTTGAGCGTTTGGTTCAAAGGTTTAAAACTTTCCGCCGAAGCCGAGGATCGACTGAAGATAAACAAGGAGCTAGCGCGGAAACGGGGTCTTGTGAAGTTCAATGCGGACCGAACCCAGAGGATCGGATTGGAAAACAAAGACGTCTTTGAAGCCGGAAACAACCGCATCGGAAAATTGAGCGAGAGGGAGGTTCTCCTGGTCGCCGCCGCGCTCTATTGGGGCGAGGGAACAAAGAGTGCGGGGGATGGCCGTTCGATCACGGCAGTTTTGACAAATTCAGATCCGCTGATGATCCGATTTTATCTGCGATTCCTACGTGAAGTTCTTGGCGTCAAGGAAGAAAAGATTCGCGCGCAGATGATCGTTCACGATACGACGTCCCCAATCGCGGCGAAAGCATACTGGCAACGAGTCACAGGAATTGATCCGTCGGCGATCTCCACGACCGTCCAGGTGTCACGAGCGAGCAAGCGCATTCGACCCAAACAGTCTCTTCCAAATGGCACGCTGCAAATTCGCGTTCACGATCGAAAGCTTTTTTATAAGATCAAAGGAATGATCGGCGGGCTTGCTGAACACGCGTCATCGTAACGAAGGCCGCCCGGATATTTCCGGGCGGCTTTCGTTTGTGGGGTCAATTGATTACTGCTCCATCACCCCAGTCACGACCACCGGGCTGACGGTGAGGGTCGCGGTGATCCTGCGGGTGACGGCGCCGGACGCGTAGCCGAGCTGGACGGTGCGGTTGCTTCCGCCGGTGTTGGTGATAGTGGAGGTGCAGGTCGCGGTCGGGGTGACGATCGTGGCGGGGGAGTAGGACGTATCCTTTGAGAGCTGGATGAGCGCCTCGTCGAGGCAGCCGAGGACGACGGCGCGGGCGGTAAGCGACTTTCCCTGGTCGGACGTGTCCGTGACCCCGCTCAGGTTGGACTGGGCGAGCAGAAACAGGACGGCGGTGCCGACCACGCCGAGGATGAGGACGAGCGAGAGGAGGATGGCCCCGCGCGGATGGTGGCGGTGGGAGAGAGTCATATTACGTTTCGGTCGTTTGCGGCCGAAGCCCGACCGTCACGTCCGAGACGAAGTCGGCGCCGCGGTACGGGGGGTTGGCTGAGGCGTTCGGCATCACGGCGGAGAGGTGGAACCGCAGGCCGGTGAGGACGCTCGACGCGTTGCGGACCGCCTGGACGGTGAACGACGAGACGTCGATGTCCGGGTCGGTCAGCCAGAACGGGGCGGCGCTGCCGCGCTGCATGCGGAGGCGGCGGATGGTCTGGCTGCCACCGTTCAGCGTCACCGTCGTCGTGGGCCGGTCGACGATGACCGTCGTCCCGGCGGAATCCGTGAAGCGCAGCGATCTGGGGTCCGAGGTGAGCGTGGACTGGCTGATCGAGACGGACCCGGCCTGCGTGAGGTCGATCGTGAGCTGGGAAAGGACCGTACCGGCCTGCGCGTCCATGCGGTGCTGGACGTCGTATAGGCTTGTCTCCTGCGAGAGCCGCAGGAGGGCCGCGACGGTGGGCGGGAAGATTATCGCAAGGAGGGCGATGTACAGGATCGTCTCGAGAAGGGTGACTCCGAGGATGGGGGAGCGGCGGTGTTTCATAGGGCTAGTCATCGCTTCCATTTCCACCCGTTGGCGTGAACGGCGGAGTCGTGACGGAGGATCCGTCCGTGAAGGTCAGCTTGAGCGTAAGGGTCGTTCCTCCCATGCTTCCCGTGAACTGCGTCTTGTTCAACTCGACCGTCTGCCCGGCGGCGATCGTCAGGTTCTGGGCGTTCAGGTCCGTTCCTGACTGCTGCGTTCCGCTTGGCGTTCCCGGCCCCGAGCTGGACCAGATCTTTGTGGTTCCGAAGAACAACTGCTGAATCTCGCGGCCGTTGGTCCAGGTGAGCTTTACCTTGTCGACGACGACTGCGCTCGTTCCGCTGTTCGTGACGTATACCATGCGCAGCTGCTTCCCTCCGAACCACTGCCCGGCCGTGGTGAAGTCGATGGTCACCTGGGTGCTCTGCGCCGCGGGAGGCTTGAAGCACGTTCCCTGCGGGTTTTCCCATTGCGTGCGCAGGGAGCTCAGGGTGGTGGTATGGGAGCGGCCCGCCACGTCGGTCCAGGCGACGACGCTCTCGAGCTTCTTGCTGTCCGCGTCCGTCGTCCCGCCGCTCGTCACCACGTTGCACGACCCGTCCCGGCTGACCGAGGACACCTTCACGGTGCGCGTCATGTTGGTCCCGACCGTCTGCGGCGCGCTCGTCCCGAGCGTCCACCGGCCGCCCGCGAAGGACAGCGACCCGACGGTCGTGTTCGTGAGGCTGGAGAAGCTCAGGGACTGGAGCGCGTCCATCCCCTCTTGCGCGGTCCACGTGGCGAGCTCGGCCTGGTGCGTGCGGCCGGACCCGACCTTCGCGATGAACGCGAGTCCGTTTGCGGCCATTAGGAAGAACGCGAGCGTGCCAATGGCGAGCAGCGCCTCGAGGAGGACGAATCCCCCTTCGCCCTCTGAGCCGGAGCCTCGGAGGACAAGGCCGCGGCGGTTGTGGCGTGGGTCGGTCATAAGGTTGGGCGGGCGATCGTGCCGCTCGGCGAGACGTCGATGGTCGTCGAGCGGTCGTAGGTGTCGACGGTAAGTGAGCCGTACTGCGTCGTCGTCCCCGAGAATGCCGTGAACACGACCTCGTGGTCGTTGCCGGACGAGGATCCGCTGCCGCTCAGCAGGACGGTGGAGAGGCGCAGGCTCTTGTCGAGCGGAAACACCTTGTCCTTGCTCGCGTCCCGCGCCGCGTAGCTGGTTCCCGAGAACACCGTCGCGCTCGATGCCTTGCGCGTGGTCGCGTCGTAGGAGAGATACAGTCCCCAGCTGGTCCCGCCCGTGCCGTTGCGCGCCTTTCCCGCCGCGGTGAGCAGCAGCGACTCCACCTGCCTCGCCCCGCGCGCCGCGATAACGTTCTTGAGCGTGGAGGAGGCGGAGAGCCCGACGCCGAACAGCGCCGTCAGGAGGGAGACGACGATGAGAATTTCCAGCATGCTGAATCCGCGGGGAACGCGCATGGGACTTAGACCGATCCGACGATCTTATAAATGGGAGTAAGGATGGCGAGAGCGAGTCCGGCCACCATGGCGCCGATGCCGACGATGAGGAGCGGCTCGAGCAGGGCGGGGAGGTTGCGGGTGGCGTCGTCCACCTCCACCTCGTAGAAGTTGGCGAGGTAGGTGAACATCTCGCCGAGCGTCCCGGTCTCCTCGCCGACGCGGATGAGGCGGAGCGCCATGGGCGGGACGAGGCGCGGGTGGAGCTCGAGCAGGGAGGAGAGCGTCTTTCCGCGCACGACCTCCTCGTGGACCTGTCGGAACAGCTCGCGGTAGCGGACGTTTCTGAGGACGGTCTCGCTGATGCCGAGTGCCTCCTGGATCGGGATCCCGCTCAGGAGCAGCGTTCCCATGAGCCGCGTGAAACGCGCGAGGTTTGATTTTTGGGAGAGCGCGCCGATGACGGGGAGGCGCAGGATGATCCGGTGCGTCAGCGGCTTCACGGCCTTGAGCCGCAGGATCCTGGAGAGGATCCAGGCGCCAACGATGGCCGACGGGAGAATGACGGTGCCGTGTGCCTGGATGGTGTCCGAGATCCAGAGCATGACGCGCGTCGGCAGCGGGAGCTCCACGTCGAGCGACGCGAAGATGCCGTTGATGCTCGGGAGGATGAAGACGAAGATTCCCGCGGTAATGAGAACTCCCGCGGTCAGGATCACCGCCGGGTACATCATGGCTCCGCGGATCTTCGACGAGAGCTCGTGCTCCTTCTGCAGCTGGAGCGAAAGCTGGTCCAGGTTTTTCTGGAGGCTTCCCGACGACTCCCCGGCGCGGATCAGGTTGACGTACACCGTCGAGAACGAGCGCGGATATTCCGCCATCCCGTCGGCGAGCGTCTTGCCCGTGCGCACGGAGTTCGACAGCGTGTCGATGATCTTCTTGAAGTCGCCCTTGGCCGACTGGTCGATGATCTGGAGCGCCTCGTCGATGGGGAGCCCGGAGTTCAGCAGCACGGACAGGTACTTCGTAAACAGAAGAATGTCGACGTGCGAAAGTCGCGTGCGCTTTGTCTTCGGCTGGTTCGGTTCCATAGGCGTTTATTCCTGCATGACGCGGATAAGCTCCTCGATAGTGGTCTCGAACGAAAGGATCTTCCGGATGCCATCCTGGGTCATCGAGGTCATTCCTTCCTCCCGCGCGACCCGTTCCATGTCCGTCTTGCTTGCGCGCGCGATGATCATCTGCTGGAGCGCCGGTGAATTTTCCAACACCTCGTAGATGCCGACGCGGCCGCGATATCCCGTGTCCTTGCACTTCGCGCACCCCTTGATGGCCGCGACCTCCACGGACGGGCTCTTCCCGAACAGCTCGGAGATGATTGCCGTCCCGAGGAGATTTTCCACGTCTTTCCTGAGGAACTCCTTGCGTCCCACGCAGTCCGGGCATACGCGGCGCACCAGGCGCTGGGCCACGCAGCAGATGAGCGTCGAGGAGATGAGGAACGGTTCCACGCCCATGTCGATGAGGCGGGCGACGGACGTGACGGCATCGTTCGTGTGCAGGGTCGAGAGCAGCTTGTGCCCGGTGAGCGCTGCGTTGACCGCAATCTTGGCCGTCTCCTGGTCGCGGATCTCGCCGACCATGAGGATGTCCGGGTCCTGGCGCAGCAGGGAACGGAGGCCACTCGCGAAGGTAAGCTTGGCCACGTGGTCCACCTGGCTCTGGTTTACGCCCGGGATCTCGAACTCAACCGGGTCCTCGATGGTGGCGATGTTCACCTCGCGCTTGTTCAGGATCTCGAGGATGGCGTAGATGGACGTGGTCTTTCCGCTGCCGGTCGGTCCGGTGGCGAGGATCATTCCCCACGGCTTGCGGATGGCCTTCTCGATGCGGCGCAAATCGTCGGGCGAGAAGCCGAGCTGGTCGAGCGAGAGCTTGTGGCTCTGGCTGGAGAGCAGACGGAGCACGACCTTCTCCCCGAACGAGGTGGGGAGGATGGAAACGCGCACGTCCACGTCGCCAATCGGGCTCGTATACTTGAACCGGCCGTCCTGCGGGCTGCGGTGCTCGTCGGTTCGCATCTCGGTGAGGATCTTGAGGCGCGCGACGATCTGCACGTACAGCGCCGGGCCGAGTTCGAACTCGTCGTGGAGGATGCCGTCCACGCGCAGCCTGATCTGGCTGTGTTCCTTCCACGGCTCGAGGTGAACGTCGGAGGCGCGCGACATGTGGGCGAACACCATGATCATGTCGAACAGCTTCACGACCGCGTCCTTGGCCCCGCCGGAGGTTGCGCTTCGGATGCTCTCCTCGATCGTCTCCCTCGTCGGGCCCTTCGGTTCCTCGTCGGGCTTCGCGGATGGTTTCGGCATATCGTGGACGATAAGAACAATGCGCCCATTATAGCACGATTCGGGCGTGACAGGATGGGGGATTCGTGCTACAACGCTTTTCGGAAGTATGAAACAAACGGACGACCAACGGAGTCATGATGGCAGACACGAATAATCGCCCGGGACATCCCGAGCGCAGCACGATGGGCGGGTGGGAACATTCGGCCCGTCTCATCGGACAGGCGCTCGACTGGACGACGCCGAACTGGATCACGATGGCGCACATCGGGGTCACGCCGCTCATCTGTCTCAGCTTCGCCCTGTGGCGGGCGAACGAGGAGGCGGATCTCTGGCGGCTCGCCGGGGCGACGCTGTGCACGCTCGCGCTGCTGTCCGACAAGGCGGACGGGGACCTGGCGTATTACCAGCGCGACCACCGTCCCTCGCCGGCGATGACCGTCGACGAGGAGAACGACCTGTCGTTTCTCAACCGCCTCCGGCTCCGGGGCCCGTCGCACACCGGTGCGCGGCTCGACCCGATCGCGGACAAGCTCACGTTCTACGGCGCGCTTCTTCCGCTCGCCGTCGGATACCTGCCCGCATGGATGATCGCCGCGAACGTCGCTCTGGCCATTGCGCTGGTGGTGATCCGCCTTCCGCGCGTCGCGACTCGACTTGGATTGACGGACGTCCGGGCCAACCTCGCCGGCAAGATCAAGATGCAGGTTGAGATCGGCGCCCTCGCCGCGCTTGCCCTGTTCGTCCCATGGCCCGAGTTTCGCTACGACGCCTCGGTCCTCGTCCTCGCCGCCGCCACGGTCGCCGCCGCGTTCTCGCTCGAAGGGCAGTTCGCCAAGAACTGGCGCTATCGCTGATCCTCGCGTTCGCGGGGATTTTTTAATGGAAGGTTTTTTCCGCAGGCGCTGCGCCCTGCACCCGCGTCACTTTCTCTGTAGGCGGACAGAGAAAGTAACCAAAGAGAACCGCTCCGCCCGGCTGATGCCGCCGTCAGCTTTCCATGGCCTGGCTGGGTCGCTCCGGCAGGGCGGCGACCGGGTGGAAGTCTTTTTGTTTACGCCGCGACGACCACCCCTGACCCCTCCTCCCTATGAGGAGGGGAAACGTGGAGAAAAAAAGCATCAGCCAAAAACAATTGCGCAACACCGCCCGGACGACCCGCCCTGTCGGAATGGCGGATGGAGACGGGGTGGAAAAGCTGGCTGGGTCCATCAGGACGGGCGAGGATTGTCTGAGCGAAGTCCCGCTTATATCGTTTTACTCGGCGGGCTAGCGAGTTCCGCAGCCGAAGTCAGCTTTTCCACCCCGTCCCGCCATGGAGACCGGGCGGACGCTTTCTTTGGTTACTTTCTTTCACGGCTGAAAGAAAGTGACGCGGTGTGGCAGCCAGCCACAGGAAAAATCCTTCCGGCAGGAAAAAGAAAAAGCCCGTCGAGCACGACGGGCGAGAGGCGCGGAGATTATTCCTCCGCGGAGAGCCGGGAGAACTCGGTCGACTTCACGTAGGTCTTGACCTTGCACTCCGGGCAGACGAAGTAATAGCTGGTATCCGACCCGCCGTCATAGTCCCTGGTGGTGGACGACTCGACGTCTCGGGGCGAGACGAGCAGGAGCGCGCCGCAGCCGGCCGACTTGCCGGTGGCGTACCCGCGGCAGCGCATCTTCTTTCCGGCCTTGGGGTCCGGACCCTTTTCGAGAACTTCCATGATGGCCTCCTAACGAACGGGTTGGTTGGCGAGCCTTTCCCGCAGGGCGAGAACGGCGTCGAAGTGGTCGAAGCCGACCTGGCTTCGGTCGAGGGTGGCGAGCTCGGCGAGCTCGAGGGACGCGGCGTCGCTGCCGGCGTTCAGGGAGCGGTACTCGTCGACCGAGATGTCGGCGCGGTAGACAACGCTCACGCGGCTTGCGTACCGCGGGTCCGCGCCGGGCTCGTTCAGGACGACGAGCTGCGACAGGCGGTCCGCGGAGATGACGAGCCCGATCTCCTCTGCGAGCTCGCGGACGCAGGCGTCCAGGAGCGTCGCGTCGGTCTCGTCGACGTGTCCGCCAGGCAGGACGAGCTTGTCCTGGAACGGCGGCTTGGCGCGTCGGATGAGGACGAGGTGCGTCCCGTCGACGGTAATCGCGGCGTCGACCGTGACGATCATTTTGTTGCGTGTTTTTGTCATACGCTTACCAGCACTTGCCACAGTCGGGACACTGTCCGTCGGGGCCGCCCATGATGTCGGTCCCGAGTTTCGCGTTGCGATGATCGCACATCTCCTCGAGCGCACGATATTCGCGTTTGATTGCGCGGATTAGCGTCGACAGCTCGGTGTCGCGCTTGTCGAGAGCCTTTCGTTGCTTGCGGATTTCAGCCTGGGTCATGTCATCTCCGTTGGAAGGAACGTGCCAGCGACTTGCTGACAATAAAAGCATACGGCCAGTGAATAATTTACGATACGATTATGCGTTGTAAAAATATAGAAAATCATAATTCTTGCTAAACAACGCAAAATACTGTATACTAAGAACAACGAAATAACTCGTCGATATGAAAAAAGAAATCACGGAGGTTCTGGAGCGGTTCGGATTGCGTGAGAACGACCGTCGCGTCTATCTCGCCATGCTGTCGCTGGGATCGTCCACTGCGTCGCCGATCGCGCGGCAGACCGGGCTTCCCGCGACGACCGTGCAGTCGATTGCGAAGCGACTTGTCGATCTCGGACTCGTTGCGCTCTCCAAGCGCAAGTCGCGCAGCGTCTACGAGGCCGAGGACCCGGCCGTGCTTAAGCGCATCCTTGAGCGCCAGACCGAGGAGGTCGCGGGGATCATCCCGATGCTGAAGGCGATGCGGTCCGCGCCGACGGTCTCGCCAAAGATCCGCGTCTACGACCGCGAACGCGCCGCGGACATTTTCCATGCCGCCCTCGCGTCCGAGTCGAAGCTCGTCTACGAGATCGTCTCCGCCCGCGACCTGCAGGACGTGCTCGGCGAGAAGTTCCACTTCACGAAGCGCCGCGTGGCCGAGGGCGTTCGGCTGAACAGCCTTCGCGTGGAGGCGAACGAGATCAAGAAATACGCCAAGCCGACGCACGCCAGGGAACTCCGCGAGGCCCGCTTCCTCCCGCGCGAGCTGACCTTCCGCTGCTCCGTCCTCTTCTGGGACGACACCGTCGCATTCTTCGCGACCAAGGCGGAGGGTCTCGCTTGGACGGTCGAAAGCAAGACGCTGCGCGAGACGTACGAGCAGCTGTTCAAGCTGCTGTGGAGCGTGAGCCGGGCGATGGAAACTGCCGCGGCGTGATATACTATCCTCATATGACACGTCCTCCCTTGCACCGCGAGCACACGGCCTCCATCGCGAAATGGTTTTTTCTGTTGTTCGCCAGCGGCGTCGCGATCCTGTTCTGGAGCGTGATACAGCCGTACGCGATCGCAATGGTGAGCGCGGCCATCGTCGCGGTGGTCCTTGCTCCGCTCGACCGGCACCTGCGCGTCCACGTGAGGCATCCGAAAATTTCCGCGCTGATCATCATCGCGTCCGTGTTCTTTCTGCTCGTGGGCCCGATCGCCACCATCGGCGTGATTATCGTGCAGCAGGCGCTCGAGATCGTCGGTTCCACGGTGGCGAACCCGAGCTGGGTGGCGAACTTCCGCATCGAGCAGCTGACGGTATTCCAGTCGCTCCCCTCGTTCCTGCGCGACTATGTCGCATCGGTCGACTTTTCCGGGGTGATGCGCAACGTCGCGCAGTGGGCCTCCACGAACGTGGGCAGCCTGTTCACGAGCGGCGCGTCCCTCGTCATGAACCTGTTCATCTTCTTCGTGGCGCTGTTTTACTTCCTTGTCGACCGAGAGAAGATCGTCAATGAGATGCTCGTCCTCTCCCCGTTGCGGGACACCGTCGACCACGAGATCGCGGAGCGCATGGTACAGACGGTGCGCGGCGTCATCTTCGGTTCGCTCATCATCGCGCTCGTCCAGGGGGTTCTTGCCGGCGTGGGCCTGACGATATTCGGCGTTCCCGGCGCGCTGCTGTGGGCGTCGATGGTGGTAGTGGCGGCGCAGATCCCGATGCTCGGCACCGCGGTTGTGATGCTCCCGGCGGTCGTCTACTTGTTTGGCGTGGGCAATTCCGGCGCGGCCATCGGTTTGCTTGTCTGGTCCCTCGTCATTGTCGGCACGATCGACAACGTGCTCAAGCCGTTCGTGGTCGGCAGCAAGACCCGCATGAACGGCCTCCTCATCCTCGTCTCCATGCTCGGCGGCCTCGAAAGCTTCGGCCCCGTCGGCTTCATCATCGGTCCCACGATCCTGGCGGCGTTCCTCGTGGTCGTCGAGCTGTACAAGGCGGGAATTTTGGACAAGGGCAGGGGGATCCGCGCCTGACGGTTGACGGAACGCAGGATCACGCGTTCGCCAACCTGGAATCTGCCGCCTGATTTAGGCGGCGTTTTTTTTGTGCAAAAAAAGAGAGCCTCGCAGGCTCAGTGGTTGACGATGATGACGCGCTGCGTGCCGGTGTAGCCCTCGTAGTTCAGCCACCACCAGCAGCCGAATCCGATCGTGATGATGGCAAGCGCGGCGAACATCTTTGCGTATTCTTTCCAGGTCATGTCCTCTCCCTTTGAGTGGAGGGGGAAGATACCAGAAAAACCGCCGTTTGTCAATATGGGCGGGTAAGAATTGATGGGAAGGGAATTTGTTTTCCGCAGGCGCTGCCCCGGGGCAGTCCGGCCTTCGGCATCGGCCTGCCCGTTTCAGCGGTTCGAAGCCAAGCAGTTGGCTTCTCTCTGCGCCTCAACCCCTGCACCCGCGTCACTTTCTTTGTCGGAGCACAAAGAAAG
>JBAXQK010000023.1:0-15643 GCA_037131775.1 Candidatus Uhrbacteria bacterium
CGGCAGAAGTCGGTGTACCTCTATGCCACCGGCGCGGATTCCACCTCCTCCGTGGTGTGGGACCAGCACTGCATGATCATCGAGGACGGCGCGATCCTTGGCGAGACCAAACGCTGGACCGTTCCGCAGAAGGATCCGCCCGAACTGCTCGTGCGCGACGTGGACATCGACAGGCTGATCCACGACCGCCAGGCGGACGGCGGATGGAACGCGGCCGCGGAGGCCAACCAGCACCCGTACCGCGACGTCGTCACGCACGCGCGCGGCTACGTCCCGAACGCGAAGGACTTCCGGCGGACGCTCACGCGCCTGCCGTTCGTCCCCGCGGACCCGGCGGCCATGAAGCGCGTCGGCGAGGAACTGTTCAGCGCCCTCACGCAGGGCCTGCTCGGCCGCGCAATCCACGTCACGGGAAGCATCGAGCGCCCGCTCGACGGCTACATGGGCCTGTCGGGAGGATTGGACTCGGCCCTCGCGTTCATCCTCTGCTGCGTCGGCTACGACCGCGCCGGCTGGAGCCGCACGCACATGTACGCGGTGCGGATGCCCGGACCCGGTTCGAGCAGGCACACCCAGAACGATTCGCTGCGGCTCGCGGAAGCGATGGGCACGTCGATCGAGACGGTGGACATCACCGATATGGCCGCCGCGGACCTGCGCGCCACCGGCCACGAGCCGTGCTGGGACTGCGAGAAGTGCGAGAACGCGCAGG
Source organism: Candidatus Uhrbacteria bacterium (assembly GCA_037131775.1). Lineage (GTDB taxonomy): Bacteria > Patescibacteriota > Patescibacteriia > UBA9934 > GWF2-40-263 > YC12-FULL-57-11. The sequence goes on from JBAXQK010000023.1 coordinate 713, forward strand.
CCCGCGTCCGCACGCTTGTCCTCAAGACCTTCGGGTTCAACTGGGGAACGGGCGACATGGACGAGGGCGCGAAGGGCTGGTGCACCGAGGGCGGCGACCAGTCGAGCATGTGGCACGTCATCGCGAACGTGCCGAAGACGCTCGTGCGCTATCTCGTGCTCTACTACATCGAGTACGTGGCATCCCCGGAGGAACGCAAGTCCCTCCGGAGCATCCTGCGCACGGTGATCTCTCCGGAGCTCCGCAAGCGCAAGCCCGGCCAGAAGGCGCAGGCGTCGGAAGACAAGATGGGGCCCTACGACCTCACCGGGTTCTTCCTCTACCACATCCTCCGCACCGGCGGGGAACCGGAGCGCATCGCGTTCCTCGCGGAAGTCGCGTTCGGACGCACCGAGCGTTCCGTGAAGGACGCGATCTACGACCGCCGCATGATCCTGCGGTGGCTCCGGGACTTCTACGTGAAGTTCAACTGGTCGCAGTTCAAGCGCCAGACCTCGCCCGACTCGTCGCTCACGGGCTCGACCGGCCTCGGCCAGCACGACAAGCTCCGCTGGCCCACCGACGGCTCATCCGTCGTCTGGGCGAACGAATGCGACCGACTCATGGCCTTGCTCGGCACGATCTGATCCAGCCTCTCCCTCGCCACTCGCGCGAGGGACTTTTTTTACCCGCGAGCGTTGACAATCCCGTCATGTTCCCCTACAGTCCCCACGCATTCCAGGAGGAATCATGAACGGATCCGTTCTCGTCATCTCCGGCCTCGTGGCCGTCGCCAACGTCTGTCTTGCCGGCACCCAGCTCGCCGCGCGCCGAACCGGGTCGATCGTCGCCGGCAGGCGACAGCCCGCAGGCTTCCGCCTGTACGTAGCCCACCATCTCGTCCGCGCCGGAGACGGGTTCGTCCTCTTCGGCGAGAACGGCCGCCGCGCCCCCATGCCGCCGGCCGTCGCGAACAACCCCATGGTTCCGCCCGGCGTCTCGCGTCTTCAGATCCTTCCCGCGTACGACGACAAGACCAACTACCAGTTCAGCCGCGAGATCGTCTTCGGCCGCGGAGCGTTCTGGACGCACACCATGGCAAGCTCGAACGTCATCGTCTGATCGTTGTCCAGCAACGCCTGACCTCCTTTTCCCGCCTCAGCCTGAGAGCGGGATTTTTATTTGGAAGAACCGCCGATCCGTTGACAATCCATTTTCCCTCTGATACATTCCACCCGCTTCCAAGGTGGAATCCGATGCGAATGAAAGAATTTCTCCACGTCAATCTCCGCGTCTTCTTCATCCCCGTCACCGCGTTCGTCGCCGCCATGGTCGTTCCCGCGCTTCTTGTCTACGTAGTGCCGTCGCTCATTCCCGTGTTCGTGATCCTCGCCCTGATCGGCGTCGTCGCCGGCGTCAACGAGCAGCGAGATCGAGCGCCACGAAAAGACTCGGCGCCACGAAAGGTCATCACGTTCGTGCGCAAGGCGCCCGCGGAGAAGTCATGAACGCGCCGTGGGCAATGTACGCGGCCAATCGCGAAACGCGGTTGTCGTTCAACTGTGGAAGGTGGGAAAGCGTCGTTGAACGGCGCGACGAACTGCTCGCGCGCAACTACAACCACCCGTCCGTCGCGAAGACGGACGTCACGGCCAGGATGGACGGGCTCAAGGCCGACCTCCTCGACGCGATCCGAACGCTGTCGGCCGTCCGCAGGAACCAGCTCCCGGTCGCGCTCGCCACGGCGACGAAGGCCGTCTCGGACCCGCAGGAGATCGACCGCGCGTTCCGCCTCCTCGTGGACGCGATCGCACGGGCGTCACTCGTGACCGACCTGCACCGCGTCGAAACCTGGCTCCGCGACCGCAAGCGCCCGTGCCCCACCAACACGGACCTCACCTGGCTTGCCGTCTCCGAGCTCAACGCGAACCGCGCGGAAGGCCAGATCCCGTCCATTCTCGTTCTCCCGAACTACAACCAGCTCTACAACCCGCTGTTCGTCCACGCCGGCAACGCGTCCGTCGCGGACCACAACACCGCCGAGTTCCTGAGACTCCTCTTCAGCCGCTGAGCAATGCTTGGCGGTATTTTTTTTCGCATGGCATGCGGAGCCGTTCGGAATATTTTCCTGTGGCTTGCCGCCACACCGCATCACTTTCTTTCAGCCGTGAAAGTAAGTAACCAAAGAAAGCGTCCGCCCGATCTCCATGGCGGGATGGGACGTAAAACCTGGCCTCGGCTGCGGAACTCGCTAGCCCGCCGCGTAAAACGAGGAAAGCGGGACGTCGCTCAGACAATCCTCGCCCGTCCTGATGAACCCGGCCAAGTTTTACGCCCCATCTCCCTCCGCCATTCCGACAGGGCGGGGCATCCGGGCGGTGTTGCGCAATTATTTTTTGGCTGAGGCCGGAAGGCAACAAACAAATCCTCCATCCGGTCGCCGCCCTGCCGGAGCGACCCAGCCAGGGCGTAAAAATCTGACGGCGGCGTCAGCCGGGCGAGGATTGTCTGAGCGAAGCAGCGCCGTCAGGGGTTCACGTTTGGCGATGCTAGCGAGTTCCGCAGCGAGTCAGATTTTTGCGTCCTGGCGTAGGAGCGGATGGCCGGGCGGAAGGTTCTCTTTGGTTACTTTCTCTGTCTGCCAACAGAGAAAGTGACGCGGGTGCAGGGCGCAGCGCCTGCGGAAAACAACTTCCCGCCAGATGGAGTTTCCATTGACAAAACAAGGAATTTCCGCTACACTTCGCACCTCCAGTTTTTCCCTGGAGCAGGAGTACCCATGGCTCTTTTGCCAACAGAACTGCAAGATTTCGAAGAAGCCCTCACCGCGGAACCGAGCGTTCCGACCGCGGACGCGATCCCCACGATCTACTCGCTCTACTACCAAGAAGTCCGGGCAACGGTCGAAGATCTCTGGAACTCTTCTCCGCATCTTCTCTACGGCGCCGCGTACAACCGCGGCCAAGAGAAGCTCCCGGGACTGTTCCTCGACGCCTGGCGCGCGTGGACGACCGTGGAACTCGGCGACGCGTTCCCGCATGCCTACGCCACGGCCGGAGCCTCCGAGGCGCTGCGCGAGCTGATCAGGCCGGGCATCCGGGTGAACACGTTCGAGGGCGACTACGAGGGATTCTGGCGGCTGGCGCAGGACCGCGGCATCCCGTTCGTCGTTCGTCCGCGCGGGCAGTGCGTCGGCGCCACGTACGACGACACCGACGTCTTCTTCCTCTCGGACCCGTCGTCGATCGACGGCGACCACCTGGACGGGCTCGACTCATGGATCGACGAGATGGAACGACGCCATCCGCGCGTTTCCATCGTCGTCGACGTGACGTACGTCGGCGCGACGAAGGTCAACCGCGCGCGGGACTTCTCCAGGCACCCGAACGTCAAGGTCGTCGTCTTCTCGCTTTCCAAGCCGTTCGGCGTGTATTACCACCGCATCGGCGGCGTGTTCTCCCGCAATCCCATCCCCGTGCTCGAGCACGGCAACGTCTGGTTCGTGAACCCGTTCTCACTCGCGCTCGGCACGATGCTCATGCGTCGCTTCCAACCAGGCGAGCTGCCGCGACGGTACGCGCACGTCCAGGAGCAAGTCCTCGCCGACGCGATCGCGCAGGGAATCGTCCCCGCGTCCGCGAAGGCGGGAAACGTCATCCTCTTCGGGATCGGTCCCGAGGGCGACGCCCGCAACCGTCGCGTCGACGGCACCTACCGCTTCTGCCTCACCCCCGGCATCTACCGCCACCTCTACGGAGAATCACGATGAACCTCGAACGCGTTCCCGCCCTCTCGCTCTTCTCGACAGAAGCCTTCCGCGATCACTGGTGGATCAAGCTCCTGTGCGAGCAGATCGGCGACGTCTTCGTCACCGACGACGGGCCGCCGAACGGAAGCTTCACCACGTACTTCCGCGTGATCTCGCGCCGGTCGTACGGAAGCAACGAGCTGCTCCGCGACCTGTACTACCTCCACGAGCTCCGGCACCTGCGCGGATTCCTCCGTCGCGGGCCGATCACGGACTGGCTCGCGTGGCAGCGCGCCATGGGCCACTCGGAGCTCGACGCGTCCGTCACGAGCGAGTGCGTCGTGCACTTCCTCGTTCCGGAGGCGCGACGGGCGTTCGAAGGGGAGATCTGGGTCGACCGGTTTCTCCGGGAACGGAAGTTCCAGTGGTTCGTCGGCCAGACCGACCTGGAGGAGATCGGCGTCCTCAGATCGCAACTGTCCGCGGAGCGCATCCGCGCGCTCTCCACCCCGACGCACAACGACTACCTCGAGTGGCAGATCCACAACTACGGCGTACAGAACATGCGCTGGTACGTGATCTGGGCCAAGCCGGTCCGGTGCGGACCGTGCGCGGAAACGGCCGCCTGGCGCGTCGTCGAGGAGCACCTCGCCAGGCCGGACTGGATCGAGCGACACGCGGACTGGCTCGATTCCGTCTCCATCCTGCCGGGCGGAATCCGGTTCCCCATGCAGGCCACCGCCTTCGCCGAGGTCTACCGCCACTCCGTCGACGAGTTCGGCAACTGGCCGCTCGCAACCTGACCGTTCCGATGACCATCGGAACGGTCATTTTCTTTCAAAAAACGACCGTCATTTTCATGACGGTCGAGAGCGCTACGCCTGCGCCACGGGCTGCGTGGACTGCGCCGCGAGGGTGCGGTCGGCCACGACTTTGGCGATCTGCTGGGTCGTGAGCCGGCGGTGGGCACCGTAGGCCTGGCGGAAGGTGTCCCACGCGTCGCCCTCGCGGATCTGGACGCGCGCCGCGATGATCGCGTCCTTGTCTACCGCGTCGGCCTGGCGCTCAAGACGGACACGGCGCGCGTCACCACCGACCAGCGCACGTTCGTCGCGGAAATCGTCCAGTCGATCCACGCGGCGACCGGCGAGAAGCCGACCGGACCCGGACAGAAGACGAAGGTCTCCAACCACAAGAAGACCATCACGGTCGAGGCGGGCGAGACCCATGAGATCGAAGTGGTCCTGCCGCCCGGGATCGATGCGGTATGGAACGTTCGGAATTGCGGCGGGACGCTCAACGTCAAGCGCGGCAACACGATCGCGTACACGGCCGGCAATACGTGCGGGAACGACTTCGTCCTCGTCGCGAACAATCGCGCCGACGCGACGCACATCCTGTTCGAGATCCGCATCGTGATCGTGCAGAAGATCCCGTTCGCGTTCGAGGCGCTCTACCGCCTCTTCGCGAACGAGCGCAAGCGCATCAACCTCGACCCCCGCGCCGTGAGGCACACGTCCGGGCACATCGTGATCGAGCTTGCGAAGACCCAGGCCCCGGACAGCCCGACCGACGTTCGGATCGAGCACAAGGCCGGCGACGCGGAAGCCTTCGTCGTCTCCGGGACGCAGACCGGGTTCGTGGAGGTGGTCGCCTACGACCGCGACCAGCCGACGCTGTACCACGCCAGCGCGCGGGTCTTCGTCGAGCCGGGCACCCGCGACCGCGCGAAGCCGACCTCCGCGCTCGACACGGCGTTCGTCTACAACGGACGCCGGTATGAGGTGGCCATCTCGAGCTACTCCGGCGACCCGGAAGCCCTGCGTCACGCGAGCTACCTCACCCGGGGCGCCGAGCGGGAAACCATCACGGTCAACCTCGACCACCCCATGTTCAACGGGGTCCCGGACGCGGTTCGGCGGGCCATGTGCCTGAACCAGATCTCGTTCCGCATCGCCGAGGCACAGAGCCCCGACGGAGCGACCGGGGACATGGTGATGCAGGAGTGCTCGGTCATCTACGCCACCATCTCCGCGGGAAAGTCCGCCTAGTCGGCTCTCGGCCATCGTCCCTGACGATGGCCTTTTTCTTTGACAAACCGTCCGTCCCACGCTAGAATCGCCGCACTTATATGTATACATACATCCTTGAGCCGCAGCCGAAGAACAGCATGAAAATCACCATTACCGTCCCGCACGAGGACGTCGTCCCGTACCTCGAGGCCGCCGCGAACAAGGTGTCCGAGGAAAACCCGGTGAAGGGATTCCGCCCGGGAAAGGCCGGGTACGAGACCGTGAAGGCGAGCCACGGCGAGATGAAGATTTACGAGGCGGCGCTCGAGCCGATCATTCGCAAGACCTTCGTCGCCACGCTCGAGGCGAACAAGATCGAGACGGTCGGGTCGCCGAAGATCGACGTGCAGAAGCTCGTCCCTGGCAACGAGATCGTGTTCTCGGCCGAGGTGGCGCTGATGCCGAAGATCACGAAGCTCGCCGACTGGCGCGCGATGTCCATCGAGCAGAAATCGACCGAGGTCACCGAGAAGGACCTCGACCAGGCGCTCAAGGACCTGCGCAACATGCAGACCAAGGAGATTCGCGCCGAGGCCGGAACGCCGGCGTGCGATGTCGACAAGGTGGTCGTCTCGATGAACCTCAAGAAGGACGGCGTCGCGGTGGAAGGCGGCCAGTCGCCGAACCACGCGGTGTACCTCACCGAGGAATACTACGTCCCAGGCTTCAAGGAACAGCTGGTCGGCATGAAGGAAGGGGAGCAGAAGAGCTTCACGCTCACCTTCCCGGAAAACCACACGAGCAAGATGCTCGCCGGCGCGGCCGTCGAATTCGACATCACGCTGAAGGAGGTTCACAAGCTCGACCACCCGGACCTCGACGACGCGTTTGCCGCCTCCCTCGGCCAGGCCGACATGAAGGCGCTGCGCGAAATCCTCTCGAAGAACATCGCCGGAGAGAAGGAGATGGAGGAGAAGGGCCGCCAGGAGCGCGAGCTGCTCGAGAAGATCGCCAACGAGAGCCGCTTCGACGACATGCCGGACCTGCTCGTCAACGAGGAGGTCAACAAGATGATCCACGAGCTCGAGCAGGGTGCGAAGGAACAGGGAATGGACTTCGACGAGTACCTCAAGTCCATCAAGAAGACGATCGCGGGCCTCAAGCTCGAGTTCACCCCCCAGGCCCTCCTCCGCATCAAGGTCGCGCTGATTCTCCGCGACATCACCAACTCCGAGAACATCGAGATCACCGACGCGGAAGTCGAGGAAGCGCTCGACAAGATCGCCGAGCGCCACGAGGACAAGGAGGAACGCGACCGCATCTACAACCCGGAGTACCGCGGGTACGTCGAGTACACGCTGAAGAACCGCAAGGCCGTGGAGACGCTGCGGAAAGCGATGGTGAAGTAGGAACCATCGCGATTATCCACACGACTTGCGTTGACAAAATCGTCGATTCGTGATGAAATGGATTCAGAAACAAGTCCCCACACACATTCGTGCGGGGGCTTTTGTTTTATTCGCGAATCAATTTTATGAACGAGCTGATTCCGGCGGAGATCGTCGAAAATAAGATCTATCTATTCCGAGGACAGAAGGTCCTTCTCGACCGCGATCTCGCGGAGATGTATGGAGTCACGACGAAGGTTCTCAATCAGGCGGTGAGCAGAAACATGGAGCGGTTTCCAGACGACTTTATGTTCAAATTGTCGCTAAGGGAAGCATCAAACTTGAAGTCACAAATTGTGACTTCAAGTTGGGGAGGGCGTAGAAAACAACCAATGGCCTTCACCGAACAAGGCGTCGCCATGCTCTCGAGCGTTCTCAGCAGCCCTCGCGCCATCGCGGTGAACATCCAGATCATCCGAACGTTCACCAAGCTTCGAGCCATGCTCGCGGAGAACGACGACCTGCGTCGCAAGATCGAGGCGATGGAAAAGCAGTATGACGAGAACTTCGCGGTCGTATTCGACGCGATCCGTCGCATGCTCGACGACGACGCGGAGCAGAAGACCGAGATCGGGTTTCGAACCGACTAAAAAACTACCAACGCTCGGTGTTGGTAGTAGACTCTCAGTGCCGTCAGACCTTCGCGAGCTCGAACACGACCGCGTGGCCTTCCTCCTGGTGCGGGCGGAAGATCCGTCCAAGGAACGACATCGTCTGCGCCTTGTCGCCGTACGCGAGGCGGGCGAGGTCCTCGCGGTCGACGATTTCGAACATGTTCGCGTACAAGCGGATCGCGACGATCTTCCGCAGACAACGCCGCATCTTTCCGTCAAACTCCGACTGGATTTCGATCGTGTCCCCGGGGTTCGCCGGCGGAAACACCCAGCTCACGGACCGCACCAGCAGATCCTTCTGCCCGCTTTCGATGAGCAGGAACGTCGTCTTTTTCACGGAGAATACCGTGAGCTTATTATTTTGTTTCCCCACGGATACCTCCTCGGACGGGAACCGTACACGATCCCGCGACGATTGACAATGAGCCGTTCCCATGCTACGTTCTTGCCACGCAATCATGCGGAACACTGGAGGTTTCATGGAAGCCAGCAACCCGGGAAAGATGATCGCCGCTGCGTTTGTCGTCCCTCTCGTCGTCCTTCCTCTTCTGTACCCGTCGGCATTCGCCGCCACGCCGGTCGCGGGCACCGCGCCATCGGCCAGTCACGCGGACAACTCCAAGTGCCCGGACCCGACGCTGCAGGGCGCCTCCTGCCAGACGCCCGTCGCGTACGGCCCGTGCCTCGTGCTCCTGTTCGACAACGGGATCCGCGAGTTCAACTGCGACGCGCTCGAGCGTCATTCGTTTCCAGGCGGGCTCGACACGTACCTGTCCGTGAACGACAACCAGACCGTGTCCGAGATGGTGCAGATCGACGGCGATCCGCGCGACTGCCCGTATACTCGCTGCGACACCTACGTCGTGATCACGCAGTTCAACGCCGTCCGCTGACCCGCCCATCCCAATGGACGGGATTTTTTATTGCGCGATTTCTCGATCCATCATACGATGGTCATTGTCACTCCTGTTTTTATTTTATGAAATTTGGCGCACACGTATCGGCTGCGGGAGGCCTCTGGAACGCTCCCATCAACGCGGGAAAATTCGGGTGCGAGGTGCTCCAGATGTTTTCGCGTCCGCCGCAGGGCGGAAAGCCGTCGACGATTACAGAGGAAATCACGACGAAATTCAAGGCGGAGATGAAAGCGAACAAGATCGAGCGCGCGTATATCCATACGCCGTATTTCATTAACCTGGCGAGCGGAACCCAGCGGATCGTCGACAACTCCATCGCCGTCATCCGCGAGGAGCTGATGCGCGGATCGCAGCTTGGGTGCCACGCGGTGATGTTCCATCCCGGGTCGGCCAAGGATGTCGGCGAGGAGAAGGGAATCGCGATGGTCATCGACGGACTGAACCAGATCATGAGCGGATACAAAGGTTCGTGCCAGCTTCTCATCGAGATCTCGGCGGGTGCGGGCGCGGTGATGGGCGATTCGTTCGAGGAGATCGCCGCGTTCATCGGCGGGGCGAGGCGCGGGAAGGACATCGGGGTATGCTTCGACACGCAGCATGCGTTCGCGTCGGGGTACGACTTGCGAACCGCCGAGGCCGTCGACGCGACGTTCAAGAAATTCGACAAGCTGATCGGTCTCGACAAGCTTGTCGCGTCGCACTGTAACGACTCCAAGGTCGAGTTCGACGGACACAAGGACCGGCACGAGCATCTCGGAAAAGGACATATCGGGCTCGACGGGTTCCGCGCGATCGTCGCGAGCAAGAAACTGAAGCATCTCGACCTTATCCTTGAGACGCCAATGGATGATGGAGTCGAAGCCGACCTCGCATTTCTGAAGAGAACAAGAATGGAAGGTAAAAATGGTTAAGTTGGTAAAGGTGGTCAGATAACCAATTTACCATTTTACCAGCTTAACCAATCCGATATGCCCTCACGACCCTCAAAGCCTCTCGCAACCGCCATCGCTGCCGCCCGTGAAGCCGGGAAGATTTTGATGGCCGCGTATTCGGGCGGGCGGGAGAGCTTGGACGTGCAGTATAAGAAGTTCCTCGAGCCGGTGACGCTCGCGGACAATGCAAGCAACGATGCGATCCTTCGGAGGATCAGCAAGACGTTCCCGAACGACGATATCGTGAGCGAGGAGGGAAATGGGGCGGACACGATCGGGACGAAGCCGGTGTGGGTGATCGACCCGCTCGACGGAACGACCAACTTCATCAATCACATCCCGCTATTCGCGGTCGCCATCGCGCGCATGGAGAACGGCGTGCCGACCGTGGCGGTCATCTACGACCCGGTACACGACGAGATGTTCGCCGCGGAGAAGGGAAAGGGCGCGACGCTGAATGGAATGCCGATGCGTACGACGACGCGGGACGTCACGCGTGGCGCGCTGCTCATCGCCGGCCGCGGATATCGCGACCACGACCGAGTCCGACACGGCAAGATCATCTATTCTCTGGAGCGCGTAACGCCATATTTCCGACGATTGGGCTCCGCGGCCATCATGCTCTCCGCCCTCGCCGCCGGACGCGCCGACGCATTGATCCTGACGGGCAACAAGCCGTGGGACACGGTCGCCGGGACGCTGCTGGTGGAGGAAGCTGGCGGGAAAGTGACGGATTATTGCGGGCGCAGATGGACCCATAAAAGCCAGGATATGCTTGCTACGAACGGTCCGATCCATCCGCAGCTCGTCATCGTGACGAAAAAAAAGTGCAGGGCCGTATGATCGTCACGGTCCATGCGAAGCCGAACGCAAGAACGAACTCGATCGCCTGGCTCGACGACACGACCGCGAAGGTAACGGTCACCGCGGCTCCGGAATCGGGGAAGGCGACGCTCGCGATCGCCAACCTGCTCGCCGAGCACTACGGGATCGCGAAGTCGCGGGTCACGCTGGTCCGAGGCGCGACGACGAGGATAAAGCAGTTTGACGTCGAGACCTAAAAAGAACGCCGATCGGCGTTCTTTTTCTTATTCCGGCACTTCATCAATCCCACCGGAAGAGAACGGATTGCATCGCAATATTCTCCAAGCCGTCAGCTTTCCGCCCTTTATCAAGCCGTGCCGATCAACGCACTGGTACCCGTATTCCGAGCAGGTCGGGTGAAATCGGCAATACCCATCCGGAAAGAACCGCTTCGGCCAGCCATGGTCCATCGAGAAGGTCCGCTGGTAGATACGTATCGACCAGAGAACGATAACCTTGCCCATCATAGGATTCCAGCCTTACGCAGGCTTCCAAGCACGTGCTTTTCCAGCTCGCCGTACGTTTTCCCGATCGCCTCCTTGCGTACCAGCATCATCACGTCGAATCCCGGCTTTAATGACGCCAGGCGCAAACGGATTATCTCACGGATCTGACGACGCAGACGATTGCGAATCACGGCGCGCTTCGACACCTTCGTGCCAACAACCACGGCAAATCGGGACGACTCCGTTCCGTTCTTGCGAAACTTCAAGCCGCAGCAAACATCAAAGACGCCCTTGCCTTTGGCAAAGAGCGTCTTGATGTCCTTGTCGAGGTGGAGCCGGTGGGCTCGCGGAAGCATAGGACGATCCTACTTCTTCTTTGCCTGGACGCTGACGCGCTTGCGACCCTTCGCGCGGCGCGCGTTGAGCACGTTCTGGCCCGATCGGGTGCGCATGCGGATGCGGAATCCGTGAACCTTCGCCCGCTTCTCCTTTTTCGGCTGATATGTGCGCTTTGGCATATAATACGTAAGAATTTCGAGTACCGGGATGCTATCATAGTATCCACAATTTATCAACCTTATCCCCATGATCTGCACACCGTGTGACGATTACATCGACCCCTTGCTTGCTTGTGGATAAATGGTTAAGATGTCCGAGTTCCTAAGTCGTCGTTCATCGAATCGTGTTATGAATACCAACGAACTGTGGCAGGCGGTTCTTGGAGAGCTTGAGCTTTCACTCGGCAGGGCGAATTTCACGACGTGGTTCCGCAGTACGTTCATCATTTCCTACGATGCCGGCCAGCTGTGCATTGGCGTTCCGAATTTGTTTACCAAGGCATGGCTTGAGAAGAAATATCACAAGGAAATTTATCAATCCCTGCAAACGCACACGGGAAACGGCATCCGCGTCATCTGTTACAAAGTGGAAGCGAAGGCCGGAGCGGCCCAACAGATTCCGGAACGCAACGTCGAGGTCGTCGTTGTCGCGGAACCCCGTCCACAGGCCGCGGAGCCGGTAATGCGCCCTGTATTCGTAAATCCGGTCGTGTCGTCCACAGTCTATCAACAGGATCCGGAACCGGTTGTAAACAAAGACTTCGGAGAATTCTCCCTGAATCGGAAATATACCTTCGGAAACTTCGTCGTGGGCAAGCAAAACGAACTCGCTCACGCCGCGGCCCAGGCCGTGGTGACCCAGCCGGGCGGCGTCTACAACCCGCTGTTTATCTACGGAGGCGTCGGACTCGGAAAAACACACCTTTTGCAGGCCGTCGGCAATGAGATCATCAGAAAAAACAGCCAGGCGAAGGTTTTGTACGTCACCAGCGAGAAATTCACAAACGATTTCATCAATGCGGTGCGGACCGGCCACGCGAAAGAATTCAAGAACCAGTATCGCAACGTGGACGTGTTGCTGATTGACGACATTCAGTTCATCACGAGCAAAGAACAGACGCAGGAGGAGTTTTTCAATACGTTTAACCAGCTGTACCAAACCAACAAACAGATTGTCATCTCCTCGGATCGCCCGCCGAACGCCATCATTGGCCTGGAACCAAGGCTCCAGTCCCGACTTCTCCAAGGAATGATTACGGACGTTGGCGCGCCGGACTTTGAGACCCGCGTCGCCATCCTCGATACGAAATGCCGCGAAAAGAGCTTTCCGCTCGACCGCGACATTCTTCATCACATGGCCACGCTCGTGCAGAGCAACGTCCGTGAGCTCGAAGGGGCACTCAACAAAGTCATCGCGTTCCACCAATTTAAGAACCAGACGCCGACGGTTGAGTCCGTTCGTCCGATTCTTTCCAGTTTCCAGCCAAACTCCGCAAAAAAATCTGTCACTCCTCGCCAACTTATCCAAATCGTCGCGACATACTTCGACCTTCAAATTCCGGACCTCCTTGGAAAGAGCCGTGAAAAACGACTCGCCTTCCCGCGGCAGATCACGATGTATCTCATGCGCGAGGAAATGAAGTCGAGCTATCCTTCCATCGGGACGGAACTCGGCGGCCGCGACCACACCACGGCGATGCACGCGTATGACAAGATCAGCGGGATCGTGACGGAGGATGAAAAGCTCCAGCACGACCTCGAGCTGATCAAGCAGCGCCTTTACGCCCTATAAGCTGAGGATAACCGTGTGGAAACCGATGTGGGCGGACTGTGACGACTGTGTGGATACGTATTGGATCCAAAACGTCCCACCGGCTGTCCACAGCCAGCTCCACCATCCCTTCCACACCTTTCCACGGTAATCCACAGGATAAATTAAGCTTAACGAAGAGGAATTATATTACCTGTCCACTTCATCCACTCCTCTACTATCGTCGTTAATCCTTCATTTATTAAATTAAAAAATCTAATAACAGTAAGAAGGTATGAAGCTGACGTGTACGAGGGACAACCTTCACCAAGGGCTTTCGATCGTAAGCCATCTCACGGGAAAGAACGTAAACCTGCCGATTTTGCAGAACGTCCTGGTAAAGGCGGAGGGCGGATCGATCCGGTTTACGACGACGAACCTCGAAATGGCCGTCAGTTGCCTGATTCGCGGCAAGGTGGACGAGCCGGGAGAGACGACGATCCCGTCCAAACTGTTCTTCGATTACGTATCGCTGCTTCCGAACGATGCCGTCACACTCGACGGAACGCTCGAAAACGTGAGGATTATCTGCGGAAGCCACAAGACAAAGATGAATACGCTCTCTTCCGCCGAGTTTCCGCTCGTTCCGCGCGTCCAGGGCAACCGGACGTATGCGATCCCGGCCGAGGATTTTCGGACGGCGCTCGCCCAGGTAACCTTCGCTGTCGCGTCCAACGAGTCTCGACCGGAACTGACGGGCGTTCTCATGCGATTCTCGAAGGGGGCAGGAGAAGGACGCCTGACGATGGCCGCGACCGACTCGTACCGTCTCGCGGAGCGCACGATACCCGTCGTCACGCCCATCGAGACCGAGGACACGGTCATTCTTCCCGCAAAGACCCTCTCCGAGGTCAGCCGAATCCTTTCCGTGTTCCGCGACGACATGATGTGTCCGCCGAGCATCGAGATGACCATCTCCGAGAGCCAGGCGGTTTTCTCCTATGGTCCCGTTGAGCTCACCAGTCGCATTATCGAGGGGAATTATCCCGACTATACCCAGATTATCCCCAAACAGTTTGAGACACAGGCCGTGATCGACCGAGAGGATCTCATCAAGGCGGTGAAGACAGCAAGTCTCTTCTCGAAAAATGGCCTGTTCGATGTTATCCTGGAGTTGGACCCGTCTCTGAAGCAGGCATCGCTCAACGCGGTTGACGCGGCGCGCGGTGAGAACACCACGGTTTGCGGCGCGGACGTGACGGGAAAGAAGAACGTCGTGACGCTGAACTACCGATATCTCCTCGACGGCTTGAACTCGATGACGGAGGAGAAGGTTCGCTTCCAGATGATCGACGTGACCAACCCGTGCGTGGTCGTTCCCGAGGGAAACGCCGCGCACCTGTACCTCGTGATGCCAATTCGCCAATAATCCTTTGTCATTGCGAGCTCATCAGAGCGAAGCAATCCCATCGTTCTATGGACAAGATGACCGTTCCCAACGTCCCCGACTCTCTGTACTTTACCGTCGACAAAATGTGGGACGGATCGCCCTGCGGCGATTCCAGGCTGCACACGGAAGTTTGGATTCAGAAGGCGACGGCGGGCTTGAGCATTCGCGTCCACGCGACGATCCTCGATGACCAGCGGGTCCCGAACGCCCCGGTCGACTCGCGGTTCGACGGACTGTGGGATTACGACGTGGTCGAGCTGTTCTTCGTCGGCGCGGACGGAAGGTACTCGGAAGTCGAGATCGGCGCGGGCGGCCACTACCTTGTCCTCGCGTTCGACGATGTCCGCCACCGTTCGAACGATTTCGCCGGCCGAGAGTTCGACCACCGCCACGGCAGCGCCACGCCGGGCACCTGGCAGACCCAGATGACGAT
>JBAXQK010000024.1:0-15390 GCA_037131775.1 Candidatus Uhrbacteria bacterium
CAACCATCCCCCCCGAAGAAATCCCCGAGCCTGTCTCGGTCGCCCTCGGTGACGTCCCCGTCCTCGACCTTGAGGACGTAAAGCGTCGCTGGCCAGAGGTTTTCCAACAGATCAAGAGCTGCAACGCGACCCTTCCGATGGTCATCCAAACCGGCGAGCTCTCGGCGGTAAGCGGCGACCTCATTGAGATGTCCTTCGCGTACGGCGTCTACGTCGACGCGATCAACGCGGACAAGAACCGCAAGCTCCTCGAGCAGGTGTTCGCCCGCGTCCTCGGCCGCGAGGTCCGCGTGAAGGCCAAGCACGTGAAGAAGGAGGTCGAGCAGGTCGTCGAGACGCTCATCGACGCGTTCGGCGGATCGGTCGTATAAAAAATCGCCCGATTGGGCGACAGCGGCGCGTGTCAGGGCGTCATGCGTTCGGCAAGGATCGTTCCGCGAATGAACGGGTCGACGGGAGGTTCCGTCGGATTCAGAATGGTCAGCGGAAATCCCTCAAGGATCAGGTGCAGCTCGTCGTCGCGGACGCGGACTTCGCGAATGACCAGCGAGAATGGCAGGGTTCGCGACCCTTGGTGAACGAGGCCTTGGAATTTCCACTCGGATGTCCTTCGGCAGAGCGAGCTTCCCAGGGAACCGGCGTTGAGGAGCAGGTACCGGCCGTGACGATACACGCGGACGGGCAGAACGACCTCCTTTGGGGGCGTTGCGCGCCAGTCGTTGAAAAACCTGAGCGTGCCTAGAAACGCTTCGGACATCCCCACCCTCCTGTATGTCTTCGAAATTTCCCATGGTTTGACCCATTTGTCAACCCGTGATATTCTTTCCCCGCAAACGATCCGAGATCTGTCTGAGGCCAGATCTCGTCGCTTCGTTCGCGAAAGAATAAGATGAGGCTTCTTCTTTCGCTCACTACACTCCGAGATCGTCTAACGGCAGGACAAGGGACTCTGAATCCCTCAATCATGGTTCGAATCCATGTCTCGGAACCACGAAATCCCGAAGTCAATCGACTTCGGGATTTTGTTTTGCATTCCGGGCTTGCAAAAAAAAACCGACCGACAGGTTCGTGTCGGCCGAAGTCGCTCGGTGGCCCAAGCGCGTGGTACGGGTGGTCTCAGCAGCCGTGGCCTGGGTAGACGGCGGGGTCTGCGTCATCGCAGTCGGTGCTGTCGCCGATCCACGACGAGTCCGGGGACTCGCACACCATCATCGTCACGTCGACGTTCCCGTAGCCGTCGCCATCCGCGTCCTTGAATACCTGGTATGGCGGGATCTCGGACGGGTCGGCGTCGTTGACGAGACCGTTGCAGTTCTCGTCGACGTTGCCGCCGTCGCACACCTCGATCGTTCCCGGGTTGATGGACGCGAGCCCGTCGTTGCAGTCGCCGCCCACCAGTGACCAGCCGGCCGCCGTGTCGCAGACGAGCTGGGTGGTGTAGTCCTCGCCGTAGCCGTCGCCGTCACGGTCGCGTAGGCGGCGCTCCGTGGTGTCGCAGCCCGTGTCGCTCGGGGTTGACGCGGTGTCCGAGTCGCCGGTTTCCGTCGGGGAGTCCGTATCGGTGGCAACCGCGGTGTCCGATTCGCCTGTGTCAGGCCGCTCGGGTGCTGCGGTATCGACAGCCGCGTGGTCGGCTGTCAGCGCGCAAGCGTTTGCGAACAAGATCGCGAACATCAGGAAAAGTTGTCTCATTCGGTTTCTGTGCCTCGGGGATGGCCTGGATCGGCCGTGGAAAGAAATGCCCAGCGCTACGCATTGCCAGAGAGCGCTGCGCAGTGCCGGGAACCACTTTCCAGTCGATAGTACGCAACCATACGATAAAATGAGCCTTTTGTCAATCCACTCCCAGACAGGTGGGGTTATTTTTGTCGTCCGTGGTATGATCAATCCAATCTCATCCGAGACCCTATGAAAAACAAATCCATCGCCGTCATTCTCGGCGCGCTTGCGGTTCTGACCGTTGCCGCCTTTGCGGTCGGATCCGTCCGGAGGATTCAATCCGCGGACAATCCCGTTCCATCGTCCTCCGTCGCCTTCGGATCGACCGTGATGCTCTCGACGGGGAAATCATTGGAGTTCGAAGACGGGTTGCGCGTCACGTTGACGGCAGTGAACGATTCGCGCTGCAAGGAAGGCGTCCAGTGCATCTGGCAGGGGGAATTGTCGCCCGTTGTGGAACTCTCAGGCGGGACGCTCATCGGTCCTGCGGTCGTCACACTCGGAACCGTGCGATCGCGGTCCGCCGCGGCTGGACCGTATTCCGTGACGCTCATTGACGCGACGGAAACGACGGCGACGTTCTCGGTTGACGTCGCGACGCGATAGAAAGTGGCGGTTACCTTACCTCAAACATCCCCTGAAAAATCGAATAGAAGTCGGGCATAGCCGTTCGGAACGCTTTTAATTGCTGGCTGGTTACGACAAAGACCAATGGGGTCTGGATCTGTTCCGCGATTCTGTCTCGCAGTTGGTTGAACCCAACGCGAGCGTCCCTGTGCTGCTGGGAATTCCCCCCTAAAAATTCGTCGAGTCCCGCCAATAAAAAAACGGGGAGCTGCTCGGATTCCGAATGCGTTTCTCGCCATGCGCCCACCGCGCTTGTGAGGGCTGCGTAGATCTTTAGCCGATCAGGGAGAGCATTCATGTCGATAACAACCGCCTCGCGATCCGACGGAAGCGAACTTCGAGCCGCTTCGACGGCGTTAGAAACATGACCGGGGGGCGCGATGATGAATAGCAGCGACATGTCATTTTCCGACACCTCGATGGCACGTTCGAACCGACCCATCTCTTTTCGGTTAAGCGCGCCGCGCTCGCCCTCAGGATTACCGTTTCCGCCTTGTTCTGAGGATGACATAAACGTATCCAGCCATTTTTCCAAATGAATTATGTTCCAGGAATTGCCGTTGTCTCGTTGCCCCGTCCACAATACCATAAAGTCGCAAGAACGACTCCTTGGTGGTATTGCCAGTCGTCCGCTCCGAATGGTGGTGAAGGCTGTCGTCAATTGAGAATGCCCGTTTGTGAAAGATGCGAAAAATGACTAAAATGGCCTGGTAAACTGTCGTAATTTCATAAAGGACAACCGTATGTTTGGTAGAGAGCCTCATGGCCGGATGGGTTCCGAAAAGAGCTTTTACGCATTTCGACAGGAACAGGCGAAGAAATTCCAGGTCGACAAGGAATGGGCGGAGGCGGACCTTCGCGAGGCGCTCCCGGGGCTGATGCGGCGCATCGACGTCGTGTCGCAGACGGCTGGCGATGGCGGCGAGGAGGGATCGCTTGTGCTTTCCGACGGGGAATCCTTCCAGAATCCGCTTCGGGAGACGCTTCCTCGCGTCGTCGCGAGCATGCTTGGCAAGATGACGGATGGCGAGGCATTCTTCTGGATGGAAGATCTGCCCTATGGTCCCAACCAGGAGGAGCAGCGGTTCGAGCTGGCGACGCGCTTCGTTGATCGCGTAAAAAGCGGGGATTACTTTTCGATTGCCTTGGGGCTGTTGCGGCTGCGTGCAAGCGCCCTTGAAAAGGTCCGCTGGCACCGGGAAGTTCTTGGAAGCGGTGCGCAGGATCTGGGAGGCAGGACGACGATGACGGACGAGAGTGGAATTTTTCCGGTCGAGATCGAGACGTTCAAGGATCCTGTCCGACAGAAGGAGCATTTCGAGGCCCTTGCGACGCTTCGCGACATAGACCTGTCCATCATGCAGCTCGACCTTTCCCGCGTGAATCCGGCGTTCGGCGTCATTACCACCATGGTCGAAACGGCCGGGAGCGGCATGGAGAACGCGGAAGACTGGACGGCGGCGGCCGACAAGACGTGCGAGATCGTCTCTCGCACGTTTGCCGAACGCGGAACCGACCCGCTCGTCGTGCTCTCGGACGCGCTTGGAATCGACATCGCGGAGCTTTCCCGCCTTCCGCTCGAGGAACAGCGATCGCGTCTTTCCAAGGAAATCCAGGTTGCGAGCAGGGAACTGCATCCGGACGTGGCAAAGCGCTTTGACGATGACACGGACGCCGAGGAACAGGCGCGGGCCGAACGCTATAAGAAGCTTGTCATGGCATACAGCAAGATTAAGACGACGAGCGGATTGGAAACGTACTGGAAAACCTTTGGCTGGCTGCTCCCCGCGGAACGGCTTGAGCCGCGTGAGGCATCCAAAAAGAAGGAGTAGAATGCGTCCAAATAAAAATGACCATCTCAGTCGTTCGATGGTCGAGGAACCGGCAGGCGGCTCTCAGAGGGTATCCGGCATGTGCCAGGTAATGGCAGTGCCGTGGACGATGGCGGTCGTTCAGCGTTCTTTTGGCCTCAGCCATTCCGTGACGTACATCGCGGCGACAAAGGCGAGTCCGTATTTGGACCCGGAGATGAGAAGGTCCGCGAGGGACGGGAGCAGGTCGATGGGCATGGTGGCGATCCTCCGCCGGGATTATCAACAAAAACGCCGGTTTCGTCAACCGGCGTCTTTGAATTCGTAGCGTTATTTCACCTTGCCTTTGCCCGAAAGGATCAGCGCTCCGAACATCCCGAACATCATGGACAGGCCTGCGAGGAAGATGGGCGTGGTCGCGAACCCGATCCAGTCCATCGTCGTGCTCGCAAGCCATGCGTCAGACGGATTCGTCTTATCGACGGTGATGGCAACGGAATCGCCAGGATCCTGGTCGAGGAGGAAGTACCACATCGGGAGCATGGCCGACTGGGTGTAGCTCCGCCCCTCATAGTCGTAGGAGACGCTCATGTGCGGCGTCATGGACCTTCTTCCGTGGGAATACCATGCGCGTTCGACCGTCGCGGGGACGATCGCGCCGTTCGACATCACGCGGCACTGGATGACCGTCCCCCAGACGGCTCCCACGAGCGAAACCGTCGCGACGGCGGAGAAAATCAGCGTAACGAGGATTTTTTCTTTGGAGATCATAGTGGGTCGAAGTCGTTATCCGTTGGCGGCCAGAAACGCGTCCAGATGCGGCTCGAGCTCGGCGCGGGTCTTGGCAATGCACATGGCGTCGCGGAACGGCTTGGCGTTCGGGATGCCCTTGAGGTACCAGGAGAGGTGCTTGCGGAAGGAGACGAACCCGCGTTCCCCGTACTGCTCGATGTGCAGGTCGAGGTGGCGGCGGATGACGCGGACGCGTTCCGGGAGCGAGATCATGCGGGCAGACTTGCCGGAAAGGACGTCATCGATCTGCGCGAAGATCCATGGGTTGCCGAGGGCGCCTCGGGCAATCAGAATCCCGTCGCAGCCGGAGATTTCCAGAGCCTTCGGGGCAAGCTCGGCCTTGTGTACGTCGCCGTTGCAAAGGACGGGGATCGAGACCGCCGCCTTCACGCGACCGACCATCTCCCAGTCCGCGACGCCGGAGTATCCCTGCGCCTTGGTGCGGCCGTGGACGGTCAGGAGGTCGGCCCCCGCGTCCTCGAGAACCTTCGCAAACTCGATGCAGTCCGTCGGGTCGCTCCACCCCAGGCGAATCTTGATCGACAGCGGGACGTCGATGACCGACTTCATGGCCCGGACGATCTCGGCGGCTCGCTTCGGATCCTGCATGAGCGCGGCGCCGTTGAAGTTGTGGACGATCTTGTACACCGGACACCCCATGTTCACGTCGAACCCTTCCGGATGGTGGTCTTCCGCAATGATGCGCGCCGCCTCGGCCATGACGGCCGGATCCGACCCGAAGATCTGCTGCACCAGCGGGCGCTCATCGACATGGATGTCGGTCATGCCCAACGTCTTGTCATTGCGACGCACGACGGCCTCGCTTGAGACCATTTCTCGGAACATCACGAGGGGGACGTCCGTGACGGACTTGACGACGCGACAAAACGCCGAGTCGGTCATGTCGGCCATCGGGGAAAGTGCTATAATTGGGCGAGAGAGGGTTTTCCAGTCCAGTTTCATAGGTCGGGGGATCATACGCGGTTTCTCATAATTTATCAATGCGAATATGCCAGATTTTCCTGGGTTCGACCGCGCGGCAATCTTTGAGGAGGTCGTGGAACGGGGCCGCGAGCAGGGCGTTTCCGAGCAGGAGGCGTATGACGAGCTCGTGAAGGAAGTGATCGAGGACCATCGTTCCGTCGGTGAGATCCATGACGATTCTCCGACGGAGGACATGGCTGAGCAGCTTCGCGGTCGCTGGTCCGATTTTAAGGAAGCGCTCGGGCTCGACGTATGAAGCTTTCCTTTCACGGCGCGGCAAACGAGGTGACCGGGTCCTGCCATATGCTTACCTGCAACGATGCGGACGGCGTCGAGCGGCGGATTTTGATTGACTGCGGGATGTTCCAGGGCGAGCGCATGTGCGGCGACAAGAACCAGCGTCCGTTCGGGTTCGATCCGAAGACGATCGACGCGGTGTTCGTGACCCATCCGCATGCCGACCACACGGGACGGCTTCCAAAGCTTATCTCCGAGGGGTACGCCGGCCCGATCACCATGACCGAGCCGTGCATGGCGCTGACGAGGATCGTCCTCGACGACGCGTACCACATCATGACCGAGAACGCCGAGAAGTGCGGTGACAAGATCCTGTATGAGCAGGAGGACCTCGACGTGCTCGAGGCGCGGATGACCGGGATCGGCTACCACCAGGAGGTGATGGTCGCGCCGGGTGTCCGCGTGATGCTTCACGATGCCGGCCACGTGCTCGGGTCCGCGTTCGTCTCCATAGAGGCGGAAGGGAAGAAGGTCGTGTTTTCCGGGGATATCGGCAACGAGCACGTTCCGATCCTTCCCGACACGGAGCCGATCTCCCACGCGGACATCGTCGTCTGCGAGTCCACCTACGGCAACCGCGTCCACGAGCCGCCCACCGAGCGCGCCACCAAGCTGCGCGAGGCGGTCGAATCTACGATCAAGGCCGGTGGCGTCCTCATGATCCCGTCGTTCTCCATCGAGCGCACGCAGGAACTTCTGTACGAGATCGACATCATGCTCCGCGAGTTCAAGACCACCATCCCGATGTATCTGGATTCCCCGATGGCAATCCGTGCCACGGAAGTCTACCGCCACTTCAAGACCTATCTTCGCTTCGATACGCCGATTCTTTCCGAGGCGGACCGCGACTTTTTCTCGTTCCCGAACCTCCACGAGACCCTCCGCGTCGACGAGTCCAAGGCGATCAACGACGTCCCGGCCCCCAAGGTGATCATCGCCGGGAGCGGAATGATGTCCGGCGGACGTATCATGCATCACCTCATCAAGTACCTCCCGGACCCGAATTCGCTCCTTCTTATTATCGGATATCAGGCTGACGGAACGCTTGGTCGTCGTATCATGGGCGGCGCCAAGGAGGTCCACATCTTCGGCGAGACCGTCCAGGTAAACGCCCAGATCGCCAAGATCGGATCATTCTCGGCGCATGGCGACATGAACAAGCTCACCAAGTGGCTCCAGCCGGAGTCGGGCGGTGTTCCAAAGAAGGTGTTCTTGGTCCACGGCGACCCGGAGGCCAAGGAAATGTTCGCCGCGCACCTACGAGGAGTGTTGAATACGGAAATCATCGTACCGGAATTTCAGTCGAGCCACGAGGTGTAAGAAAAGGATCGAGGAGACAGGGCGTGAGCGCCTTGTCTTTTTTTATGAAAGGTCTAATGTGGCCCTCACGGAGGTCACATGCGCATTTCCATCGTCGGCGGTCGAAAGATGGACTGGGACGAGCTGATTTACGGCGAATTCGTGGTCGCGGGACGGGACTTCGAGCCACTGATTCCCATCGCGGGCGTGGAGATATTTCGAGGCCCGATGGGGACGGTGGTGCGCGATGGCGATTGTCTCCGCGTCGTTCCGGAACTGATCGTTCGCAAGCTCGCCGGGCGGCCGAGGAAGTACGTCGTCGTCCCGGACGCGCCGCCGGTGCTGCTCAAGCTCGTCGACCACCGCGCCCTCCTCATGCCCGACGAGTCCCTCGTCATCGCGGACGCCCTGTTCGTCCCGACCTACCGGTTCTGTGCCCCCGGCGACAACATCCTCGCCACGACCTCGCTTGGCTCGGTCGCCTCTGACTGACCGCCTCCGCGTCATCCCTGGCGCGTTTTTTCTTTCTCTCGACTTCCGTCCCCGTTTCCGATAGGATACACCCGTTATGACCGACCAATCCCACATTCGGAACTTTTGCATCATCGCGCACATCGACCACGGGAAATCGACCCTTGCCGACCGTCTTCTTGAGATCACTAATACCGTCGAGAAGCGGAAGATGAAGGAGCAGCTGCTGGACTCGATGGAGCTGGAGCGCGAGAAGGGGATTACCATCAAGCTGACCCCGGCGCGGATGCACCACAAGGACTTCATTCTGAACCTGATCGACACTCCCGGACACGTTGACTTCACCTACGAGGTTTCCCGCTCGCTCGCTGCCGTCGAGGGCGCGGTTCTTTTGGTCGACGCGACGCAGGGCGTGCAGGCGCAGACGATTGGTAACCTGTACCTGGCGCTGGGAGAGGATCTGACGATTATCCCGGTGCTCAACAAGATCGACCTCCCGAACGCGGACATTCCGCGACGGACCGAGG
The DNA here is from genome assembly GCA_037131775.1 of Candidatus Uhrbacteria bacterium. Lineage (GTDB taxonomy): Bacteria > Patescibacteriota > Patescibacteriia > UBA9934 > GWF2-40-263 > YC12-FULL-57-11. The sequence continues at coordinate 8,528 of JBAXQK010000024.1, forward strand.
AGCTCGTGAAGTTGCTCGGATGCGACCCGTCGGAGATCCTGCACGTCTCGGGCAAGACCGGCGTCGGCGTCCCCGCGCTGCTCGATGCGATCGTCGAGCGCATCCCGTGTCCGACCGGGACGACCACTGCCGCTCCGCGCGCGCTCGTGTTCGATTCGAAGTACGACGATTACAAGGGCGTCGTCGCATACGTCCGCGTCGTGGACGGGACGTTCAAGAAGAATGACAAGATCATCATGATGGCCACCCGCGCCGAGGGCGAGATCCTCGAGCTTGGATCGCTGACTCCGGGTTACGTCCCGATGGGCGAGCTCGAAACGGGCCAGATCGGGTACGTCGTCACCGGCCTCAAGGACATCAAGGCGTGCGGCGTGGGAGACTCGATCACCACCGTCGCCTTCCCGACGCGCGAGCCGCTGCCGGGATACAAGCAGGTGAAGCCGATGGTGTATGCGGGCGTGTTCCCGAAGGAAGGGAACGACTTCGAGCACCTGCGCGAGGCGATGGAGCGCCTGAAGCTGAACGACGCGGCGCTGTCGTACGAGGCCGAGCATTCGCCGGCGCTCGGCTACGGGTTCCGCTGCGGGCTGCTCGGGATGCTGCACATGGAGATCCTGAAGGAACGCCTCCACCGAGAGTTCAATCTGGAGCTTATCGTGACGGTCCCGTCCGTCGCCTACCGCGTGAACGTCCGCGCCAAGGACACGATCACCATCAAGAGCCCGGTCGAGCTGCCCGACCCGTCGTCGATCGAGTCCATCGAGGAGCCGTGGGCGCGCGTCGACATCGTGGCGCCGACCGAGTACATCGGCGGGGTGATGCAGTTCGTGCAGGAGCGGCGCGGCGTCTACAAGGACACGGAATACCTCTCGAGCCAGCAGTCGATCCTCCACTACGAGATGCCGCTGTCGATGATCATCGTCGATTTCTACGACAAGCTGAAGAGCGTGACGTCCGGGTACGCCTCGATGAACTACGAGCTGATCGACTACCGCGTGGCCGACGTTGCCAAGCTCGACATCCTGGTGGCCGAGGAGCCGGTGGAGGCGCTCTCAATGCTCGTGTACGTCGACGAGGCCGGGCGCGTGGGGCGCCGCGTGCTCGCGTCGCTGAAGGAGTCGATCCCGCCGGAGTGGTTCGTGATCAAGCTCCAGGCCGCGCTCGGCGGAAAGATCGTGGCGGCGGAGCGCATCTCGGCGAAGAGCAAGGACGTCATCGCGAAGCTCTATGGAGGCGACGTGACGCGCAAGAACAAGCTGCTCGACAAGCAGAAGAAGGGCAAGAAGAAGATGGCCGCCATCGGCCGCGGCAGCGTGGACATTCCGACGGACGCGTATTTGAAAGTTCTTAAGCGAAGCTAATTGCTCCTATGTCAAAGCATGAGAAGCTCGTCAAGAAGGTTTGGGCCGTCGCGTGCATCCTGGTCATTCTGAGCATGTTCGTGCTCACGCTGAGCCGGTAAGTGTGGACAAGACCTGGGTGATCGCGGATCTTGTCCCGGAGGACGCTCGGCGCGAGTTCGCCGACGTCCACCCGGTCGTTTTGCAGTTGCTCTGGAACAGAGGCGTCCGTCTGCGCGAGCAGATGGGCGTCTTTCTGTCTCCGGATTGGAACCGCGACGTCCACTCGCCGTCGTTGTTTCGGAACATGCCCGAGGCGGTCGCCCGCGTGTTTAAGGCGATGGAGAACGGCGAGGTGATTACCGTCCACGGCGACTATGACGCGGACGGAGTCTGCGGGTCGGCGGTGCTGATCTCGACGCTGCGGGAGATTTGCCGGGCGTTCGGGTTCGACGAGACGAAGACGACCTCGTTCATTCCCGATCGCGAGAAGGACGGGTACGGGGTGTCTCCGAAGACCGTCGATCACCTTCACGAGCACGACAAGACCGGCCTGATCATCACCGTCGACTGCGGAATCTCCAACAAGCCGGCGATCGACCGCGCCAAGGAACTCGGCATCGACACCATCGTCTGCGACCACCACGCGATGCCGGCAGAGCTGCCGACCGCGGCGATTCTCATCCATCCGCAGGTTCCGGGCGAGACGTATCCGAACAAGTCGCTTTGCGGGACGGGGGTGGCGTTCAAGCTGGCGTGCGGGTTGATCGAGGAGGCGAGGCGACGCGAGGCGGACGGCCGGACGGATGGGGCCCCGAAGTTCCCAGGGACTTTAGTCCCGCTTGGGGAGACGGTCGCGACGAGTACACCGAACGGGACTGAAGTCCCTGGGAACTCGATTCCCGTCGGCCACGAAAAATGGCTCCTCGACCTTGTCGCGATCGCGACGGTGACGGACGTGATGCCGCTGACGGGCGAGAACCGCACGCTCGAGACGTTTGGCCTCGTCGTCCTCAACAAGACGCGACGACCGGGACTGCGAGCGCTCGTCGACGTCGCCGGGGGGAAGTTCGGTTTGCTCGACACCTTTTCGATTGGGTTCCAGATCGGTCCGCGCATCAATGCGGCGGGACGGATGAACCATGCGAGCGCGGCGCTCAGTGTTCTTCTCGAAGAGGACGAGATGAAGGCGGTCGTCCTCGCGGGCGAGCTGAACGACGCGAACATTGCGCGGCAGAAGGCGTCCGAGGCGATGTACCAGGAAGCGCTGGCGCAGGTGGGCGAAATAGGGGACCGCAAGCTCATCATCGCGGTCGGGAACGGCTGGCCGGCGGGGCTCGTGGGTCTTGTCGCGGGGAAGCTGGTGAACCTGTATGGGCGGCCAACCTATGTCGTCGGGAAGAACGAGGAGGGAAAGTACGTCGGTTCCGGACGGTCGGTGGAAGGGTTCGACGTGACGGAATGTCTCAAATCCGCAGCAAATCACTTGGATAAATTTGGTGGTCATCCACAGGCATGCGGATTCTCGGTCACGGGACCCAAGAAGTTCATGGAGGCCGTCGTGGCAATGAACGCGTACGCCGAGACGACGCTTGCCGGACGCGATCTCGCGCCGACGCTGAAGATCGACGCGGCCGTCGACGTCGGCGACGCGAACTGGGCGCTGCTCGACGAGCTCAACAAGTTCTCTCCGTGCGGCGAGGGAAACCCGAAGCCGGTCTTCGTCGCGGACGATCTGACCGTCTCGCAGATCGCGACGATGGGCGCGGACGGAAAGCACCTTCGGCTGACGGCACTCTCAAAGAATGGTAAGCTGGCAAAAATGGTCGCGTTCGGATTCGGCGAATGGGCGGCGAAACTCAAGGTTGGCGACGCGTTCCGCGCGGCGTTCGAGATCGGGATGAACGAGTGGAACGGGAACAAGGAATTGCAAATGAGAATCGTGGACTTGAAAGTCGCTGAGTGATTGAGTCATTGAGTCGTTGAGTGTATGAGGTTACGGATATATACGGATGGAGGATCTCGCGGAAACCCGGGTCCTGCCGCGTCTGGCGCGGTGATCAAGGAGATCGACGGGCATGCCGATGGCAAGACGATCGTTTGCGTTTCGCGCTGGCTTGGAAAGGATACGAACAACCAGGCGGAGTACACGGCGATTATCATCGGGTTGGAACGGGCGCGGACACTTGGGGCGACGGAGGTGGACATGGTGATGGATTCCGAGCTTGCCGTTCGTCAGCTGAACGGGATTTACAAGGTGAAGAACCCGGAAATTGCGAAGCGGTTCATCGAGGTACACAACCTCATCCAGGACTTCAAAAAAGTGACGTTCCGGCACGTGCGCCGTGAGTTCAACAAGGAGGCCGACGCGGTTGTGAACAAGTGCATCGATGAGCATACGGGGAGTCGTTGAGTCGTTAAGTCATTGAGTCGTTGAGTAAATTTGAGTCTTTGACTCAGCGACTCAACGACTCAGCGACTCTGTGATATACTGTCATCACTATGGGACTATTTGGAGGGAACAAAACGCACACGTATCTCGGCGTCGACATCGGGACGTCTGGGCTGAAGGTCGTTGAGCTGTCCAACGAGAAGGGCCGCGCGAAGGTGATGACCTACGGGTACTCCGAACGCCAGCCGGGCCAGCCGGTGTATTCGCCGTTCGACGATCCGAAGGGAACGGGAGAGCGACTGGCCGCGCTGTGCAAAAAGGCCGGCGTGCGCGGGACCAAAGTGATGGCGGCGCTCCCGCTGTCGAGCGTGTTTTCGACGATCGTGAGCGTGCCGAAGCGAAAGCATGAGAAGGAGATGCAGCCGCTCGTGGACGCGCAGGTTGCCAAGCTTACCCCGATGCCGCTGAGCGAGATGGTGACGTCGACGACCTTTATCGATGGGAAGGGTTCCAAGGGGTCCGAGGGGGTCAAGGGGGCGGAAGAGAAGATCAAGTCGAGCGACCATGTGCGCGTTCTCGTTACCGGGGCCGCGAAGTCGCTGGTTCAGAAGTACATTGAGATTTTCAAGGTAGCGAAGCTTGACCTTACCGCGCTCGACACGGAGTCGTTCGCGCTCGTTCGGTCGCTCATCGGCAAGGACAAGAGCCCGATCGCAATCCTCGACATCGGCGGGGCAAGCACGAGCATTACGATCGTGGAAAAGGGAATTCCGGTGCTCTCGCGTTCCATCGGCATCGCCGGGAACAACGTGACGCGGCGCATCATGGACCAGATGTCCATTGAGGAGACCGAGGCCGAGCAGATCAAGCAGGACCTGATGACCGTCGTCGGGACCGCCCCGGGTGGCATTGGCGGATTGCCGGCCGTACTCGACGCGGTGATGCAGCCGCTTCTTACCGAAATTCGATACGCATTCCAGCTGTACGCGGGAATGGAACTTTGCGAGTACAAGAAGGTCGAAAAGATCGTCGTCACCGGCGGATCGTCGCACCTTCCAAGGATCGTTGAGTTTCTGAAGGAGTCGTTAAATATGAACGTCTATCGCGGCGACCCGTGGGCCCGCGTCGTATTCGCGGAGGATCTGCGACCCGTGCTCGACGAGATCGGGCCGCGGATGTCCGTCGCGATCGGTTTGGCAATGAGAGAAATTGATTAGTTTACAGGGACTTTCGTCCCGTTCAGTTTATGAAAGATCAAAAAGGCTTCACGCTCGTCGAAATCCTGATTATCGTCCTCATTGTCGGACTCGTGGGAACCCTCGCGGCTATCGCGGTGAACTCGGCCCGGTCAAAGACGCGCGACGCGACGCGACTGAGCGCCGTGCGACAGACGCAATCTGCCCTCGAGGATTATTTTAACGAGACAAACGCCTATCCCGCGGGCGCCGGGCTTCCGCTTGGCGATTCGACCCAGAGCGTCTGTCTTGGCACTGGCGGATTCCAGGCCAACTGCTCTGGCGACGCGAGCGTCTTTTTGCGAGTGGTCACCGCGACGCTCGATACCGGCCTCAAGGGTGCCTCCATTTGCGGAACGCCAAGTCGTAACGCCTATTGCTACGCCGTGTCAACGGACGGGATGGGGTATGTCATCCAGTTCGAACTTGAGAACGCCCTGCCGCAGGTCGGCCTCGTGAAGGGCACGAATTGCGCGACGCCGGACGGCATGAAGGGCGGCGCGTGCACATAATGTGTTCGACGTTCTTGCGGTTCTCGTATTCGTCGCCGGTCTCGTCGTCGGGAGTTTCCTGAACGTCGTCATTTTGAGGACGAGGACAAAGACTTCCGTCGCCGACGGGCGTTCCAAGTGCATGAGCTGCCAGAACGCCCTCGCCCCGCGCGACCTCGTCCCGGTCGTGAGCTTCCTCTCGCTCCGCGGCAAGTGCCGCTCGTGCAAGGTTCCCATCTCCATCCAATACCCGCTGGTGGAACTTTCCGCCGGCGTTTTGTTTCTCCTCGCGTTCCTGCACGACGGCATCGGCCTTGCGCTCGTTCGCGATCTCGCGTTCGTGTCGACGCTCATCGTGATCTTCGTCTTCGACCTTCGCTACATGGAAATCCCGGACCGGTTCACGGTCCCGGCGATGGTGTTCGCCCTGTTCGCGAACGTCTATCTCGGCGCCGACCTCGTTTCGCTCGGACTTGGCGCGATTGTCGCCGGAGGTTTTTTTCTCGCGCAATTCCTCCTGTCCAAGGGCAAGTGGATCGGCGGCGGAGATATTCGTCTGGGAGCCCTGATGGGCCTCATACTTGGGTTGTCGCACGTCGTCGCGGCGCTGTTTGTCGCGTATGTCGTCGGCGCGGTGTATGCGGCGTGGTTGCTGGCGACCAAGAAGGCAAATGCGAATTCGCAGGTGCCGTTTGGCACTTTTCTTGCCGTCGCGACGGTGGTTGTGATGTTGGTCGGGGATCAGATCGTTGGGTGGTACCTTGGGTTGATTGGATGATTTTTTACACGTTTCCCCTCCTCATAGGGAGGAGGGGTCAGGGGTGGTAGAGTTGACGCGTGGCTTTATTGTTGTTACATTCCCCTCGCTTTCAAGGAGCACTCATGACAACGGATGGCGGAACGCTTGGTGGTGGCGGGTACTACTGTGAACCCACGACGGACGCGGAACTTCGGCGTTCCCTGGTCGAAGCTCTCGAGCGGGAAGGGGCATTGAAGGTCCGCGTCGCCGAGCTGGAGGAAGCGGCGATTCCCGGCAAAAGCGCCGGGACCCCGGACGATTCGAAGCGGATCGCGGATGCGAGGACGCAACTTCGAGGCCTCGTGATGGCTGCGGTACCAACGCTCTTCGCCGCGGTCTCCATGCTGGCTGCCGCCATGCTTTCCTGGTTCTTCGCCCCGAGCGAGCCCGACAACGTCCTGTCGGCGATCTCGAAGATGGAGGCGATGGTGGCACTCGTCGGTCTCCCCGTGGTGTCGTTCGGGTGCGTGATGACGGCCATCAACCTGCTGTTGCTCTGAAAATCCTGAGGATGCCGACCTCAAAGTAGACCTTGCGCCCAACCTGGGCGTTTTTTCTTTTCCTGACGTTCGCGACGACCACCCCTGACCCCTCCTCCCTATGAGG
>JBAXQK010000025.1:0-13659 GCA_037131775.1 Candidatus Uhrbacteria bacterium
GGGTCGAGGGGGTCGAGGGGACAGTCAGCTCAACGCGGTAAAGCGCCGCGATCTCGCGGGCCATGCCGAAGTGTCCCATCAGGTCGGGACGATTCGTGAGCGACTTGTGCTCGATCTCGAACGTCACGTCGTCGCGGCCGAGCGCCTTGGCGAGCGGCGTGCCCGGCGGGAAATCGACGGACGACAGATCCATGATCTCATGCTCGCCCTCGCCACTCTTCTCGATCCCGATCTCGATTCCCGCGCAGATCATCCCCTCGCTCTTCTCGCCGCGAATCTTGGTGTTCGAAAGCTCGACGAGGTCGCCCTCGCCGTGCCACTTCACCTTGGATCCAGAAAGCGCGACCGCGACCTTCATCCCCGCGGCGACGTTCGTTCCGCCGCACACGACCTGAATCATCCGATCACCCACGTCGACGGAACAGATCTTCAATCGATCCGCGTTCGGATGCACGGCACATGCGACCACGAGGCCGAGGACCATCTTGTCCATCGCCGCGGCCTGGTCGGTTACCTTCTCGACCTCGACGGTCGAGAGCGTAAGCTTGGCGGCGAGGTCGAAGTCGGAAACATCGCTCGGCAGCTTCACGAATTCCGACAGCCATTTTTTCGAAATCAACATACTAGAATTGCTTCAGGAATCGCAGGTCGCCGCCCTCGAGATGACGAATGTCGTCGATCCCGTATTTCAACATGACCAGTCGCGTCAAACCGAATCCAAACGCGAATCCGGAGTAAACGTCCGGGTCGACCCCTCCCTCGCGCAGGACGTTCGGATGGATCATGCCGGCGCCGAACACCTCGAGCCATCCGGACTTCTTGCACAGGCGGCATCCGGCTCCCTTGCACAGGAAGCAGGTCACCTCGCCGTTCACGCCGGGTTCGACGAACGGATAGAACTTCGGGCGGAGGCGAATCTGCGTGTCCGCGCCGTAGAGGTGCTTCGCGACGGTCTCGAGGACCCCCTTCATGTCGCCGAGCGTGATCCCCTTGTCGATGACGACGCCCTCGAGCTGGTGGAAGGTGTGCTCGTGGCGCACGTCCGTCGCCTCGTTGCGGAAGCAACGGCCCGGGACGATCGCGCGCAGCGGCACGCCGTACTTTCGCATCGACCGGATCTGGACCGGCGACGTGTGGGTGCGCATCACCATGTCGGGATGTCCCTCGATATAAAACGTGTCCTGCATGTCGCGGGCCGGATGCGTCGGCGGAATGTTCAGTGCGGTAAAGTTGAAGTACTCGCTCTCAAGCTCGGGGCCGTCCGCGACAATGAATCCCATCGATGCGAAGAGATCCTCGAGATCCTCGCGAACCTGAGTCACCGGATGCAAATTCCCGATTCCGGACCTGACCCCAATCGCCGGCTCCGTGACGTCGACCCACTCGCGACCCAGCCTCTCAGCCCTCTCAGCCCCTTCAGCCATTTCAGCCCTCTCCGCGAACGCCGCCTCGATCGCGCCCTTCACCTCGTTTGCCGCCGCGCCCACGAGCTTGCGCTCCTCGTCGGCAAGCGTGGCCATCTGCTTCATCAGGTCGGCCATCTTTCCTTTGCGCCCAAGAATCTCGACGCGCAGGCGCTCGAGAGACTCGTTGTCGGTGACGGTTTTCAGCGCGTCGATCGCGGCCTGTTTCAACTGTTCTAATTGTTCTTTCATAACCCTTAAGCCTTATGCCTTTCAGCCTTAAGCCCCGACAAGCGCCTTCACCGCGCCCCACATCTGACCGCCGAATTTCACGAAGTCGCGGTACGTCACCAGGATCACGAGCGTCATCAGGAGTCCGAACCCGACGTTGTGGACGATCGCCTCCACGCGGTGGTTCACGGCCTTGCGACGAAGCACCTCGATGAGCAGGAACAGGATGCGGCCGCCGTCGAGCGCCGGGAACGGGAGGACGTTGACCACGGCAAGGTTCACGGAAAGCAGCGCGGCGAACTGCAGGACGTACACGGCGCCCATATCCGCCACCTGGCCGGTCATCACGGCGATACCCACCGGGCCCGAAAGGTCGACGCTGACCGACTGGTGCACGACCAGGTTCCTCACGAGGTCGACGAACGACCGCGCGACCTCCGCGGTATACGTCCCGGCCGACGCGACGCCGTGGACGACCGCGAGATGGATCGGAAACGACACGAGGCCCGTCCGGACGAGACCGACGCCGAACCCGTGGACGCCCGCGCTCTCGATATCCGCCGACACCACGCGCGAGCTCACGAACGCCCCGTCGCCCTTCTTCGCGACCACGTCGATTCCCGCGTCGCCGTTCTTCGCGATATAGTCGCGCGCCGCCTCCGCCGTGTCGAACGTCTGCGCGTCAAAGGAAACGATCTCGTCCCCCGCCACGAGCCCCGCGGCCGACGCCGGCGATCCGCTCGCAACGGTCATCACCTGCATCCGCGGCTCGGAAACGACCGCCCCGTTCGGAAGGTCGCCGTCGAGCGCGGTCGGAAGGCCGATCATGAACCCGACCGAGAGCAGCGCCGACGCGAGCACGAAGTTCATCGTCACCCCCGCGATCAGAACCGCGAACCTCTTCCACGCCGGCTTCGACGCGAAGCTGTCTTCGTCGTGGCGCGCGTCGCCCGACTCGCCCTTGATCTTCACGAACCCCCCGAGCGGGATCCAGTTGATCGAGTACTCGGTCCCCCCGCGCCGGATCGAAAATGCCCGCGGAGGAAACCCGAACCCGAACTCCTCCACCTTCATCCCCGACTTCTTGGCAACGATAAAATGCCCGAATTCATGGACAAAGACGAGGACGGACAGGATAACGAGGAACAGAAGGATGGATGTGAACATGTGGCCACATGATAGCGGGTTGAGGGGGTTGGCGCAAGAAAAGCCACCCGTGGCCCGGCGGGACCAAAGGTGGCAGAGCGTCACTTCTTCGGACGGTCGCGAAGGTCTGCGCGTTCCGCGGCGAAATAGTGCTTCTGGCGGCTGAACTCGTCCGTGCCGTCGGCGGCGATCGGCCTGAGTCCGCGGGCGAGGTAGTTCCCCGCGTACTGGCGCGGGGCGGTAACCATCGTCCTGCCGAAGATAACGTCGGCGCCGAGCTCGACCAGGCGGTCGAGGCGCTCGTCGAAGAGCAGGCTCCCGAACCCGTTGCCTCGCTCGGATTCCGAGACGGCGTGGTCGAGAAAGATTCCGACCGCGCGAAATTCCACAAGCTCACCAAGCCCGCGATCCTCAAGCGGATCCTGCGCGACTATCGCGTAAAGGACGCCGTGCCGTTCGCCGAGAGTCTCGTGATCGATACGGGCAAGGTTTCCCCTGGACAGGCGGCGCGCGCGATCCTTGACAAACAGCATGAATCCGCTAGGCTTCCGTAAGGAGAATCCCATGAACGACTGCCTATTCTGTGCCTTTTCGCGCGGCGAACAGCATTGCCACAAGGTCTGGGAAGATGCGCGCCACCTCGCGTTTCTGACGATCTTTCCGAACACCCCGGGAGCGACGGTCGTGATCCCGCGCGCACACTTCCAGAGCAACGCGCTGACGCTCCCGGACGACGTGCTCACGGGACTGGTGCTGGCCGCCAAGCGCGTCGCCGGGATCATCGACCGCGCGTTCCCAAACGTCGGGCGCACGGCGCTCGCGTTCGAGGGATTCGGCGTAGACCACGTCCACGCGAAGCTGTTCCCCCTGCACGGGACGCGCCAGGACCGCTGGGAACCGATCCGCTCCAATGTGCATTCCTTCACCCCACTCTACCGCGGCTTCGTCGCCACCCACGACGGTCCGCGCGTCCCCGACGCAGACCTCGCCCTCCTCGCGGACCACATCCGCAACGCATGATCGCTCGTGCGTTTTTTTCTTTTGGGTTTGTTCGCATCCGTTTGTGTGCGTTCGTCAAAAAAAAGGCTACCGACGTAAGCCAGTAGCCGTTTCCTTACGCCCCCACGATCTTTCTTGCCACCTCCGCGAGCGCGGCGTGGTCGATTTCCTTCGCAGCCTTGCACGGGTCCATCTGGCGCGCCTCCGAGATCGGGACGAGGTGGACGTGCACGTGGTCGACCTCAAATCCCTTCACGACCACCCCGACGCGCGGGACGGACATCGCCGCGCGCAGCCTATTCGCGACGACCCTCGTCGCGCGCATGAGGCTGTCGTACGCCGCGTCGTCGAGATCGAAGATCTCCGGCGCGTGCGTCTTCGGGATGACGAGCGCGTGTCCGGGACGCATCGGAAAGATGTCGAGAAACGCGAGATGGCTCTCGTCCTCCCAGATTTTGTGGCACGGAATCTCGCCGGCGATGATCTTGCAAAAGAGACAGTCGGTCATATCGAACGCCACTAAAGTGGCTTTGAATTCTTAGGGACTTTAGTCCCGCGCGACGATCCTGGCGAAATGCCGCGGGCCCTTCTGCACCGTCGACCCCGCGGCGACCATCGCGCCGATATCCTTCACGGGCTCGCCGTTTACCTTCGCTCCGCCCTGCTCGATGACGCGCTTGGCCTCGCCGTTCGACGTCACGAACCCGGCGAGCACGAGCACGTCGATGAGCCGCGCCTCCGATCCATCGATGACGACCGGAACCAACTGGTCCTCGGTCGGACCCTTCTTGTCGCGGAACAACGCGTCGAACCGCTCGGCCGCGCCGTCGGCTTCCGCGTCGCCGAAGAACATGCGGACGACCTCCTTGGCGAGCCGCGCCTTGAGGTCGCGCGGGTTGGCCTCGTCGCGGATGAGCGACTTCGAAATTGACGCGAGCTCCTGCGACGTCACGTCGGTGCACAGCTCGAACCCGACCACGATCATCCCGTCGGTCCAGCTCATCACCTTCCCGAACATGTCGTCGGCCGAGTCGAGGAACGTGATCATGTTCCCCTCGCTCTTTCCCATCTTCTTTCCGGTCGGGTCGACGAGAAGCTTCGTCGTGACGACGAATTTTTCCTTGTGCTTCAGATCCTTCATCAGCTCGCGCCCGGCCAGCATGTTGAACGTCTGGTCGTTCCCGCCCATCTCGCCGTCCACGTCCATCGCGACGGAGTCGTATCCCTGCATGAGCGGGTACATGAACTCGTGGATGTACACCGGCTTGTTCTCCTCCACGCGCTTTGCAAACATGTCGCGCTCCATCATCTGCTGCACGGTGAAGTGCGACGCGAGGTCGAGCACGTCCGCGAAGTTCATCTTGCCGAGCCAGTCGGAATTGAACTTAAGCTCGGCCGCGTTCTCGCCGTCGAACTTCAAAAACCGCGACGCCTGCTCCTTGTACGTCACGCAGTTCGCCAGCACCTCGTCGCGCGTCAGCTGCTTGCGTGCGGCCCCCTTGTCCGTCGGGTCGCCGATCATTGCGGTGAAGTCGCCGATCAGCATGATCACCCTGTGCCCGAGCCGCTGCCACTCGGCCAGCTTCCGAAGCCAGATGGCATGCCCGATATGAAACGTCGGCCCGGTCGGGTCCACGCCCACGTACAGCGACAGCGCCTTCCCCTCGCGCATGCGCGCCTCCACGAACTCGCGGTTCGGGTAGACGTTTTCGATCGAGCGCGTGAGAAAATTGTCGATGGATTCCTGGGAGGTGTTCACGCTCATACCGTTTGTGTCATCAGCGCCACGATCTCGTCGCGCTTTTCTTGCATTAGGGCTTCGGTCTTGGCCTCCACGATCAGGCGCAGCAACGGCTCTCCATTCGACGGCCTCACGATGAACCACCAGTCGCGGTCGAAGTCGCAGCGGATACCGTCGAGCTTGTTCGTTTTCGTCGCAATCGGCTCGTATTTCGCCTCGATCGCGGCCATCGTCGCGGTCTTGTCGTGAACTTCTCGGTTCACTTCTCCCGAGTTGACGTACCGTCGCAGCGGTCGAACAAGGTCGGCAAATGAGCCGCCCGTCGATTTGAGCAACGACAGGACGCGGACGATCGCGTAGTCCACGGCTTCGAGATTGTCCGTCTCCTCGAAGAAGAAGTGACTCGACACTTCCCCGCCGAGAACGGCGTGGCTCGCGTGCATCGCCTTGATGACAAGCGTGCGGCCCACCTTGTCCTCGACGCAGGTGCCGCCGGATTCCGTGATCATGTCGGTGGTGGCCCAGCCCATGTTGGGTGCGACCACGACGGACGCGCCCGGCCTCGTCGCGAGCATCTCGCGGGCAAGCAACGCCAGGGTCTGGTCGCCGCGGACCGTCTTGCCCTCGTTGTCCACGAACGCCACGCGGTCCGCGTCCCCGTCGAGCGCGATGCCGAGGTCGGCGTTCTCGCGGAGAACCGCGGCCTTCAAATCGTCGAGCGTCTCGTCCTTGGCCGGGTTCGCCTCGTGGTTCGGGAAGCGCGCGTCCGGCTCGGCATAGAGTTCCGAGAACGCCGCGCCGAGACGCTCAAGGAGCGGTCGGACGCTGAGCGCGCCCATCCCGTTGCCGTAGTCCACGACGATCTTCATGCCGGCGAACGCGATCGGCACGATTCCGGCGAGGCATTTGTCGAGATAGGACGGGAGAAGGTCGAAGTCCGTGACGGTTCCCGGCGCGACGCGCTGCTCGACGACCACCCCTGTCCCCTCCTGCCTATCAGGAGGGGGAACTTGTGCTGGGGGGACGATTTCGGGACCGCAGATCAAATCGCGCATGTCGACGCCCGACAATGGGTAGCCGTTTCCCATCGCCATCTTGATGCCGTTGTACTCGGGCGGATTGTGTGAAGCCGTAACCATGAGGCCTGCATCGATGTCGTCGCGCGACGCCACGGCGAAGTTGTACATCGACGTGGTGCACATCCCGATGTTCACAACGTTCGCGCCCATCGACGTGATCCCGTCGATCGCGGCGACCAACAGCTCGGGGCTCGTCGAGCGCATATCGCGGCCGACAATGACCGTTTTCGCCCCCGTTTTCACGACCAGCGCCTTTCCGGCCTGGCGTGCCAATTCCGGCGTGATTTCTTCCAACAGGCCTCGGATGTCGTTTGCGCGAAAAACGGAGGGGGAAAATGGCATAATACAGGGCAATTTTGATTGACGAACCCGAATGATTTCCGTAGAATGCATTGTATAAAACATTGATGTTTTCGTCACTATGTCCCCACTCCTCTTGGTCGTTCTCGGCCTCATCGTTCTCGGCGGCGGATGGCTCGTTCTGACGTACAACTCACTGGTCCAGACCCGGAACCGCGCCGACGAGGCGTGGTCCGACATCGAGGTGCAGATGAAGCGCCGCTACGACCTCATCCCGAACCTCGTCGAGGCGGTCAAAGGATACGCGGCCCACGAGTCGGGCGTGTTCGTCAAGGTAACGGAGGCGCGTACCGCGGCCATGGGCGCGACCACCCCGGCGCAGCACGCGGCGGCCGAGAACATGCTGTCCTCGACGCTCAAGTCGATGTTCGCCGTCGCAGAGGCGTACCCGGCGCTCCGTGCCGCCGAGAGCTTCATGCACCTGCAGACCGAGCTCTCCGACGCGGAGGACAAGATCCAGGCCGCGCGCCGGTTCTTCAACGGCAACGTCCGCGACCTGAACACGAAGATCCAGAGCTTCCCCACGAATTTCATCGCCAACGCGTTCGGCTTCACGAAGCGCGAATTCTTCGACGCGCCGGAAGTGACGAACGAGCCGGTGAAGGTTAGCTTCTAACGCATGTACTCCGAGATCGCCGCGAACAAGCGAAAGACCTGGTTCCTCGTCGTGATCTTCACGGCCGTGATTGTCGCGCTCGGTTTCTTCTTTGGCAAGGAGTACGGCGACCCGTACGGCGGGATTGTCCTCGCGACGGCGTTCGCGACGATCATGAGCCTGACCGGATATTTCCAAGGCGATTCCATCGCGCTTGCGTCGGCCGGGGCGCAGCGGATCGAAAAGAAGGACAGCGAGTACGTATGGAACCTCGTCGAGAACCTCGCGATCGCGTCCGGAACCCCCATGCCGGCGGTCTATCTCATCGAGGACCCGTCTGGAAATGCCTTCGCGACGGGACGCGATCCGAAGCATGCGTCGATCGCCATCACGACCGGCCTCGTCCGGATGCTGTCGAAGGCGGAGCTCGAGGGGGTAATCGCGCACGAGATGTCCCACGTGAGGAACTACGACGTCCGCGTGATGACCATCGTGGTCGTGCTCGTCGGCATCGTGATGCTCCTGTCCGACTGGATGCTGCGCGGAATGTTCCGGCGGCGCGGAGGGAACAACGGCGGCGAGGACGGCGCGATGCTCTTCCTCGTCATCGGGATCGTGCTCGCGATCCTCTCCCCCATCTTCGCCCAGCTCATCAAGATGGCCGTGTCCCGCCAGCGCGAATATCTCGCCGACGCCTCGGGCGCCCTCCTCACCCGCTACCCGGAAGGGCTCGCCTCCGCCCTCCAGAAGATCGCGGACGCCGACCTCCCGCTCAAGAGTGCCAACCACGCGACGGCGCACCTGTTCCTCGCCAACCCGTTCGACCCGCACGTCACGAAGAAGTTCGAGCAGCTGTTCTCGACGCACCCGCCGATCCTCGATCGGATTAAGAGACTGAGAGAGATGGGACTATGAGCCACGACATCATCGACAAGTTTTCCACCCACCTGAAGAACGTCCTCACCCGGGCGCTCGTCTTCGTCGTGGAAAACGGCCGGACGCTCGTCGAGCCCGAGCACTTGCTCTGGGCGCTCGGGACCGAGAAGGGATCGGTCGGGGCCGAGCTCATTTTGAAGACGGACATCAAGCCCGCGAAGCTGCACGACCTCGTCGCGTCGCGCCACGACTTCGGGAACCCTCCGACGACCGTCGGCGCGCCATTCCTGTCCGACGACGCGAAGCGCGCGGTTGAGAAGGCCGTGCTGACCGCGAACGTGTACGAGCACCGGTTCGTCGGGACCGAGCATCTCCTGTCCGGCATTCTCCAGGTTTCCGACAAGGACATCGAGGCGTTCTTTCTGCGCGAGCGCGTCGACATGGCGAAGCTGCGCGAGCAGGTGGCGGTCGTTTTGAAATCCGCGACCAAGTTCCCGGAGATGGCCGAGAGCATCTCGCGCACGGCGGAGATCCCGGAGAAGGCGGAGACGGCGACGAACGCCGCGGCCGACGACGAAATCAAGACGCCGGCGCTCGACTATTTTGGGCGCGACCTCACGAGCAAGAAGATGCAGGCGAACCTCGACCCGGTGATCGGGCGCGAGAGCGAGATCGAGCGCGTGATGGAGATTCTGGCGCGACGCACGAAGAACAACCCGCTTTTGCTGGGGGAACCGGGCGTGGGAAAGACCGCCATCGTCGAGGGCCTTGCCAAGCGCATCTTCGAGGGAAACGTGCCGGCGACGCTCGCGGACAAGCGCGTCATCGGGATCGACCTCGGTATGGTCGTGGCCGGCACGATCTACCGCGGCGAGTTCGAGGCGCGGCTGAAGCAGATCGTGGAGGAGGTCAAGAAGTGCGGGAACATCATTTTATTCGTCGACGAGGTGCACCAGATCGTTGGAGCCGGCGCGTCGGGCGGAAGCATGGACGCGGCCAACATGCTGAAGCCGGCCCTGGCGCGCGGCGACATCCGCATGATCGGAGCCACGACCCCCGCCGAGTTCAAGAAGCACATCGAGACGGACTCCGCGCTTGAGCGCCGCTTCCAGTCGGTGGTCGTCGACGAGCCGACCCCGGCCCGCGCGATGGAGATTCTCCGCGGCGTGGCCAGCCAGTACGAGTCGTTCCACAACGTCCGCTTCTCCCCCGCCGCCATCGACGCGGCCGTGAAATTGTCCGTCCGCTATCTCACCGACAAGCGACTGCCGGACAAGGCGCTCGACCTCATCGACGAGGCGTCCGCGTCGTCGCGCGTCCACCGCAAGGAGACGCCCCCGGCCGAGCAGCGGCGCCTGCTCGCGCGACGCCTCTCCGAGGTCCAGGCCGAGAAGCGCCAGGCCGTGGTCGAGGAGAAGTTCCAGGACGCGTCCAACCTGAAGGATGAGGAGGCGAAGCTCCGCGAGGCGCTCGCGAAGTCCGCCGACGACTTCCCCGCCCCGACGCCAATTATCATTTCCGACCGAGACATCGCGTCGGTCATTTCGCGTACCCTCCGCATCCCGATCGAGGACCTGCTATTCGAGGGCCAGCGCGACCTCGAGTCGATCCACGAGAAGCTGTCCGCCTCGGTCATCGGCCAGGACGACGCGCTCCGCACGGTCTCCTCGGCGCTCCGCCGCGCCAAGACCGGCCTCTCGATGCCGAACCGCCCGCTATCCTCCATGCTGTTCCTCGGCCCGTCCGGCGTGGGCAAGACCGAGCTCGCGAAGACCATCGCGAGGGTATTCTTCCACGACGAGACGTCGATCATCCGCCTCGACATGAGCGAGTACGCGGAGGGATTCACGTCGAGCAAGCTCGTCGGCTCGCCGGCCGGGTACGTCGGCTATCGCGAGGGCGCGAATTTGACCGACCGCGTGAAGGCGAAGCCGTACAGCGTCGTGCTGTTCGACGAGATGGAGAAGGCGCACCGCGACGTGCAGAACCTTCTGCTTCAGGTTTTGGAAGAGGGCGAGCTGACGGACGCGACCGGGCGCAAGGTGAGCTTTCGCAACACGATCGTGGTCATGACGAGCAACGTCGGCCTCGAGCGGTTCGAGAACGGCGGGATCGGTTTCATGAGCGACGACGCGGAGCGCAAGGCGACGCTGTCGTCCGACCTGCGCAGGGAGCTCGAGTCGCGCTTCCGCCCGGAGCTTTTGAACCGCGTCGACGTGACGAGCGTCTTCCAGCCGCTCGGCATCGCGTCGCTCGTAGCCATCGCGAACAAGCAGCTCGCCGAGCTGACGGAACGGCTCGCGGAGCGCGAAATTGCGCTCGACGTGCACCCGCGCGTCGGATCCGCGATCGGCACGAAGGTCGAGCCCAAATTCGGCGCGCGCGACATCCGCAGGAAGATCCAGACGGAGATCGAGGACAAGGTCGCCGACGCGCTCGCGGCCGGGGCGCCGAGGACGATCAAGGTCCGTGTCCTAAACGGCCAGGTTGAGGTACAATGCAAGGCGTATGGACGAGGAGTCTCCACAAATTACGCCGGAGATCGAGCGGGATCGATTCGTGCAGCTTCAACGCGAAAAGATGGAAGCCAGCGTCGGTCCTAACGAGGATCCGACGACCTTCAATCCGTCGCTCAGTCAGGACGCGCTCGCTCCGAACGACAATCCGCAGAGCCCCGACGAGTCGCCCGGACCAGGAGGCCAGTCGAATGGTCAGCCGTTCCAGGCCGGAGGCGGCGTCGTGCCAGAAGAGCCTTCCGTCGCAAAAGACAACGACGACAACTCGGGTGGCGACACGCCGGGCGGCGGAGATTCCGAAGGAGACATGCAGGAAAAGCTTTCGACGGACCAGTTGCAGGCAGGGATTTCAAAGGCGGCGACGGGAGGAATGGACGATCTCGCGAGCGGGGACGTCGAAGGGCAGGCAAAAAAGATGATCAGCAAGGTCAACCACGGAATCTACGAATTGGAGCAGGACGCCCTCATCCCGTTCGACTGTGCCACCTTCGGCATCTCACTCATCATTACCATTCCAATCCGCCTGGTTTTCTGTGCCTTTTTCATCTACCAGCTTCGCAACGCGATTAACGGGAAAAAGGGGCTGTTCGAACTTACTTGGGAATCGTTCATGCCTCCCGGAACCGAAATTTCCCTGTCCGTGATGCCTCCGATCGCCCTGTACGTCAGCGTCATCGTCTATATCATGACGGTCGTTTTCCTAGGGATTATTCTCACCTGTCTGCTCGGCGTCATCTGCATGGTCTTCGCGGGTGAAGTCTCCATGCTCGGCGACACCTTCTCATTTTTTAAGGAATTCCTAGGATTTTAAAGGTCTTTCCTATGTCAGAGCGAACAAAACGCCTTCTCGTCGTCGCTGGATTCGTCGCGTCCGTGTTCGGAATCGGAGCGGCCCTGTACTTTGTCTTTTTCCGCGCGGCGCCGCCTCCGGCGACCGTCCTGCCGGGCGCGGGCGAACAGACGGGAACGCTTCCCTCCTCCGGAGCGGCCGGCAGTTACGTCATAACCCCGCCCGTGCTTCCGACCGGCACGCCGACCGGCAGTCTTCCCACGGCAGCCACGGTCGCGAATGGCGGCCGCACGGTTACCACGGCCGTCACGCAGGGCCCCGTCTCGTTTACGACGATCGGAACCGACGGAAACACGATGAATTTTTACAATCCGAACGACAGAAAGTTTTACTCGGTAGACAAGGACGGGAAGCTTGTCCTTCTGTCCGACAAGGAATTTCCGAACGTGGAAAACGCGGAATGGAACAAGGACTCGGACAAGGCCGTGCTCGAGTTTCCGGACGGGTCGAACGTGGTTTATGACTTCTCGGCCGAGCGCCAGGTGACGCTTCCCAAGCACTGGGAGGATTTCAAGTTCTCGCCGGTGGCCGACGAGCTGGAGGCGAAGTCCGAGGCCGTGGATCCCAATAACCGCTGGCTCGTGACCGCGAACGACGACGGAAGCAACGTGAAGGCGTTCCAGGCGCTCGGGGAGGAAAGCGCGAAGGTAACCGTCTCCTGGTCGCCGAACGACCAGGTGGTGGCGTTCTCCGACACGGCCGCGCCCCTCTCGGGAGGCCTTGATCGCAAGACGATCCTCCCCATCGGGCTGAACGGCGAAAATTACCGCGGGCTTACCGTGGAAGGCCTGGGATTCCTGTCGAGCTGGTCGCCGAACGGCAAACAGCTTCTCTACTCCGTGGCCGGCGGCTACTCCGACAACAAGCCGCTCCTCTGGCTCGTGGACGCCACTCCCGCGACCATGGGCGAGAACCGCCACTCGCTCGGCCTCAATACCTGGGCCGACAAGTGTTCCTACTCCGACTCGACAACCGTCTACTGTGCCGTCCCCCGAAACCTTCCGAACAACTCCGGGCTCCAGCGCGCGCTGTACGTCAACTATCCCGATTCCGTCTACAAGATCGACACGGCTTCGAGCAAGGTTACGCTCGTCGCCATGCCGGACAAGGACGTCGCGATGGAACATCTCCGCGTCAGCGATGACGGCTCCGCGCTCTACTTCACCAGCCGAAACGACGGGACGCTTCAAACCATCCGCCTCAAATAGCCTATGCCACGCCCCTGGATCACCTTTCTTGCCCTCGGAACCGCCACGGCCATCGTGTTCGCGTTCTTCGTCCTGCGCCTGCAGCCCATCCGCACGAAGCCGACGGCCGCCGACGCTGCCGCCGCGGCGCCGATCACGACTCCGACGGTCACCTTCATCGATCCCGTCCGCGGCCCGGCGACGGCGAAGGTGACGCTCGTCGAGTTCGCCGATTTCCAATGCGACGCGTGCAAGGAGCTGTCCGACAACCTGACCGCCGTCATGCGTACCTTCCCGGCCGACGTCCGGCTCGTTTGGAAGGACATGCCGAACGAGAGCGCGCACCCGCTTGCCACGCTCGCTTCGATCGCCGCGGAATGCGCGGCAAGGCAGGGCAAGTTCTGGGAATACCACGACACGCTGTTCGACCGCCAGGCATTCCTGTCGGAGTCCGAGTTCTCGAAGGCCGCGACGGACTTGGGACTCGACCAGGCGTCCTGGAAAAAGTGCTATGACGCGCATGACACGCTCGCCGTGGTAAAAAAGGGATACGAGGAAGGGAGGGCTCTCGGGGTCATCGCGACGCCGACGGTCTACGTCGGATCGATGTCGTACGCGGGAGCGTTGTCGATCGACGAGCTGTCCAAGATGATCCAGGAGGCGCTAACCGCGAACG
>JBAXQK010000026.1:0-11780 GCA_037131775.1 Candidatus Uhrbacteria bacterium
GGCGACGTCCTTGCCGTCCATGTCCTTGAGGCTGAGGGACAGGTCTGCCGGCTTGCCGATGGCCGAGGGCGACGGGTCGTCCTTGACGGCGGTGTCACACGCCTCGGCCGGTGGCTTCACCGCCGCCTCCTCCGCCGTCATTCGCGCAATCGGAAGTATCGTAAGAACAATCGGACGCGCAGGCAAGGCTACCGGAATCATACCCCTCGGAAACGCACGTTCCGCCGCCGAGGTCGCCAGAGTCACAACTCTCTCCCGGATCCACGAACCCGTCACCGCAACCGAACTGGCCGGCGCCACCGGACTCAAGGGCATAGGACGCGGAAACGGAATGTCCGCCGATCGGATCGAGCGAGCCGCTCAGCGAGTAGCTCGACGACGTAATCGTCTTTTCGCTTGAGACGGCATCGTCGGCCGGATCGATCGTGTAGCTGGCGCTCGACGCGGCACGCAAGAATCCCGTCGGCGAGGCGACGAGGAGCAGGAGCGCTCCGAGATACAGTAGACGTTTCGTGTTCATACGTCGGTTCTATTGCGCGTCAATCGCGGTCCAGTCATAAAAGATGGAAGTGTAGGCAATGGCGTGCAGGGCCTTCCAGTCCATGGATGTGACCGGGATGTGGCCGTACTTCGCGCCAAAGACCACGAGCGACTGGGCCTCGTGCTTCACGTTGCGCAGGGCGGGATCCATCGGGTAGCAGGTGTCGTAGGCCATGCAGTGCAGGGCGTCCCAGTCGACGGAGCTCGCCGGCATGTGGCCCGCGAACGCGCCGAAGTTGACGAGGGCCTGGGACTCGAGGTCCTTGCTGCTCGTGGCGTCGCCGCTGCCGGACACCGTGATCTTTCCGAACCCCGCGGTGCTGACCTTCTCGACGCCATCGTTGATGAGCTTGGAATCCGATCCGATGGCAATGGTCGCCGCTCCGGGGGCAAGGACGCGGAAGGTGACCGTGGCCATCGTGCCGCTCGCCGTGACGAGACCGCTCGAGCGGAACGCGCCGAACGACATGGTTCCGGCGGCGTTATTGATGGAGTATCCCGGGGACAACGAGGTGAACTGGGCGCCGAGGTCGAACCGCTCGCCCTCGAGAATCGTCGGCGGATAGCTCAGGTTCGCGCGGGCCGTGTCGAGCGACTCGCCGTTCGGGTTCACCGCGATCGTAACGGTGAAGGTACTCCCCACCGCCGGGGCCGCGCTCGACGACGAAAGCCAGAACGTGGACGCGCCCGCCGCGCGCGCAAGCGGGACGTTCGCGAAGCTCGAAAGCGCGATCGCGAGACCGAGAACGAATACACCGGCTTTTTGCATACGGGTGGGCGTTAGAAAAAATCGAAAAAAACGGATACGCGATTGGGAAAAGTATAGCACGTTTCTCGCAAGAAGACGCCGGGGAACTGTGCATAAAAAAAACATCCTGCCGAAGCAGAATGTTTTTTGGTGGGCGCAGGAGGATTCGAACCTCCGACCTTCACAATGTCAATGTGACGCTCTAACCAACTGAGCTATGCGCCCGAAATGTTCTCGGGTTCCTGGCAACGTGGCCATACTATACGGAATATCCGCCCGACCGTCAACGCCCCTCCCCCGCGCCATTGCCTTCCTCGAATACGATCCAGGGCTTCGTCTTCGTCGTGGACAGCTTCAGGAACAGCGTTCCCACTGCCACGAGCACGATCATCCCGAGCAAAAACGCGCTGAATATCCCAACGAACCCGCAGCCGAATATCGCCGTGATCGCCTCGGCCTTGTTCTCGCTCGACACCAGGCACTGGCTCACCGCGTCATTCGCCATCCGCAATCCGCCCCAGGCCGCGCCCGCCGCGCATCCGAGCGCCAAGATCGTAAAAAGAAAGCTAAATCGCACCTTTCGCACGCTTCCCATCTTCAAAACGGCCATCGCCGCGAAAAAAACCCCTCCCAGGATCCAATACACAAGGAACCAGATGAGGGCGATGAGCCAGGCGAACAGTCCAAGGTCTGCAATCATAGTGGGGCCAGGATAGCACGAAATGTGATATCATGGTAGGGTCATAACTCAAAAACAGGCCCGTAGCTCAGTTGGTTAGAGCGTCGAGCTTATACCTCGATGGTCGATGGTTCGAATCCATCCGGGCCTACCAAACACTATGCCCTTTCTTCTTCTCGGAATCATTATCCTTTTTCTCGGCTTCTTCATGTTCCGCCTCGGAAAGAAGACGCACAACCACGACTTCGAGCTCGGCTCGATGGGCCTCATCATCGGCGGGGTCATCCTGATCATCCTCTACGGACTGTTTTATCGGGGATTAACGTTATTCGGCGCATAAAATTTTGTGAAAACATTCATCGTCACTCCAGAACAATCCGGAATTCGGCTCGACATCGCGCTTGCCGCGCACCTTGAGGCGTCGCGGGCACGGATCCAGAAGCTCATCAAGGCGGGCGAGGTGACGGTAGGCGGAAAGTCCGTCACGGCCCACTCGACGCTTCACGAGGGCGAGGTCGTTTCGTTTCCTCCCCTTC
Source organism: Candidatus Uhrbacteria bacterium (assembly GCA_037131775.1). Classification (GTDB taxonomy): domain Bacteria; phylum Patescibacteriota; class Patescibacteriia; order UBA9934; family GWF2-40-263; genus YC12-FULL-57-11. The sequence continues at coordinate 2,504 of JBAXQK010000026.1, forward strand.
CGTCCATGAAGCGCAAGGCCGCGGAGACGGTTGAGATCCCCGTCATTTTTGAAAACGACGACCTGGTGGTGATCAACAAGCCGGCCGGCATCATCGTCCACCCGATGAACGCGACGGACCGCCGCACGAGCGTAATCGGATCGCTGCTCGCGACGCGTCCCGAGATCAAAAAGGTCGGCGACGCGGCGGCGCGCAAGCTGCGCCCGGGAATCGTCCACCGTCTCGACAAGGCCGTGTCGGGCGTAATGGTCGTGGCAAAGACGCAAAAGGCGTTCGAGGAGCTCAAGCGCCAGTTCGGCGAGCGCGAGGTGGACAAGCAGTACGCGGCGCTCGTGTACGGCAAGATCGCCAAGGACCACGACTCCATCCTGTTCAAGATCGCCCGCTCGAAGACGCTCGGCCGCATGGTCTCCCGCCCCGAGGGGCAGGAAGGCAAGGACGCGCACACGGACTACGACGTGGTCGACCGGTTCAAGACCACCACCCTCGTGGACGTGACCATCCACACCGGCCGCACCCACCAGATCCGCACCCACTTCAAGGCGATCGGCCACCCGGTGGTGGGCGACGTCCTCTACCACACGCGCCTCGTCCACATCAAGCCGTTGGAGATGGACCGCCTGTTCTTGCATGCGAAGAAGCTTTCCATTAGGCTTCTCGACGGCAAGCGCAAGACGTTCTCGTCTCCCCTGCCGAAGGACCTGAAGGCCATTCTCACCACCCTCCCGAGGACATAGGCTATGGCACGCATCTACGTCATCACCGGCCCGAGCGCCGTCGGAAAGACCACCGTCGCGAACCGCCTGCTCGAGGCGCGCCCGACGCTGAAGAAGGTCGTAACCTGCACGTCGCGCCCGATCCGACCGAACGAGGTCGACGGAATCGACTACCACTTTCTCGACCGCGACGCGATGCAGGCGATGATCGACGCGGGCCAGATGTTCGAGTGGGCCGACGTCTACGGCCGACTTTACGGCAGCCGCATGTCCGACGTGGAGGCGATCCTCGCGACGGGCAGCGACGTTCTGTTCGTCATCGACGTCCAGGGAACGCGAACGATCAAGCACGACCACCCCGAGGCGGTCACGATCTTCATCGACGCCGCGACCACCGAGGAACTCGTCGCCCGCATGGAAGCCCGCGACAAGGGCGCGACGGCAAATCGATCCGAGCGCATCGACGCCATCGACGCCGAGCGCGCGTACGGCACGGAGTGCGACCACCGCGTCGCGAACCCCCAGGGCGCCCTCGCCGAGACCGTCCGCAGGGTCGGAGAGATCATGGACCGAAAGGACTAGCCCCGCCATCGCGGAGCTTTTTCTTTTCCCCCAATCCGCACATCCGTAGTTCCACCCATCCGCAAGATCCGCATTCCGATACCCCACCGTATCCGTACAAAAAAAAGACGACAGCTCACGCCGTCGCAGTGGTTTCCTTCGGGATCGTCTCACCCTCCGCTACGGCTTTGGATGACAAGTCCGGTCCGAACAGGTCGTCGAGCTCCTCCTTCGTCATGCCAAACTTCAGGCCCCAGGCCGCGAGGTGGTCGGGAATGTCCGAGGACAGCCACCGCTGCCAGAACTCTTCCCGCGGAATCGCGAGAAATTCGCGGACCGTCCTTGCCTTCCCGAAATAGACCTTGTGGATACGCGTCGCGAGGGCAAAGAAGTGCGGGTTCACCCCTTCTGCCTTGAGCACGGCCGCGAGAATTTCGCGCCGCCGCCTGGCCTCGTCCAGGATCATGCGATCCTTGTAGTCGTCCCTGACGAACGACATCCCCTTTCCCGAAATCCAGCGGTCCGGGTACTTGAGACCGTCCACCCAGTTCGGACGCAGTTCTTCCGTGTGCCCCGGAGCCCAGCTTTTCTGGTCGAAGGTGGCCACGAGCAACGCGCGTGCACGGGCTTGTCGCGCCCGGTACGCCGCGACCTCGGGGACCGTTTCCTCGCCGCGTTCGTCGACGAAGTCCTCGGGGAGATGCATGGCCGCGTGGATGTCCACAAACGCCGGGACGAGATCGAGCGCGTACTGGATCGTCCGTGCCTGGCGAAACTCCAGCCTGCCGTTCACCTTCGGAAGGTCCGCGATGGACTGGCCGACGTACGGCCGCATCTCCACCTCGCAGTCATCCTGTTTGGTCTCCAGCGGGTGGGGATCCCAGACGCCGCGATCGCGGAACGCCAGGGTGCTCGGGAGCAGGAGTGCAGCGCGCACCGCCGGGTCCCGGAGATATGCGGGCCTCCATCCAAGCGACCATGGGTCGATCGACGGGAGAAGGTGCTGGGACCGGAACAGCCGGTCGATCCCAAGCCCGATCGCGTGAGACCATTCGAACCGCGGGATTTCGCCCACGAATCGCACGCCGTAGCTCCGAAGGTAGGCGACCGTCCGCTCGGAGAGTCCGACCGACTCGACCGGCTTGTCGAAGAAATCAAGAATCCCTTGCATGCAAAGCTCCTTTTGCCTTTCGGCTGCCAAACCATGCCAGAAACCTGGGCTTTTGTCCATCCCTTGACCCATTCCGCCCAATCAGCTATCATTCCGCTACATTTAGCAGCCTGCGAATGAACGCTGATTCTCGTGAATGCGGTCCTCTGGCACGGTGAAGTTACTGATAATCCTATGTCCGACGAAGAAACGAAGGTCGAGGAGGTCGTCGCCGCACCCGCGGAAGCGGTCGCGGTCGAGGTCAAGCCGCTGGAGCTTCGCTCCGGCATGACGGTGAAGGTCCACGAGAAGATCGAGGACGTCACCCCGAAGGGCGAGAAGCGCACGCGCATCCAGATCTTCGAGGGAATCATCCTCGGGATCCGCGGATCCGGCATCTCCCGCACCATGACGGTGCGCAAGGTGTCCGACGGCATCGGCGTGGAGAAGATCTACCCGATGAGCTCCCCGGTCGTTTCCAAGATCGAGCTCGTGAAGACCGCGCACGTGCGCCGCGCCAAGCTGAACTTCCTCACCGACCGCAAGTACCGCTTCGCACGCAAGCTGAAGGAGGTGTGGGTGAAGACGGATGCGAAGAAGAAAAAGAAATAACGAGATCGAATCCCGCCGACGTGGCGGGATTTTTGCCCAAAAAATTTGAAAATGCTAGGATGCTTCCGTATGAATAAGTTGAAATTAGGATCGTTTGAGCGAGCGGTCAAAGGATTCGAGACGGTGGTCGCGCAGCCAACCGATTCGCTTAGCGCCCTCCAAAAGGAGATATACCGAGATTCGATCATCCAGCGTTTCGAGTACACGTTCGAGCTTGCCTGGAAATTTATTCGGCGGGCGATCATTGAGGCGGAGGGAGAATCGGCGCTCAACGAGCTGCTGACGCGCCAGGACCTGTTTCGCAAGGCGGCGGAGATCCACTTGATTGACGATCCTGTTCGATGGTTCGATTACCACCAGTCACGAAACCTTACGTCTCACGTTTACGACGAGGAAGTTGCCGTCCGCGTATTCAAGGACGCGATTGAGTTTCCGGCGGATGTACGGTCGCTGCTCGAGGTCCTCAAGAAGCACTATGGCGCTTGATCTTACTCCCGGCGAGCGGGAAATCATCCTTGGGATTCTTCGTGACCGCCTTCCGGGAGCCACGGTCTGGGCGTTCGGTTCCCGCGCGACCGGCACGGCGCGAAAGACGTCCGACCTCGACCTGCTCGTGCGCGACGCCGAGCCGCTCACCATCCGGCAGCGAAGCCAGTTCGAGCTCGCCTGCTCCGAGTCGCGGCTCCCCTTCTTCGTCGATATCGTGGACGAACGAACGACGAGCGACTGGTTTCTCAAGGAGATCGAGGACGACAGGGTGCTGTTGCAAGAAGGATCCTAGCCGCCCATCATCCAAACCTTGTTTCGCATCTCCTCCGCGATTCGCTTTCCTTTCGCATGCGAGACATAGCCGAGATACGACGACTGATTTTCCATCGAAACCCGCGCAATCGCGCGGGTTTTCGTCTTCGTCCTCGGCACGATCCCGAACGGAAAGACGACGTACCCCAGAAAGTCCACGCCTCGCCGGAACGGCTGGATCGTCACCTTGCGCGGATGGAGCGACAGGCAAAGCTCGTCGGCGAGGAATGCCCGCACAACCGCGAGATACTCCTCGAGTTTCGATCGGTCCGCGTCGACGAACACGAAGTCGTCGCAATAGCGCAGATAATGCCGACACTTCAGCTTGTGCTTTGCGAACTGGTCCAGCTCATTCAAATAGACATTCGCGAACAGCTGGCTCGTGAGGTTGCCAAGCGGGATCCCCTTGCCCGGCGCGGACTCGAAGCTTTCAATGATCGTCCGGCACAGTCGCATGACGCCCTTGTCGCGAACGACTTTTCCGACCATCTCGAGCAGGCGCGCCTGATCGACCGACGCGAAGAACTTCGCCACGTCGCATTTCAGAACCCACGCCTGCCGCGCATCGTTCCGACTCACTCTCGCAAGCGCGTCCTGCAATCTCCGAACCCCCGCGTGCGTTCCCTTCCCGACGCGGCACGAGTAACTGTCGTAGACGAATCTCTTCTCGAACAGCGGCTCGATCACGTTCACGAGCGCCTGGTGCACGACGCGGTCCTTTACCGTCGACTTGTGAATCTCGCGCCGCTTCGGATCGTTCACCGCGAACGCGTGATACGGGTCGTGCCGGTACGTCCCGTTGCGCAATTGATCGCGGATGGAAAACAGGTTATCCTCGAGGCGCGAACGGAACGCGATCACGTCGCCGCGCGACCGCTTTCCAACCGAAAATTTCTCCCACGCTAAGAAAATATTTTCAACACTATGCAACGACTCCAGGAGGCTACCCCCCCCCAACGATTCCGAAATTAAGCGCGAGCTGACGGACGTCCCTGTCCTGCATACGTTCGAGGCACTTTATCTCCAGTGGTCCGAGATCCACGCGAAGTTTCCGAAGGCCAAACGGTATTCGCTCGGCACGAAGTGCGACGAGACGCTGCTCGACGCGCTGTCCTCCATCTGCAAGGCCGCGTACCACGAGCCCGCCGGCAAACGACCGTTCGTGGAGGACGCGAGCGCGTCGCTCGAAGTCGCAAAGGTGCTGTTCCGAACCGCGAAGGCCGCGCGGTGCCTCACGAACGACCAGTACGTTTCCATCCAGGCAAAGCTGAACGAGATCGGGAGAATGGTCGGCGGTTGGATGAGATTTTTGAAATAGTGGGGTTGGAGAAAGTTCCGGGAGAGCACGAGGGCGTTGTCGTTCCAGGAGTTCGACGGGTGGTTGCCGTTGAGGTTCAGGCCGGACGGATCGAAGTTGCCGGCCAGGGAGCGGTTGCCATTGCCATCCAGATGAGCTTGCCCGTCCGTCCGGTTTCCGCCGCGAGGTTTCCCAGACGGCGGGAGCCATGAATGGCCAATGAGTCCTGGCGGCAGGCCCGACGAGTTGTCGAACCATCCGCGCGAGGACGAGCAAACGAAGTGTCACAACCCCACGGCGGAAATCGGGTCCGTGCACTCGACCGGCGAAGTCACCGTGCGATTCTGACGAACATGCCGATGCCGCGGACGGGAGACGACGAACCGTGGTTCGTCGTTCATGATCCTGTCTGCCCACAGTATAACAAAAAATGCCCTCGAACCGCGAACGGTTCAAGGGCCGAGGACCAAGGTTCAAGGACCGACGGACTACGCCGAGGGTCCGAGCGCCAAGGGCTGTGACGGCTTCCGGGAGAGCACGAGGGCGTTGTCGCGCCAGGAGTGCGACGGGCGGAAGCCGTGGAGGGTCAGGCCGGACGGAACGAAGAAGCCGGCCAGGGAGCGGAAGCCATCGCCATCCAGATCCTGACACCAGGCGTACTTGTTCTGGAGCGGACGGAGCTTCCAAAGCCGGTAGGAGAGCATCGCCATCTCCGCGATCTCGAGCACCCAGGTGCGGTCGTGGGTCTCGGGGACGAGCGCGAGCTGAGCGTCCCAGGTGATGCTGGTCGAGTTCGGCTCCTCACCATTGCGAACGAGCCGCCAGCCGGTTGGGAGCGTGTGGTCGCGCAGGCCCTCGTGGAGGTCGTCCTTCCACCAGTCGTTGTCCTTGTAGAAGCAGGGCTGGCGGCGCTGGCTGGCACCGAACGTCTTGCGAAGGGACGGGAGCGTGACGCCCTCGACGTGCGGGTAGAGCACCGCCCCGAGGTTGATCTCCTCGAGCAGTTCCTCGTTCGACCAAGGGATCACGGCGAGCTTCGCCAGGTCGGCATCGCCGATGCCCGGCAGATGGAACGCCTTCGCGTACTTCTCCGGGCTCACGAACGCGTCGCCGAGAAACGCCTTCACGCGCTCCTGGTCGGGAGTGAGCGGGATCGCGGGGCAGACAACCGGGGCCTTCTTGGCGGGACGAGGCCTTGCAACGGTTGGGGTGAGGAGCGCCGAAAGCCGGTCCGTTCCGATCTCGCCGCGCAGGAACGCCTCGCCGAGCGGGCCGAAGACCGCATGGCCTTTCAGGATCCCTTCGACGGCCTGCGGGGAGATACGGTTTTTGCGGATTGCCGCCAACATGTTTTCGCCTGCGAGCATGCCCGCGTCTGACTGTGCCATCTGAACCTCCGACTGCCCGTGCGCAGAGCCTGGAACAATCCCCAAGGGCGGGACCGACCCAAGTTCTTCACGAGCAAACGATTGGTTTCTGCCTTCCTTCTGATTCCCGGCAAATTCCGGGAGCCACAGGCGGGCGGAAAAGGGACGTGCGTGACATCCCGTTTCCGCTGGCCTGTGCCAGCGGTTTGTTTTTAGATCGACTGCAGGTCCGCCGCGGTCGCGATGGACGTTCCAAGCGCGTTCGTGACCAGGTCCTGCTGGGTGATCGAGACGATGTTCTTGTTCCAGTCGGAACCGTACAGCGAGTAGGCGACCGTCTGGGTCTCGAGCCAGTGCAGCTTGCCGTCGTCGCCGACCACGTAGACGCGTGCGTCGTTCGCGATCTTGACCTTGGTGCCCGGGGCGAACGTGGCCATGCCGCCGTCGACGTACGACGCGAGCGTCGTGGCCGAGACGGTCTGGACGCTCTTCCACGAGGAGAACCAGGTGAAGTACGTCTTCTCGCTCGGGATGCCGTACCGCGTGTCTCCCTGAATCAGGTAGACGGCCTTGCTCCCAGAGACCTTCATCGCGCTGACCGTCCCGAGGGAAGCGGCCGACGGGAGGGAGACCGTGGCCTCATAGACGTTTCCGTCCACGCCGGTCCAATAGACGTGCGCCTCGTCGGAAAGGGTCGGGGCCGAGCCGAAGCCCAGCGTGTACGACTCCTTCGAGGCGAGGTTCGCGAACCTGACGTTGCCCGTGGCGTCGTTTCCGACGATCACGTTGGCGCCGTCGGAGTCCGTGACCGCGAACGCGAGGCTCGTGGTGGCGCGGGTTGCGAAGTCATACATCGCTCCGCCGGTGGCCGTCGCGTAGAACACGCGGCCGGACTCCAGGTAGAACTGTCCGCCCACCGCCGTGCCGAGCGTTGCCACGTTGGCGCCGTCGGAAACGGACAGGGTGTCGGACGAGTCGACCCAGGCCATGCGCGATCCGGCAATCTGGTAGCCGAGCTCCGGGTCGCGGTTCCAGTTCAGGAACTGGCCGTCGTGCTTCGAGAGCACCTTGGTGTCGAGGTCGTACGTGTAGCGGACGAAGTTCATGAAGAACTCGACTTCCGAGTCGTTCGTGAAGTGCGCGCCGTAGACGTCGGCCTGCGGGTCCACCCACGTGCCGTCGATGGCCTCGCGGGTCATCCCGTTGTAGTTGTAGTTGTGCGTATCGCCGAGCCAGAGCTGCTTGTTTCCCGAGGGGAAGGTCAGCTTCTCGAGCACCACGCCGTCGGCGGCGTCGAGCATCTGCTCGTCGCGCAGCTCGTAGTGCTTGCCGATGATGTCGGCCTCGCCCGAGGCGGCGTTGTACGCGTACACCGCGGCCTGGTCGACGGTCGTCGACCCGTTGTAATCGATCGCGGTGTTGAAGTACACCGACTCGCCGTTCGCGAGCACGTCGATGTCCTTCACGCCGTTGAAGAACACGTCCTTCACCAGCTGCGAGGAGTCGCCGTTCTCATCGTACTCGGTCACCGCGTAGTGGTCGCCGTTCCAGTCGGTCTGGGACACGAACACGAGGCGCCCGTCGTTAATGGCAAAGCGGTGGGAGTCCAAAATCTCGCCCGGAACGTTGCTCATGAGGAGCTTCTGCCCGTCCTTCAGCATGTACACGTTATACAGGTCGCACGGGTTCGGCGAGCAGCTGTCCACGGGTTCCGCGACGAGCGCGAAGTTGCCCAGGTTGTACGGCCCGATGGCATCGTTCGCGAACGCAAGGCGCTCTACGCGATAGCCGCTGTAATTCCAGGACGCCGCGGTGATGGCAGAGTCCCAGTTTCCCTTGTCGGCATTAACCGAAAGGAACGGAGAAACCGCCATCGCCAGAGCGATGACGGAGAATACGAGTTTCTTCGTCATAAGATGAGAATAATGCATAAGAGTTCCCCCAAGCCTGGAATGCAGGTTGAGAGAGGATGGTACCAGAAAATGACGGTTTTGTCAATGGCAGATGGTGGATATTTGGCTGAGGTTATACAAATTGTCGATGTGTATTTCTTGACAAGTCGTTAAAAACCTGATACCGTCCCTCCTCGGCAACAAAACAGGTTCGGTTCCGAGACAACCCCGCTCCAGGAGATCTCATGCAAGCAACCACCCCGCCCCGCCTCATCCCGTTTGGCGTCGCCAACCCCGAGTTTCTGGCGCGCTACGACGCGATTGACCTTTCCGCCCTCGAGCGGACGATCCGCCAGATCGACCCCAACTGGCTCACGGCCCGCATCGGCTTCGGGCCGAGCGACGGGCCGGCCACGCCCCAAAGCGCCATGGTCAATGGACCGAGCCATGGCAACACCTCGTTCCTCGACCGGCTTCCCCTCCTCGTGCCCGCGCAGGACCTGGCCGCGCTCGCCCGTCTCGCGCCCGCGAACGGCAGCGGCCGCGCGATCGTCTTCCGCAACCCCGCGCACCGGTTCGTCCCCATCGAGGGCCGCGTCCGGATCCACTTCGAGAACTGCGCGTCGTACACCATCGACTACGTCGACCGCGCCGGCCACGGCTTCACGTTCAGTGAGCTCCCGCGCGAGCAATACACCGCCGAGCGCCTGCTCCGCGAGATGGAGGATCGCGGATACAACGGGCAGGCCGTCGACTTCGAGTACCTGCCCCAGGTCATCGCCCACGACGACGACTGCGACTGCGCCTGAACATCGGGCGCTTTTTTTATGGGTAAGTACTAACTCTGCCACCAGCCCGGTGGCAGTTTTGTTTTCAACCCA
>JBAXQK010000027.1:0-11115 GCA_037131775.1 Candidatus Uhrbacteria bacterium
TCCTTCTCCGCCATCGCCTTCTCGGCCGCGAACGCGTCTCGCGCCGCTGCCTTGTGGTCTACCCCGAATCCCGTTCCTGCCGGGATGAGGCGTCCGATGATGACGTTTTCCTTCAGACCGATCAGCTTGTCGACCTTTCCCGTGACCGCCGCATTGATGAGAACGCGGGCGGTTTCCTGGAAGGACGCGGCGCTGAGCCAGGAGTCCGTGGAAAGCGAGATCTTGGTGATGCCGAGGATCAGTTCCTCCGCGTCCGCCTTCTTCACCGCGTTCTCGTCCTCGTTGGCCTCCATGAACGTGGCCTTCTCGACCACCTCGCCCGGAAGCAAATCGGTGTCTCCCGGATCTCCGATGCGCACGCGCGAGAACATCTGCTTGATGATGATCTCGATGTGCTTGTTGTTCACCTTCTGTCCCTGCGACGCGTAGATGAACTGGATTTCCTTGGACAGGTACTTCTGAACCGCTCCCTTGCCCTTGTGCTTGTACAGGAGCTGCAGGTCGAGGTTTCCGTCGGTGAGCGCGTCGCCCGAGACCACCTCGTCGCCGTCCTTCACGTAGACGGTGTAGCCCGGCGGGATGATGTACTCGCGGACCTTCTCCGTCTCGTAGATCACCGTGACGAGCCCGGCCTTCTTGATGGCGACCGTTCCGTTGTACTCGGTCACGATTTCCTCGCCCTTCTTCTTGGTGGCGAGCACCTGGCCGATCTTTACCTTGGAGCCGTCCTTCACCGAGAGGACCGCGTCCTTGCCCGTGACGTACGCCTGTTCCTCGGTTCCCATGTGCTCGATCTTGATCGTCTTCTGGCCCGGGCGCATGTCCACGATCTGCTTTCCCGTGACGGCCTGGATGATCTCGCGGCTCGCGGTCTCAACCTTGATCTTGCCGGAGACCTCCGCCATGATCGCCTTCTGCTTCGGCGGGCGGGCCTCGAACAATTCTTCGACGCGCGGGAGACCCTGCGTGATGTCCTTGCCTGCGACTCCACCCGTGTGGAAGGTACGCATCGTAAGCTGGGTTCCCGGCTCTCCGATGGACTGCGCGGCCATGATGCCGACGCTCGTTCCGGTCTTCACGAGCTTGTTGTACGCGAGGTCGTAGCCGTAGCACTTCTGGCACACGCCGCGGTGCAGGCGGCAGGTCATGACGGAGCGCACGCGCGCCTCCATCAGGTCCTCCTTCGTCTCCTCGATCTCGCGGATGTGGACTTCCGTGATCAGCTCTCCGGCCGGGACGAGAACCTTGCGGCCGCCCGGCTTCTTGATGTCGTCGAGCGTGACGCGGCCGAGGATGCGGATGAGCAGGGCCTCGCCGATCTCGTCGGACTCGGCCTTGGTCAGCAGCACGCCCTTGTCGTCGCCACAGTCTTCCTCGCGCACGATGACGTCCTGCGACACGTCGACGAGACGGCGCGTGAGGTAACCGGCGTTGGCGGTACGGAGAGCGGTGTCAGTAAGACCTTTGCGCGTTCCGTGAGAGGAGATGAAGAACTCCAGCACGTCGTAACCGTCCTTGAACGACGACGTGACCGGCAGCTCGATGATCTCACCCTGCGGGTTGGCCACGAGTCCCTTCATACCGATCATCTGCGTCATCTGGCCCCAGCTTCCGCGGGCGCCGGACTCGATCATCGTGTACGCCGGGTTGTCCTTCGGGAGCGACTTCTTGGCGTGCTCCGCGATGCGGTCCTTGATCTCGTTCCAGATCTTCACGATCGCCTCGTGGCGCTCGGAAGTGGTGAGCAGTCCCTGGCCGAAGTAGTTGTCGACCTCGACGACGCGGGCGCGGCCCTCGGCCACGAGTTCGGCCTTCTGCGGGATGGCCGGCAGGTTGCACATGCCCCACGAGTAACCGGTGGCAGTCGCGTACTTGAACCCGGCCTGCTTCATCTTGTCCAGGAGCCCGGCCGTGAACTCCGATCCGTGCTTCTCAAGGGTGAACTTCACGATGTTCGACAGCTCCTTCTTTCCCATCGTCTGGTTCATGAAGGGGACGTCGTCCGGGAACAGCTTGTTGGTGATGAGGCGGCCGACCGTGGTGACGATCATCGTGCCGTCCTCGAGGCGCACGCGGACCCAGTCGCGCATCGTGATCCGTCCCACCTGCTGGGCGTAGTGCGCGTCGGTCTCGGTCGCGAACGTCTTCATCGTCTTCTCGTCGGGCTCTCCCACCGTCATGGTGATGGAGAAGATGCCCCACGCGATGTCCTTTCCCGGGGTTGCCACCGGGCCGCCGTGGGCCGGCTTCAGTAGGTTCTTCGTGGAAAGCATCAGGTCGCGCGCCTCGCGCTTGGCCTCCTCGGTCAGCGGCACGTGCACGGCCATCTGGTCCCCGTCGAAGTCGGCGTTGTACGCCTCGCACACGAGCGGATGGATCTGGATCGCCTTTCCCTCGATGAGCACCGGGCGGAACGCCTGGATGCCGAGGCGGTGGAGCGTCGGGGCGCGGTTGAGGAGGACGAACGCGTCCTTGGTCACCTCTTCCAGGATGTCCCACACCTCCGGACGGTCGGTCTCGATGAACCGGTTGGCCGATCGGATGTTGTGGACGTACTCGCGCTCGATGAGCTTGGCGATGATGAACGGGCGGAACAGCTCGAGCGCCATCTTCTTCGGGATGCCGCACTGGTCGAGCTTGAGATGCGGGCCGACCACGATGACGGAGCGTCCGGAGTAGTCGATGCGCTTTCCGAGCAGGTTCTGGCGGAAGCGGCCCTGCTTTCCCTTGAGCTGGTCGGCGAGCGACTTCAGCTGGCGCTTCTTACCGGTGGCGGCAATGACCGTCTTCGCGGAGCGCGCGCTGTTGTCGATGAGCGCGTCCACGGCCTCCTGGAGCATGCGCTTCTCGTTGCGCGAGATGACTTCCGGCGCGTTGAGCTCCTTCAGGCGGCGCAGGCGGTTGTTTCGGTTGATGACGCGGCGGTACAGGTCGTTCAGGTCGGACGTGGCGAAGCGGCCGCCGTCGAGGGCGACCATCGGGCGCAGGTCCGGCGGAATCACCGGCAGGGCCTCAAGCATCATCCACCACGGCTCGAGCTTGTTGATGTGGAGCGACTTCATAAGCTTCAGGCGGCGCATCAGGCGGTCGCGCTTGGCGGCCGGAGCGTCCTGCATGTCCTCCTCGATCTTGGCCATGGTAGCCTCGAGGTTCACGCGGCGGAGCATCTCCTGCACGGCCTCGGCGCCGATGCCGGCCTCGAAGATGTGGCCGTACTTGAGAGACCAGTCGTGGAACGTCTCCTCGGCGATGATCTTCAGCGGCTTGAGCTCCTTCAGCTCCTTCTCCACCATGTCGAAGTCCTCCTCGAGCTCGGCGAGCTTCTTGTCGCGGATCTCCTCGAGGTGGCCCGTCTCCGTCTTGATCTTCTTCTCGTCGTTCGCGAACTTCTCGCCGAGGCGGTCCATGTCGCGCTTGAACTCTCCCTCGATCATCTTGGTCTTGCTCTTGTACTCCTGCTTCACCTGCTCCTGCGTGAGCGCCTTCGCCTCCTCGTTCACGTCGGTGACGATGAAGCTGGCGAAGTAGATGACCTTCTCGAGCGACTGCACCGAGAGATCGAGCACCGTTCCGATCTTGGACGGAACGCCGCGGAGGAACCAGATGTGCGAGACCGGGGCGGCGAGCTCGATGTGGCCCATGCGCTCGCGGCGTACGATGCTGTGCGTGACCTCCACGCCGCACTTGTCGCAGACGATTCCCTTGAAGCGGATCTTCTTGTACTTGCCGCAGTAGCATTCCCAGTCCTTGGACGGCCCGAAGATTTCCTCGGCGAACAGCCCGCCCTTCTCCGGCTTCTGGGTTCGATAGTTGATGGTTTCCGGCTTCTCGACCTCGCCGTGGCTCCAGCTGCGAATGGTGTCCGGGCTGGCCACGCGGAGGCGGATGGCGTCGAAGTCGGTGATCTTCAATGTGTCTTGCTTTTGAAACATATAGGTCGTTGTTGGTCCAAGAGGACCTATTTATTTCGAGATCTTCTTCTCTCCGGAAAGTTCGACTTTCTTTCCGTCCCGCATGAGCTCAACGTCCAGACACAGACCCTTGAGTTCGCGGATGAGCACGTTGAATGATTCCGGAATGTTGACCTTGCGGATCGGCTCGCCCTTGATGATCGACTCGTAGGCCTTCGAGCGGCCCGGCACGTCGTCGGACTTGATCGTGAGGATCTCCTGCAGCATGTGCGCGGCGCCGTACGCCTCGAGCGCCCAGACTTCCATTTCTCCGAAGCGCTGGCCTCCGAACTGCGCGCGTCCGCCGAGCGGCTGCTGGGTGATGAGCGAGTACGGGCCGATGGAGCGCTGGTGAATCTTATCCTCGACCATGTGCGAGAGCTTCAGCACGTACATGTAGCCGACCGTGATCGGGTGGCCGTACTTCTCGCCCGTGTACCCGTCGCAGAGCGTGCTTTGCGCGCTCTTCGGGAATCCGGCGCGTTCGAGCTCGCCGTGGATCTGCTCCTCGGTAACTCCATTCAGAACCGGCGTCGCCGCGCGGTAGCCGAGCGCGTTGGCCGCGAGTCCGAGGTGAACTTCCAGGATCTGGCCAAGGTTCATGCGGGACACGACGCCGAGCGGGGTCAGGATGACGTCCACCGGGGTGCCGTCCGGAAGGAACGGCATGTCCTCGATCGGGACCAGCTTGGAGATGACGCCCTTGTTTCCGTGGCGTCCGGCAACCTTGTCGCCCACCTGGATCTTGCGCATGTCGGCCACGGACACCTGGATCTGGCGTATGACGCCCGGGTTCAGCTTGTCACCGGCCTCGCGGGAGAACACCTTGATGTCCACCACCTTGCCGTGCTCGCCGTGCTCGAGGTAGAGCGAGGAGTCGCGCACGTCGCGGGCCTTCTCTCCGAAAATCGCGCGAAGCAGCTTCTCTTCCGCGGAAAGCTCGGTCTCGCCCTTCGGCGTGATCTTTCCGACGAGGATGTCGCCCGACTTCACTTCCGCGCCGATGCGGATGACCCCCTCGGAATCGAGATTTTTCAATTTGTCCTCGGACACGTTCGGGATGTCGCTCGTGACCACTTCCGGCCCGAGCTTGGTGTCGCGCACGTCGATCATGTAGTTCTCGATGTGGACCGACGTGTAGCGGTCGTCATGAACCAGCCGCTCGCTCATGATGACGGCGTCCTCGAAGTTGTAGCCCTCCCAGCTCATGAACGCCACGAGCACGTTCTGCCCGAGCGCCATCTCGCCCTTGTCGACGGCCGAGGAGTCGGCCACGACGTCGCCGCGCTTCACCTTGTCGCCCGGCATCACCACCGGCCTCTGGTTGATGGAAGTGGAGTTGTTGGAGCGGAGGAATTTCTTGAGCTCGTAGTCGAACACGTTCTTCTTGGAGTCCGTAATCTGAATCTGGCCGCCGTCAACCTTGGAGATGACGCCGTCCTGCTCGGCCACGATGACGTGCCCGGAGTCCTTTGCCGCGCGGTACTCGATGCCGGTCCCGATGATCGGCGCGTCCGGCTTGATGGTCGGAACGGCCTGGCGCTGCATGTTCGTACCCATGAGGGCGCGCGTGGCGTCGTCATGCTCGAGGAACGGAATGAGCGCGGTTCCGATGGAGATGATCTGGCGGCTGGAGACGTCCATGTAGTCGACCTCGCTCTGGTTGATGACCTTCGGCTCGCCATACTTGCGGCCGCCGACCATCTCGTCCACGAGGTATCCGTCCTTGTCCACCGCGACGGTGGCCGGAATGGTAACGGATCGTTCCTCCTTGAAGGCATTGATGTACTCGACCTCATCGGTGATGCGCGCGACCGTCTTTCCTCCCTTCTGCTCCTTCACCACCTTGCGGTACGGGGTCTCGATGAACCCGTAGTCGTTGATGACGGCATACGAGGAAAGGTGGGCGACGAGCCCGATGTTCGGTCCTTCCGGCGTGGCGATCGGACAGATGCGGCCGTAGTGCGTCGGGTGCACGTCGCGCACCTCGAAGCCGGCGCGCTCGCGGCTGAGACCGCCAGGTCCCATCGCGGAGAGGCGTCGCTTGTGCTCGAGCTCGGACAGCGGGTTGGTCTGGTCCATGAACTGCGAAAGCTGGGAGCTCATGAAGAACTCGCGCACCGCGCCGATGACCGGGCGGGCGTTGATGAGGCGGCCCGGGGTGAGCGTCTCCATGTCGAGCGTGCTCATGCGGTCCTTGATGATGCGCTCCATGCGGGCGAGTCCGACGCGGAAGCGGCCCTGGATGAGCTCTCCGACGGCGCGCACGCGGCGGTTGCCGAGGTGGTCGACGTCGTCCGGTTCCTCCTGCGTGATGTTCAAACGGATGACCTCCTTCACGATGTGCACCAGGTCCTCCTTGGTGATGATGCGGTTTTCCTCCGGGGCCACGGCCGCGTCGGTGATGTCGAGGTTGAAGCGCAGGTTGAACTTGTAGCGTCCCACCTTGCCGAGGTCGTAGCGGTCGAAGTTGAAGAACATCGAGTGGATGAGCCCGCGCGCGTTGTCCGACGTGGCGAGGTCTCCCGGGCGGATGCGCTTGTACACCTCGATGAGTCCCTCGGCCTCGTCCTTTGCCGCGTCCTTGGCGATCGTCGCCTCGATGTAGCGGTTGGTGGGGTGTGTGTCCACTTCCTTAAACAGCTCGATGATCTCCTCGTCGGTCTTGTAACCGAACGCGCGCATGAGCGAGGTGACGGCCACCTTGCGCTTGCGGTCGATCTTCACCCAGATGACGTTCTTCGGGTCGGTCTCAAACTCGAGCCACGCGCCGCGGTTCGGGATGATCTTGGCGCCGTAATAGCGTCGGCCGCGGTACACGTCGGCCGTGAAAAAGGCTCCGGCGGAGCGCACGAGCTGCGCCACGATGACGCGCTCGATGCCGTTGATGATAAAGGTTCCGCGCGGCGTCATGATCGGCAGGTCGCCGAGGTAGATCTCCTGCTCCTTTGTGACGTTGGTGCGGCGGTTCACGAGCTTGGTGCGGACGCGAAGCGGCGCCTCGTACGTGACGTTCTTCTCGCGGGAGTCCTTCTCGTTGAACTTCGGCTCGTCGAGGAAATACTGCTCGAACGAGAGCTCGAGGTCGCGGCCGATGAAGTCCTTGATCGGGGAAACCTCGTGGAACAGCTCCTTCAGGCCGTCCTCGAAGAACCAGCGGTACGACCGAAGCTGGACCTCGATGAGGTCCGGCAGCTCCATGGCGTCCGGCACCGATCCCGGAAAGTACTTGCGACCCTTCTCCGTCTGATAATTGCGTCGGTAAATCATAGGCGAGAAAACAAAAACGTCACTCGGTTGGAGTGAAGCTCATTAATTGTTTGTGCTGAAATGCGACATGGAGGGAGTTATGAAACTTCTTCTCTTCTGTCGGCACCCGGTAGACCATTCAGCGACAAACGGGGTGGAGTTGCATCGGGATGATATCAGTTTGGGGACGACACGTCAAGAGTAAGACAAGAACCTTGTCAAGTGCTAAGCTTTTTTGCTAACCTTGGCGCCTAAATGTCTGAACACGAATTTTATAAAATGGACCTCCAAAACCTTTTTTTGTCCAAAAAACACACTTATCCACAATCCCACGCAAAATCTGCAAGTGACGGCCACGGGTCGAAGAGACAAGACACCATTTCCGAGCGAGAGGAGAGAGATTTTTCCGGCGCCCGTAGGCACCAGGAACGCTCTTGACGTTGTTCTGCCTATATCCGTACCGTCCCTCGCAGATTCCGCGGGGGAATCGACGGATTAAGGATACTCTCGGGTCGGGGTTTGTTCAAGGGAAAATAAAAAGACCCAGGATTGGGTCCGAACGACCGCGACGAGGAGTTCATCGCGGGCGGGAGAAAAGAGTCCTCGGGCGGTCTCGGGTGAGACGGCGGAAGGACAGGCGGCGTCAGGCGGTCGGCGGGCCGAGGGACTCCTCGTAGGCGGTCGCGTCGAGCAGGGTCGCCTTCGTGGTGACGAGGACCCGGCGGTTGTGCTCGCCGTGGGCGAGGTACTGCTCGTCGTAGTTGTGGAACACGTGCTGGCACAGCCCGGAGCCGATCCTCAGCACGCTCAGCTGCTTGGCGCGCCAGCGGAACGAGAGGCCGGCCCGCTCGAAGTCCGACCCCGCGCCGGGCCAGAACATCTGGACGGTCTCGACGGGACGATTCGGCTCGTCGAGACTCTCGATGACGACGTAGATGACGGTGATTAACGGCTTGGGTGCTGGAATCATGTTTCCTCCGTACTGTGTGGCTGAGTCAGTTGTCGCGAACGATCTTGTCCGTTCACTCCGGCGGAATGACCGGGCAGGCGGCGTAGAGATCGGCCTCGGCGAGAGTCCGCTTGGTCGTGACGCGGTACGCGCGGTGCGGATGCGGCGCCGGGGTCTCGAACGACTCGTCGAACCTGCGGAAGATGTGCAGGTTGTGTCCGTTCGTCTCCAGCTGGACGAGCAGGGCGCTGTCGCGACGACGAAAGGTCATCCCATGGATGCGGCAGTCCGACGCGGACCCGCCGTAGCGCAAGTGAAGCACATCCGCCCGGTGGTACTCCTGTCCGATGTCTTCCACAACCACGAATGCCTCGCCCTTGAGCGGAGGGCCGTCGGGACGGATCAGCTTGATCTCCGTCTCCGCCTGCCTTCTCGACCCGAGCAGGCAAAGCTGGAAGGCGTGATCCCTCGTGCGGATCGTGGCGATGTCGCCGACCGACATGGTCAGCGGCTCGTGTCCGAGCGGTCGCACGACGACCGATCCGTTCTCAAGGATCGTCGTCATCAGCTGAAGCCGGGCGTGCGTTGCCTCCTGGTCGTCGAGCTCGACGATCTCGCAGGCTCGCTCGTTGCAGACGATCAGAAATATTGATCTTAGATCCATTGAATCCTCTCTAGGATGCGGCGGTTTCGGGGACGGGGACAGACAAGGACTTATTCGCGCGCTCTTCCGTGCTGAACGCGCTGACTTGGAACAGGACGCCGGACGCGTTTCGGATCTCGACCTTCTGGCCGTAGAGCTCGAGCGACTGGCATCCGCGGCCGCAGACGGTGAGGGTCTTGTTGAGCCAGGAGAACGTGAGGCCGCTCCGGCTGAAATCGGACCGCTTGTCCGGATGGAACATGTGCCACACGTCCGGCGGCTCGGTGCCGTCGACGCGCCTCGTGACAACCCAGATGACGCTTTCAAACGTTTTGTCGTTCATTCGATCCTCTCTTCCGTCCGTGACGCGATGGTGCGTCGTGGACGGGAGTAAAGATGGATCCGAGGTCGCTGAGCGACGACGGATCCAGGAGCGGTCAGGCCGTGGGGGCGACGACCGTTTCGGGGGAGGAAGCCTCCTCCTCGGCGACCGCCAGCGGGGGTGGCGGTTTGGTGTAGCACTCCAGGGCGAGGTTCCACAGCCTCGCGAAGTCGTCCGGGCCGATCGTCTCGACGACGTCACGGCAACGGTCCGCGCGGTCCATGTCCGCCCAGTTGATCTCGTTGAAGAGATCCTGGCTGATCTGGTCCGCCGTCTCGTGAGTTCCGTTGCAGTCCGCATATCGCTGCGGCCGCTGCTTCGCGAACAGCTTTTTCACGAGCTCGGGGTTCGGCTCGATGATCGCGCGGATGATCTCGATCCCGTCCTGTCCCGACGCGCGTCTGCCCCCGGATCCGGAATCGTCCGTGGAGACGACGCGCGACTTCCAGGCCGGGATGTCCGGGGACTGAAAGAGATGGACCGGGATTTCCGGCTGGACGACCGTTTCGGCGACGACGCCTTTCTCATCGCAGTGCGCGACGAGGCGGTGTCCGTGGACGTCGCCGAGCATGACAACCTCCCGCCCGAACCGGTACCCGCGCTGCTCGCGGAGCTCTCGGATTTCCGCGCTGGATCGCACGACGCGCTCGGGATCCCTCAGGGGGACCACGAGATCGAAGAGACGTGGCTCCTCGAGAGCGAACGCGCTGCATCCCGTCACGCGAAAGGCCGTCGCGGTCTCTTGGGCGAGAAGCCACTTGTTCCGCTTTTCGGCCCGGTACGCCGCGTCCGGCTGGATCGAGATCTTTCCGAGCGCGTCGAACGCGCCGACGGCCTTCTCCGCGCGCGCCTTGGGCGCGGAGGACGCGAACAACGTCGCCTCGATGCGAGGCACGGGAGACGGCGAGGGGGCGCGCGACGACCGGCCGGACCGAGGACGCGGCGACTCCGCGTATGCCGCGGGAACGGGAAGCAGAGCCGTCGCACACCGTGCCTCCGGAAGAACCGGGAAGCACGGCATGAGCGCCACGGCCACGGGTTCCAAAACCGGAAGGACCGGCATCAGGGCCTTTGCCAATGGTGCCTGGCCGGGCATGAGCGCCTTCGTCACCGCGACTTGGGCTGGCTGGACCGGCATCAGCGCCTTTGCGATCGGCGCCTGCGCGGGCCGGGCGGGAAGCAGTGCCTTCTTGTCGTTTGGATCGCTCATGGCGATTCCTCCTCAGAGTGTGGGTTGTCGAAAGGTCCATGGGGAAAATCCCCGTCTCGACCGTCGAATCGCTTCGACGATCAGGATGGGGTGCCGTGCCAGAGAAACTGACACGGCGAGAACGGCTGCTCATTCGGCCTCCTCCACGGGCCTGCGACAGCGGGTTTTGTCGGCCACCAGGCGACGGTCTTCGAACTCCGTGTGGCGGTGGGGCACACTGGGTCCCGCTCTGCGGCGCGGGGTGGGGACATGGATCGGTTTGCGAAACCGCTCCAGCGCCGTCTCTTTCCGTACGAACGGCTTGGACGACTGACTCTTTGCCATGCTGACCTCCTTTGTTTTTTTCTGACGATGGGGGGCCGCGCCGGAGAGAATTCCCCGACGCGACAGAACTTCAGTTGCTCGTTGCCGGATCGATCCCGAACAACTTACGCAGCCATGCCTTGAAGTCCGCGAACTTGAGCGCGACCCAGGCCGTGACTCTGTTCACGTACACCATGACTCGCCGTCCGACCTCGAGCCACGTGACCGTCGCGACGAACCCGACGACCTCGTCGTCGATCATGACCGGCAGGTTCGGGAGCTCCACGTAGCCGCCCGTCAGAACCAGGATCAGGACGAGCCAGAACCAGTGGCGTTCGCCGACCCACGCCTCGCACCGATCGATGATTCCCTTCTTGACCTTCGTCTCCAACGTTTCTTTTTCCTTGGACATGTATGCCTCCGCCCAAT
>JBAXQK010000028.1:0-7931 GCA_037131775.1 Candidatus Uhrbacteria bacterium
ATGAAGGACGGGTCGAAGGCGCAGGCAGCGACGCAGGGGCGCGGGAGCGTCGAGACGCTGCTTGGCACGTACGGGGTAACGGCCGACCAGCTGAAGGCCGCCAACATCGAGGTGAAGAAGGCCTCGGCCATGACCTACGTCATGAACTACCTGCTTCCGACGCTCTTCCCCATCGCGCTGCTCGCGATCTTCTTCCTGTTCATGCTCAAGCAGATGCAGGGCGCGAACAGCAAGGCGATGTCATTCGGCCAGAGCGGCGCGAAGGAGATCACGGACAAGAAGCAGCAGACCAAGTTCGCGGACGTCGCCGGGGCGCTCGAGGCAAAGGAGGAGCTTGGCGAGATCGTCGAGTTCTTGAAGAACCCGAAGAAGTTCTCCGACCTCGGCGCGAAGATCCCGAAGGGCGTGCTGCTCATGGGTCCGCCGGGAACGGGAAAGACGCTGCTCACCCGCGCGGTCGCCGGCGAGGCCGACGTGCCGTTCTTCTACATCTCGGGTTCCGAGTTCGTCGAGATGTTCGTCGGCGTCGGCGCGAGCCGCGTGCGCGACCTGTTCTCGAAGGCCAAGAAGAGCGCGCCGTGCATCATCTTCATCGACGAGATCGACGCGGTCGGCCGCCAGCGCGGGTCCGGCCTCGGCGGATCGCATGACGAGCGCGAGCAGACGCTGAACCAGATCCTGACCGAGATGGACGGCTTCGAGCCGAACACCGGCGTCATCATCATCGCCGCCACCAACCGCCCGGACGTGCTCGACCCCGCCCTGCTCCGCCCGGGCCGCTTCGACCGCCGCGTGACGCTCGACCTCCCGGACATCAAGGACCGCGAGGCGATCCTCACCATCCACGGCAAGAACAAGCCGCTTACCGCCGACGTCGACCTGCACCGCGTGGCGCAGCGCACCGTGGGCTTCTCGGGCGCCGACCTCGGCAACCTCATGAACGAGGCGGCCATCCGCGCCGGGCGCCGCAACGCCAAGGAGGTGACGGGCGAGGACGTTCTGACCTCCATCGAAAAGGTCCTCCTCGGGCCGGAGCGCAAGAGCCACGTGATGAACCCGGAGGAAAAGCGCGTCACGAGCTACCACGAGGCCGGGCACGCCCTGGTCGCCCAGATGCTCCCCGACGCCGACCCGGTGCACAAGGTTTCCATCATCAGCCGCGGATCGGCCGGCGGATACACGATGAAGCTTCCGAGCGAGGATCGCACCATGCACAAGCGCAAGCAGTTCCTGGCCGACCTGGCCATGTCGCTTGGCGGATACGTTGCCGAGCAGGAAACGTTCGGCGACATCACCACGGGCGCGAGCGACGACCTGAAGCGTTGCAACCGTCTCGCGCGAGAACTCGTCGTCCGCTACGGCATGAGCGACCTCGGTCCGCGCACCTTCGGCGAGCGCGACGACATGCCGTTCCTCGGAAAGAGCTACGGCGAGACGCGCAACTACTCCGAGAAGACCGCGGAGGCCATCGACGCCGAGGTCACGAAGCTCGTGGTTGGCGCGATGGAGGTGGCGCGTGGTATAATCCGGGACGAAAAAGCCTACCTCGACAAGATCGCCGAAAAGCTCCTTGCGGAAGAGGTCATTGAAAAGGACGCGTTCGACGCCATCTTTGCGAAGGCATAACTCGGAGGAACTATGCCCGCCAAAAAACCCACATCGATCTACCGTTCCCTGCTGCGCGACGCATTCCGCGTCACGAGGGAGCGAAGGAACCTGTGGGTTTTTGGTTTGTTCGCGGCACTGCTGTCCACGGGCGGCGTCGGCGAGATGGCCGCGAAGGGCTGGCACCGATTATCCGTTGCGCGCGACGTGTACGGCGAGATCGTCCGCGGGACGTTTACCGGGACGCGGACGTTCGGAACGGTCGTACGAACCTGCCTCAGCATCGCCCCCTCGCAGGCCACTGCCATGATGACGATGATGATCCTTGTCGCGTTCTTCGCGGTCGCCGTATCCGTCGTCAGCCAGGGCGTCGTCCTCTCCGCGGTCGGCCCGAAGCCGGTCACCGATCCGCAGGCCGTGACCGCCGGAAAGAAATCCTTCTGGCACCTCCTCGCCCTCAACGTCCTCAACAAGGCCGCACACGCCATCCTCATCGCGCTCTCTTCCCTCCCGTTCCTCCTCATCCTCGAGGCCCCTCGCGGATCGAGCGCGCTGATTGCGTTCGCGACGTTCCTCGTCGCCTTTCCGCTTACCGTCGTCATCGCCGCGCTCTTCATGATCGCCTCGGTCCACATCTCGAAGACGAACGCCCACTCCCTCGACGCCATCCACCACGCCGTCCTCATTTTCAAAAAGCACTGGCTCGCCGCCTTTGAGCTCGGCCTCATCCTCTTCCTCTGCGTCATCGCCGCCTCGGGCGCCTTCGTCATGGCCGTGTCGATTCTGTCCATCCCGTTCGTCCTCGCCGTCTCCGTCGCGGTCATCTCGTCGAGCGCCACCGCCTTCCTCGTCGCGAACGTCCTCGGCGCATTCGTCCTCTTGCTGCTGGTCTTCGCCTTCGCGGGAGCCACGACCACGTTCCAATACGCGGCCTGGGTCAAGTTCTACGCCCTCGCGACCGGGCCGATCAAAAAGACGATCTCAAAGACGCACAGGGTTTGGAGGGGGAAGTAAGGAAATGCCCGCGATAGACGCGGGCATTTCGATTCAAGACGCAACAAGAAACAAAAAAGCCCTGCGCCAGCCCACCGATCGGTGATTCAACGCATGGCACAGGAGACGCAGGCAGTCAGGCCGCAGGCTTCATGACCACTTCCACGACGCAACGACCGCCCTCGACGACGAAGGGGACCGCCAGATTGGAGGCGTCGCGCCTGCCGACGAGGATCACGCCATCGCAGTCGTAGGCGAGCAGGGCACCGGAGCCGAAGCGCGTGCGGAGCCAACACCAGGTGCTGACGTCGATCCGCAGGCCGGTGAGGTCGCGGTGCGTCCAGTACAGGATCGCGTACTCCTCGAGGGAGAGGAGGCGGACCGCCTTCATCAGGTCGTTCCGGCACGTGTTCAGCAGCGGGCAGGCCGGTGCGATCTCGGCGAGGAACCAGTAGCCGATGGCGCGAGGCTCCCAACCGATGCCCTTGCGCGCGGACTCGTCCGTCACGGTCCAGTGTTTGCCCTGGCCGTGCGAGGTCATCCACGCCTCGTACGTCAGCTCCGAGTCGGCCGGGCGGTAGAATAGGCCAAGGTTCGACCGCTCCCAGTCCGCGAAGTTGCGGTTGGACGCGGACGGCTTCGGGACCGTCACCGCGAGGTGCCCGAGGCGTCGGTAGTTCGCCTCGACCTTGGCACGGATCTCCTCGGCGCGGTCGCGTTTGGGAGCGTGGACCTTCTTCCCGACCAACGCGCGAACCTGTGCCTCGGTCTGGCCGTTCACGATCATCTGGTACGCGACGCGCGCGATCAAGGCCTTCGCCGGGTCGCCGAGCGCGTGGGCCAGGGCCTCGTCCGCCTGGCGCCGAAGCGCCAATTCTTCCGTTCCTTCCATGGTCTATTCCTGGTCAGTGCCCGTGTAGCGCCGGAGCGCAAAGGCACGTTCTGCTCCCGTTTCCGCGCGGAATGCGTGGGCTTGGAACGAAGGCAATCTACCACAAAATCACGGTTTTGTCAATGGAACTAGGTCAATCAATCGTTAAAAACACGATTTTTTTGTTCTTTTTCACGATTAAATTGACTTAATCGTTAAAATATGGTATTTTGTTGAATATGGCGAACGCAAAAACCATTGCCAGTCGCATTAACGACCTGAAAGCGCGCTTTTCCCTGGCATCGCTGGGCAAGCAGTCCCTCCTGTCGCTCATCTCCGAGACCGAGGTCTCAGAGCAGGTCTTTGACTCGAACGCCATCGAGAACAGCACGCTGACGCTCGAGGAAACCGAGAAGATCCTGCTCAAGATCGATCTCGACCGGTATATCTCCGAGCGGGAAATCTTCGAGGCCAAGAACCTGGCGCGCGTCGTGTCATACATTGAGACACGATCGAAGGAACAGGAGCTGTCGCTCGAGATGATGCGCTCGGTTTGGGAGGCGAACTCGCTCCCGCTCCCAGAGCGCCTGACGCTTCTCGACAGGACGCAGCGGACGCTCGACCTCATGAAGATCCACGTCCGCCTGGTCTACGACCTCGGCATCCATACGCAAGACGGATACAAGTACCGCCAGGAGCGGCTCCAGGAGATCGGAAAGATGCTCGGGGCATGGAGAAATAACACGAGAAGGAAGCTTGGGCTGAGCCCGTAATGAAACGCCGCCCCGACGTTCGTCGGGGCGGCGTTTCCCGTCGACTCATTCCACGCACCGACGACCGCCCTCGTTGTCGTAGGGAACCGCCAGATTGGAGGCATCGTTCCTGTTGACGTTGATCTCGCCATCGTAGTCGTTGGCGTTCAGGGCACCAGAGCCGTAGCGCGTAGCGCCGTTCCCTTCCTCGCCTCACCGGAAGAAACCCGAGGGTCGCCTCCTGTATTCCGGGAACCGGAAATGTTTTCGGGCGGACTGGCCTTGCGGCGATCCGCCGTGGGAACGGCACGAAGTGGTCAAACGGTTGGCTCGCCGGTGCCGGCACTCTCCGATTTCCCAGGGACAGTCGTCCCCGTGGCCTCGGACTCTCGCGGGCATCGGCAGGATGTCGGTAACCCGAGCGGCATATAGCCGCGCGAATTTACAAACCTTCATCTCCGCCATTTTACCGCAGGACGCAACAAGAAACAAAAAATGTCCTGCGTTGAATCACCGCTGGGTGAGTCAACGCAGGACAGGGGACGCAAGTCGTCAGGCCGCAGGCTTCAGGACCACTTCCACGCACCGACGACCGCCCCCGAGGTCGCAGGGAACCGCCAGAAGGGAGGCATCGAACCTGTAGACGTTGATCCCGCCAACGCAGTCGCGGGCGTACAGGGCACCAGAGCCGCAGCGCGTGCGGAGCCAGCACCAGGTACTGACGTCGATCCGCAGGCCTGTGAGGTCGCGATGCGTCCAGTAGACGACGGCGTATTCCTCGAGCGAGAGGAGGCGGATACCCGAGGCGGGGGCCGTCAGGTCGTTCCAGCTTGTCTTCGTCCGCGGGCAGGCCGGGGCGATCTCGGCGAGGAACCAGTAGCCGATCTTACACGGCTCCCAGACGATCTTGGCCCGCTCGGTCTCGTCCGTGACGGTCCAGTGGCTGGCCTGGCCGTGTGAGGTCATCCATGCCTCGTACGTCAGCTCCGAGTCGGCAGGGCGGTAGAATAGGCCAAGGTTCGACTGCTCCCAGTCCGCGAAGTTGCGGTTGGAGGCGGACGGCCTCGGAACCGTCACGGCGAGGTGGCCCTTGGCGCGGTAGTTGGCCTCGATGAGAATGCGGCGCTCCTCGGCGCGGCTGCGCTTGGGGGTGTGCTTCTTGTCGCCAGCTTTCGGCGCCTCGGCCACCGGCCGGTCTTCCGCCAGGGCCACGAGCCCGTCGCGCGTCGCATCAAACAAGATGGCCCCGTCGAGAAGGCGTCGAACGAGCGAGTCGCACAGGTGGCGGACGGTGAGCTCCTGCTCGGCGGTCACGATTGCTTTGTTGTCCATGGTCTAACTCCCGGAATGTGTCCGAATGACGCCGGAGCGTCTGGACACGATTTGCTCCCGTTTCCACGCGGAATGCGCAGGCTTGGAACGAGGGCAATCTACCACGAAATGGCCGTTTTGTCAATGGAACCAGGTCAATCAATCGTGAAAAACACGATTTTTTTCTTCTTTTTAACGATTAAATTGACTTAATCGTGAAAATATGATAATCTTTTGGATATGGCGAATGCAAAGACCATTGCCAACCGCATCAACGACCTTAAAGCCCGCTATTCCCTGGCATCGCTGGGCAAACAGTCGCTTTTGTCGCTCATTGCCGAGACCGAGGTCTCCGAGCAAGTATTCGACTCGAACGCCATCGAGAACAGCACGCTGACGCTCGAGGAAACCGAGAAGATCCTGCTCAAGATCGATCTCGACCGGTATATCTCCGAGCGGGAAATCTTCGAGGCCAAGAACCTGGCGCGCGTCGTGTCATACATTGAGACACGATCGAAGGAACAGGAGCTGTCGCTCGAGATGGTCGCTTCCCTGCACCAGATGCTCATCGCGAACATTCGCGACGACATCGCCGGACGGTTTCGACGGGAAGACGAGTGGGTCAAAGTTGGGACGCACATTGCCCCGGATCCACGCGAGGTCGTTCCCCGCCTGGAACGAATGCTCGCCGACTATCAGGCATCGAGTCACGAGCCCATTGTCCGCCGCCTTGCACGGCTGCACCTGACGTTCGAGTTCGTCCATCCGTTCGTGGACGGTAACGGCCGCATCGGGCGCGTCATCAATAACTATCTGCTGATTCGCGAGGGGTTCGTGCCAATCAATATCAAGTTTCTCGACCGCCAGACGTACTACGACGCGTTCCAGGAATTCGAACGGACGGGAGCGACGAGCATCATGGAGCAGATCGTCGCCCGCGCGCTCACCAACAGCTACCACAAGCGCCTCGCCTACCTTGAGGGACGCGAAATCGTCACGCTCCGCGCATACGCCACGCGGACGAAGATGTCGCATGCGAACGCCATCAACAAGGCAAAGCGGCAGACGATCGAGGCGTTTCTAGAAAAGGGGGTTTGGAAGATTGGGATGGCTATTCCTGTGCTATAATGTCCCCGTTATGGGAAAACTCACGCAATCCATCGAGGACCTGATCCATTCGTCGTCGACGGCCGCGAAGCCGGCCTCGCATTCGGCGTCGGACGCGACGGTGCAGGACAAGTTTGACGACAAGATGAAGGAGGTTCGGCTGCGCGAGCAGGAGGACCAGACGAAGAAAGCCGCCGCGGCCGCCGGGATTCAGTATGTGAATTTGAAGGGATTCCCCGTGAGCCCGGAGGCGATCGCGCTCGTGCCGCAGGAACAGGCCGAGAAGCTCAAGGCATTGTGCTTCCTGTACACCGGGACCGAGTTCCGCATCGCGGCCGTGAATCCGGCCGATCCGCAGCTGAAGGAGCTGGTCTTTCAGATTGCCGAGCGGACGCAGGGCAACGGCGGAATCTACCAGATCTCCGAGGAGTCGTTGCGCGCGGGAATCAAGATGTACGAGGTTCTGCCGAAGATCAAGCTGATCGTGAAGGGCGTGAAGGTCTCGGACACCGAGCTGGCGCGATTCCAAAGCGAGTTGAAAACGTACGCCGACATTCAGCGCGTGGTCGACAAGGCGTCGGTCACGGACATCATGACGATCATCATGGCCGCCGCCATCCAGTTCGGCACGTCCGACATCCACGTGGAGGCCGAGGAACACCGCGTAGGCATCAGCTTCCGCGTGGACGGCGTGCTGCAGGACGTGGCCATGCTTCCACACGACTTCTGGAAGAAGATCATCGCGCGCATCAAGCTCATTTCCGGCCTCAAGATCAATGTCACCGAGCGCCCGCAGGACGGCCGCCTCACCATCTTCCTGAAGGAAGGCGACACCGACGTCCGCGTCTCCACCATCCCAACCAACTGGGGCGAGTCCGTCGTGATGCGCCTTCTGCGCCCGGGATCGATCGCCGTCGAGTTCGCCTCGCTCGGCTTCCGCCCGCTCGTGGAAAAGAAGCTCACGCACGAGATCGGCAAGCCGCACGGGATGATCATCACCACCGGTCCGACCGGATCCGGAAAGACGACGACGCTGTACGCGATCCTTCGCAAGCTCAACACTGAGGACGTGAAGATCATCACGCTCGAGGATCCGGTCGAGTACAAGCTGGCGGGAATCAACCAATCGCAGATCGACCACAGCAAGCAGTACACCTTCGCGAGCGGCCTCCGCTCGATCCTCCGCCAGGACCCGGACATCGTGATGGTGGGCGAAATCCGCGACCTCGAGACCGCAGAGACCGCCATCAACGCGGCGCTCACCGGCCACATGATGCTTTCGACGCTGCACA
>JBAXQK010000029.1:0-7093 GCA_037131775.1 Candidatus Uhrbacteria bacterium
ACCCCCGCCCCCGTCTCTGCCCCCGCCATCAAGTCCGTCGGCTTCGGCGTTCGCCTGAACCCCGATTCGGCCCGGGCGCTGATGTCCGTCGGAATCAACGTCGGCAACCTGTCGGCCGAGGCCATCCAGGCGCAGACCGCCAAGCGCGCGGCCGAGGCGCTCGCGAACGGCGTCGTGAACCCCATTCGCATCGACGGGTCCCGCAACGCTCAGGCCGACTCCGGGCGCAAGCTCTGGGGGAACGACGGCCTGTCCCTCGGCTCCCTCGGCGCGCTCCCCCGCGACCTGAACGCGGCCGGGTACACCTTCACGAAGGCGTACCTCACCAAGAAGGAAGGCGACCGGATGTACTCTCTCCGCATGTGGTGGGAGAAGACGGACGCCCCGCCCCTCGCGGTGTCGGACGACGCCAAGGAGCTGTTCGACGCGATCCTGGGCAGTGCCTTCGAGCACGTCCACGGCTTCGTGAACCCGGACGGTTCCATGACGATCAACCCCAGCCACCGCGTCGACGGCACGCCCCGCGGCACCGTCAAGCTCCTGCACTTCGCAGCGGACGGCAACGTCACGTACGAGCGCGTCTGACCCGCGGCCCTGTCGCGAGGTCCCTGACCCCGTGGCAACAAAGAGATCCCGAGCAACCTCTGCTCGTCTCGATCTCCGCGTTGCCCGGGGTCTCTTTGTTTTCCGGCCTACTCGTCGTCCGTCTTGTTCGCCATCGCCGAGACGATCTCCGCCGCAAACTGCTCGCGGACGTGAAGGAGCGAGCCGGTGCCGAGGAGTTCCTTGGTATCGACCTCGGTCGTCTTCATCCATTCCGGAATCGGCGTGCCGCTGACGGAGTCGAACAGGTACATCAGAATCGTGGTCGCGTAGGCGCCCTTCGGAAGGTCGAATGAGATGACGAGGCCTTCCGGGACGAACTTGTAATCGTGGATCGTCGGGCGGATGACCGGCTCGATCGTTTGGTTCTTTCCCACGTTGATGAATCGAAACCGTTTCAGGTTCTCCATGTACTTCTCCGTGCCGTGCTGCTTGAGCCACGACGCGTAAAACTGCTTCGCCTCCGGTTCCTGCGTCATGAGCAGCGGGATGCGCTCCGGGAGCACGGTCCCATTCTTTTCGGCGTCCGCGAGGATCATGTTGGTGAGGTAGCTGGCGTAGGCGCGTGCCCAAAGGTCGGCCTGCTTCTGCATGCGGTTCATGGCGGCCTCGTAGCCGGTCGGATTCTTCACCAGCTCCTCGAGCATCTGAAGCTCGTAGCGGAACGAGTAGGGAAGCACGCCCATGATCTCCTGCATCTTGGGGAAGTCGCCATACGCCGCGGCTGCCTCGGCCCGGATGTTCGCGTAGAACGGAAGTTCGTACGGGCTCGGTTGCATGAGGTACGCCTTGATGAGCGACTCGAGGTCGCCGCGCATGATGTGTGCGCCGAACAGGTGGGCGAGGAACCGCGGCGTGCCGAAGCGCTGCGTGCCATAGTAGTTCATTACGCCGCGCGTCTTCACCAGTTCGATCGCCGCGGCGAATGCCTCTTTATCAGGTTCGCCTTCGGTACGAATGAGAAGGGTAAACCGATTGCCTTTCAGGTTTCCGGTCGAGATCACGCCTTTGCCGTCGACAACCTGTCGGAACTGGCAGCCGGTGATCGCGAGATTTTTTACGGCCTCGAGCGACCCTCCGCGAATGCTGATCCGCTGCGCCGTGAGCGCGACCGCGTCCTTGATTCCCGCGTAGCCGATCTTGTCCTGGGGAACACCAAGCGCGTCGACCATGCGCTGGACCGCGTCGAGCGTCGAGATTCCGAGCTTCGTGAGGTCCGCGTAAATCGTTCCCTCGCCGTCCGGAGTCTCCGGCGCGGCGGGCTGGCCGTCGACGGTCATGAGCGTTCCGTCCGGACGGATCTCCTCGACGATAAAATCGAGCGGCGAATATTTGACGTATCCCTTCGGCAGCGCCGGCGGATGCGACGTGATCCCGATTCGGTCGTACAGATCGAACGCGCCCTTGTCCGACGACGCGAACAGCTCTCGGTTCTCCTTCCGCTTTTGCGAGATGAAATTCTGCTCTCGCTGCCAGACCTCGTGGTCCGCGTGGGATGTCGCCATACGTCGTTCGTCTCGCGAGTAAGTCTTGACACAATTCTACCATCGCATGCCCCCTCTTGGCGATTTCAGATATCCTGTTATAATCCCGGATGTTACTAAAAGTGATGGAGTGATGGAGTGATGGAGTCGTGGAGTTGCAATACTTCATCACTCAATCACTTTATCACTCAGTCACTCTCATCACCCAGCCCTTTATGAAGATCGACGCGCTTTTGAACCTTGAGCCGGACTCCGAGCTCACCATTTCTAACGAACCGTTTACCTATTCTGGAAAGGCGTCCGTCACCTTGGAGGGCGGCGACGAGCTCGTGTGGCTGTTCCAGGCGGACGGGGCGATGCTGGCCATTTCTCCGAGCGACGAGGAACTGATGTTCTATCGCCAGCTTGACGAGGCGCTGGAGCCGGAGAACGAGACCATCGGCTGGCAGGGAAAGGAGTACGAGTTCTCATACGAGGACGTCGGATCCGTCACCGAGGCAGAAGGAGACTGCCCGGTGGACAGCGACGAGCGCTACGGGTTCTCGGACTACGAGTCCTCCGGCGGCGAGCGCATCCGCCTGATCCGAAACGACAGTACGGGCGACGTGATGACGTTCGTCGGATCCGTCGTCGGCGAGGAAGACGTGGTGCTGGTGGAATAGTGGACAAATCCCCGGACTCTGAGTTCCAGAGACCGGGGATTTTTAGTATACTGTGGGCAATATGAACGGTCGTCGCGCGCTCTATTTTATCCTGTCCGTCGTGCTTTTCGTTTTGATCGTCGTCTTCGCGGTGTACGTGGTCTTCATGAGGTTTCGGCCGGAGACCGAGGTTCAGAGGATGCTGCGGGCAATGTCGAAGGTGGAGACCGTTCGGGAGCGGTCGGCGTTTTCCTGGACGCGGGGTGAGGGAAAGGCCCGGGTGGCGACGTCGCTGTATCTCGTCGGGCAGATCGACAGTTCTGGTTTGCCGTCGATCCAGCAGGATACGAAGTTCCGATTGTTTCGGCTGAAGACGTCGAAGCAGTATACGGACCTATCGGGCGAGCTGAGGACGACGGGAGGGACGACATACCTGACGTACTCGCCGCCGGGACCGAGCGTTCCCGGAGTGGATTTCTCGTCGAAGGAAACGTGGGTCTCGTTTGCGGACGGGGAATTGCCGAAGTGGGGTTCCATGCTGCCGGGGCTGGACGCGCCGATCGTCTCGCTTCCGGCTACGTCCTCGTATCTCGAACCTGTGGCTCCCTGGACGAACGACGCGATCCTTCGTCTTCGCGACCTTCTTGCCGTCGCGGACGTTTTTCTCGTGCGGTATGACGACGTGACCGAGATCGTCGACGCGCACGCGACTCGCGTCATTGAGGCCCGGTTCGATCCCGATGCGATCCGCGCGTTCCTGGCGGACGAGATTCGCGCCAAGTTAAATCGTGAGCCGAACGACGCGGAACGGGTGATCGTCGAGTCTCGGGCCAAGCAGCTGGAATCTCTGAAGGTTCGGCTCTGGATCGGGACGACGGACCACCTGCTCTATCGATTCCAGGCTTCCGGTACGGTGGCCGAGGAGCCAAAGACGAAGGCGACCGTCGACGTTCTCGTAAATCTTTCGGATTTCAACGCGCCGTATGGCGGAGAGGTGCCGAGTCCAAGGAAGACCGTCGGTTTCTTGTCGATTGCGAACGAGATGATCGGCACGCTGGAATCATCGGCGGACATGGCCGGCCTGCCGTCGCCTGCGCTCGTCTCGAACGACGCGGCGCACCTTCCCGTGGAGACGACGGAGTCAAAGGATGACGTTGACAATGACGGCCTCTCCGCGATCGTCGAGGCGTTCTATGGCACGAATCCGAACAAGGCGGACACGGACGGGGACGGGAAGAATGACGGCGAGGAGGTACTGAACGGACAGAATCCAAGCGGGACCGGATCGCTTTTTGGCTTTGGACTCGGACAATGATATGACACGACACCGACGAGGATCCTCACTGTCGCAGGGAAACAACGAGTGGCGCATGAATGCCATTCGTTACGGAATGGTTGCGTTTGCGGTGGCGATCACGCTGAAGCTGTTCGTGCTCCAGGTGCTCGACCACGACACGTACGTGGCGCTTGCCTCGGGCCAGCATGAGATTTTCAAGGAACTGTTCCCGAGCCGCGGCGATATCCTGATCCACGACATGAAGGACGGCTCGCTCGTTCCGATCGCGACGGTCCAGCAGGTGTCGTTCGTGTATGCCGACCCGCGAAAGGTCGTGGACGCGATCGGGACGGCCGACAAGCTCGGGGCGCTGTTCGGGTTCGACGCGGACAAGGTCAAGACGATTGCGACGCACCTCGACGTGCACACCGACCCGTACGAGCCGATCATGCGTAACGTGAAGGAGGACAAGCTTTCGGAACTCATCGCACTGAAGTTGCCCGGTATCTACTTTATCCGGGAGGAAGGACGCCTGTATCCCGAGTCCGGGCTCGGAGGGCAGGTGACGGGGTTCGTCGGGTCGTCGGAGGACGGGACCATGACCGGAAAGTACGGGATCGAGGGATACTTCAACCAGGAGCTGACGGGTACTCCCGGGTTCCTGCGCAGCGAGCGCGACATCGCGGGACGCCTGATCGCGGTCGGGGAGCGCTCGATCGAGCCGGCGATGAACGGGTCCGACGTGGTATTGACGATAGACCGTACGATTCAGTACGAGGCGTGCACCAAGCTGAAGGAGGCCGTGGCGCGTCACGGGGCGGACGGCGGAAGCGTGATCGTCATGGAGCCGAAATCGGGCAAGATTCTTGCCATGTGCGGGTCCCCAGACTTTGAGCCTGGCGATTATCGCAACGCTCCTTCTACCGATTCCTTCAACAATCCCGCCATCTTCAACTCCTACGAGCCGGGATCCATCTTCAAGGCAATCACGATGGCCGCGGCCGTCGATACCGGGGCCGTGACGCCTACGACGACGTTCACGGACACGGGCGAGGTGATGGTGAGCGGATGGCCGAGGCCGATCCGAAACGCGCAGAACAAGGTGTACGGCCTGATCGACATGACGACCGTGCTGGAGGAATCGGTGAATACGGGCATGGTGTACTCGATGCGACAGATGGGAATGGAAAAGTTCGTCGAGTACGTGAAGAACTTCGGGTTCGGCGTTCGAACGGGATTGGAGATGGAAACCGAGTCGTCGGGCACGATCGCGTCGCTCGATATCGGACAGGAGATTTACGCGGCGACCGCGTCGTTCGGGCAGGGGATCACGGTCACGCCGGTTCAGATGGTGGCGGCGTACGGCGCGCTTGCGAACAACGGGATGCTGATGCGGCCGTATGTCGTCGAGGACGTGGTGAAGCCGGACGGGACGCACGATCCCCGCGTTCCGCAGGAGGTGCGCCGCGTCGTCCAGCCGAAGACCGCGAGCCTGCTGGGAGCGATGCTTGTCTCCGTCGTCGAAAACGGGCACGGAAAGAAGGCGGGCGTGCCGGGGTATTACATCGGCGGAAAGACCGGCACGGCGCAGGTCGCGCGTTCGGACGGCGGCGGGTACGAGCTTGACTCGACGATCGGCTCGTTCGCGGGGTTCGGCCCGGTGAACAATCCGAGGTTCGTCATGATCGTCCGCATCGACCATCCGCGCGACGTCACCTGGGCCGAATCGTCCGCCGCGCCGCTGTTCGGGGACATCGCGAAGTTCTTGCTCCAGTATTTCGAAGTTCCGCCCGAGAGGCCGTTGTAAAGAGTGAGTGGTTTGTAGTGAGTAGTGAGTAGTTGTTACCACTCACCACTCACTACTCACAACAAACCAAACCCCCTATGAAACGCATCATCCAATTCCTTCTTGCCTTTCAGGCCCGTCTCGTCCTCCGCAAATATCACCCGACCGTCGTCGCGGTGACGGGATCGGTCGGAAAGACCTCGACGCGCAACGCGATCGCGGCCGTTTTGGACGGACGGTTTCGCGTTCGGTCGCCCGAGGAGAATTACAACAACGAGTTCGGCGTGCCCCTAACGGTTATCGGCGCGAAGACGCCGGGCGCGTCGGTGATCGGCTGGCTCAAGGTTCACGCGAAGGCCAAGATGCTCTGGCTGTTCCGCGACGCGTCCTATCCGAACCTCCTCGCGCTCGAGTACGGCATCGACCGACCGGGCGACATGGACACGCTCTGCAAGATCGCCGCGCCCGACGTTGCCGTCTTCACGGCTGTATCGCCGGTGCATGCGGAATATTTCAATTCGATCGAGGCGCTTGCTTATGAGAAGGCCGCGATCGTCCGTCATCTCAAGAAGGGAGGCATCGCGATTCTGAACGGCGACGACCCATTGGTGATGGCGTCCGTCGCCCAAGTTCCCCCTCCTCATGGGGAGGAGGGGACAGGGGTGGTCGTCGCGACGGTAACTTACGGCTTCACCGAAGGTCTCGACGTCCGCGCCGAAAACTATCACGTCGAGACGCACGACATTCTTCGCTGTAACGCGGAGCAGCCGTTCTGCGAGATTCATTTCGACCTTGTCGTCGGCGACGAGCGAGCGGAGGTCGCCTTGCCAAATCTTCTCGGTCGCGGACAGGTCTATGCCGCTCTCGCCGCCGCCGCGGTCGGCCGTCATTTCAACATGCCGCTCTCCGAGATCGTCGCGGCGCTTCGCACGCTCCAGCCCCAGGCCGGACGCATGCGCCCGCTGCCGGGAATCAAGGAGACGCTCATCCTCGACGATTCCTACAACGCCGCGCCCGCGTCGATGGCCTCGGCCCTCGAGGTCCTTCGCTTCTTCTCCCCCGACGAAAACGCGCGTCGCATCGCCGTCCTCGGCAAGATGGCCGAGCTCGGCCGCTACTCCGAAAACGAGCACCGCCTTCTCGGAATGCGCGCCGCCGAGGTCGCGGACATTCTCGTCTGCGTGAACGAGGAGGGCCGCGACACGCGCCGCGGCGCGATCGAGGCCGGGATGGACGAGCGCAACGTCGAGTTCTTCGCGACGTCGGTCGAGGCGGGGAGATGGCTGGATTTCAACGTAAAGAA
>JBAXQK010000030.1:0-6688 GCA_037131775.1 Candidatus Uhrbacteria bacterium
TTTTATTTTCTCCTTTTCTTCGTCGTCGCCTTCGTCGCACTCGACATCGTCCACGCCAGATCGAACAGCACGCGCAGGGAATCCGCGAGCGCCTCCGAATGGATCACGACCGCGTACAGCGGGTCGAAGGAGACGATCGCGACGGTTGCGTCGACGATCGCCAGGTCCATGGCAAGCTTCGATCCCTTCGGAAGGAAGCGCACCGACCATGGCCCGGACGCCCGAACCTGCACGGCGAACTCCCTCCCCTCGGGCTCGTCGGCCGCCAGCTGGCGCGTGATTGTCTTCGTCTTCCCGACCCGCGCAGATTCAAGCCACCGGTCGACCGTGCCGCCGAACTGCTCCCGAAGCGACCGGAACGTGGAGACGTAACACGCGTCGCTCGCCTGCCCGAACGTCTCAAACACGCTCAGGATGGCCGCCTTCCCTTCGAAGAACTCGATCTGCGGCTTCTTCGTCCCCCGGTTGTACGCGGCGCGAAGCAACGGGAGCATAAACCGCAGCGTCTCCGTCCGGTCACGCGCGATCTGCAAAAGCTTCGACGGGTCCACCGAGGCGAACCGCCGTACCGAGTGTCCGGGAAGCTCCGTCACGAACCCGCGCGCGGCAAGGTCGACGAGGATGAGGTACGCCGTGGACCGGTTCAGCCCAGCCCGCTTCGCAATGAGCGCCGCGGACCCGTCGCCCACCTCGAACGCCGCCATCAGCACGAGCGCCTCCTTCTCCGTGAACCCCGCCTGGGCGATCGTCTGTACGAGGGAATGGTCCATAGTGTTGAGAATACTAACAAAAAATAACACGTTTGTCAATTTATATAAAGAAAACTAATATTACATCGTTGCTAAATTTTACAGAACTGCTACATTCCACGCATCGCATGAAGCGAGACTATCCCTGGAGAACGTCATGGAAGATCTTCTGTACTGGCAGCACTCGGTGCTGCGAACCGTCCGTCGCGCCGGATTTCCGAATCTTGCAATCCACTGGCTGCCGCGCCGAAGCGTAATCGAGCAGACCCTGATACTGTTTGGTCCGACCTTCCTTTCCGATGGCGAGGAACGTCAGCGGTACAAGGATGACGACCTCCTTGAACTGAACGTCGTTCGAGCCACGTACCTCATCAGCGTGGGAATGTCTGGTCCTCTCGTACGGTATGTTGCTGTCCGCCCGCAGGTAGACGTCGAGCTTCTCGAACGCCGCCTGCGCCCCCTGGCGCGCCTGCGCGATCAACTGGCAAGGCCGATCGTCACGTGACGAATGCCTCTCGGAGACGACCCCGTCGTCTCCGTTTTCTTTCGACGACCGTTGATCGATTCCCCCGGTCATGCTACGGTTCCCCCGCGAACGGCACCCCGCCGAACGCAGGAGAATTCCCCGCCGTGTCCCTTCCCGCCAAAACTCCCGCCAGCGCCCTCGAATACCTCCCTTCCACCTTTTCCCTCGGGTTCCAGTCGCCCGACGAGGACGACCGTCTCCCTGCCGTGCCGTTCACCTGCCCCGAGCACGCGCAGATCCTCGACATCCTGTTCTCCCTCGCCAACTCCGGCGTCATCCGGCTGGAGAAGCGTCGTCGAATCGACGTGGAATGCCAGTTCAACCCGAAGCGAATCGTCATTCGCGGACTCGCGAGGAACGAGGGCGGGGCGATCGACCGAAAGGAGATCGAGCGCGTGCTGCGTTCGCTCGGAAGCCTTGCCATGGTCGGATCGGAGGACCTGCGCAACGTGCGCATGTGGGTGGACGGCTACCCGTACGCGCGCATCGCGGCCGAGTACGCGAACGAGCTTCGGCTGCGCAACAGGCACCCGAGCATCCTGCCCGACATCGCGGTCGACGACTCCCCGTTCCTTCCCATGACGTTCCAGGGCTCCGAGCCCATGCGCGTCACCATCCTCTCCAAGCGTCGCGTCCGCATCCGACTTCGCGGCCTGCCGTACGGCTCCCCGTTCGCCCGCGCGGCAAACGACGAGATGCGCCGGCGCGTCACAGAGGCGGTCGCGAGGACGATTGGAATCGAACGGACCGAGGATCCTTGACGCGACCGGCATTCGCTGGTAGAGTCGCGATCACCAAAGGAGCAGCCATGGATCCCAAGCAACCCCGCCCCGCCGGTCTCGGAGAGATCATCTACGCCCAGTTTCACGCCGAGCCTCCGCACGTCCCGGCACGCGAGCGCCCGGAGCTCGAGGGCTCCTCGGAGCTGGTGCTCGACCTGATCGACGAGCTCGGGCGAAACCAAAACGCTCCCGACGAGGGAGCGTCCGATCCGCCTACGCCGCAAGCGTCAAACTCCGATGGGTAGGCGATGCCTTCCCGATCAGCTTCGCTCTCTGGTACTCCGGAGAGCTTTTTATTTTCTCAAGCTCGGCCTCGATGTGACGAAGGCACGCGGCCGCCTGCGGATTGTCGCGCTGGAAGAGCAGCTGGGCGCGCGCCTGGTCGAGGAAGAGTCCCTTCAGCGGATGGTTCGCCAGGAACTGCCTGTCGATGCCAAGTTTCTTG
This sequence comes from Candidatus Uhrbacteria bacterium, assembly GCA_037131775.1. Classification (GTDB taxonomy): domain Bacteria; phylum Patescibacteriota; class Patescibacteriia; order UBA9934; family GWF2-40-263; genus YC12-FULL-57-11. The sequence continues at coordinate 2,503 of JBAXQK010000030.1, forward strand.
GTCACCTCGTTCGTCTGCACGTCCCGCACGGTCATCGACGTCCGTTTCTCGTACAGAGACCTCGCGATGTCGCCGAACAGCTTGGCGTCGATTCCGATCACCACCATCGGCAGCCGACCGAGCGTCAGGTCCGTTGGATTGCCATCCCCGTTCGTCTCTATCTCACTCCGAAAATACTTTACCCGGCCGCCCTCGTAGATCTTCGCTGCCTTTTCCTGCAGTACTTTCGCGCTCGCGGCAGTGGTCACGTCAACGGCAAGGCGCGGCACGAGGAGGCGTCTGTCGTGCGGATTGAACTCGATCACCGCGTCGACGCCGTTCCTCAGGTCGTCGAAGTCCGTCGTTGAGAATACGAACGCGTTGTCACCGAACCAGTTGGACAGCTCGATCTGCTGCTGCAGGAACTGCTCGAGGAGAAACCCCCGCTCGGTCCCCGTCCGCGCGAATTCCCTCCGAAGCGCGACCGCCTTCGCCAGGTCGTCCTCCGCGACGCGGCGCGTCACGTGCGTAAAATCCGTCGGCAGCAACCGAGGCGTCCGCCTCACGTCCTCGCGAATTCGATCGCGGAGGAATCGTTCCTCCTGACTCAGGTCCGCCTCTCGATGCTCGCGGGTTTCTCGCGCCATACGGTTGCTTCTTCGGCGCAAAGCCGATAGGATAGGGTTGAAACGTGACCATCTTACCTATGATCGAACGCACAGGCAAACAGACGGAGATTCCCGAAGGCTCTTCCGAGGAAGTCACCGAAGCGATTCGGTCGCTTACGGACGAGGCGGAGACGGCCGAGCGCGCGGTTCGTGAGCGACTCCTCGCCGACGCCGCGCGGACGATCGCTGACAAGACCAAGCCTGCCGACGCGTAAAAAAATCTCCCCGATCGGGGAGATTTTCGTTTGGGCCGGTTGGGGCTGGGAGCGTTCGCGCAGTCGTTGGGTCAATGTCGCCTGTTCCGAAATACGCCGGACGTCCTGCCGCGTTTCGTCCACCGTCGCGATCTTTTGGGAGAGGACGTTATGAATGATGAGGAGATGCCGGAGACGGGTTGCCTCGCGAGGTCCGAGGTAGTATGCCTTTCCGTCGTTGGGAACGGACCGCATGATGTCTCGGATCGTCGAAACGTCCCGGAGAAAATCGTCCCCGGAGCGAATCCTTTCGGCGTACGTCCGAACTGCCAGGAGCGTCGCCGGGTCGGACGGCATGTTCTCGAGCGCGTTTGCCACGAAGTCCGCGGCCAGCTGTCGAATCTGCATGCCCACCTGTATTTCCGCCTGGCGGAGGAACACGACCCCGATCGGATGGTCGGGACCGATCGTTTCCCCGCGCCGGACGGCCGCGCCCAACTCGGAGAGCACGGCTCCCGTCACGCCGAGGATGACCATCGGGATATCCTTCAGGCTCGTCTCTACGAACTTGCCGTTTTCCTTCTGGACCTTTGACCGAAAAAATTGAACCTCCGCGCCGCGTTTCCCCTTTTTCAGTTTCTTATCGGCGCCTTCCGCGGTTCGCGTCGATCCCAGGTCAAGGGCGCACTGCGCGTGCTCGCCTGTCTCCGGGTCGACGAACTCGCCAATGAGGTCCACGCCGTTCCGATAGTCGTCGACGGTCGACGCAATGGAGATCTCCGCGCCAAGCCACCGGTGCCGCGAAAGCTCGACCCCGGCGAACAACTCAAGCGCCTCGCCGCGACCGACGTGCTCGGCACTCTTGTCGTCCAGGAACGTTGCACGGATCGCCACGACTTCGTCGGCTGCCCATCGCTTCATCGAGTCGGGGACGCTTTCGAACGAATTCGGGTCGATCGGCCCGCCATTTGCGAGCCACTGCGGACGGTATGCCGCGCGAAGGTAATCGATGTTCTTCCGCTCAACGTTCCGCTCGGCAGCCGACGTCTCATGCGATCCGCTCGGCCCCGTTCGCTGCGCGACCGACTTCTTCCGTTCCTGCGAAAGCTTGGCGAGCTCTCTCTGAAACAGGTTCGTCGCCAGCATCTTACGGTCGGTCGAGATGCGGTTCAGATAGAATCCAAGCTTATGGGCCAGTACATCCTGCGGGCCGATGCTGCTCACGATCTTTTTTTGAAACGGACGAAGGACCAAGGTTGCGACAAGGTCCTCGGAACCAGGAATTGACGCGATTCTATTGACGACGGCCAGCGTGTCGGGAGACAAGGAGTAGTCGACTGCCTGCGTCGTTCGAACGCCGTCCTTGTCGCAGGAAATTTCGGCACCGTCAAAGTCCGCGTCCGGCACGACGGACTTCAACAGGCCGTCGATCATCGCGACGTCACCCCTACGAGGAAGCTTCGCCTCCGGCCGAAATTGTATCCCCTCCATCTCCATACGAAATATCAATCGTCCGCTCGCTCTCCCCCTCTGCGGAAAGGCGCACGGTCACGTTCGCGTTCCATTGTACACCATCGACGGCCTCGGGCCACTCAATGAGCGCGACGGTGTCGGGCTGGCCGAGGTATTCCTCGAGCCCGAGCGCGGCGATTTCGCGCGCGGACTTGAGACGGTAGAGGTCGAGGTGGACGACGCGGAATCGTCCCTCGTACACGTTCATGATCGCGAACGTCGGGCTCGTGACCGTCGCGGTCACGCCGAGGGCGGCGCAGAACCCTTGCGCGAACGTCGTCTTCCCGGCGCCAAGGTCGCCAATGAGCGCGATCGTCTCGCCGCCACGAAGGGTCGCGGCGAGTTGCGCGGCGATTGCCTGGGTTTCTATGGTTGAATGTGAGGCGTACTTCATAGAATTGTCATTGCGAGGAGATCTCAACCGACGAAGCAATCCCTGAGATTGCTTCGCTCTGATGAGCTCGCAATGACAGATTAGACAAGTTCCATGTTCGGATCCGCGACAAGCGTCAGCGGATCGACGAAGTCTCCACGCATCGCGTGATAATAGCCCGCGGCCGCGATCATGGCGGCATTGTCGCCGGTGAGGGCGAGGTCGGGAGATAAAAAAGAAATTGGAAATTGGAAATTGGAAATTGCGGTCGAGAGACCTTGGCGCAGCGCCTTGTTCGCGGAGACTCCGCCCGCGAGGATCAGGCACTTCGGTCCGTACTGCTCGACGGCGCGCATCGTCTTTGCCACGAGGACGTCCACGACCGCGGCCTGGAAACTCGCGCAGACATCCTCGACGCGGTCGTCTGGATTCTCGCGGCGACGGACGGCGACGGCGGTCTTCAGTCCCGAGAACGAAAAATTAAAGTCATGGCTTTCCATCATCGGACGCGGAAACGCGATCGCCGTCGCGCTTCCCTGCGATGCCATTTTGGAGACGATGGGCCCGCCCGGATATCCCAGTCCCAACAGCTTCGCCACCTTGTCGAACGCCTCCCCCGCCGCGTCATCTCTCGTCGCACCGACGCGCTCGTAGACTCCGTGGTCCTTCATGAGGACGATCTCCGTGTGGCCGCCCGAGACGAGGAGCGCGAGCGCCGGAAACTCGATCGCCTTGAACGTCGAGTACAGATGTCCCTCCAGATGGTTCGCGCCGACCAGCGGCTTCCCCCACGCCCACGCCAGCGTCTTCGCCAGCTCGACCCCGACCCGAAGCGCCGGCACCAGCCCCGGCCCCGACGTCACCGCGATCGCGTCGATCCCCGACCCGTCGCGCGGGATCCCCGATTCGAGCAGAAGCGGAAAAATCGCGTCGATGTGCTCCCGCGCCGCCACCTCCGGAACCACCCCGCCGTACTTCGCATGCAGCGCCGCCTGGCTCGCGATAAGACTCTTCTCAACCACAAGATCGTCCCCGTTTCCGGAGACGATCGCGATGGCCGTTTCGTCGCAGCTCGATTCGATTCCAAGGATGCGCATATCGCGTACACCCTACCGCATCCGCTAGTCGGAATCAACCGCGCGGCGTTGCTGCTTCTTCCTGGCGTCGAACGCCTTGTTGTCGAGGGCGCGGTTCTTCTGCCCGAGGGTCACGCGCGTCGGCACGCGCTTCTTCGCAACCACCATCGCCGCGTCGACGATCTCATGCAGGCGTTCCACGCACAGCTTCTTGTTCGCAAGCTGGTTGCGCTGCTCACTGCAGTGGATGACAATTTCGTCCTCCCCGGTCATGTTCGATGCCTTCTCGCGGATAAGAGCCTTCTCCTCGGCGCTGAACACCGTCGAGTTTCCGACGTGCCACCGAAGGACGGCCTTGGACTCCGCCGTGTTCACCCCCTGCCC
>JBAXQK010000031.1:0-6609 GCA_037131775.1 Candidatus Uhrbacteria bacterium
TGGCGGAGAGGGAGAGATTCGAACTCTCGAAACCTTGCGGTTTACGCGATTTCGAGTCGCGCGCACTAGACCAACTATGCGACCTCTCCGCGGGGCGGATCTTGGTCCGTTCGCAGGGGTTGGCTCCCTGCGGGCGTTACTATACAGGCAATCGCGGGGATTGATCAAGGGGACGGCCGGCCCCGGGGTCGCCGATGGGACTTCGTGAAACGACGGCCTGCCCTTGCCGTCGAAACGAGCCGTTATCGAATCAGGACGCCCGCGCCGTCAAAGTTCGCCCCAATGTGCCAGGAGGTGCCGGAGAGTCTCATGACGTACTGCTCAGTCTGATACTGCGTCGGCGTAAGAATCACGCCGATATTTTCCGAATCGAGGAACGTGACAAGATCCGACTCCTCCATCGTCGAGATCGTCGGGAGAACGATCTTCTTCGCCTCGTAGTCCGGGGTGTCGAACGGGTGCCCGATCCAGGAGGACCGCTGCATGAACGGAGCGCTCCAAATCCCGACGAACTCATTCGGAGGTAGGACGCGGACCGTCGGCGGCGTATTCGCCCGAACCCACTTCCACGCGTCCATGTCCGAGGCGTTCACGTACATCGGAAGCTTGTCCGAAATGATTCCACGAGCATACGGGAGCTGCTGCGTCAGCTCGAGCACCGAGGAGATCGACAGAATGACAACGCAGGCGACCGTCATGATCCGCACGCGGCAGAAACGATCTCGCAACAGGATGAGAACGGGAAGAGCGAACCAGACGAGCGCGGCATGCCACGATTCGGCAATCTTGATATCCCACTTGAACGGGAGGGCCACCGCAAGGATGGCGGCAACCAGCCAGATGGGAATCCACATCTCGTCGCGACGCACCTTCATCCGAAAAGAGAGCCGCGCGAGTATGAACCCGATCCACGGGGCGAACGCAAAAAACCAGATCCAAACCGGCTCGATGGGACAGTTATTTTGCATCAGCAGGCCGCGAGCCGACGCGTTTGCAAACTGGCTCCAGACGTGCGGGATCGCCCCAACGCACATGGCAATGCCAAACGGAACGTACGAGCGCGCCGCGTTCCAAAATGTCCTCCGCCCGTTCCAGGCGAGCGAAATGACCACGAACAGCCCGATCGTCGGAACGACATACGGATGCACGAGCGTGACCGCGAACGCGGCAACCCATCCGGCCCGATCGAACGTGAGCGCGGAATCGGAGATCGCGGACCGCCAGAGACGAAGCAGGACGTATGGAAGCAGGCCGTACGCGAGAATCACGTGCGGTCCCATGTACAGGTTCGGGGAAAGAAACGCTTCCGATGCCAGATCCGGGAGCACGTGACCGCGCCAGGGAATGTCAGCTCCCTGCCAGACAATGGTGGCGACCCAGCCAAACCCGCCCGCGACAAGAATCAATAGCGTCGCCATGGACGCATCCCGCTCATTCTTGGCCATGACCCGCGAAACGGAATGGAGAAGGAAGACGGTTGCGGCGGTCGCCAGCCACAGAGCCCCCGTCAGTGCGACGACGCTCGGCATGCCGGTCATCCGGGCGACGAGACCGATAAGAACGAACGTCGGGTGCCAGAACGGCGTTTGTGGCATCGGCGCATACAGGTCCTTCACGCCAAGCGCCCCGCTGCGGACCTGCTCCACGTCGCCAATGTAGATCGCCTGGTCGTTCGCCTCCTGCCAAGTTCCGCCCGTCCAAACCTTCCCCGGCCCGGCGCCGGTCGCGAGCGCGATCGTGACCGCGATCTGCATCGAAACCAGCAAAGCGGCCATCGTCAGGGGAAACCTGTTCCGTTTGATCCATGCGCGCATATTGCCCGCATTCTACCAGCTTCACCGCGCCGCGACCAAGTGGTATACTAACTCCATTAACAATTCACCCGTCGCCCTTTTATGGCAAAAGGAAACAACGCCCAGAAGAAGAACGTGAAGAAGCCGAAGAAGGACAAGAAGAAATAGGCTCACGCGTTATACGTGAACGGAAACGTTTCCGTGATCGCGGTTCCATCGGAACGCCTGGTCGTTTCCTGGCGCCCGATCGTGACGGGCAGGCCCGAGAACAGGTCTCGGGCCTTTTCGTTTGGCAGCGGGTACGCGCCCGGCTTCGTCCCGAGGAGATTTCCCTTCTCGTCGAGCGTCTCGATCGGATTGTTTGGATCGTAAAGGACCGAGCGCCCGTCGGGGGTCTCGATTAGGTTGAATACGTGGCCGCCGGTCTCGCCGCGATGGCTGACGTTCGCCCAGACGAGCCAGGACTTGTTTCCAAGCAGCACAATCAGGTTCTGCGCCAGCGCGGCGTACTCTACGCACAGCGCGAAGTCGCCTCCTTTCGTCTCGCGGATGGACACGGGGCCGGCACGGCGGGCCGAGTAAAACGCCACGCGGCGGTCGTGCGACGCCTCCTTCTTTTCCTTCCGCGACCTCCGGCCGAAGTACGCGTCCAGCGTCTCCTGGATCGCCTCCGGAACGTTTCCCGACGACAGCGCCCGCTCGACGCACTCGCGGTACGGCGCCTCGTCGTCGACGGTAAACCCGATCGTCTCAGCCTTCGCGTGCACCCGGATATGCGACTCGGGATGCAGGAACCCCGACGTTCGCATCCGATCCGGAAACCCAAACGTCACCCGCGCCGCTCCCGCGACCGCGCCTGCCACGCGCTCGCGTACGAACCGGCCAATCGCCTCCGACCGCTCGGGACCAGAAAGGTTCCGCATGCGTCCCAGCTCCGCGAGCACGGGATTTTCCGGAACCGGCGACGGATTGTCTTTGCGTTCGGGCATAGGGAATCGTGTTATCCGTACGACCAGATGATACCATGATGAACGTCCCGAAAACCAAAATCCCGGCCGCGACGGCCGGGATTTTTTCTTTGTCCTACTGGCAGACCGCGCACTCCTCGGTCGCGACATTCCGCACGTTCGTCGGAGCCGTCACGAGGCTCGCGTCCCCTTCTCCGATTCTGGTCGCCTCGATCGGGGAGGACGAGCGGAGATAGTACAGCGACTTCATTCCCCGCTTCCAGGCCAGCATGTGCACGTCGTGCATGTACTTTCCCGATATCGGCGCGGAAAAGAACAGGTTGATGCTCTGGGCCTGGTCGATGTGGGGCTGGCGGTCGGCGGCTTGTTCGACGATTTCGCGCATGTTCATTTCGTATGCCGTGCGGTATACCGCCTTTTCCTCGTCGGTGAGACAGTTCAGGTGCTGGACGCTTCCCTTGGCGGCGACGATCTCCTTCCAAATCCCCTCCTTGTTCATCCCCTTCTTTTCGAGGAGCCGCTCAAGGAACTTGTTCTTCACGAGGAAGCTTCCCGACAAGGTCTTCTGCAGGAACGCGTTGCCCGAGATCGGCTCGACGCACGGGCTGGCCTCGCCGCAGATGAAGCTGGTCGAGGCCGTCGGCTGGATGCTCGTGACGTAGGCGTTGCGCTGCGTGCCGCCGTCGAGCGGAAGGCCGCGCTCCTCGCCGAGGCGCTTGCTTGCCTTGCGCGCGAGCTCGCCGAAGTTCGAGAAGATCTTCTTGTTGATCCCGCGCGCGGGGACGCTCTCGAACGGGAATCCCTTGCTCATGAGGTAGCCGTGATACCCCATCACGCCCAGTCCGATCGAGCGCTCGTGCTTCACCGAGTTGATCGACTTGCGGTACTCGACCGGGTCGGCCATCTCGACGAAGGTATCGAGGTTGTTGTCGAGCGCCTTCACGCAGGCGTAGACGAGTGCCTCGGAGTGCGCCTCCCAGTCGTCGTACAGCTCGAGGTTCAGGTTGCCAAGGCAGCAGACGGCGGTGCGGTCGTTCGTGGTCGGAAGCACGATCTCCGTGCATAGGTTGCTCTGGCGGACAAGGAGGCCGAGCCCCTTGTGGTGCGGCGGGATCGAGCGGTTTACCGTGTCGATGTAGAGGAAGTACGGTTCGCCGGTTTCGGCGCGCATCGTGAGCAGCTTGCGCCAAACTTCCGTCGCGTCAAGCTCCTTCGTGACCGTTCCGGTATGCGGGCACACGAGCTTGTACGGCTGGCGCGCCTCGACCGCTTCCATGAAGACGTCGGTGATGACGACGCCATGGTTGATGTTCAGGCACTTGCGGTCCATGTCACCGCCGGTCGGCTTGCGGATCTCCAGGAAGTCCTCGATGTCCGGATGGTCGATGCGGAGATACGCCGCGGCGGCGCCTCGACGATGGCTGTTGCGCGATATGGCGAGCGTCTCCGAATCCATGATCTTCAAAAACGGGATGACGCCGGACGATCGGAGCCCGCTTGACTTCAGCGGCGCGTTCTGTCCGCGCAGCTGCGACCAGTCGGTGCCGATTCCACCGCCATACTTGGCCAAAAAGGCGTTCTCGCGATAGATGTCGAAGATCCCCTCGAGCGTGTCGGGAACGGTGTTCAAAAAGCACGAGATGCACAGCCCCTTGCTCGTGCCGATGTTCATGAGGACGGGGGTAGCCGGGATGAACCAGCCCTTGCTCATGTAGTCATACAACTCCTGGGCGAAGGCCGCGTCGCCGCGCGCCATTCCGGTCGCGACGCGAGCGAAGAACGTCTGCGGGTTCTCGCAGACCTTGTCGTTCGCATCGCGCAGGAAGTAACGGTCGCGCAGGTTCTCGAGTCCGAAGTACGTCATCCGGTCGTTGTTCTTCTCATCGAGCACGATGGACTGCTGGACGGATTTGTCCGCGGTGTAATGCGGGCAGTCCCAGCTGTTCTTCCCTTCCGTCTCCTCGAGCAGGTTGGCAAGAAGCAGCGCGCGGGCAAGCGTGACGTTGTTCTGCGAAAGGGCGGCGACGAGCGATTCGGTGTTCATAGGGATGAAGTCGATACCAATCTACGCATCCGCTACAAAACTGCGGATCAACGGATTGCTACCGATTTGCTACAGATGCGTAGCAAATACGTAGATATATGTGGATTAGCAGTTTTGTAGCGGATGCGTAGATTGGTATCCCCAAGCCCCACGCCCACGCTACGTAATGCTCGAACTGATCGTCTCCCAGTCAATCACGACCGCCCCCTTCGCATACTCGGTGGCCCGGTTCTCAAAGAAGTTCGTGTGTTCCTTGGCGTTGACCATGACGTCGAGCCACGGGAGCGGGTTCGACACGTGGTAGCGCTTGTCGAGGCGCAGGTCGAGCAGCTTCTTGTCGGCGGTGTAGCGGACGTACTGCTTGACCTCGGCGGCCGTGAGCCCGCTGACCGCGCCGAACGAGAAGCAGCTGTCGATGAACGCGTCCTCGAGCGCCACCATGTCGTCGCACGCCTGCGTGATCTTGTCGCGCAGCGAGGCCGTCCACAGCGCCTCGTTCTCCTTCATCAGGTCGCGGAACAGCCGGCACACGCCCGCGGAGTGCAGCGACTCGTCGCGGATGCTCCAGGTGACGATCTGTCCCACGCCCTTCATCTTGCCCAACCGCGGGAAGTTCATCAGGATGGCGAACGAGGCGAACAGGCTCACCCCCTCGATGAACCCGCCGAACACGGCCAGGTTCACCATCAGGTCCTCGACGGTGTCGGTGTGAAACTGATGGAAATAGTCGTATTTCCGGCGCATTGCCTCATAGCCGAGGAACGCGGAATACTCATGCTCAGGAAGCCCGAGCGAGTCGTTCAGATACGAGTAGGCCCACACGTGGACGCTCTCCATGGCCGCGAACGACGACAGCATCATCTTGATCTCCGGCTTCGGGAACACCGGGATGAGCTTGGTGTTGTAGTTGTTGTTGACCTCGATGTCGCTCTGCGTGAAAAACCGCAGGATCTGCGTCACGAGCCCGATCTCGGCCGGGGTGAGGCGAAAGCGATAGTCGGAGATGTCGCCTTCCATCGGAACCTCGGTAGGAAGCCAGTGAGCCTGGTTCTGCTTTTGAAAATAGTCGAAGTAGTGCGGATACTCGAACGGGCGATAGACGTTGCGCGGCGTCAAAATCGGACAGGAGCCAAAGAGCGAGGACATAGCGCAACAAAACAGCGGGGAGTTAGGGAACGCGAGCCACACCAGGCGCGTCGGTTTTCCCAGTATACGTCCTCGGCGAACCGTCCACAATGGGGATGGAATGTGGATAACACAAGATGTTGGGGTAGAAAAAAAATTTGGCCACTAAATGCAGTGGCCATTCATCTTTTTTCCGCTTGCTGTATACTTTCCACACTATGCACACCACCCGATACCACCTGATCGTAGACGTCTCCTCCGCGAACGAGAGTATCTCGAACCCGGACGCGATCCGCGCGTTTCTTCACGACATGGCCGCCGCCACCGATATGAGCGTGCTCGCCGGGCCGCTCGTCGCGGAGGGCATCCCGGAGAATCCGGGAATCACCGGATTCGTGATCGTGGACTTCTCGCACGTCTCGGTCCACACGTTCACGAAGTACGGCGAGGCGATGATCGACGTGTTCTCGTGCAAGCCGTACGACCAGGAAAAGGTCCGCGCGCTCTGTAGGAGGACATTTGGGACGGAGGGGTCCGAGGTGCGGGAGAAACTGGTTTGGTGGGGGGAGTAATGGTCGCGTGGTAATTTGTCGTTGGTAGTTTGGAAGGTTTTCTCCTAAATACAAGGGTAAGTACTAACTCTGCCACCAGCCCGGTGGCAGTTTTGTTTTCAACCCAG
>JBAXQK010000032.1:0-6128 GCA_037131775.1 Candidatus Uhrbacteria bacterium
ATGCCCCTGCCCCCGCAAACGTTCGCCCCCACGCCCGAGCCGCTCACCAAGCTCACCTATCTGCTGTTGTGCCGCCTGTGCGACGACCACGACGCCGTCGTCGTCCCGCGCGACCTGTTGCTCAGCCATATCGCCCGGTGGTCGCTCATCGACAACCCCGCCGGCACGCTCGACCACCTGCGACGCAACAAGGTCGTCGTTGAGCTGAACGACGGCCGCGTCCGCGTCCGCCGTCCGAAGCGGGATCTCAAGAGCCTTCCCGGCTCGCTCCCGCACAACTGGCTCCTGCTCCTCCGCGGAACGACGGCCACCCTCTGACGACCAATCGGTCGTCTTTTTTTCGGCCTGCGGGCCTCCGTTGCGAATAACGAATACGATTACTAATTCGTATGATACGAATTGTAGCGAACATAAAAAAGCCGAGGGGAATTCCCTCGGCCTTTCTTTTCGTCAGCGGTTGGATCAGCTACATCCCGACGTGCTTCCGCAATTCAGACACTTGTAACACGCGGCGTTGCGCACCATCATGGAGCCGCAGGTGTCGCAGGCCGGGGCGTCGGAGTGGTTGTCGAACGTTCCGGTGAGCGACGGGGCCTTGGTCGCGGCCTTCGGGGCGGCGGCGAAAAGGTCGATCTGCGGGTTCGGGACGTCGACGGGAACGTCGGACCCGTGGAGCTTTCCTTCCAGCTCCTTCATCTCGTCGACGACGACGTCCTCGACCACGTTGATCCCGACGGCGCGCTGCGCCTCGACCGAGAGGAACTTCATCGCCATCCAGCGGAAGATGTAATCCACGATGGACTTGGCGATGCGGATGTTCGGGTTGGTGGTGTATCCAGACGGCTCGAAGCGCATGTGCACGTACTTGTTCACGAACACCTGGAGCGGGACGCCGTACTGGAGCCCCACGGAAATGCTCGCCGCGAACGCGTCCATCAGGCCGGAGATGACGGAGCCCTCCTTCGCCATCGTGATGAAGATCTCCCCCGGGGTGCCGTCGTCGTACAGGCCGACGGTGATGTATCCCTCGTGGTTTCCGACGGAGAACTTGTGCGTCATGGCGCGTCGCTCGTCCGGAAGGCGTCGGCGCTTGGCCTGGTATTCGTTGGAGGGGTTCAAGGTTTTCAAGGGTGTCGAGGGGATCAGTTCGACAGCCTTGACCGCTTCGACCGCCTTGATCCCTTCGACCCCTTCCGCGTTCTGCTTCTTCGCGTCCTTCTCCTTCGACGTCGTCAGCGCCTGCTGGCGCTTCGACCCGTCGCGGTAAATCGCAATCGCCTTCAGCCCGAGCTTCCAGCCTTCCATGTAAACCTTTTCGATGTCCTCCACCGTCGCCTCGTGCGGCATGTTGACCGTCTTCGAGATGGCGCCGGAGATGAACGGCTGGACGGCGGCCATCATGCGGACGTGGCCCATGTACTGGATGGTGCGCGTTCCCTGCGCGGCCTTGAAGGCGCAGTCGAACACCGGGAGGTGCTCGGCGCGGATGTGCGGCGCGCCCTCGATGGTGTCGGCCTTGTCGATGTGCTCGAGGATCTCGCGGATCTCCATCTCGGAGTAACCGAGGCGGTGCAGTCCTTCCGGCACGGTCTGGTTCACGATCTTCATCATGCCGCCGCCCACGAGCCACTTGTACTTCACGAGCGCGATGTCCGGCTCGATGCCGGTCGTGTCGCAGTCCATGAGGAACCCGATGGTTCCGGTCGGGGCGAGCACGGAGATCTGCGCGTTGCGGAGACCGTGGACCGACGCGTGCGAGACGACGTTGTCCCACGCCTTGCGCGCCTCGAACAGGATGTCGGACGGGACGCCCGACGTCGTGATCTGGTACGCCGCGTCGCGATGCATGCGCATCACCTCGAGGCAGGGCGCCTCGTTCTTCTTAAATCCCGCGAACGGGCCGATCTTCTCCGCGATCTTCGACGATTGGAAGTAGCTGTGACCGCTCTGCAGCGCCGTGATGGTCGCCGCGAGGTTGCGACCCTCCTCGGAATCGTACGGGAGGCCGAAGCTCATGAGGAGAGCGCCAAGGTTCGCGTAGCCGATGCCGAGCGGGCGGTAGTCGAACGAGTTCTGCTCGATGGCCGGGGTCGGATAGCTCGAGGAGCCCACGACGATTTCCATCGCCGTGATGATAATCTCGTTCGCCTTCTTGAAGGAGTCGACGTCGAACACCTGCTCGCCGTTCACCACCTTGCGGTACTTCATCAGGTTGAGCGACGCGAGGTTGCACGCCGTGTCGTCGAGGAACATGTACTCGCTGCACGGGTTCGACGCGTTGATGCGGTCGGTGTTCTTGCAGGTGTGCCACTTGTTGACGGTGGTGTCGTACTGCATCCCCGGGTCGCCGCACAGCCAGGTGGCCTCGGCGGCCGCGCGCATGACCTCGCGTGCCTTGTAGGTAAGCGACGGCTTGCCGGTGGTTACCTCGTGCGTGGTCCAGTCGCCGTCGGCCTCCACGGCGAACATGAAGTCGTCGGTGACGCGGACGGAGTTGTTGGCGTTCTGGAAATAGATCGACGAGTAGGCAGCGCCGTCCATGGAGCCGTCATATCCGGCGTCCATCAGCGCCCAGGCCTTCTTCTCTTCCTCCAGCTTGCAGGTGATGAACTCCATGATGTCCGGGTGGTCGGCGTTCAGGATGACCATCTTCGCCGCGCGGCGCGTCTTGCCGCCGCTCTTGATAACCCCGGCGAACGCGTCGAGCCCCTTCATGAAGCTCACCGGGCCCGAGGCCTTGCCGTTCGATCCGCCCATATATTCCTGGCGCGATCGAAGCTTGGAAAGGTTGGAGCCCGCTCCCGACCCGCCCTTGAACAGCATCCCCTCGGTGACGGCGAGGTTGAGAATCGAGCGCATGTCATCCTGCACCGAGTTGATGAAACAGGCCGAGCACTGCGGATGCGGGTTCACGCCCACGTTGAACCAGACCGGCGAGTTGAACGCAGCCATCTGGTTGGCGAGGAGGTGCGTGAGCTCGGCCTCGAAGACATCGGCGTCCTCGGCGGTTTGGAAGTACGCCTCGTTGCGTCCCCAGTTGGAAATGGTCACGGCCACGCGCGAAACCAGCTGCTTCACCGAAAACTCGCGGTCGGGAGCGCCGACCTTGCCGCGGAAATATTTCGAGACGACGATGTTCGTGGCGGTCTGCGTCCAAGTCTTCGGCACTTCGACGGCCAGCTGCTCGAACACGGTCGCGCCCTTCTCGTTCGTGATGCGGGCGTCGCGGCGCTCCCATTCGATCTGATCGTACGGGTGCATCCCCGGCTTCGTGTAGTAGCGGCCGACCGAGATCCCATGGCCGAACGTCGGCTGCTTGGCGCGGCGTGCCTCGACGGTGCGGAACGAAAGATAGCGCTTGGCGGCATGCGACAGGTTGTGGTCGATGAACGTCAGGTTCACGGCCTCGCGCACGTCGGAAAATCCCGGGGTGCTGTGGCCGTCGAACACGGCCGTAAGCCGGGAGACGACGCTCGCGGAAACGGTCCGCGCGAGCCGCTCGTCCTTGATCCCCGCCGACTGCATGGCAGCAAGAACGGAGCGGTATAGCTTTCCCGCGTCGAACGACTGCTCGGAACCGTCGCGTTTTTTCAGGGCCTTGAGCGAGGTAACAAATTCCCAGACGGCATCGGAGACGCCCTGGGCCGGAGCGATCGTCGGACGAACGGACGTAGCAACGAGGGGTTCGGACATAGGAACGAAATGAGGGGAAAAATGTCGGATAAAAAAGAGGCACGGAACGCCCCACCCACTACATCTAGTGGTATGTCTCTATTTTATGCCACAAGATGTGGGGTTGCAAGGGTCGGTTATCCACACGATCAAAACCCCAGCGTTAGGTTGATCGCCTGCGTTTGGGCGGGCTTCTGGGCGAAGTCCACGGGGATCGCCTTACGCCCCCCAAGCCGGTCCTCGTAGGCCAAAGCGCCATATTTCAAGCCGTATTCGTACACGCCCTTGGTCACCCGGACGTCGTCGAGGCAATACTTCTTGATCTTCTCGATTTCCCCCTGCTGGTACCACTCCACGGCCTGCAGCCCATGCCCGGTCTTCCCCACCCCGAGGCAGGTCTGCGCCACGTGGTCGAGCTTCAGCCGGAACCCGATGGACTTCTTGATTTCCTCCAGGATATCGAGCTGCGGGAGCTGGAATAGGTCGCCCGGATAGTAGTTGTTCAATATCGGAATGTCGAATCCCTTGGAATTGTATCCGATCATCCGCCCGCCGTGCTCCAGCCGCGGCCAGAGCTTCGGCAGCTCCGCCTCCGTATACGCCACATACTCGTCCGTCTCATAAAAATACACGCCGACGATCGACGCGCGCATCAACGAATAGTCCGCTCCCGCGGCAGTGGTTGTCTCGATGTCGAAAACGATCTCGTTGCTCATATTACAGTTCGTATAGGAATACCGTCTCACTGCCAATCTTTTCTCTCCCAATCTCCTTGAGTGTCGGAAACGGGAAGGTCCGCGAAACGACTCTCGTTCGGGCAGGATACCGTTTTTTCAGGATTGGCTCAAGGCGGGCATTGAGCTCGGGAAAGAGGTAGGAAAAAACGACGTCCGCGTCGGGGAGATCGACCTTGAACATGCTGCCACGCGCAAACGTCGCCGTTTCCGACAGACCGAGAGAACGTGCGCGCAGATTCGAAAACCAGTACAGCGACCACTGCATCTCGATCCCGTGGCCGGTCGCCCCGAAGTCGCGCGCCGCGTCGATGACGGTCGATCCGTCCCCGCTCCCCGCGTCGAGCATCCGTTCGCCCGGCTTCAGCCCTGCCAGTCGCAGCATCCTCTTCGTTTTCCACCGCGGCGTCCGAACCCAGGGAACGGACGTGAAGGCAACGAGATGCCAGTGGATCATGAACAGCATCGCGGCCAGCAGGATCAGCTGAATCAGAAGGATAAGGAACAGCGCGATGGATTGCGGCATAGTGTTTTCACGGGGACGTCAGTCCCGCTTGTTCGATACAGCCGCGGCTGCCTTCCCGACCCCTTCGCTCCAGGCGGAGTCCGCATGGGGCATGGCCGCGAGCCTCTCGACCGTCGTCCCGAGCTGAATCGCAATGGCGGCCTCGTGGATCATCTCGCCGGCGCGGTCCGCGACAATCTGGCACCCCACGACCTTGCGCGTCTTCGGGTGCGCGACGATCTTCACGAGACCGGTCGCGACCCTTTCCGCGACCGCTCGCGGCAGCGTCTACGAAAGCGCTGAGGACACACCGGCCGTCACCTTGTCGGCGGCCGAGGTGCTCGTCTGCGTCGGCGGGATCAACAACGCCACGGTCACGGCGACGACGACCGGCGGCACGTTCTCCGCGAAGTCGGCGACCGGCGGGCTGCAGACCGTGGTGGGCAGCGGCGTGGCGAACGGGTCACCCGCTCCCGGACTGCGCGTGCTCGATGGCGGCACGGTGCGCGTGGAACTCGCGCCGGCGCCCGGCTCGGCGAACTTCCGCGCGCGGTTCCTCGACAAGGGCGGCAAGGCGGTGGCGTATCTGGGCCAGTACGGCGGCGCGGGCCGTGGGCTGGTCGGCGTGGCCGGTCCGGGTTCGGACGGGCTTCAGGCGCTGCTGGCCGTGGGTACCAACGGACGGGGAGTGACAGCGATATCCAATAGCGCTGGTACCGAGGTCGCGACGCTGACCGAAGGGGACGCCTTCGGGGAGTTCTCGTTGCTGACGGGCGCGCCCACCACGGCGGCCGTCCACATGCCCGAGGGCGGCGTACTGTTGCACTTGTCCGCCGAGGCCTTCGCCCGGCTGCGCCCCCAACTGGGTTCCATGGAGTCGGAGCTGGCGGAGCTGATGGAGGTCCGGCGGGGCGAGCTGGACGACCTCATCGGCACGGGTGAGGGCGCTTCGGACTTCGAGCTGGTCGACGAGGCGTGGCTTGTCGGGGAATGAACGCACCCAGACCGGCTTGGCCGTCTCTACCCGGGTGACCTATCGACTTGCGGCGCTGATGCTCATCGGCTTTGTGCTGACGCAAGGCCGACCGCTCCTCATTCCCTTGGTGCTGGCGGGGCTGTTGGCGTTCCTCATGCGCCCGCTGGTCCTGGCCCTGACGCGGCGCAAGGTGCCGCCCATCCTGGCCATCCTCTTCGCCCAGGGGGTGGCAGCGTTGCCC
>JBAXQK010000033.1:0-4791 GCA_037131775.1 Candidatus Uhrbacteria bacterium
CCCTCCTCTTCCGTCTCGGCGCCTTCCATCCGCTCAAACAGCTCCGTCAGCGCCTTCGGGTCTCCGGCCTTCGCGAGGATTTCGAGGTTTTCCATAGGAATTTGCGGTTCGTTCTTAACGTGGCCATTCTACCCAATCCCCTCCCCAAACACAAAGCTTATTCCGTTCCGCTCTTTCTCTCCGCCGCGATCCTCGCAACCTCCCGGTCGAAGTCGGAGACATACGCGCGGTCCTGCGCGACGCGATATTTCTCATACTCGACCTCGGCGAGCGCGACGGCCACTTCGTGCGATACCGTTCCGTTGTCTTCCAGCAATTCCCGCTCGTTGAAACGAAGGAACGCGTCAAGCTTCTTGATCCAATCTCCCATCTTCATCAGGATTCCCTTCTGCGCCTGCGTTTCGGCATAGTCGAGATACATGGAAACGATCCGGTTCAGGCCGTCCATCTCCTTCTCATCCAGGTAATTCTTTGCAATCGTCACGTCGGTCTTTCGAATCTCCCCTTCTGGCGCATATTTCCATGTCATCAGGCCCATGTTCGGCTTTTCCGACCCGACGCGCCCGACAACGATTTCCGCGGCGGTTTGCCCGCTGATCGCGAAGTGAAGCTTGTTTTGTACCGTCGCAAAAAACTTCCGAGTCGTTTCCTCGTTCGGGTCGTAGTCGACGCTGCACTGGGCGTAGATGTCCGTGACTTTCTGGTAAAACCTACGCTCGCTGGAACGAATATTCCGAATGCGCGCGAGCTGCTCCTCGAAGTAGTCCTTCCCAAAGATATTGTATGGGTCCTTGAGCTTCTCGTCGTTCATCGTAAAGCCCTTGATCACGTACTCCCTCAGCCGCTCGGTCGCCCAGATACGAAACTGCGTCGCCTGAGTGGAATTGACCCGGTAGCCGATGGAAATGATCGCGTCGAGATTATAAAACTTGGTCGGATATTTCTTCCCGTCGCTGGCAGTTAGTTCCAAAATGGAACTAACTGAATTCTCGCTAAGCTCAGCTGTTTCAAAGATGTTTTTCAGGTGCTTGGTGATCGCCGGACGCCCCACGTCAAACAATTGAGCGATCTTGTCCTGGGTCAACCAAATATTCTCCTCATGCAGAAAAATCTCTACATTTACCTTGCCGTTTGGCGTGGTATACAAAAGAAACTGCGTGAAGGTGTCCTGTGGGACAATTTGTCTTTTCTTTCCCATATCATTCATATCGCGCCAAAGCCATCATCGTTGCGCCCAGCATACCAGGAACCCCTCCCCAAACACAAAGCGCCGGGATTCTTGCGAACCCCGGCGCTTTTGGTAACTACTTGATGGACGCGGTGGCTCCGGCGTCGGTGAGCTTCTTGAGGGTGTCCTCGGCGGTGGCCTTGTCCACGCCGGTCTTCACCATCTTCGGGGCTCCGTCGACCAGGTCCTTGGCTTCCTTCAAGCCGAGGCCGGTGATTTCGCGGACGGCCTTGATCGCGTTGATCTTGTTGTCGCCAGCGGCGGTGATCTCGACGTCGAAGGAGGTCTTCTCCTCGGCGGCGGCGGCTCCTCCGGCGGCCGGGGCGGCCATCATCATGGCCGGGGCGGCGGCGGAAACGCCGAACTTGTTCTCGAGCACCTTCACGAGCTCGGAAAGGTCGATCACGGACATCTTCTCAATCTCGGACACGAGGGCCTGGAACTTGGCGGGGACTTCGATCGTTTCATCAGACATATTGGAGTGATTGAGTGGTGAAGTGATTGAGTGATTGAGTGAAGGAAAATCTCCATCACTCCGTCACTTCATCACTTCACCACTGATAGATTAAGCTGTCTTCTGATCGCGCACCGCACCGAGAACGGTGACGAGTCCGCGGATGTTGGCGGCGAGGACGTTGACGAATCCGGAAACCGGAGCGTTGAGCGTCCACACCAGCTGGCCGTACAGTTCCTGCTTTCCAGGAAGCTTGGCAAGCGTGGTGACGGCGGCGGAATCGATGAGGCTTCCCTCGAGGATTCCTCCGACCATCTTCATCGGGGAGTTCTTTCGGAGCTTGAGGAAATCGGCGATCATCTTGGCGGCGCCCACCTCGTCGTTATACGCGACGGAGGTAAGGATGCTGCCCTCGATGGAGCTGATGTCCACGTTGAGTCCGGCCTCCTTGAGCGCGCGCTCGAGAAGCGACTTCTTGGCCACGAACGACTTGACTCCGGCCTCGCGCCCCTTGGCGCGGAGCGAATCGGCGTCTTCCATCGTGTATCCGCCAACGACGGTGAACACGGCGGACTTCATCTTGCGGAACTGGTCGGCGATCCCGGTGATAACCTCCTGTTTCTGCGCACGGGTCTTTGGCATAGTGGTTCGACCTTTAGGGAGTGACGGAGTGACGGAGTGACGGAGTGATGGAGAACTCCACCACTTCACGACTCAATCACTTCATCACTTATTAACAAAATTTCTCCGACCAAGGTCGCAGAGGAATTCGTCGCGACGCATCGTCGCGAGAGCTGCCTCAGCGGGACTTATGTCCCCTTTGTCGAGGACAACCCGCTTTCTTTGGCTTGGTTGAGGAAAGTATAGAAAAACCGGCGGATTCTGTCAAGATGGTCGCCTTTCAATAAAAAACCCCGAAACCATGGGTTCGGGGAGGAGTCATCAACGCCTGCGGACGAGCGGGGCTACGAGCTTGGCGATACGCCTGTATCGTTTTCCGACCTTGGAAGCGATCGCCTCGTCGAGCCAGGCGACGTCGGCGCCCTCGGGCATGCGCACGGGGAGCAGGGCCAGGAAGCCGGGAGGCTCGTCCCCGATGGCCCGGCGAAGGCGCTCCACGCGCTCTGGGCACCGGGACGGGAACAGGCAGATTGGAAGGCCGACGTTGGTATCCAGGCAGACGACGCCCACGGGATGGTCGTTCGCCTCCGGGTTGCCGTGATGAAACGCCTCCAACCAAAGCGGCCACGGTTCGGTGAGCTGCTCGGCCAGGAGCATGAACGCATAGGCGGCCTCAACGTCCAGGTCCGTCATGCGAAACTTCCGCACGCGGCACAGGATGAACTCGCGTTCCATTCGCGCGATCCACGCGTCGCGGCCGATGGTCAAAATCTCATCGCGCAGCGTCCCGACGGCCGCGACGATTCGCTCCCCAAGCGAAGCGTTGGATTCGAGGTCCCTCACGACGATAACCGCGATGGGGACCGCGCCGCGCAGTCCGGAACGGTACGTGTTCAAGAACTTCTTCGCATGGTTGTCAGAGCTCTTCACCTGGACGCAGATCTCGCCGACCCCCTCGGTCCGGCACGCCAGATCCACTCCCAGCAGGTCCTCGTAATCCGTCGGGCGGCGCACCGCGAGCAGCCAGGACGGATTCCCGATCCGTTCCCGGATCGCACGCTCCGCCCGCAGCTCGCTGACTCCCCCGCGACGCTTTCCTCCCGGATCGTTCTTTGGTTGCATGGGTGATTCCTGTGCAAAGGGCATGCTAGTCGAAAGAAGCGCGCGCGTCAACCGATCGAACCAAAAAGGCTGGTATGCCTCATGCGACCGCATGGGACACACCAGCCCTGGATTTATCCGACGACCGTCCCAATGAACGGCTTACCGTCGATCAGGGCGTTCAAATTCTTCAGATTCGTTCCGTTCAGCAACACCGCCTGGAGCTTTGACGACTGCGCCAGCCGCGAGGCGACCGGGTCGAACGGGACGTTCATGCCCGGATCCCAGGCGTTGCCGACCATCTTGCGGAAATCCTTCCACGAGATGTTCTCGATGGGCGTCGCGTCCGGGTTGGTGCGCGGGTCGGCGGTGTAGAGATAATCGGTGTTCGACAGGTTCAGAACCATCTTGGCGCCGATGCGCTTGGCGATCTTCGTGGCGACGTAGTCCGTGGACCATCCCGGCTTCCATCCGGCCGCGACCACCACGTGTTCCTTGAACCGCTTCGGAACGTCGTCGGGATGCGTGTACATCTCGGGATGCGCGATGTCGCGGAATACCGTCCGGATCAGGTGCCCGTTCAGTCGCGTCGCGTGGATCCCGAGCCAATCGAGATCCTCCGGCGCGACCTTCGTGACCTCCTTCGCCGCGCGCTGGTACGTCCGGCACGTCCCGCCGCCGCCGACCACCACGACGAAGTTCCATCCCTTCTTCGCCTGCGAGACGATCGTCTTCTTAAAGTCCTTCAGGAACGCGACGTTGATCTCCCCGTTCGGGACGACGATCGATCCGCCGACGGAGAGGACAAGGGTGTGGGACATAGGGACGTTAATGCAAAATGGAGAATGCAGAATTAAAAATTATGGAACTTCCTACATTTTTCACTTTGCATTCTCCACTTTGCATTTCTTTTAACTTTCCTCCGCATGACGAATAAGCCAGTTGGTTCCCATCGAGATCACCCAGAGGAACATGCCCGCGACGAACGCCGGGACGAACCCCGTCACGACGAATCCCTTCACGATCGTCGAGACGAGCAGGATCATGAGCGCGTTGATGACAAAGGTGAACAGCCCGAGCGTAATAATCGTGATCGGCAGGGTCAGAATGAGCAGGATCGGCCGAACGATCGCGTTTGCAAGGCCGAGAACGAGCGCCACGAGAAGCGCCGTGTAGAAGGTGCTCACATGGAATCCCGGGACGACGTTCGCGACGACGAGGAGGGCGATGGCGTTGATGATCCAGCGGAAGAGGAGTTTCATACGTTGTCGAATTTTTTCTTAATCTCGCTCACCTTGTTCTCAATCTCCGCCAGCTTCTCCTTGCACGCGGCGGCCAGCTCCAGCCCGCGCTCGAATTTCTTGAGCCCCTCGTCGAGATCGACCTC
>JBAXQK010000034.1:0-4577 GCA_037131775.1 Candidatus Uhrbacteria bacterium
TCAACACGCTTGCCAAGGCCGGAGAGAAGATGAACTTCAAGATCATCTCCATCGAGCCGAACGAGCACCGCCTGGGGTTGTCCCTGAAGGCGCTGAGCGAGAAGGCCGACGCGGCGCCGGTCGCCGAGAAGACGGAGGAGAAGAAAGAGGAGGTCGTCGCGGAAGTCGCGGCCGAGTAATCGAAATACGATTGAAAACGTCCCGCCGATTTGGCGGGACGTTTTCGTTTGTCTCCTGTAGACTGTCGTGGTATGCCAAACAAGACGCAAGGGACCAAGGCAATGGTTTTTCAAGCGAGTTCCGGTGCGCTTGAGCTACGAACCGACGCAAATCAAAAAACGTTCTGGCTCACGCAACAACAGGTTGCTGCAATTTTTGACGTGCAAAAGAGCGCAATCTCCAAGCATATTCGGAATATTTTCGACACGGGCGAACTATCCAGACGGGCAACTGTTTCCATTTTGGAAACAGTTCAAATGGAAGGAGATCGTTCCGTGACGCGCAACGTGGAACATTACAATCTTGATCTGGTCCTGTCGGTCGGTTACCGCGTCAACAGCAAAAAAGCCACGTCATTCCGCCAGTGGGCCACGAAGACGCTTCACACGTATGTCATGGACGGATTCGCGATCGACAAGCGCCGCGTCGCGAAGCAATACGATCAATTCGCCAAAGCCGTCGAGTCTGTGAAGCGCCTCTTGCCGGCCGGATCCTCCGCGGATGCGCAGACCGTCCTGGAGCTCATTTCTTTGTTCTCGGACACATGGCTTTCGCTCGACGCATACGACAAGGATTCCATGCCCGCGAAGGGATCCACGACGTCGCGCGTCAAGCTGACGGCCGACGCACTGGGGGAAGCTCTCCGCGCACTGAAGACAAATCTCCTCGAAAAGGACGAGGCGACGGACCTATTCGGCCAGGAACGGAGCGTCGGATCCGTCGCGGGCATCGTCGGAAACGTAATGCAGTCGTTCGGCGGCAGGGAGGTATATCCGACCGTCGAGGAAAAAGCCGCGCATCTGCTGTACTTCGTCGTGAAGAACCACCCATTCTCCGATGGCAACAAGCGAAGCGGCGCCTACGCGTTCGTCTGGTTCCTCCGCCGTGCCAAACGCCTCGACACAAAACGCATCACGCCGGTCGCGCTCACCGCGATCACCCTGCTCGTCGCGGAAAGCAATCCGAAGGAAAAGAATCGGATGGCGCGCCTGATAATGGCGCTGATTTAGAGTCGTGATTTCGTTCTTGTTTGGCCAGCGAGAAGACGAACTTCAAGATCATCTCCATCGAGCCAAACGAGCACCGCCTGGGATTGTCCCTGAAAGCGCTGAGCGAGACGGGCTCCTCCGCCGCGGAAGCTAAGGAGGACAAGGAAGAAAAGATCGAGGTCGTCGTGGCCGAGGCGGTCGCGGAGACGAAGAAGGAGGAAGTCGCCGCCGAGTAATCGAGAATCGATTGAGAGCGTCCCGCCGATTCGGCGGGACGTTTTGATTGGTAAGACGCCATAGAAAAACCCTCTCAACACGAGTCTGGGAGGCAGTTATTCGGAATCCCGTTCTAGCCGTTCCTCCCTCATTCGTTACTTGATCTCAAGAACCATCGCCTGCCAGACAGGATCTTCCTTCCAGTTGGGCGGGGTCCAGTCGGCGGGAACGATGAGATGCCTCCACAGTTCAGTAGGGTCACGCCGCGGGTACGGCGTAGAGTAATAGCGCCAAAGGCGGTGAGTTGTTCCTTTTTTTTGCGGACGACCACGACGATCCCCGACCCGCGCGAACAGTTCGCCCACGTAATGCGGCATGCCGTTTCGAATACTGCGATGGAGCCGGATGGGGACGTTCAGCTTTGCGATGAGTGCCGCGTCGTCCCAATAGGTTGGCCTCCAACCGAGCGTAATCGGATCCGCGTCAGGCGGAATGTCGAACCGCAGCTCGATCGCCTCCATTGTTTTCTTGAGAAACCCGTCCCTGCCCATATAGAACAGCTCCCCCAAATACTTCGCGCCGCTGGATGCGACGGCGCTCCGCAGAACGGCCGGAAACGGAATCTCGTCTACACGCAGGTCACAGACGGCCTGGATATATTTCACTGGGTGAATCTCTTCCTCATCGTTCGACAGGCGTCGAAACGTCTTCGAAGGCAAATCTGATCGGCCGTTCCCGACGACGCCCCGGATACTTCCATACAGGAATTCTTCGATCGTATCCAACAGGTCCAGAACGGCTGAGGAATCACTCACTTGAAACCTGGTGACCCTGTCGGCAGTGAACAAGCTGGCGTGGATCCGTTGTTCGCATGCGCGGAAACCGGCGACGACCTTCGTGAGAAGATCCAACTTCTGGCTGTCGGTCAAACGATGAAGCGATGGCATGGCAAACCTCCGTTTAACGACGATACTTCATATTGCCAATTATTGGAACACCCAGACAATCGATTTTGCTTTACCTATTGACTTTTCTTATCTTTTTTGGTAATCTTGTTAACAATATGAACGATCCAATCCTCTCAACCCTCGTCTCGGTCGGACTCACGGACAAGGAAGCGCGGGTTTACGTGGCCCTGCTCTCGATGAGCCGTGGGACCGCCTCGACGATCGCGGAACGTGCCGGAATCAAGCGATCCATCGCGTACTTTACGCTGGACAGTCTCGTCGAGCGCGGGTATGCCCAGGAGCTTCCGGGACACAAGGTGAAGCGGTACTCCGCGGTGGAGCCGGCGCGACTGCTCACGTCGGTCCAGGCGAACGCGGAAAACTTGAGGATGATGCTACCCCTGCTCCGCGGGCTGTTCCAGGGCCCCGAGTCGAAGGCGACCGTGGAGATTCACGAGGGGAAGGAGGCGATCCTTCCGGTGTACCGCATGATGGAATCGGGGCGGTCCTCGTTCTACATGACCAACTGGGAAAAGCTGTACGAGTTCTTCCCGGAGGAAACCCAACGCTGGGGCGTGGCCGCGGCGAACGAGAAGAACCCGAACGTCACGAAGAACCTGATCGTCGACTCCTCCGCCGGGCGCGACATCATGAAGAAGATGAGCGGGAACAAGAAGCAGTCCTTTCGGTTCCTCCCGAAGGACCGGGACTACCAGATGAACTTCGGGATATCGGACAACGTCCTCGCCATCACCAGCTTCGAGCCAATGTTTGCCGTCGTCATCCGTTCCGAGCAGGTCGTCGCCGCCGCCACGCTCCTGTTCGATCTCGCGTGGGAGAGCGCGAAGAAACCGGCCGCCAGGTAGTCATGCACGGTAAAATATGTTATAATATTCCCATGAAAGCCCTCACAAAGCCGCCAACCAGGGCATCGCTGTTCTGGGACACGGATCCAAAGAAAATAGACTTCAAGAAGAACGCCCGGTATGTCATCGAGCGTGTTCTTGACTTTGGAAATGACCGCGAGATCAAATGGCTGGTCCACCACTACGAGCCGGCGACGATTAAAAAAGTCTTGCGAGAACCGCGCGTGGCAATCCATCCAAGAGCACTGGGACTATGGCAAAAAGTCTTTCGATAACCGTTGTCGCCGAGACGGACCTTCGCCTTGATTGCCTTCCCGTCGCCACGCGGAAGGCCTTTCGGTTTTTTACGGTCGATCCGATCCTCGCCGAAACTACCTGGTACCTCGCAGGCGGCACGGCGTTGACCCTGCAGGTCGGGCACCGCAAATCCGTCGACTTGGATTTCTTTTGCCCGGACTCGTCGTTCGACGAGCTAGCCTGGGAGCGCAGACTGCTTCGCACCGGCGCGTGGGATACGACAAAGCGCGAAGACGGAACGCTCTATGGAAAAATGCTCGGCGCAAAGGTGAGCTTTATCGCCTATCCGTTCTTCAAACCGACCCAAAAGCGATTTGCGTGCGGCAACGTCCGCATGCTGGCCGCAGAAGACATTGCCGTCATGAAGATTATCGCCGTCAGTCAGCGCGGTCGGAAGCGCGACTTTGTCGATTTGTACTGGTATTGCAGGCACAAGGAGCCGCTCGCGGATATTATCCGACGCACGATCCGACAGTACCCAGGCCAGGACCAGAACTTGAATCACATTCTCGCCAGTCTCAGGTTTTTTCATGACGCCGAGGGAGATCCAATGCCGAAAACCGAGTTTGCCGTCCAATGGTCGCAGGTAAAGCGATACTTTGAAAAGGAGGTTCCTCAGCTGGCGAAGACATTCTACGAACTCTGACAATCCGCGAACCATCAAAACGTCCCGCAATTGCGGGGCGTTTTGAGTTGCAACGATTGACCTTCCGGGCCGATTCATCTAAAGTACGCCCATACTTGTCCTCCGAAGCCTTAGCGAAGGAGGATTCATTCCAATGACTTTTTCGACGAATTCCCTATGAAACCACTCTCTAAAAACATTATCTTCGCCCTCCTCGCCGTCATCCTTGTCGGCGCGGTGTTTTCGACGTACTCGGTGAAGGCTCCGAAGACGGAGGACGTTACCGTCGGGCAGATGGTTGAGAAGATCCAGGGCGGGACCGTGAAGACCGTTGCCATCGAGGGCGACTCGATCGTCGCGGAAATGAAGGACGGGTCGAAGGCGCAGGCAGCGACGCAGGGGCGCGGGAGCGTCGAGA
>JBAXQK010000035.1:0-4161 GCA_037131775.1 Candidatus Uhrbacteria bacterium
CCAACGGAGCGGGGGGCGACGGGGGAGGCGGGGGTTTCGGTGTTCACTGTGTACTCCAAGAAAAGATGCCCGGATCGGGCGGTCACGACGTCCCGGAATGGAAACGGCGCTAGATTCATGGTCGTTTTCTCCGTGGGGAAAATGACTGCGAGTCTTGCGCCGCTTTCAATCGAGTGGATCATCGTCGGAAAAGAAGAATACCACCTTTTGGAGGTTTTGTCAAGTGATCGATGGTCAGATTGCGCTTATCTCACGTATAAATAGATCTTTGCCGCTCCGGGCATCTCGTCGACTTTCTCGGGATTCCAATCCGGAATTGGCCAGACGAACGAGACGAGTCGCGCTCCCGGTTTCAGTTCTGCTTCCAGTTTTGGGCGGATTTTTTCGTATGTTTCGGGGAGAAGAAAGAGATACACCGCGTCCGCGTCACGAAGGTCGTAGGCGAACGCATTGCCAAGGACGAAGCGGGTGTTCCAGGAACGCGCGAATATTCGACGGGTCTGCGCGGCGAGCCATTGGATGATCGACAGCTCGACGCCGGTGAGGTTAGGCCGTAGGCGCGTAGGGTCGTAGGCTGTAGGAGAACTCGAATCCCTGCGGCCTTTCTCTCCTGCGGCCTTCAATCCTCCCGCGAGTGCAATCACCACCCTTCCGTCCCCGCATCCCAGCTCGACGAACTTCTCCCCGTCCTTCAAATCCAACAGTCGTCGGATGCGCTCGATGTCGCGTTTGAAGGTGGGAACCCATGGCGCGCCAGAGGCGGAGGCGTAGGCGAGGGAGAAGAGGAGGATGAGGATTGGGATCCAGAGGAGGGACATAGCGGGCGTATATTACCACGATTTCCCGTCTCTTGCGCGAAAAACGACATTCGGGTATTATTCTCCTCGCAACGGGCACATCGGGCTGTGGCGCAGATGGTAGCGCGCTTCGCGAGGGAGTGCAGGCGCAGAGAGGAGCCAACTGCTTGGCTCCGAACCGCCGGAACGGGTATGGCCATGTGCATCAGCACGGCCATACACGGAAGAGGCCGTTGTGGAAAATCGAATTAGTCGGGCTGTGGCGCAGATGGTAGCGCGCTTCGTTCGGGACGAAGAGGCCGTGGGTTCAAATCCCGCCAGCCCGACCACAAAGAGACTGTCGCAAGACAGTCTCTTTGTTTTGCGCTCCCTAATAATCGATCCCTTCCCGCGCCTGCACCCCGCTGTAAAAATAATGCTTTCTCAGTCGCATCTCCGTAACCAAGTGCGCGCGGTCGACATATGCATCCGGCGCGTTGCGGCCCGTCAGAACGACCTCTGTGCGATCGGGCTTCTCGTCGAGGACGGATAGAACGGATTCGACGGAAATCATTTTCAGGTTCGTCGTCGAGTTCACCTCGTCGAGCACGACCAAGTCGTACCCCTCCGCGAACATCTTGCGAACTTCCTCGAGACCGCGCGCCGCTTCGTCGCGATCGATCTGTTGGATCGAAAAGTCGAACCGGTTCGTCACCGGATCGATGCGGTCGCGGCCGGTCGCGACGTATGCGATTCCGACGCGATTGAGAATCGTCCGCTCCGAGTAATGCGTATTCCCGCCCTTGTCGAAGAACACGATCCCGACCTTCTTCCCCGCCCCGGCCGCCCGGACGGCCTCGCCGATCGCCGCGGTCGTCTTTCCCTTTCCGTTCCCCGTGAACAGCTGGACCAGTCCCAACCCCTGCCGCCCCACGATCGCCTTGTCCGCCGCGACGACGATCCCCTCGCTCTTGCGATACGCGTCCACGACCTCCGCGATATGCCACGCCTCGATCTTTGCACCGCGCGGATCGATCCAATCGTAGGAGACGTGCTCGTTCGACAGGACGATCTCGACCTCGCCGACGGGGACGACGAAGTACAGGCAGAGGACGTATTCGACCTGGCTTGCCGTCTCGCTCATTTCCAACCCGTGGTAAATGCGTCGTCCCGCGAAGAACGGCTGAATCCCGGCCACGTCCAAGTCGAGCCCGGTCTCCTCGCGCAGCTCGCGCCGCAGTCCGTCGTGCGTCCCTTCCCCGGCGTCCATCCGCCCGCCCGGAAGGTCTTCCTTCCCGTTCGCGAGCCGCAGCATCAGGATCTTCCCGTGCGGATTCACGAGGAGCGCTTTGTTCGAAACGTACATTTTTTCCATACGCCAACATGCTATCACGCCGTTGACATACGGGCCAAAATGGCGTATGTTCGTGGCGGCATTTCGCCAAGGAGAAGTTCATGCGTGGATTCTGTCTGTTGCCAGGGACCGTCAAGGGCGAGGCGTGCACGGTGCGCGTCCATCCGCTCAGTCCGCACGCCGAGTACTTCGGCCCTCCCATCCCTCCGGAAATGAACGAGCTGTTCGAACGGACGCTGGATGCGACCGTCTCCGAGCTCGGAGGACCGCGGGTGGGCGGAGGGCGCCACGTCGCGGTCCGGCTAGTCGACGAGTGGCTCGAGACGAACTCGCGCCCGGGGCTTCGCAGGCTGTACGGAGACGAGCCTCCCGCGCCGTTCAAGTACGAGCTGACGAGGCTCAAGCACTACATGAACGGATGGACGCGCGAGACCGACATCAAGGTCGGCTCCAAGGCGTTCATCTGGATCAAGGAGACGGGCGACATCCCGTGGCTCCACCGCGCGCCCGATCAGCTCCCGTCCGCGTTTCCCCGCTACCCGCACGCGCAGACGGTGGGATTCTGGGAGGCACGCGTCGAGGCGATCAGCAAGCCCGCGGAAGGAATTTCCGTCTGCAAGGTGCGCGCCGTGCTCACGGACGTCCGCATCCGCGACCACGAGAACCACGCCGTCGCCGCGCTCCACGGGCACGAGCCCTGGATCGACTACGCGGTGACGCTCGCCGCGAACGAGACGCTCGCCGCCATGGGCGAAGCCTGGGGCGCGCTCGGCGATTGGACCGAGGCAAATACGCGCGGAATCAAGGTTCCCCGCTGGCTCCAGGACGTGGGCGACCAGATCTGGGACCCGGACGACCTCCTCTAAGCCTCGACTCCGGTCGGGGCTCTTTTTATTGACAATCGGGAAAATTCCTGCCACGATCTCCCGCGGAGAGTCACATGGCAAACATCGTATCAGACCGTCTCCTATGCGCCATCGGTCGCGCGCCCGGGACCGATCCGCCCCCGGACACCTTTCGGGAAGGATCACACAGGGAGCAATTCCGCGCCGAGTGGGACGGCGATATCCCACTGGCCCTGGCAAACGTCGCCCGCGCGCTCGAGATTGCCCGCCGTCGGATTGTCACGCGCGTCATGCTCGACGTCCTGAAGGCGACCTCGACCTCGCAGATTCCCCCGCTGGCGAAACGGCAGCACCTGGAGAAGCAGAAGCTCGTCCGCGGAGAAATCATCGACGGGCTTGGCCATTGGGACGTCGCTCCCGCCGGCCAAGAGCTCCTTCGTACCTCGGCAATCGTCGCGACGATCCCCGAGGAGACAATCCGCGCCATCCTTGCTCGCCACGGAATGGCAGCCTGACGACCGAACCGCGGTCGTTTTTTCATTGACAGGAGCGAGTTTCCATGCCAGCATATTCGCGCAACGCCATGACAAGGAGATCGAGCCATGGGCAGCACACTCAGCATCCCAGAATTCAAGCGCATCAGGAGACAGCACGGGCTGAAGGTCGCGGAAGCGGCAAATCGGGGCGAGTACCCGCATCTTGTACAACAGATCCGTACCCCCCTCAGGGTATCCGACCCAGATTCGGAGGAGGTCGAGCGTCCGCCTCGTCAGGAGAGACCGGCACGTCCGTCCGTCGAACGGACCACACATCCGTTCATGGATCGACCGAAACCCGTCCCGACCGAAGAGGTTCCTGAAGTTCCTGAGAAGGAGACGATCGTCGAGGCACCAAAGCCAAGCCGACCGATCCTGAACCCCATCCAGGCGCGATTCGCCGCCATCGCCTGGAACGCCCAGAGGCAGCTGAGGCGCTCGCCGACCAAGGCCGAGCTCGAGGTCATCCGGGAGAAGATCTTCTTCGGAGGGAACTTCTTCGGGGCGATGAGCGCGCTCGAGCGTCTCGGTGCCGTCGCCCGCGACGACGACGGCGACAGCATCCGCTACCGCGTCCACGAGCCGCGAATGGCGGCCCTGCAGCCAGGCGACCACAAGATCGTCCGCGCGGCCGTGACGGGCGTCACGAA
>JBAXQK010000036.1:0-3996 GCA_037131775.1 Candidatus Uhrbacteria bacterium
GACCTGCTGGTCGGCCTTGTCCTCAAACTTGGTGGCAAAACTTAGTACTTACCCTATATATAACCTTTGACATTCTCGTCCATTCGCGTTATGATCTCATCAGGTTAGGGAACGGCCCGATTCCCCGTCATTCGCAAGAATGGCGGGGCCATTTTTTATCCGTACAGCTTTAAAAAGCCCGATCGAATCATCTGTGCCTCCATCTCGCTTGCGCTCCCAAGCCTCGTTCGCAGCCGACGGTAGTCAATGGCTCGCAACTGATGGAGGCAGACCCACATGTCGGTATCTCCATGGTGGATAGGGACGAACCACGTTCCAATCTTCGGTTTCGTCGTCGTTGGAATCACGAGATACAATTGTCGCGAAAGCTTCCGATAAATAACCGCCGGACGCGAAAAGTCGCCGTTCTTTCCATTGATCTCCATTCCGACGTTCTCTCCAAAGTTTATCCACCAGATGTCCCACTCATTCGCGACGGGCTCAACACGAGGTGTGTTTCGCAACCGTCGCTTCACGTCAAACCACTGCGATAACGAATCTTCCATAATCGACATTGCAAAAAGCCCCAAGGAATTATCCAAAACGGATGATTCCCGGGGCTTCATCGCGCGCCCGAGCTACGGTTCATCAATGACCGACTTCATGGACGGATCATAGCAGATTTTCGTCATTTCGTCGAACAGAACGAGCCTGTCAACGGAACAGGTCGTCGCCCTTCACCTTCGCGACGCCGAACAGGTAGATCATTTCCAGGATCCCGACGGTATTCACGAGCAGAATCGCCACGAACCATCCGGCCTCATTGCGCTTGGCGGCGTGCCAGAGGGCGAGGCCCTTCCAAAAGATCGACCAGAGGACGACGAGGAGCAGGGTCGACATCATCAGGCCGCCGAAGGCGAAGGCGTTTGGGTTCATAGGATTGAGGTTATTCTACTTCTAAGCGCTTTCGATTGTCCGGGTCTTCCGTATACCACTCGTAATACGTCTCGTCCGGCAACTTCAGCGGGTCGAAATCCTCGATGCCGTATCGATCCATTGCGCCCCACCGAAAGTCCCAGCCCGGGCCGGGATGATTGAAGTATTCGGCAACCGTGTATCCCGAGTCATATTTCCGATACTTCACGCCGTCGACCGTCTTCCACTCGTCCACGAATCCTTCTGGGTGCGACGGCGACAATCGGCCGGGAGATTCTCTGAAGATCGGCTTAAGGGGCGGACATTCCTTCGCAACCGCCGGTGGCGCCGGTTTCTCGGGAACAGGCTTCTCGGTGGGCTTTGCTCCGACGACCTTTTTGAGCGCGTCAGCGAAGTGAGAGAATGGATTATTCTCGGACATAAATGGATTTCGATTAAAGCACGAACACCTCGAGACGATTTGCAAACTTCGGAAGCGTCCGCGCCGAGAATTTTCTCGCGCGTTCCGTTACCCGGAGAATCTTTTCTTTCGAGGACAGGCGAGGAAGGAGCTCGTCGTTGGCAAAGACGACGAGGTCCTCGGCGAGGACGCGGGCAAGATAGTCAGGATCGTCCAAGGCGCGTGCGTCGCTTAGCGCCCGTGCCGCGAAGAAATGATCGGCGGAAGTTTCCGTCATAGTGACCGTTCCGGAGAACGTATCCCGGACGCGCTCGTATACGCCCAAGTGCGCCTGGCCCAGACGCACGAGAACCAGAACGTTTGCCTTGGACCGCAGCGGCTCCCTTCGCGTCATCGCCGTAACGACCGTGACGATCCGATCCGCCATTCGTTCCTCGCGCCGCTGGTTTTCGCGGTACGCGACGGTCAAAGATGAATGCACCCGGCCGATGGCATCCTCGTAGCGCCCTTCGACGAATGCCCTTCTTGCGCTTTGCATCTCGCGATCCGCGCGCCGTACCAAACGGGAATACCATTCGGCCTGCGCGGCCGGCACGTCGGCGAAAAAGACTCGCTTCTTCGTTCCGTACAACAGCGTCGCCTGGTACTGGGCGGGCGAACTCATCTCCGCGACCTTCATTCCTTCGCAAACGGGCCGGCGCGTTCCGTTCGATACCGCCTGGAGAACCCGCAGGTCCCAGTCCGTCCAGCCGAACAGCTCCGGCACGTACGCGTCGGCCCGTCGCATCCATTTCTCAATTCCTCGGATGTCCCTTGCGGAACCGTGCGGGGAAAAGTAAAAGTGGATGCGAACCATACGCTTACCGCATCACCGCCACCACGCTCATCCCCCGTCCGGCCGCGTCGGCGTAGAACGCTTTCATCGTCTCGAACGCCGGCGAGAGGAAGGCGCGGACGTCGGCGTCCGTCTCGGTCTGCTGGATCGGATAGATATCGGCGGCGAGCATGGCCTTTGCGTCCACGAGCTCGGCGAACGCGTCGGCGGAGATTCCCTTGAGGTGGCGCGCGACCACGGCGACCTCCTCGGGCGCGAGGTACGTGGCCGGGCCGTATGCCGCATCGACGGCGTCGAGGTACCGGTCGCCGAACGGCTCGTAGCTCATCCGTCCCGACCCGTCCCCGAACTTCTTTCCCGTCAGCGCGAAGTGAATCCCGTCCCACGCCTTGTCGAGGCTCGTCCCGTCGTTCGAAAGAAACGCCTCGCACGTCTCCGGATCGCCGTCCATCAAACCGTTGATTTCATCGTCGTTTACCGCGCGGAGTTCCAGGTTCATGCTCATAGAAAGGGATAAGTGATCGTCTGGCTGAGTATACGCGATTGGGGTCAGGTCGGGAATGGGGAATTTTTCCGCATTCCCGACCTGACCCCAATCGCATTGTTCGCAGGGCGACGGACGAGAAAGGAAACAAAAAAACGCCCGGACGCATGGTCACGGGCGAAGCGGGCGGACGAGGTCGGCGAGGTCGGGATGGGTCTCCACGAGCCAGGCGCAGATGGCGTCGTACGCGCGTTGACGGGTTTTCCGGTCCGCGTTCGTCGCGGCGCGCATCACCGTGCGTTGCTCGTCGAGATCGGATATGGTGACGCGTTCCCTTTTCGGAGATTGATAGCAGAGGTGTCCGACCTCCGCCGCCTCCTGCCCTTCCCATGTCCGCGACAGCAGGATCTCGCGAACGCGGACGTCGGCCTCCAGCGGCCAGACGCCGGGAATCAGCGGACGGTACCGGCGCGAGATCGCCCTCGCGAAGTCGTCCGCGTCGAGGCTCGTCGCCCCGGTCGTGCGCGCGTCGACCGGCCGAGTGAGGTCGTACAGGTACTCCTGAAAGAAGCGCCCGGGCGCGTCGTGGTGCGGCAGGCCGAGCCGTTCCGAGAACGCGGTACGCACGAACAGCGTGAACCGCGAATCCGTCTGCAGTGGGCAGACGGGCCAAAGGAGCGAGGTCCAAACGCGGCCGACCGCATAGGCTTGCGCCAGGAACGCGTCCATCCGCAGCAGCTTCGTAAGCGCGAAGTTCACCTCGTACGCGACTCGCAGCCAGAGCAGCTCGTCGCCGCGGGAGAAGTCCTCGTCGCCCCGAAGCGCCATGGCCCGGATGCACTTCGAGTACGTGTGCGGACTGTGCTGATACGAGCCGATCAGCACATGCGTGCCGATCCATCGGGCGAGCGCCTCGGACGTTTCCCAACGTTTCAGTCCTTCCGGAAACTCCGCGCGCACGATCGGCTCGACGGCATGTCTGTGCACACGCAGAAGGCGAACGGCCGTGTTCGCGCTGATTCGAAGATCGACGAGATTTCTTACGACGACCGTTCGGACGGTATCGTTCCAAAAGATCGAAGGCGGGTCCGGGTTGTCGATTCGGCGGTCGCCCTGCGGGTCGGCATCGTGGGCATGGTCGGAAAAGTGATCGAGCATGAGGTTCTCCAAGGAACGCGGGGCGCATCATGGCACGCGGAGACGAAAACGTCAACGATCACCGGTCAAAATTTCTTCGGATGAGCCAAACGAAAAGACAACCCGTCGGGTTGTCTTTTCGTGGCGGTGTGTATTGAACGAAGTTCGAATGTATTGGGTAAGTACTAAGTTTTGCCACCAAGTTTGAGGACAAGGCCGACCAGC
>JBAXQK010000037.1:0-3118 GCA_037131775.1 Candidatus Uhrbacteria bacterium
CGTGCACGGCGCTCCGCCACCGCGCGAACAAACAGGCGGCGGACCGATTCTTGGAGACGACCCTTTCAAACGACGTGACCAAGCTTCTCTTTGCAGGCGAGGACACGATTCGTCATTCCGCGGCGTTCTACCGCTCATCCGACCATCCCGGCCTGTCATACGTGGACGTCTTCCTCCTCTTCCTTTCGCAGTCGCACCGAATCGTTACCTTCGACAAGCAACTGGACAAGCTCATTCGTAGAACCAAAAGCGGCCCAACGTAATGTCGGGCCGCTTTTGGTTATTTATTCTTTACGATTGCTAGTTTTTCATACAACACACCCGAACCTCTCCATATAACAATTGATAGAATGAACACGATGAAAGCTAGGATACTATCTCGAATTTCGAATCTTATCAAAGATCCAAACCACCAGATAAAACTAGTCCAGGAAACTAAGAGGCCACAGATAAGTCCAACCATCCCCACAAGTTGTATAAATGTATTATAACAAATTTGATCTAGCTTCAGAAGAAAATTATCCATAAAAATTCGTGGTCAAAGATGATGAACATACGCTAACATGCATAATCGTTTACGTCGAACGCATAAGGCCGGAACCCAATCGGTCCCGGCCTCTTCGATTTACCGTTCCAATTCCTTCTCCTTCTCCTTCTCCGCCGCCATCTTCTCGGCCGCGAACGCGTCTCGCGCCGCTACCTTGTTGTCTACCCCGAAGCCGGTTCTCACTGAATGCAGTGGATAAACCTAAGATAATTTGACAAATTTGGTTTCCTGAGGTACTATTTTATCGATGAGTAATTCCTCGTACGTGGGCTGCCGGAATGGTTGCTCGAATATAGCGTGCGGGGTTTTGTCTTTTTACGAGGGGTATAGCGGACTTTCCTCGACGATCTTGTCCTTGATCAGGTCGTAATACGTCCCATCGCCGAACTCCCGCATTCGGAATATTGCCCAGCTGACAAAGTCGACGGCCTGCAACGACTTTTCCTCGTGGGGTGTCCTTACCTCAACCTTGATATCAATCCCATGGTTTCCACGTACCTTCTCACGAAGGTACGTTTTAAAATTCTCATTTAGGAACCGGTTGGTTTCTTTCCGCGAGGCGACAAGCTCGATCTCTCCAGGATTTTGGCCGAGCAGCCGCTTCGTCATGATTCGGTCCAGCAGGATGTTCGTCACGTAATTGTATACGACTTCCTTCTCGTCCTGCAGCTTGGTGTACACGCGCCGCTTGTCGAGATAGATGACCATGACGCTGCAGTCCTTCCCGGCAAGTCTTTCAAGGAGTCGCTGGCGAGTTACGGGCTTTTCCTCATGACAATGGAGGATGCCACCCTTTTTCCTGTGCTTCCGTTTCAGTTCAGCGTGACATTTGGAAACCAGTTTCTCAATGGGCCGCTTGTTCGCGCAACAGAGGAACGTGATCACGAAGAACTTGCTCGTCCTTGGCTTTGCCATGTCGAACCCAAGATCGCCGCTCTCATCAAGAAAGATGTACGCCATACCGAGCGACATTCTATCACACCTGCCAACGTGCCAACCCAAAAGACGGCCCGACTCACGTCGGACCGCCTTTTTCGATTTACCGTTCTAACTCTTTTTCCTTCTCCGCCGCCATCTTCTCGGCCGCGAACGCGATTCGGGTCGCTCGGTGACCCTTTTCATTTCTTTTTCAATTTGAGGACGTACTCGCTGCCAGTTTCCTCGAGAGTCACGTCGAAGACATCGCCAAACAATCTGACCAGTTCCTCCTTGGATCGGATGTTGGAAATTTCGCTGTACCTCATCCCTTCCTCCCATGGCTGGCCGTATTGCTCCTGAAATTTCTTTGCCCAGTCTTCTCCAAAGCGTTTCTCCAGGTCGCTTGGACGGATCTCCTCAACGCCGAATGACTTTGCTTCCTCAGGCGTGAGTCTTTTCTTGTACTGACTCACGATCGCCTCGCCACCGTCGCGCAAAACACGGGCAACGTTTTCTACCAGCCTTCGCTCCGCGTCGCCGCGGATGTCCGGAACCTCCAGCACGTGCATGAGGGTAATAAGATCTTGGCTGGCATCCTCAATTCCAGATTGGTACAACGAATCGATTGACGTCGCATCCGCCTGTCTCATCGTGACGCCCCTGCCATTCAATGTTCGATTCGCTGTCTCAACTTCCGAGGGCTCATAGTTCACCAAGGAAATGTTCCCGGCCTCGACTCCCATCTTCAAGAATTGCCCGGTATCGGACCCCTGTCCGTCTCCGATGAGTAAGACCTTCGTCTCCGGCCTGACTTCCTTCAACGCCAGAATCGCCGGTGACGGCGCGTACTCCCGCGTAGATTGGATTTTCTTCACTTTCGCACACCACAAACATGACGGCAAATTGCCATGTTCGCAAAAGCCTTCGTCCGACCTGTCTTTCTCTCCTTCGCCCATAGCGGATTAACCCCCGTATTTCTTGCTTGAAATCCAATTAGAGACGATCCCCGTCAAGTAATCCGTCGTCGTTTTTGAACGATCGTCTGGATTTATGGGTTGTCGCTTTAGACGATCGAAAATGGCTTGTCTTAGCGCGACGTTATTTTCTTCTATCAGTTTTTGGTTCTGAGTCCTTTCGTCCCTTCGATGCAGCTCGTGAAGAAATTCGTCAATTGCCCTATCAATAAGCTCATCCATCCGACCAGACTCAACAAGTCGTTCCCCTTCCTGGCGAGCTTGAATGCGAGCCATCGCTTGCCAGCGTGTCGTTTCCTCCGACTGAGTTTTCCCGTATTTTTTCAGCTCTTCGCGAATGCTTCCCATCATCTGTTCCATCTCGTCCGCATGCTCAGCCTCCCATGCCTGTTGGTTCGGCCAGGATGACTGGTCGTATCTCCGAAAATAGACGGAGGTCTTCTTTGCCGCTTGCTCCGCTGCTGCAGCCTCCGCCGCCGGATTTGCCGAGTCGATTCCCATAGGACAGTCGGGTTAGTGATCGACACAAGTGTATGTCACGGGGGGGGGTAAATGGCAAACGCAAAAGGACGGGACCCAATCGGTCCCGTCCCCTGCCCGCAGGATGAATCCTGCGCCTACAGCTCCTTCTCCGCCATCGCCTTCTCGGCCGCGAACGCGTCTCGCGCCGCTGCCTTGT
>JBAXQK010000038.1:0-2734 GCA_037131775.1 Candidatus Uhrbacteria bacterium
GAGACCGCCATCAACGCGGCGCTCACCGGCCACATGATGCTTTCGACGCTGCACACCAACGACGCGGCCGGCGCGCTCCCCCGCTTCATCTCCATGGGCGTGAAGCCGTTCCTCCTCGCCCCGTCGCTCAACGCGATCATCGGTCAGCGCCTCACGAGAAAAATCCACCAGGACTGCAAGGAGGAGATGACGCTCGACGCGGAGACGCTGGCGCGCGTCACCGCGATCATCAAGGAGATCCCCGAGAACTCGGGCGAGACCGTACCGCCGCCGGAACAATGGAAGTTCTATAAGGGCAAAGGGTGCGAGATCTGCAACAACTCCGGTTACAAGGGCCGCATCGGAATCTACGAGCTGCTCACGATGACCGACACCATTCGCGCCGCCATGAGCGAGAAGATCGACGAGTACCAGGTGCGACAATTGGCGAAAGCCCAGGGGATGTGCACGATGCAGCAGGACGGAATGCTGAAGTGCTTGGAGGGACTGACGACGGTGGATGAGGTGTTAAGGGTGGCGGGAGAAGGCGTCTAGATAGAAAGAGGCAAGATTCAAGAATCCAAGAGACAAGGAAGGTTCAGGGGGGGGCAAAGTCAAAATCAAATATGAGCGGGAATGCGCCATACGACCTAGAAGAAAGGACGCGGAAGTTTGCGCAGGATGTTCGAAATTTGGTTCGAAGGTTGCCAAGCAGTATTTCCAACACGGAGGATGGAAAGCAACTTATTCGGTCGTCCGGATCCGTCGGAGCAAATTACATTGAGGCAGCCGAGGGTCTCGGAGAGAAGGACTTCACAATGCACATTCGCATTTCGCGAAAGGAGGCCAAGGAATCAAAGCACTGGCTGTTACTCCTGTTCGTCGCTCAAAACAAGGAAGTCGACCAAGAAAGAAACCGGCTCTCGCAGGAAGCTCTCGAGCTGACAAGGATTTTCAGCAAAATCGTCAATGACCGCGAGCAGAAGAAGTCTTAGTAAATTTTGAACCTTATCCCTGAATCTTGACCCTTCCTTGCAACTTGCCCTTCTTGAATCTTGCCTCTTTCCTCCCCTATGCCAAAAGATATCGAACAATTACTGTCCCGCGTCGGCCTTCTCCCCAGCGAGTCGAAAGTCTACCTCTCGACCCTCGAGCTCGGCCCGTCGACGGTCCAGCACATCTCCGCGAAGGCAAAGATCTCGCGCACCGCCGCGTACGAGGCGATCGAGCTCCTGCAGAAGCGCGGACTGATGAGCTCTTCCCTTTCCGGCAAGAAGCGCCTGTACGTCGCCGAGGACCCGCATCGCATCGTCTCGTACCTGAAGGGCGAGCAGCAGAAGTTCGCCGCGACGCTGTCGGACATCGAGGCGCAGGTGAGCACGCTTCATCTCATCTCCGGCGGGATCAAGCCGACGGTAAAGGTGTACGAGGGCGAGGAGGCGCTGCCGGCGTACTTCGACCACGTGGCGCAGGTGAAGCCGAAGCGAATGGACGAGGTCACGAACTATGACGACGTGTACGCGGCGTTCGATAAGGAAACGATCATCAAGGCGCGAACGACGTATGACTGGGGAAAGCTGGAAAGCTACCGGATCCTTCACCGGGGAGTTCCGAGGAATCCGCGGCCAGGCGTGGAATTTCACGAGCTGACGGACGCGTTCGGAGATTTCCACGGAAACATTTCCGTTTACGACTCGTTCATCACGTTCGTAACGTATACGGGCCATCCGGTCGTCGTCATCCTGGAAAGCGAAACGATCGCGAATACGATGAGAACGATGTTCAATGCGGCCTGGTCGTCGTCGAAGCAGTCGAAGCTTTAGCCCGAACGAAAAATCCACCGGCAACCGGTGGATTTTTGACACAACGAAAAACAGCGTCCTTGCCGTTTTCCATTGGCGCGAACGCTGTCAGAGAGATGGGTGCGCGGGATGCACCGGACAGGGACTCCTACGAGTTTGTCCGGTGCAGAGCCGCTACGCGCCACCCATGCCGCCTCCGGGGTTGTTGTTTTTGCCGCGATTCTCGATCGCGAGGACCATGATTCGCGCTATCGCAGACTCCATTTCTTCCTGATGGTTGAAGTTGGAGTAACTTTGACTTGGTTTGGACTTTTAGCCGTGAACCTTGAGCCTGCGATTCAACCTTCGTTGGCATTTGGGTTTCGAGTCGAAAGACCGCGTCGGTCATTCTAGCCGTAAGGTGGCCTATTC
Source organism: Candidatus Uhrbacteria bacterium (assembly GCA_037131775.1). Taxonomy (GTDB): domain Bacteria; phylum Patescibacteriota; class Patescibacteriia; order UBA9934; family GWF2-40-263; genus YC12-FULL-57-11. Next base: position 2,193 of record JBAXQK010000038.1, read on the forward strand.
CTTCTAGCCTCCACCGCCCATGGTATACCTCCTTCATTCGATCGATGATGCCCCGGCCGAAGCCTGGGATTTGCTTGCGGGCGACAGGATCGCCGCTCGAAGCTGGTGAGACTCTACCATAAAACCGTCAGGTTGTCAATCCCTGGACAGTGATATTCTAATCTATTCCTACTCAATTCCTCTTTCTTACGTACTCTTTTTTCTCTCAACAGAGGGTAATTAGCTATTTGAATCCAATTCATGTACACCAAACTCTTGACAAACTTTTTAAGTTGTGTTATTCTCCCATTGTCAAGTTGATAGCGACACACGAGCCGCTAAAAACGAAACGCGATGGGAGAGATCGCAAGTCGAATCCAACGACAACCAAACCTGGGGTGAACACGAAGCTCGCAAGGGCTTCAGTATCCCAGGTCTTTTAATTGCCCGATCGACATTCCGTCCCGGAAACATGGCAGCCAGCGCGTTCCCCCAAGCGCACTGGTAGCCAGCTTCCCGGGACGGATCGCCGCAGGCCGCATTCCACCCGTGTTGGGTGGGCG
>JBAXQK010000039.1:0-2273 GCA_037131775.1 Candidatus Uhrbacteria bacterium
CGGCCGCGGTAACCCCGGGAACGAATCTGCCGAAGCGCATCCTTGCGCCTCGGCCCCTCCCTTCTCTCGACGAACCTCACGGGACTAAAGTCCCTGGGAAATCTCGCCGGCGAAAGGGAGGAACGAGGCAATCATGCCACGACGTTCCATCCAAGGACTCACATGTCATTCGGCCCGGTCACCCGTTTCGGGGACCATTCTTCGGAAGGCGACACCGACGACCTCTGGTGCGTCGGCGGTCACACCCACCTCCGCGCCATGGAACACCACGGCCGCGAAGCCGCGCTCATGGCCCTCGGCGACGAGAGCCTCTCGGACGAGGACCTCGCTCGACGCCACTCCGAGATCGAGAAGGCATTCGCGTCGAAACAGCCGGCCGTCCGCGCGCCGATCGTCGACGCGACGCGCTGGTCGGTCAGCAGGATCGGCCCGTGCAACGGGACATGCAAGCCCGCTTCGACCCCGTTCGACCTCGCCGAGCGCGTCGCCGAGATGCGCAAGGAGGCAATGTACGACAGCAAACCGGTCATCCGGCGCGGCAAGGTCGTCGGCTTCAAGAGGCCCCCGATCGGAAGCACGGTCGACCTCGACGCGGGCGCGCAGGCCATCGTCGACGCGGCCGTTCCGATCGCCGGCCGCAAGACCCACCGCTGGTACGCCAAGCGCGACAGCGAAGGCGAGGTCTGGTGCCTCGGCGACCGCCACGTCCGCGTCGCGACCGAGTTCTCCTGGTGGAGCGGCCGCGGACCGAGCGGCGTCTATAAGGCGCACAAGATCACGGTCACGCCCTGCGACGGCTCCCGCGCGCCAAGGCCCGTCGAGCTCACCGACCAGATGGCCCGTGCCATCGACGCGGCACTCGCGAGGCAGGTCGCGTAACGCGTCGGGTCGCCGGAGGACGGCCCAACAATCTCTGGTTCAAGCCTCGGCTTGGACTCCTCCCTTTTCTCGACGAGAACCCTCGTCGAGAAAAGGGAGGATTCATGACACACAAGCCCTTTCCCGTTCGTCTCAACCGCGAGCTCCCTGAGGCCCAGGGCCGCCGCTGGTACGTCTTCGAGGACGACTGCGGCGGATGCATCGTCGCGACCGTCCCGGTCGAGCTCGTTCCGAGTACCTTTGGCAAGTTCCGTCTCCGCCGAGTGCTCGGCAGCAGGACGCGATCGCCAAGAGACGAGATGCGCTCCATCTACGTCCGCGAAGACTTCGGTGGCGTTCCGCCGGCCGTCGACTTCAGCGTCGATCCGGACGCGTATCGCTTCTACGTGGAGACAAGCGTTTTCCCGTGGTGCGAGCGTCAGTTCATGGACGCGAAGAAGTTCCCGACCGGGCTGTGCTGCGCCGAGATGTGCGACTTCGACGGTCCGCTCGCTTCGGGACTCGCGCATTGGAAACCCGTCGGCCAGGTCCTAGGCGGCATGGGCGGCGGCGTCCTCCTCGACAACGACGCGTGGTTCCACTCGAACGTCCTCGCCTCCGGCAAGGACCGCGTGAACCGCCTGCGCGCGTTCATGGGCCTCGCCCCGCTCGAGACCTTCGAGCTGACGATGCGGACGTCCGACCGCCAGCACGCCGAGCTTCTCGCCGCGTTCGGCGCGAGCCTATAAACCGGCGACCTTCACCAAGTGAAGGTCGCCAACACCAAAACTCAGAAACCACCAACCGCCGCAAGGCAAAGGACAGATGACTCTAGGAGGTCAACGTGAGGACAAGAAACAAGGTGATCCGTTCTGACTCAATTTTCCAAAGAAAGCCTGGGTTCCGCTACGACCTGGCGCTCCAGTGGCAACGTCGCTGTCTCCGCGAACGGTCGCCGGAGCAGCGTCAGCGCTGGTGGGCCGAGGTGTGGCTGGAGCTCGGGGAATGGCACGGAAGCACAGTCTTCCTCCGCGTTCCCTGGCGGCTCGTGCGACGCGCCGACAGGCTCCCGGAACTTATCCGCGAGATGAACGACGCGTCCGCCAACTCGGTCCCGGGAAACGGCGAGCCGACGATCTGGTATCGGAACGAAAGGTCCCCCGACTTCCCCGTCGGCCTCTGGCTGGACCACCGGTTCGTGAGGACGCCCGCCGACCGCGCCAAGTGGGAAGCCCGCGCCCGCGACGTCCTGGGCATTCCCCGGAGCGTGCGGTCCTTCTCGAACCGCGGAAGGACGGAGGCCTACAATGCCGCTTGGGAACGATACGCAAAAACGCTCCCGCCGCTCCCAGCCGGTCCGCTCGAGATCGTCTGGTAGCTCTCTCGGAGACGACCCTGTCGTCTCCCTTTTTATT
>JBAXQK010000040.1:0-2262 GCA_037131775.1 Candidatus Uhrbacteria bacterium
GACGCAACCGCGAGCGAGATGCGGACGTCGATCAGTCTCGTCGGGGGCGTGCACCTCCCGGCTTCCCCTTCCCTCGAAGCACGCTGAGTTTCCCCGCGGAACCGATTCGCCACCTTGCAAAAGGACCGAGCGAATACGACCGCGTTGCGGACTAAGGCGGAGCAAACCGCGAGGAAGTGGAGGCGACGAGCCATTCCACACTCGCGTCGGGCACAGGCCCGGGGTTTCCAACCCGCCGCAGTGACGCGGCTTCCGAAAAAACGGTGGGACAGGTCGAGCGGGCCATCCCATCGGGCCTTCACAAGGGTGGAGGCAGGACCTTGGGTGGCGCGTTTGGCGGTCCATCACGGGAAAAGGAAGGCGGGTCGAGGGACTCGCAAGGTACGGGGAAAGCGGAGATGAGGGATCATCCGACCGCACCCGGGCGATTCGAAAGGATCGTCGCCCGTTGGGAACGGATAGCAGGTCACCAGCCTGTTAAAAATCCGATTCCCGCCGATACGGTACGGACGCGTCCGGACACGTCGGCAACCTTATGCGCAGGCCAAAGTGGAGATCTAAATCCTTCCACGAGGCCGTCTCGAGCGGAATGGCTCCAGATCGTACCTGCCACGTCACGGCGGAAGGACTAGCGAAACTGGCTCGGGTGCGCACCCAGAGACGACCAGGATGTCCGCGGTGTCCGGCAGCAATGCCGTACACCGATTCTCTCGAGGACGCAGTAGACGCATTCTGATGCGTCCTCACCTCCCTTCCCTTCGCGACGGTCGTCGCGGGCGGAAGGGAGGAAGGAAACTCGTGAGATCGGACGGCGGTTTCCATTGGAGACGGCAAGGTCGGTTTGCGGCGGACAACCGCCGTAAAAACACGGATCGAGGTTCCAACTTCCGCGGCAAGCCATGCCGCGACCTTACGGGCCGAGGATGCCCGGATGGTCGAAGCGGGACGCATCCCGCGGCAAGATCGAGAGGAGAACCCACGCGACGGCGTGGAGCGAGGGCAGCAAATTGGACGGCGCCCTCCGTAAACTCCGAGCTCGTGCGGGCGCCAGGCCCAAAAGCAAACTGGATAAGTCCCCTCCGCGCGGCGTCAAACCCGTACGCAGAGTCTCGCGCGACCAATCGGCGCAAAGACGCAGGGATGAGAAAGTACCCTCGGGGAAATCATACAGCGACGAGTCCATGCGGGACCCTTGCGGACAGGCCAGCCGCACGCTCACAGACGTTCCGCGATCGTGGCGGAGATCTGTTACAACCATGCCCGGCTCGGACGTGCGTCGGTGCGAGTCCGACTTTTCCGGCGATTGGCGACTCAGGCCCCTTGTGAGGGGAAGTCCGATCGCGGGAGAGACAGAGGACGAGAATTCGCGGCAGTCTCGACGTCCTCTCTAAAATAAATAAATGAAGAGCCTTCGCGACCCGCACAGTCGCGAATGGTGAGCAGCAAGCCTTGGGATCACGGCGGGACTAGCAATCCTCGTCGCCCAACCGTCGCCTCGGAGACTCCGCGCGGGAAAGACGCGCGGTAATGCCAACGGACGGAACGGGCCGGCTGAAATGCCCGCCCAGTGCACCTCTCGAGGACGCAGTAGACGCATTCTGATGCGTCCTCACCTCCCTTCTCACGACGAACTCGACGGGACCAAAGCCCCTGGGAAGATCGCCGTCGGAAGGGAGGAACCAGGCAATGTCGCCAAGCGTTCCCTCCCGGAGTTTTCCCATGACGACCACCACCCGCGTCTCCCTTTCGGAAGTCCTTCGCCAGTGCAAGGACGCCAAGGGCGAGATCGCCGAGCTGACCCGCCGGGCCACCGGTTGCGTCGCGCGTATCGAAGGCGTCGCGGTCGACTTCGACTTCGACGAGGTCAACGCCGAGCGCAAGGCCAAGATCGGCCGGCTGGTCTACCTGAACACGATCCTCGCGCGCACCAATGCCGCGACGACCGTGGTCTGGAAGGGCCAGTCGATGATCGTCGCCGAGGTAATCCGTCGCAAGGCGGAGCTCAACGGCGAGATCACGTTCGTGGCGGGCCTTGCCCTCCGGAACGGACCGACGAAGGTCGCCACGGGCGAGTACAACGAGCGGCACCAGCCGGTCACCGAGACCGTGGTCTGGAAATCGGCGCTCACCGAGCCCGCGCGGGTGAAGCTCCTCGCTTCGCTCCGGGCCGACGCCAGCGCTCTGGACAGCCTGCTCCAGACCAGCAACCACGGAACGCTCGTGGACCTGGAAGACCCGGCGACGTAGCCCCACCTTGGGGCG
>JBAXQK010000041.1:0-2141 GCA_037131775.1 Candidatus Uhrbacteria bacterium
TCGCGCAGCGAGACCGTGCGGTTGAAGACCAGCGCACCCGGAGTCGAGTCCGTGTCCACGCAGAAGTACCCGAGCCGTTCAAACTGGTACCGTGTACCGGCCTGCGCGCCCAGGAGGCCCGGCTCCACGCGACACGCGCGGAGCACTTCGAGCGAGGCCGGGTTGATGTAGTCGAGGAACGTCTTCCCGTCGGCCGCCGCCTCCGGATGTTCGATGGAAAACAGACGGTCGTACAAACGCACGTCCGCCGATATCGCGTGCGCCGCCGACACCCAGTGCATCGTCGCCTTCACCTTGCGGCCGTCCGCCGCGTCCCCGCCGCGGGTTGACGGATCGTAGGTACAGCGAAGCTCGACGATCTCGCCGCGATCGTCCTTCACGACCTCGGTGCAGGTGATGAAGTAGGCGCAGCGCAGGCGGACCTCCCGGCCCGGGGACAGCCGGAAAAACTTCTTGGGCGGATTCTCCATGAAGTCGTCGCGCTCGATGTAGAGCACGCGCGAGAACGGCACCTTGCGCGTGCCCGCCGACGGGTCCTCCGGGTTGTTGATGGCGTCGATCTCTTCGACCTGACCCTCCGGGTAATTGGTCAGGACCACCTTCAGCGGCCGCAGGACGGCCATCACGCGAGGCGCGCAGCGGTTGAGTTCCTCGCGCACGCTGTGCTCGAGCTGCGCGACGTCGATGACGTTCTCCTTCTTCGCCACGCCGATGCGCGCGCAGAAGTCGCGAACCGCTTCAGGGGGGCACCCCCGGCGCCGAAGCCCGCTGATGGTCGGCATCCGCGGATCGTTCCACCCCGAGACGTGCCCCTGCTGCACCAACTGGAGGAGCTTGCGCTTGCTCATCACCGTGTAGTTCAGGTTGAGCCGAGCGAATTCGATCTGTCGCGGACGGTCGCGCTCGAACAGGCTCGCCACGAGCCAGTCGTACAGCGGACGATGGTCTTCGAATTCCAGGGTGCAGATCGAGTGCGTGATCCGCTCCAGCGCGTCCGAGAGCGGATGCGCGTAGTCGTACATCGGGTAGATGCACCAGTCATCGCCCGTGCGGTGGTGGGTGGCGTGGCGAATCCGGTAGAGCGTCGGATCGCGCATGTTGAAATTGGGCGACGCCATGTCGATCTTCGCCCGCAGCACGTGAACGCCGTCCGGAAAGTCCCCCGCGCGCATCCGGGCGAACAGGTCGAGGTTCTCCTCCACGGACCGCCCGCGATACGGGCTCTCCTTCCCGGGTTCGGTCAGGGTCCCCCGGTGGGCACGAATTTCGTCCGCGCCCAGACTGTCGACGTAGGCCTTGCCATGGCGGATGAGCGTCACCGCGAACTGGTAGAGCTGTTCGAAGTAGTCGGACGCGTACAGCTCCGCGCTCCACGTGAAGCCGAGCCACGCCACATCCTCCTTGATCGCGTCCACGTACTCGACGTCTTCCTTCGTCGGATTCGTGTCGTCGAAGCGCAGGTTGCACGTGCCGCCCCGTTCGGCGGCGATCCCGAAGTTCAGGCAGATCGACTTCGCGTGACCGATGTGCAGGTAGCCGTTCGGCTCGGGCGGAAAACGCGTCGCCACGCGGCCCTGGTGCTTTCCGGTCGCCAGGTCCTCGCCGACAATCGCCCGAATGAAGTCGATGGGCGCCGCGGCGCCTGGTTCGTGCTCGTCAGTCATGATCCTGCACTATCGTAATTGATTACCGGGGCCTGACAGGCCCTTTACGAAGCCAGGTACACGGTATGGAGGCACGCGTCCCATGAAGAGCTACCGAAAAGAGCTTTGGCTCGATGTTCCGTCGCGCCGGGCGTTCATCAACCTCACCCCACGGGTTCACGAGTGCCTTCGCGAGAGCGGCGTCAGGGAAGGCCTCGTTCTGGTCAACGCCATGCACATCACCGCGTCGGTCTTCATCAACGATGACGAGCGAGGACTTCACCACGACTATGAGACGTGGCTCGAGGCACTGGCTCCCCACGAACCCGTGGACCGGTACCGTCACAACGACACCGGGGAGGACAACGCCGATGCCCACCTCAAGCGACAGGTCATGGGGCGGGAGGTCGTCGTCGCCGTCACGGAGGGAACGCTGGATTTCGGCCCCTGGGAACAGATCTTCTACGGGGAGTTCGACGGAAGACGACGAAAGCGCGT
>JBAXQK010000042.1:0-1980 GCA_037131775.1 Candidatus Uhrbacteria bacterium
GGCCGCGCCGAAACCGAGAAGAATCTTCGAGATGTCCATGTTCAGTACCCTCCGAAACGGTTGTTGCGATTACGCGGCGAATAGTAGTCGTTGCCGTACCCTCCGGAGCCGCCGTCCCGGAGATCGTTGTTTTCGAGCGCCCAGCCCGTGATCCAGGCGAGGAACCCGCAGATGATCCAGACGAACGCGTGCGCCCAGAGTGGGAGCTCGATCTCGCTGGCCAGGTACTCGTACTCTTCCATGGGCTTGCGGTCGTAGCCGCCCTTGCCCGCGGGGAGCGAGATCTGGTCGACGATGGCCGCGGCGAACGCGTCCGGGTCGTCGAGAGTCTTCATCTCGCTCACGCGGTCGCGCAGCGAGACGTGGAACAGGTCGGTCTCGGTCCAGGCCGAAACGTCGGCCCAGGCGATCTCGGGGAACGCCGGGGCGCCCACGAGCACGACCACGTCGTTCTTCTTGCCGTTCGCCCACTTGGCGTCGAGCGCGTCCTTGAAGGCGCGCTTGTCCGATCCGACCACGTACACGAGCACGTTGACCTGCCGTGTCTTGCCGAGGTAGGAGAGCGAGCGGTCGAGGGACTGGTCGACGATCTGCGCCCATGCGCTCGGGACCGCCGCGCCCATCGCGATGACATGGTTGAACTCGATCGGCCCGTACGTGCCGGATTGCACGGACGGGTACGGAGCGAAGAACTTCTCGAACCCAATCTCGTTGCCGAGGCCATTGCGGTGCAGCGAGAGCTGGGCGCCCTTCACGTAGTTGACGTACGCGTGCTCCTGCGCCGACGGCACGAGGCTGTCGGGGTCCTTCTCGTTGTAGTTCGTCTGGAACGTGCGTCCGTCGCCGAACGAGATTTGCCCGGGGTGTCCGGATCCCGTCTGGTCCTGGTTGCCGAACCGGCCGACGTACGCGGCGTACGTGCCGGACCCGATTCCGAAGTCCTCGACGGACCCGTTGTTCGTGTGCCCCGTCCAGACGGGCGGGTGGTATACGTTGTACGAGCAGTCATAGGTGACGGTCGACTTCCCGACCTTCCGGGAGCAGGTCCGGTGCACGTGCTCCGTCCAGCCCTCCGCGTAGACCGCGTTCACCACGTGGCCGTCCCAGATCTCCACGTCGTCCACGTTCGCCGTCTCATAGTAGAACAGCGGATAGATGAGGATGATCGCAATCGCGCTGACGGCGATCTGGATCGGGATCTCGATGAGCGTGAACGCCTCGGGATTCCGCTTCCAGCAGTAGATCGCGTACGCGATGCTCACGACGAAGCCGACGTACACCGCGGCATTGGCGCCGACGATGATCCAGAGCTTGTCGTAGATCCCCGGGTGGGCGCAGTAGTACCAGACGATGCAGCCAAGGACGGCGGTGACCAAAATGCCGACCATCCCCGACGGGGTAAGTTTGTCCATTGCTTCTCCAGGTAGGTTGTCCGCTTTCGCGGAGAGGAAAGATATCAGAAAATCGCAAAATTTCAATGGTCTGCGTGCCCTCTTGTTGACGGCTGGCGATCGGTTGGATACAACGTTCCCGTACTGGAGACACGCATGCGGCTTGCCGTTCTTACCGCGCATCTGTGCGCCGCCGTCCATTCGCCGGAAAACCTCGCGGACGCCTACCGCCTGCGGGCCGCGATCGACCTGTCGGTTCGCGACGAGTATGAGGAAATCTTGCGCGTCTACGGGCCGTTCGCGGACAGTGTGGCCGTGCTCGAGGAGTTCTCCATGACCCAGTCGGGCGGCGAGGCGTTTCTCGTGAGCGACGAACTTGACGCGCGCGTCCTCGCGATAGCCGGTGAGATTTCTCGTCTCGACCGCGACGTGCTTCGTCTCCGGAATGCCGCCGACGTCGCTCCCTCCAGCTTCCGCGGCCTCCGCCGACTCCGCGTTCGCGCCATGCGCGCCGAATGCCTCGCCGTCCTCGGTGACTCTGAGTGACGGTTTTTTTCTTCAAAAACGAAAACGCCGCCGACAGTCGGCG
>JBAXQK010000043.1:0-1609 GCA_037131775.1 Candidatus Uhrbacteria bacterium
TCGTGGCGGTTGCGGTGCGTGTCGGTCTCGTGGGGGTTGAGGAACCGCGTCGTGATGCCGTTGTGGAACAGCTTCGGGTGCGAACCGCCGAACGTCACGTCGACGCCGAACCGGACGAACCCGCGCATGATGCGCTGCCAGCTCAGGCGGCGAAACAAGAGCGCCGAACGCCGGGGCGATTCCGTAAGGTCCGAGATGGGCACGAATTCCGACACCGGTTCTTCGGGACTGGACACGATTGCCGAAGCCTCGAGGCCGGCGTCGTCGACCGCGATGCGCTCCTGCTCGGACGCCTCGGCTCCCCCGATGAAATCGTCGTCTTCTTCCTCGATAAACGACCGCTCGCGAAGACTGCCGTCCAGGACGCATTGCTCCAGCGCAAGAAGTATCTTGAGGCGCAGAACGTCGTAGGTGCTCGCCTTCCCGTGCAGCAGGTACGGGATGACGATCGGAAGCAGACGCATCCCCGCTCCGAGAACGGACCCGTTCACCCGCGAGATGTCGCCTTCGATGACCGTCTGCCCGTTCGCGTTTACCAGGTCAAACGAGACGAGCGACATCGGGTTCATCCGCTCGTACGCACGGAACCGCGCGTAGTAATGATTTCCGGATTTGTCGGTCATCACCAGGCGTTTCGAACGGACGCCGGCTGGCACGGTCGGCTCGAAAACGCTCTCGCGCAGAAGGCCGAACGCCTCGCTTCCGGAACGAACGAGCAGTTCGAGAGGCTTGAGCGGCGATGAGGCTCCCGCGACGGAATACCAGTTGACGGAGCGTCTCAGGAGAGGGGTCATCCCGTCCTTGTCGTTCGCCAGGGACATCTTCTTCGCCTCGGCGAACCCGACCCGCTTGATCTGCTCCGCGAATGAGAAGATGTGCGCCGCGAGCAGTACCTCCCGAAGGAACAGGACGGCAAGAGGCCTTCCCGACTCGCGCAGGGCGTTGTACGCCCGCGTCACCAATCGATGGAACCGCTCGGCCATTCGATCGTAGTCGCGAAGCCTCCCGGCCTTCAGGTGGCCGCCGGACGCGTCCAAATGCTTGCGCATCCTGATGACGGTCGCCCACAGCGCGCTCTGGAACGCCCCGTCGAACACCCCGGCCGACTGCATCAGGCTGATGAGGGCGAAGTGATCGTCCCGGTCGACGACGTTGGTCGTGGACGGGGCAAACTCCTCATAGGGCTCAAGCGCCGCCGCAGCGCGGACGAACGGTTCGAAGACGAACGCGGGACATTCGCCCGGAAAGGAAAGGATCTCGGCGACGGAACTGCGTTTCATGAGGGCTCCAAAGGGCTTCCGTGCGCGTAATGCGCTCGGAGTCGAGACTGTGTACCCCGTTGTGACGATTCCGTCAAGATGAAACCAAAAGCCACTGACCGTTCGATCAGTGGCTTTTTCCTTAAATTACGCCGCAATTTCCACGTCCGGAAACGTCGCGGGCTGATGGAAGTCCGGCTCATTTCCCGGGACCGCGCTGAGCGCGAGATGCGTGCCCCCGAGGATCGCGAACGCGTTCATCTTCGTGATCGTCGCGGGCAGCGCGTCCCACGGGATCGTCATCTGGGTCTGCCAGGTGCCCGGCGTGGCGCTGCCGTGGCGGTGGTCGA
>JBAXQK010000044.1:0-1608 GCA_037131775.1 Candidatus Uhrbacteria bacterium
TCGTGGCGGTTGCGGTGCGTGTCGGTCTCGTGGGGGTTGAGGAACCGCGTCGTGACGCCGTTGTAGAACAGCTTCGGGTGCGAACCGCCGAACGAGACGTCGACGCCGTACCGGACGAAACCGCGCATGATGCGCTGCCAGCTCAGGCGGCGAAACAGAAGCGCGGGATGCCGGGACGATTCCGTGAGGTCCACGATGGGCACGGACTCCGACGCCGAATCGTCGGGACCCGTCGCGATTGCCAAGGCCTCGAGGCCGGCGTCGTCAGCCTCCGCGCGCACCGGCTCATGTGCCTCGCCGCTCCCGAGGAAATCGTCATCCCCCTCGTCGATGAACGACCGCTCGCAAAGGGCGCCTTCGAGGACGCATTGCTCCAGCGCAAGAAGGATCTTCAGGCGCAGGACGTCATAGGTGCTCCCCTTCCCGTACAGAAGGTACGGGGTAACGATCGGGAGCAGGCGCATGCCCGCCCCGAGAACCGATCCGTTCACCCGCGAGATATCGCCCTCGATGACCGTCTGCCCGCGCACATTCACCAGGTCGAACGAGACGAGCGACATCGGGTTCATCCGCTCGTACGCAGGGAATCGCGCGTAGTACTTGTTTCTGGACTTGTCGGTCATTACCACGCGGCTCGACAGGACGCCGGCTGGCGCGGTTGGCTCGAAGACGCTTTCGCGCAGCAGGCCGAACGCCTCGCTCCCGGTGCGAACGAGCAGCTCGAGTGGCTTGAGCGGATACGATGCCCCCGCGACGGAGTACCAGTTGACGGAGCGCCGCAGCAGGGGGGTCGTCCCTTCCGTCTCGTTCGACAGCGAGATCTTCTTGGCCTCGGCAAATCCGACCCGCTTGATTTGCTCCGAGAACGAGAATACGTGCGCCGCGAGCAGAACCTCCCGGAGGAACAGGACGGCGAGAGGCCTTCCCAAATCGCGCAGGGCGTTGTGTGCCCGCGTCACGAGACGGTGGAACCGCTCCGTCATCCGGTCATAGTCGCGGAGCCGCCTGGCCTTCAGGTGTCCTCCGGACGCGTCCAGATGCCTGCGCATCCGGATGACGGTCGACCAGAGAGCGCTCTGGAACGCGGTGTCGAACACCCCCGCCGACTGCATCAGGCTCACCAGGGCGAAGTGATCGTCCCACTCGATCGCGTTGGTCGTGGAAGGGGCAAACTCCTCGTACGGATCGAGCGCCGCCGCCACGCGGACGAACGGCTCGAAGACGGAAGCGGGGCATTCGCCTGGGAATGAGAGGATCTCGGCAACGGTACCGCGTTTCATAATACCTCCAAAGGGCGTTCGCGCACCGGATGCGCGCGAGGTCGGAACGGTGTACCGCGTTTTGACGTTTTCGTCAAGGCAAACCTAAAAGCCACCGTCCGGACGGACGGTGGCTTTTCTTTGGGCTAAGCGGCAATTTCGACGTCCGGAAACGTCGCGGGCTGGTGGAAATCAGGCTCGGGTCCCGGAACCGCGCTGAGCGCGAGGTGCGTGCCCCCAAGGATCGCGAACGCGTTCAGCTTCGTGATCGTCGCGGGAAGCGCGTCCCACGGAATCGTCATCTGGGTCTGCCAGGTGCCCGGCGTGGCGCTGCCGTGGCGGTGGTCGA